>DASPLE010000062.1:0-6352 GCA_035627695.1 Planctomycetota bacterium
CATCCTGATCGGCGAGATGCGCGATCAGGAGACGGTCCAGGCGGCGATCGACGCCGCCGAGACCGGCCACCTCGTGCTGTCCACGCTGCATACGATCAACGCGCAGCAGACGATGGAACGCATCATCAACTTCTTCCCGCCGTACCAGCACCAGCTGATCCGCATGCAGCTGTCGATGGTCTTCCAGGCGGTGATCAGCCAGCGCCTCGTGCCGCGCCTCGGCCAGCCCGGACGCGTGCCCGGCCTCGAGATCATGATCGCGACCCCGACCATCAAGCAGATGCTCGAGGAGGGCCGCACGCTCGAGCTCTACGGGGCGATCCGCGACAGCGAGCACTTCGGCTGCGTCACGTTCAACCAGTCGCTCTTCAAGCTCTTCGAGGGCGGGCTGATCAGCCGCGAGGACGCGCTGGCGACGTCGGACAACCCGGACGAGATGGAGATGCTGTTCCGCGGCATCCAGCGCGGCACGTCGGGGTCGATCCTGCCGGCCGGCAACGCGCCCGCCGCGCGGCGCTGAGCGCGCTTCAGCCGGCGAGGCGCGTCCCGAGCGCCAGTCCAGCCCACGTCCCCGCCAGGCACCCCGCCAGCGACAGGCCGATGCAGGCGCACGCCTCGCCGTGACGGCCGGCGGCGGCGAGCTGCACGTTCTGCAGCGCGAACGCCGAGAAGGTCGTGAAGCCGCCGAGCACGCCGGTCATCACGAACAGCTTCGCCTGCGGCTCGCGGATCAGCGCGGCGGCCACGCCGATCGCGGCGCAGCCGACGACGTTCACGGCGAGGGTGCCGAGCCACGGCGTCGCGCCGTCGACCGGCCGGTCGATGGCCAGCGTCGTCAGCCAGCGCAGCACGCCGCCGACCGCGCTGCCGCCGGCGACCAGCAGCGCGGCGATCAGCAACGACGACGCCAGCCGAACGCGCGCAGAGCCATCATCAGCGCGGCGACGGCGATCGCTCCGGCGCCGCCCCTGCCGCAACCGCCGCCGCCGCCATCGTCCTCGCCGCCACCACCACCGGGCGGCGGCGGAGGCGTGACGCCGGCCACGGTGTGCGCGACCGTGCCCTGGGAACCGAGGAACGACGCGTCGCCGTTGTACATCGCCGTGACCTGGTGCGTGCCCGCGCCCAGGCCGGCGATCGGCTGGCTGACGGTGTTGCCGAGCACCGTCGCCGGCGGACCCGAGATGGCGACGCCGTCGACCAGGAAGTAGACGCTGCCGCTCGGCACCGACAGCGACGACTCGTTGATGGTCGCGGTGAAGGTCACGGTCTGGCCGAGCTGCGAGGTCGGCGCCGCGCCCACCACGGCGGTGGTCGTGGCGGCGCGGCCCGACGCCGTGACATCGGTCAGCGTGATGTCGTTGGTGTCGCTGCCGCCGACGTACGAGATGCGCAAAGCCGCGGTGGCGCCGCCCGGAGGCACCGGCACCGAGAAGATCGCGCCCTCGGGCAGGCCGGCGAAGCGGCCGGCGATCGGCGTCGGGCTGTCGACGATGATCATCGCCGGGCCGGCGGCGTAGCCCGCCTGCGCGCTGACCACGAGCTGGGCGCCGTTGGCATCGACGCCGTTGCCGCCGAGGTTGACGTCGATGCCGGCGCCCCCGCCGCCGACCGCGACGCGGTCGGCCAGCGCCGAGCCGCCGCCCAGCACCTGGATCAGCATCCGCGAACGCGAGTTCATGCTCAGATCACCGACGACGGCCAGCGTGCCGCGCTCGGACGACGTCTGATCGGGCATCGAGCCGGGCGAGATCGCGCTGTCGAGCACCGTGCAGTAGCCGGCGATCACGCCGCTGCCGCCGATGGTGCCGTTGTTGATCGCCCGCGCGCGGCTGGCGTCGTCGTCGATCGCCAGGCGCCCGCCGCTGACCAGCGACTCGCCGGTCCAGGGCAGGATCGCCGAGCTCTCCACGCGCAGGTTGAGCGTGGTGCCGCCGCTGACGATCAGCCCGCCCGGGCCGCCGATCAGCGCGACCACCGAGCCGTACTGCGTGCCGGCGCAGCGCAGGTTGCCGTCGAGCTGGATGGTGCTGCCGGCGGCGGCGCGCAGCGTGCCGATGGTCTCGTCCTGCTGGAAGCGGACGCTGCCGTCGCTGCGCAGCTCGATGATGGCGTTGTCGTCGATCTGGTTCGCGGCTTGGACATCGAGGGACGCGTCGAGGGACCCGCTGGCGTCGCCGACGACGATGAGATGGTCGGCGCTGCCGATGGCCTCGACGCCGGGGCTCTTGCTCAGCCGCAGCATGCCCTGCGCGATGTCGACCCGTCCTCCGATGTCGTTGGGATCCGATCCGGCCCAGATGAGGGTGCCGCTGTCGAGCTTCTCGATGCGCGGTTCCAGAGCGCCGTCCTGGGACAACTGGATGGCGCCGCTGAAGGTCATCTCGGGAACGAAGATGCCGCCGGGGACGATCCAGGCGTGGTAGCCCGAGCCGAAGAACAGCGGCGTGCGCCAGTTGGTCGGCGGGCCGAAGGTGTCGCCGACGGCGAGGCCGATGACGGCGCCGGCGACCGCGACGCGTTCGCCGGTCACGCCGTCGTAGCCGCGATTCGCGATCGACAGGGCGGCGACGGCGAGGCCACCGGGAAAGGTGTTGATCGACGTCCGGAACGGAGCGGTCGAGATCGCGGGGAACTGCAGGGCGTCGCCCGCCACCGGCGCCACGTCGCCGACCCAGTTCGCCGCGGTCTGCCAGGAGACGCCGACGCCCCCACCATCCCACACCGCGGTCGCGCTATGCGCGCACGGCGCCGCGACGGCGGCGAGCAGCAGGGGGACGAGCGGGATCTGGCGCATGCGCTTCTCCAAGGGACGCACACCCTATCCACGGCGGCCGGCGTGAAAATGCCGCCGTGGCCCGCGCATCCGTCGCTGGTCGACACGGCCGGCGTCCCGTCCAGATCGCGTATTCCGGCCGCCATGGGTCACATTCCCAGGCACGTCGGCGCGCGGTAGCGTGTCGCGGTCGTCGGCGGCCACGCGATAACTCCAATGCCATCCTACGCATCCGCGGCATCCACCCGCATCGAGGCTTCCATGTCCACGCTCGCCTGGGGCATCATCGGCACCGGCGCCATCGCGCGCTCGTTCGCCCGCGATCTCGCCCATTCCCGCACCGGCCGGCTCGTCGCCATCGGCAGCCGGACGCGCGCCGCCGCCGACCGCGCGGTCGCGGAACTCGGATCCGGCGGCGTCACCGCGCACGCCACCTACGAGGCGCTGCTCGCGGACGCCGCGGTGCAGGCGGTGTACATCGCCACGCCCCATCCGGCGCACGCGCCGTGGGCGATCGCCGCGGCGGAGGCCGGCAAGCACGTCCTGTGCGAGAAGCCGCTCGGCATGAACGCCGGCGAGGTCATGGCGATGATCGACGCCGCCAGGCGCCACGAGGTCTTCCTGATGGAGGCGTTCATGTACCGCTGCCACCCGCTGACGGCGAAGCTCGTCGAGCTGGTGCGCTCCGGCGCGGTCGGCGAGGTGCGCGTCATCCAGGCGACGTTCGGCTTCCACTGGCCGAGGAAGCACGACCCCGCCAGCCGTCTTCTCGATCCGGCGCTCGGTGGCGGCGGCATCCTCGATGTCGGCTGCTATCCGGTGTCGTTCGCGCGCCTGATCGCGGGCGCGGCGCTCGGTCGCCCCTTCGCCGAGCCGACGTCGGTGAAGGGCCACGCCCACATCGGCGCGTCCGGCGTCGACGAGTGGGCCGTCGCCACCGCGTCGTTCGAGCGCGGCATCCTCGCCCAGCTCGCGACCGGCGTCCAGGCCGAGCAGGAGAACGTCTGCCGCATCCACGGCTCCGCGGGCTCGATCGTGGTGCCGCGTCCGTGGGGGCCGGGGAAGACCGGCGACGCGAAGCTCGTCGTGACGAAGGACGGCGCGAGCACGGAGATCGCCGTGGTCGAGGACCGCCCGCTCTACGCGATCGAAGCCGACACCGTCGCCGAGCACCTCGCCGCGCGCCAGGCGCCGGCGATGTCGTGGGACGATTCCCTGGGCAACGCGCGCGCGCTCGACCAGTGGCGCCGCGCCATCGGCCTGCAGTACCCGCCGGAGAAGGCGCCGTCGTTCCCCGCGCCCGCGGCCGGTCGCGCCCCGCGCTTCGCGCGCCTCGCGACGATGCCGACGGTGGCGATCCCCGGCGTGCGCAAGCCGGTCTCGCGCCTCGCCATGGGCCTGGTGTGGGAGGCGACCGATGCCGCCGCGCTGTTCGACGCCTTCTTCGAGGCCGGCGGCAACACCTTCGACACGTCGTGGTGGTACGGCGAAGGCCACACCGACCGCACCCTCGGGCGCTGGATGGCGAGCCGCGGCGTGCGCAAGGACACGGTGGTCATCGCCAAAGGGGCGCACACCCCGCGCTGCTTCCCCGAGGACGTCACCAAGCAGCTCATCGCCAGCCTCGAGTTCCTGCAGACCGACCACGCCGACATCTACTGCATGCACCGCGACAACCCCGAGGTGCCGATCGGCGAGTTCGTCGACGTGCTCAACGAGCACCACCGCGCCGGCCGCATCGGCGCCTTCGGCGGTTCGAACTGGTCGCTGGCGCGGGTGCAGGCGTTCAACGCCGACGCGGCGAAGCGCGGCCTGAAGGGCATGACGACGGTCTCCAACAACTTCAGCCTGGCGCGCATGGTCAACCCGGTGTGGGCCGGGTGCATCGCCTCGTCGACGCCGGAGTACCGCGCCTGGCATCGCGCGACGCAGACCGCGCTGCTCGCCTGGTCCAGCCAGGCGCGCGGCTTCTTCGTCCGCGGGCGCCCCGACTTCACGAGCGACGCCGAGCTGACGAACAGCTGGTACTGCGACGACAACTTCGCGCGCAAACGCCGCGCCGAGGAGCTCGCGGCGAAGCTCGGCGTCACCGCGAACAACGTCGCCCTGGCCTACGTGCTCGCCCAGCCCTTCCCGATCGTCTGCCTGACCGGCCCGCAGAACCTGGACGAGCTGCGCTCGACGCTGCCGGCGCTGTCGGTGAGCCTGTCCGAGGAGCAGGTCCGGTGGCTCGATCTCGGCCAGGCGGTCGGCGCGGCGACCGCGCCCTAACGCGCGCGAACGGACATCGCGCCACTCGTGGTTGACGTGCACGCGAGCCTCGTGCACCGCGACCCGCGACATTACGACGGCCGTCGTCGGACGTGGGCGGGAGGGCCCACCGCATATAAGATGTGCCGACGCGAACTCGCGGCAGACGGGTTCCTGCTACGATGGGGGAATGGTGACGGATATGTCGGCTACCGGTTCCGCGCTGACCCACTTCCTCGTCGTCGAGGACAACCCGGGCGACGCGCTGCTGCTGCGCCAGGCGCTCGAGGACGCGTCGGAGGCGGTGGCGGTGCACCACGTCGAGAACGGCGTGCAGGCCTACGAGTTCCTCGGCAAGCGCGGCCGCTTCGCCGATCAGGCGACGCCCGACCTCATCATCCTCGACCTGAAGCTGCCGGTGATCAGCGGTCACGACATCCTGCGCACGCTGCGCCTCGATCCGGCATTCGCCCGGACGCCGGTGGTGATCCTGAGTTCCTCGGCGCTCGGCCCGGACCTGGCGACGGCGAAGCGCAATGGCGCGACCGCCTATCAGGTGAAACCCACCGTGTGGGCGGACTACGCGCCGGTCGCCGCGCGCCTCCTGGCATTGGCCCAGGCCGGTCGCGATCAGCGCACGTGAGGCACGCCGCCGGCGCGGCGGGCGTCCAGACGGCAAATCGCGAAAGAATCGTCCGTCGGGGCCGTCTCCCAGGCAGATGCGCCCCTCCATCCTGATCGTCGGCGGCGAAGGCGGGCCGAGCATCGCGCGTGACCCCGTCCTCGCCGAGGCCGTCGACATCGTCGACGTCCCCTCGACCGCGGCGGCGGCGTTGGCGCTGCTCGCCGGTTCGCCGCCACGGCTGGCGGCGGTGGTGGTCGGCGAGGATCCGCTCGCGGGGCCGGTGGCGGGATTCATCGATTGGACCATGCGGCTGTGGCCGCATCTGCCGGTGGTCGTCGCCTGCGCCCAGGGCTCGCCGCTGCGCTGGCTGCACCGGCCGAACCTGCATCGCGTCGCCCCCGGCGACGCCGAGCACCTCGCTCGGCTCGTCACGGGCCTGCTCGACGACCAGCGGGCGCTCGTCGCGCACTGACGCGCGGGCGCGCGGGCGCGCGGGCGCGCGGGCGCGCGCTGGCGATGCCGGGCTGCGCGTGTCGAGCGCGATCACGCGGCGCGAAACCGCCACGGCAGCGTCGTGCCATGTTCCGCTCGACCCCGGTGGGCGCTGGTCATCCTGGCGGGATGTGCGGTCGCTTCCCCGGTCCCAAGCGTGCGAAGGCGTTGGCGCTGTACGGCGCCGTGATGCGCGAGCTCGCCGGCGG
>DASPLE010000063.1:0-20192 GCA_035627695.1 Planctomycetota bacterium
CTTGTCGCGATCGATGCCGATGCCGGTGTCGGTCACATCGATCCTGAGCTCGCAGCTGTCGGCACGAATCGCGCCCACCGAGGCGCGTACCATGACCTCGCCCCGCTGGGTGAACTTGACGGCATTGCCGACCAGGTTGAACAGGATCTGCCGCAACCGCGTGGGATCGGACTTCAGCCATTTCGGAACGTTCGGCTCGATGTCGGTGCGCAGGGCGATGCCCTTGGCGGTGGCGCGCACCTTGAGCAGGGCGGTCACGCCATCGATCAATCCGACCACGTCGAAGTCCAGCAGCTCCATCTCAGTCTTGCCGGCGTCGAGCTTGGACAGGTCTAGAATGTCGTTGATGATGGTGAGGAGGGTCTCCGCCGAATCCAGTGCGGTCGACGCCCACCGCTTCTGGTCGGGACTAAGCTTCGAATCCAGCATCAGGGACAGCATGCCGATGATGCCGTTCATCGGCGTGCGGATCTCGTGGCTCATGGTCGCCAGGAAGTCGCTCTTGATGCGGGCCGCCGCTTCCGCCGCCTCCTTCGCCGCCGACAGCTGCCGTTCGGTCGCGCGACGCTGCTCGATCTCGGTCGCCAGCGCGGCGTTGACCGCGGCGGCGTCCCTGGCGGCATCGTCGGCGCGCCGCGCCTGGCGCAGCGCGGCGACGAGCAGCGAGGCGCAGGCGAAGCCGAACAGCAGCAGCACATGCTGCAGGCGGCTGACCTCGGCGGCCGAGGTCTCGGGGCGTCGCCACACGTCCATCGTCCAGCGCGAACCGTAGAGCTCGACGATCTGCGGCACGACATGGGCGTCCGACGGCGGCTCGCCGTCGGCGTAGGCGACGACCTCGTCCTGGGCGATGCGCACGTGGTAGCGCGAGAGCAGCAGGCCGGACTCGATGACCGCC
Source organism: Planctomycetota bacterium (assembly GCA_035627695.1). Taxonomy (GTDB): domain Bacteria; phylum Planctomycetota; class UBA11346; order UBA11346; family UBA11346; genus DASPLE01. Next base: position 899 of record DASPLE010000063.1, read on the forward strand.
TCGAGCAGGTGCTCGACGCGGAACACGCCGACGATCCAGCCGAGGTGCCCGTCCTCGTGCCGGATCGGCACGATCGCCAGGACGCCCATGCCGCCCTGCAGGAGCTCGACGATCGGCGTGAACACCGTCTCGCCGCTCGCGCGCGCCGCGCGCAGCGCGACGCCGCGGATCGGATCGCGACCGAGGTCGGCGTCGATGGCCTGCTCGTTGCCGGCGATCGGGTACACCCAGCGCTCGATGCCCGCCTGGTCCACCCATGCGATCGCCTGGAAGTCGGGGAAGTGGCCGAGATGCGCCTGCGCGTCGTGCCGCCACTCGCTCTCCTCGGGCGCGCGGAACGCCCACCGGTTCGCCATGCGCTCGAGCGAACGGACGCGCGTCGCGATGCCGTTGACCAGCTCGCTCTTCGCGCTGATCGCGCCCGACGCGAGGTTGGCGCGCTCGGTGTTGGCGAAGTGCGTCTGCATCGCCCACCAGTAGATGGCGGTCATGATCACCATCATCGCGCCCGCCAGCCACGGCAGCCGACGCCGGAAGCGCCGTTCGAAATCGGGAGCGGATGCGCACGCCGTGGCGATGATGCCGATGCCGAGGCAGGCGAAGCCGACGGCGGTCTGCAGCGCCATGCGCGTCAGCCCGCCCCAGCCATAGGCGTCGGTGGTGCCGCTGAGGTACCCCAGCGTCGACACCTGCCCGATGACCGAGACCAAGCACCCGCATGCGACCGCGCCGATGAAGGACCACAGCCCGCGGCGGCAGCAGCACAGCACCCCGATCGCGGCCAGCAGATGCGCCGTGGCGGTGTTCGGCGCCATGCGCCCGAGATGCTTGGTGCGGGTCTCGATGTATTGGCGCATCAGCGCCTGGTCGATGCCGAGGTCGACGCCGAGGACGTACTGCGCCAGGGTCGCGGCGGCGAGCACCGCCACGACCAGCGCGACGACCGATGCGGCGACGGCCCGTCCCGACAGGCGCAGCAGCGTCGCGGCGCCGAGCGCGGCGAAGCACAGCGCGGTGTTGTAGAGCATCGGCACCAGATCCTGGTGGATCTGGACGAGGGCGCGGATGTGCAGGTGCCACCCGGCGACGACCGAGGCGCCGAGCAGGAGCGCGAATCCACCGCCGCCGTAGGCGAACGCTCGGACGACCATGGGCTCGGCGGTCGGCATGCGGATCCAGGATACCCTGGAAGCGGTCAGCCCGCCGCGTCGGGGTTCCCGCTCGATCGGCTCGGCTGCGACGAGGTTCGTTGAGCCGCGTCGCGCGTCGTCCGGCGCTGCGGTGGGCTTCCGGCTGGCGACCGCGCCCACGCCGGATCCAATCGCGGCAGCGCGGATCGGCATGCCCATGGACCTCATCGATCGTCGGCTCGCCCATCTGCACCACCGGCGGCGCGTCCAGCGCGCCTTCGACGCGTGGATGCCCTGGGCGGCGCTGTCGCTCGGGCTGGCAGCGGTGGCGGTGATGGTCGTGCGCCTGGGCGCGCCGGCGTTGGCGTGGGCCGTGCCGACCCTGGTCGCCGCCGGCGCCCTCGCGGCGCTGCCGATGGCCGCGCGCGGCTGGCGCCGGCGTGATCCGCCGGAGCTGCTCGCGGGGCACCTCGACGAGCTCGCCCGCGCGCAGGGCCTGGCGATGGCGTTGGCGGCCGACGACGCGCGCGATCGCGATGCCGACTGGGCCGCGCGCCTGCGCAGGCCCCTCGAGACGGTCGAGCTGCCCGCGTGGCGCTGGGCCGCGGCCAGGCCGATGCTGGTCGCCGGGATCTGCCTCGCGGTGGCGGTCGCGCTGCCGCAGGCGTCGCCGACCGCCACCATGCCGCCGTCGGTCGCCAATCTCTTCGCCCCGCTCGCCGCGCGGATCGACGAGGCGGCGGCCGAGCGCCTGCTGCCGCGCGACGACGAGCAGGCGGCGCGCGCGCGGCTCGAGGAGCTGGAGGCGCACGCCAGCGGCAGCGGCATGGATCAGACGCTGTGGGACGGGCTCGACCGGCTCGATCGCGATCTCGACGCCGCCGACGACGCCGCCGCGCAGCGCCTGGCGGCGGCGCTGGTCGAGGCCGAGACGCAGGCCGACGCGGCCGGCGACCAGGCGGCGACGCCGGGGTCGTCCGCGCAGATGCTCGCCGCGCTGGCCGAGCTGGCGGCACAGGCGCCCGGCCTGGTGCCGACGCTGCCGGAAGGCGCCGATGCCGCCGCCATGCAGGCGGCCCTGGCCGAGGCGGCGGCGAACGGCCTGCTCTCGCCGGAGCACCTCCAGGCGCTGCAGCGCGCCGGGCTGCGCGGCGGCAAGGAGATGCCGGGCGGCATGGACGACGCGGCGCGGCGCGCGCTGGCGAAACGCCTGGCCGAGCAGCTCGCCATCGGCATCGGCAAACTGCGCGGCGACGATGGCGGGAGCTGGGAGGAGCGCCTCGAGCGCGAGCGCGGCGGCCGCGGGCGGGGTCGCGGACGACGCGACGGAGAACCGGGCGTCGGTCGCGGTCCCGGGCACGAGCCGCTGTCGTTCGAGGATCGCGCGCGCCTGGACGGCGGCGCCGTCGACGGCCTGCCGCCCGGCGCGCGGCTGAATCCGGACGGCTCGGTCACGCTGGCCGAGCAGCAGCGCGGCGCCGAGCTGGACGAGGCGGCGCTGCACGCCGCCACCCGCGCCGCCGCGCGCGCGTTCGATCCCGGCGCCGCCGACGCGCGCCGCACCCGCGTCGCGCCGCGCCACCGCGCCACCATCGAACGCTACTTCGCCTCGACGCCGTCGGTGCCCGCCGCGGCGGCTGCGACACCGCCGGCCCCGGCCGTGCCGCCGCGGACAGCCGCGCCGACGACGCCCGTCCCCTGATCGGATGCGCATCCGGAAACGCCTGTCGCCGTCGCCGCGCATCCATACACCGCTGGCCACTCCATGACCACGCTCATCCCCGAAGCCGAACTCGAACGCCTGCACGCGCGCGCGCGCACGATCCTCGACGGGCTCGACCGCATCGTGCTCGGCCAGCAGCAGCTCAACCGGCTGGTGGTCGGCGGCATGCTCGCCGGCGGCCACGTGCTGCTCGAAGGCCTGCCCGGGCTCGGCAAGACCGAGCTGGTGAAGGGCCTGGCGGCGTTGTCCGGCCTCGACTACCGGCGCATCCAGTTCACGCCCGATCTGATGCCATCCGACATCACCGGCACCAACGTTCTCCACGAGACCCCGGACAAGGGCAAGCACCTGGTCTTCCGCCATGGGCCGATCTTCGGCCAGATCGTGCTGGCCGACGAGATCAACCGCGCCAGCCCCAAGACCCAGTCGGCGCTGCTCCAGGCGATGCAGGAGGGCACCGTCACGGTGTTCGACACCACCCATCGCCTGCCGCAGCCGTTCTTCGTGCTCGCGACGCAGAATCCGATCGAGCTGGACGGCACCTATCCGCTGCCCGAGGCGCAGCTCGACCGCTTCGCGATCAAGGCGGTCGTCACCGGCGTGACCTCCGAGACGCTGTGCCGGATCCTCATGGATCGCCCCGACGGCCGCCCGCCGGCGCCCGCCGCGGTCTGCGACGCGGCGCAGATGACCGAGCTCACCGCCGCGGTGCGACGCATCGCCCTGCCGCAGGCGGTCGCGGCGTTCATCGCGCGCCTGGTCAACGCCAGCCGGCCCGACCACGCCGACGCGCCGGGCGTCGTGCGGTCGTCGGTGCGCTGGGGCGCGAGCCCGCGCGCGGCGATCGCGCTGGCCGGCTGCGCGCGCGCGCACGCCTTCCTCGCCGGGCGGCCGGCGGTCGGCTTCGCCGACGTCAAGGCGCTGGCGACGCCGGTGCTCGCGCACCGCCTGGTGCTGGGCTACGAGGCTGGCCTGTCCGGCATCGGCGCGCCCCAGGTGGTCTCCGAACTGCTGGCGCAGGTCCCGGAGCTCGCGGCGTGAGGACGGCGCTGCTGATGCTGCTGCTGGCCGGCGCGCCGCTCGCCGCGGCAGATAGCATCGAGCTCTCGGCGACCATCCCGTGGATCGACCAGGACGGCTACACGCCGGTGGTGGTCGAGGCGCGCGCCGATCGCGACGCGGTGCTGCGCATCACCGCCGAGCAGGGGCGCGCGCACGCGACCACCGCGGTCGCGGTCGCCGCCGGCGTCGCCGTCAGGCGCACGCTGCTCATCCCGCCGGCGGCGGTGACCGGCAGCTACATCGGCGTGCGCTGGACGAGCGACGGCGCGGGCACCGGTGGCAGCGAAGGCCAGACCTACGCCAACGCGCAGTTCGGTCCGGACGACGCCGACGTGGTCATGCTCGATCCGAGCGAGGCGCTGCCGCTCGCCGATCTCGCGCGTCGGCTCGAAGGCCAGGTCTCGCTGCGCCAGCGCTACGGGACGGCCGGCAGCTTCACGCTGACCCGCATCCGCCGCCTCGCCGCCGAGGCTCTGCCCGACCGCTGGCAGGGCTGGCCGACGTGGCTGACCCTGATCGCGACCACCGAGGGCGAGGCGGCGCTCGACGGGGACCAGCGCCGCGCGATCGCCGACTGGACGCGCGCCGGCGGCGCGCTGTTCGTCGCGAGCGGGGCGCAGGTCGCCGGCTGGCGCGCCCTGGGCGTCGAGCCGACCGTGCTCGGACTGGCGCGCGGCGACGCCGGCGCGGTGATGGACGACGCGGCCGTGGCCGGCCTGGCCACGCGCCTGAACGCGACGCAGGAGGACCGCCTCGTCGTCGCCGACGCGCACAAGGTGCCCGGCACCGAGCGCGCTCCGATCGGCGGCTTCGTCATCGTCGGCGCGCTGTTCGCCCTGCTCGTCGGTCCGGTGAACCTGTGGTGGGTCCGGCGTCGCGATGCGCGGCACCTGTTCCTCATCACCACGCCGCTGCTCAGCCTCGCCACCTGCGCCGGCCTGCTGACCTACAACCTGATCGCCGAAGGCGTCGCCCTGCGCCGTTCGGCGCGGCAGATCGCGGTCGTCGACCAGCCGCGGGGCCGCGCGGCGATCTGGACCGCGGCGACGTACTTCGGCGGATTCGCCGGCGGCGACATCGCCCTCGATCCGGAGGCCAAGCTGCTGCCGTTCGAGCCGGGCCGCGGCGACCGCTGGAACCACCGCTACCAGCAGCAGCGCGACCTCGCGGCCTACGGCCTCGATTGGAGCGACGGCCAGCTCGCCACCGGCGGCTGGATCCCGGCGCGCATCAACCGCCACCTGGCGTACGCCGAGCTCCGGCCGCTGGGCGACCGCCTCATCGTCGCCCGCGACGGCGCGGGCTGGAGCGCGACCAACGGCTTCGCCGCGACCATGACCGCGCTGCGCTGGCGCGACGCGCAGGGGCGCTGGTGGGGCTGCGACGCCGCGCTCGCTCCGGGCGCGCGCGGCGCGCTCGCCCTGCAGCCGACGACCCTGGTGTGGATGGAGCCGGGCGGGCAGCTCCTGCAGGAGGTGCGCGCGGACGCCGGAGCGGCGGCGATGCGCGCCTGCGCGGACGCGGCCGGACGCCCCTACGCGGCGAGCGCCACGCTCGACGGGGCGCTCACGCCGCTGCCGGGTCCGACCGCCGAGGACGCGAAGCCGGTGTCGACCCTGCTGCTGACCATCGCCCCGCCGGAATAGACGCCGAAGCCCGAACCCGAAGGACCCCATGTCCCTGGTCGAAGTCAGCAACCTCTCGCGCTCGTTCGGCGATCTGCACGCCGTGCGCGACGTGTCGTTCGCCTTCGACGCCGGCGAGATCTACGGCTTCATCGGTCCCAACGGCGCGGGCAAGTCGACGACCATGCGCATCCTCGCGACGCTCGACATCCCGTCGCGCGGCGACTGCACCGTCGGCGGGCTGAGCACGGTCGACGACGCCGACAAGGTGCGCTCGCTGATCGGCTACATGCCGGACAGCTACGGCAGCTATCCCAACATGACGGTCGTCGAGTACCTCGACTTCTTCGCCCGCTCGTACGGCCTCAAGCACGAGGCCCGCGCGCGCGCGGTCGGCGACGTCGTCGAGTTCTGCCAGCTCGGCAACCTGCGCGGCAAGGCCATCACCACGCTGTCCAAGGGCATGAAGCAGCGGCTGTGCCTGGGCCGCTGCCTGATCCACGATCCCAAGCTGCTGATCCTCGACGAGCCCAGCGCCGGGCTCGACCCGCGCGCGCGCATCGAGTTCCGCGAGCTGCTGCTGGTCCTGGCCAAGCAGGGCAAGGCGATCTTCATCTCGAGCCATATCCTCGCCGACCTCGAGGAGCTGTGCCACGGCGTCGCGATCATCGAACGCGGCGAGCTGGTCGCCTCCGGCCGCGTCGACGACATCAAGGCGCGCGCCCAGGCGGCGATGCGCGCGAGCGATCAGGGCCGACGCGCCGCGGTGCTCGAGCTGCGCCTCGCCGCCGCCCACCCGTCGCTGGCGACCATCCTCGCCGAGCAGCCCGAGCTCTCGGACGTGCGCATCGAGAACACCCGCGCGACCGCGCGCGTGCGCGGCGACGAGGCGGCGGTCGCCGCGCTGGTCAAGCGCCTGGTCGACGCCGGCGTGCCGCTGTGCCACATCGCGTCGCGCGACGACAACCTCGAGGACCTGTTCATGCACCTGACCGAGGGGAAGGTGCAGTAGGCGTCGCGCGGCGACGCCGGGACCAGCCCCACGGCATGCGCAAGCGCCACGGTGCTGGACCGCGTGCGCCGGCTAGCCCGCCCTGTCCGCCTTGTCCGCCTTGTCCGCGTCGTCGGCGCGGCCCGGCTTCGTCATGCCGGAGATCGCCATCCAACGCGCGTTGCGCAGGACCTTCTTCTCGTCCGCCGTCTCGACGAACGGCTCGAGCTCGACGAGGAGGGCGAGGACCTTGTGGAAATGCTGCGATGCCAGCGCGTGCGCGAGGTCGCGCACGATCGCATCCGACTGCTCGGGTTGCTTCATGGGAGGGTTCCGACGCGCGACGACGGATCGACGACGGCATCGACCCACGCGGCGCCGGCGCGATCGCTCGCGGCGATGACCATGCCGGTGAGCCACGCGATCAGACCGGGGGCTGCCGCAGCCGGGCGGGCCGCGGTAGCGCGCATCGGCTCCGGTCCTCTGGTCATGTGGGCGTGGATGGTCCGCGCGAGCTCGTTGAGGCCGGCGAGCCGGTTGGGCTTGGTGTGGTAGGCATCGGCGCCCAACGCCAGGCACTCCGCGCGATCCTTCGGCGACGAGGACGACGTCAGGATGATCGTCGGGATGGCGGCGAGCGCGGGCGTGCCCTTGATGTGGGCGAGCACGTCGCGGCCGCTGACGCGCGGCATGTTCAGGTCGAGCACGATCGCATCGGGACGTTCCGCCTCGCCCGCCAGGACCCGCCCGAGGAGGTCGATCGCGTCCTGTCCGTTGATGGCGACCGAGATGCGCGCCGCGAGCGCCAGCTCGACGAAGACGTCGCGCAGCAGGTCGACATCGGCCGGATTGTCGTCGACGATCAGGAGGGACGGGATGGTCACGCGGATGCTCGCGGCAGGGTGAAGTGGAAGGTGGAGCCGTCGCCGGGAGACGACTCGACCCAGATCCTGCCGCCCATCCGCTCGATGATCTTCTTGCAGATCGCCAGGCCCATGCCGGTCCCCGGGTACTCGGATCGATCATGGAGACGCTGGAAGACGGCGAAGATCTTCTGGTGATGCGCGGGATCGATGCCGATGCCGTTGTCCGTGACCGAGAAGCGCACGTCCTCGGCGAAGGCGCCCGAGCTGATGGCGATCCTGGGATCCTGCTTCGGGCCGTACTTGATCGCGTTCTCGATCAGGTTCTGGAACACCTGGATGAGCTGCGCCTGGTTCGCGCGGACCATCGGCATGGGCCCCGTCGTGACCTCGACCTGGCGATCGGCGATCACCTGCACGAGGTTGTCGAGCGCGGCCTGGACCGCGGCGCCGGTGTCGATCGCGGAAAGCCCGGACGCGTCGCGGTCGATGCGGCTGTAGCGCAACAGCTCGTCGATCAGCTCGCGCATGCGCTCCGCCCCCTCGAGGGCGTAGCGCATGTAGCGGCCCTTCTGCTCCGCGGTGAGCGCGTCGCCCTGCTCGATCAGCTTCTGGATGTACATGCCGACCATGCGGATCGGCTCCTGCAGGTCGTGCGACGTGATGTAGTTGAACTGCTCCAGTTCCTCGTTGGAGCGCTTGAGCTCCTCCGCCTGGACGAGCAGCTGACGGGTCCGCTCCTCCAGCTCGCGCGTGCGCTCCTGCACCGCGACCTCGAGGTCGTCGGCATGGCGCCGGACCTGCTCCTCGACGGCGTGCCGTTCGGTCTCGTCGCGCGAGACCTTGGCGAAGCCGGTGAGCTTACCCGAGCCGTCGCGGATCGCCGTGATCAGGACCGACGCCCAGAACTTCGTGCCGTCCTTGCGCACCCGCCAGCCCTCGTCGCGCACCGACCCTTCGCGTGCCGCGCGGTCGAGGAGACGCTGCGGCTTCATCGCGTCGCGGTCCTCGCGCGCGAACATCTGCGAGACGTGCTTGCCGATGATCTCGCTGGACTCGTACCCCTTGATGCGCCGCCCGCCCGCGTTCCAGGTCCGGACGACGCCGTTCGCATCCAGCATGTAGATCGCGTACTCGCGGACCGAGTCGATGAGCAGCGCGAACAGCTGCGTGTCGGACGCGTAGGCGGACACGCGCGGAGCCGCCGCCGTCGGCGGGTCGACGCTCATGCCGTCATGATCGGGCGAGCGATCACCAGGGAGGATGCGGACATGTTCACCGTCGAGGCAGCGTCTGATCGCCGGCGGCGAATTCAAACAGTGGGCCGGCGTGCATCTGCACGCGGGGCGGGATGATCCGCAGCGGTTACGACGGGCCTAGGGCCGACCGCCCATGGTTGAACCGGCGCCCGCTGGATGACGGGCGGCCCCCGGTGGTGCGCGGAAGGGACCTTCAGCGGTCGTCGCTCGATGACCGGCAGTGGCAATCGACGCAGCCGTGCGTCGCGCACATCCGGCACGTCGCCTGCAGCTGCTCGCGCAACGCCTCGCGCGCGCGGTGGCGCCGCACCTTCAGGTTGTTCGCGGTGATGCCGAGGCGCGCCGCGGCGGCCTCCGTCGATTCCCCGCCCAGCTCGACCGCCAGGAGGACGTCGGCGTATTCCGGCTTCAGGATGCGGATCGCGTCGCCCAGGCAGGCGCAGACGGCGGCCATGCCATCGTCCGAGGCAGCGAATTCCCCGTCGTCGGACACGGGGACCGATCGCCGCTGCTCGTGCGATCGCCGCGACATGACATCGGCGATGGTGTTGCGCAGGATGCGGTAGAACCACGCGACGAGGCGATCGTCGTCGCGCAGGTCGTCCTCGTGCGCGAGCGCCTTGGCGAGCGCCTCCTGGACGATGTCCGCGGCGAGGTCGTCGTCGCCGACACGCTTGCGGACGAAGCCGACGAACGCGTCGAGCCGGTCGAGCAACGGGTGGCGGCGCTCCATGGTCGCGATCGTCGGCAATGCGGTCGGAGCACAAGAGTTCCAGCCCTTCGACCATGCGCGCCGCACGGCCCGCGAAGCACCGTCAGGACCAGCTGTAACCGCAGGCCCCGCGACCGGTCAGCGCAGTAGACACGTCCACGCGGCGAACGCCCAGGACGAGGAGGCCCCATGACCGACGCCCACACCGCCACGGAACGCGCGACGACCGATCCGGTCTGCGGGATGACCGTGGACCCGCGGCGCGCGCCATCCCATGCGCATGCCGGAACGACCCACTGGTTCTGCTCGACCTCGTGCCGGGACCGCTTCGCGCGCGAGCCGCAGCGCTACCTGCCCCCTGCGGCCGGGCAGGCGACCGCCGCCCAACCGCCGGTGGACGAGCACGGCGATCACGCCTGCTGTCATCCCGCCGCGCCACCCGCGCCGCCCGTCGCCGGCGAACCAGCGGTGCCGTCCGCGGCGCGCGTCGAGTACACCTGCCCGATGCACCCCGAGGTCGTGCAGGACCACCCCGGATCGTGCCCGAAGTGCGGGATGGCGCTCGAGCCGAGGACCGTGACGGCGGAGATCGCCGATGATCCGGAGCTGCGCAGCATGTCGCGCCGCTTCTGGGTGGGGCTCGCGCTCTCCGCGCCGCTGCTCCTCCTCGGCATGGCCGAGATGCTGCCGTCGGACCGCCTGCATCGGCTGCTGGCGCGGCCGTGGATGCCGTGGGCGCAGCTGTTCCTCGCGACACCGGTCGTCGTCTGGGGCGGAGCGCCGTTCTTCGCGCGCGGTTGGACGTCCATCGTCACCGGGCGCCTCAACATGTTCACGCTCATCGCGCTGGGCACCGGCATCGCCTGGCTCTTCAGCGTCGTCGCCGTGCTCGCGCCGGACGCGATCCCCGACACGTTCCGCGCCCACGGGCGGGTGCCGCTCTACCTCGAGGCCGCCGCGGTGATCGTCACGCTGGTCCTGCTCGGCCAGGTGCTCGAGCTCCGGGCGCGCCAGGCGACGTCCGGCGCGGTGCGCGCCCTGCTCCGCCTCGCGCCCAGGACCGCGCGCAGGCTCCGCGACGATGGCGGCGACGAGGACGTGCCGCTGCCGGCGATCCGCGTCGGCGACCGGCTCCGCGTGCGGCCGGGCGAGCGCATCCCGATCGACGGCGTCGCGATCGACGGGCGCAGCGCCGTCGACGAATCGATGATCACCGGCGAATCGATGCCGGTGGCGAAGGAGCCGGGCGCGCGCGTCATCGGCGGGACCGTGAACGGGTCGGGCGCGCTGGTCATCCGCGCCGATCGGATCGGTGACGACACGCTGCTCGCGCGCATCGTCCGGCGCGTGGTCGAGGCGCAGCGCAGCCGCGCGCCGATCCAGCGCGCCGCCGACGCGGTCGCCGCGTGGTTCGTCCCGGCGGTGGTGGTGGTGGCTATCGCCGCCTTCGTCGGCTGGGCGCTGCTCGGACCCGAGCCGCGGATGGCGCATGGGCTCATGGCGGCCGTGGCCGTCCTGATCATCGCCTGCCCGTGCGCGCTCGGGCTCGCCACGCCGATGTCGATCATGGTCGGGACCGGGCGCGGCGCGCACGCCGGCGTGCTGATCAGGGACGCCGCCGCGCTCGAACGCATGGCCGCCGTCGACACCGTGGTCGTCGACAAGACCGGCACCCTGACCGAGGGACGACCGACGCTGGTCGCCGTGGAGACCCTCGGCGGGATGGACGCGCAGCGGCTGCTGCGCCTGGCGGCCAGCGTCGAGCGGCGCAGCGAGCATCCGCTCGCGGCGGCGATCGTCGCGGGCGCGGCGCAGCGCGGCGTGGCGCTCGACGAGCCCACCGGGTTCCGCGCCGAATCGGGCAAGGGCGTGAGCGGACGGGTCGACGGCAGCAGCGTCGCGGTCGGCGGCGTCGCCTTCCTGCGCGAGCAGGGCGTCGACGCGTCGGCGCTGGGCGATCGGCTCGACGTCCTGCGCAACGACGGCGCCACCGCCGTCGTCGTCGCGGTCGACGGCCGCGCCGCCGGCATCGTCGCCATCGCCGACCCGATCAAGGCGACGACGCCCGAGGCCCTCGCCGATCTGCGCGGCGCGGGCCTGCGCGTCGTGATGCTGACCGGCGACCACCGCACGACCGCCGAAGCGGTCGCGCGCCGCCTCGGCATCGACGAGGTCGAGGCCGGGGTCCTGCCCGATGCGAAGGCCGACGTCGTGCGCCGGCTGCAGGCGGCCGGACGCACGGTGGCCATGGCGGGCGATGGCATCAACGACGCGCCGGCGCTGGCCCAGGCCGATGTCGGCGTGGCGATGGGCACCGGCACCGACATCGCGATGGAGAGCGCGGCGATCACGCTCGTGAAGGGCGATCTGCGCGGCATCGTCCGCGCGCGGCGGCTGAGCCGCCAGACCATCGGCAACATCCGGCAGAACCTGTTCCTCGCGTTCATCTACAACGCGCTCGGCATCCCGATCGCCGCGGGCGTGCTCTATCCGCTGACCGGCTGGCTGCTCAGCCCGATGCTCGCCGCCGCGGCGATGAGCCTGTCGTCGGTGTCGGTCATCGCCAACGCCTTGCGGCTGCGTCGGGCGGACCTGTGACGACGAGCCATACGCCACCGCATCGCGCCGCTCGCGTGCGCCCGCTCATCGTCCTGGTCAGCGCCGCGGCGCTGCTCGGCTGCGCGTCGCGCGCCGTGGTCGAACCGCCGCTCGATCATCCGGCGCACCCGGCGGCAGCCGAGGCGGCCGCGGAACCGGCGAGGGCGGGAGCGCGACCGCACGACGCGTCGGGCCCGGCGCGCCCCGGCGTCGGCGACGACTACACCTGTCCGATGCATGCGGAGGTGTCGTCGCCCGATCCCGGACGCTGCCCGACCTGCGGGATGGAGCTGCATCCGCGCTCGCCGTCGGAGGACGAGCGATGACGTGTCGCATGCTCCTGCCCATGGCGTCGGCGCTGGCAGCCGTCGTCGCCCTGACCGCATGCGGCGCGCCGTCGCGCGCAGCCGCCTTCGCCGACGTCGCCGACGAGGTCGACGCGCGCGGCGCCGGGCGGATCCACTGGCATCGCGGCGGCCCCGAGGACGACGCGGTCGCGCGCGAGCTCCACGAACTGCTGCGACGCGAGCTGACCGCCGACGACGCCGTGCGCATCGCGCTGCTCGCCAACCGCCGCCTGCAGGCGGTCTACGAGGACGTCGGCGTCGCCCAGGCCGACCTGGTCCAGGCTGGGCTGCTGCGCAATCCGGTGCTCGACGCCGAGGCGCGTTTCATCCCGGGCGGCGGCGTCGACCTCGAGCTGTCGCTGGTGCAGGGCTTCCTCGACCTGGTCTTCATCCCGATGCGGCGGCGCATGGCCGAAGCCGCGCTCGAAGCGGCGAAGCGGCGCGTCGCCGGCGCGGTGATCGATGTCGCCGGCGACGTGCGCCGGGCGGCCTACGCCTACCAGGCGGCGACGCAGGCGCTCGACATGCGCCGGACCATCGTCGAGGCCACCGCGGCGTCGTTCGAGCTCGCGCAGCGGATCCACGCCGCCGGGAACAGCACCGCGCTCGACCTGGCCGAGCAGCGCCTGCTCGTCGAGGAGGCGACGGGCGAGCTCCACGCCGCCGAGGCCGACGCGGGCGCGCTGCGCGAGCGGCTCACCGCGCTGATGGGGCTGTGGGGTGCCGACACCGCCTGGACCATGGCGGTCAGGCTGCCCGATCCGCCAGCCGCCGAGGCGCCCGACGACGGCGTCGAGCGGCGCGCGGTGGAAGCCAGCCTGGCGCTCGCCGCCGCGAAGCAGGATGTGGCGGTCGCCGCGCAGCGGCTCGGCGTCGCGCGGCCGCTCGACGTGTTCGATGACGGCGGCGTCGGCGTCAGCGCCGAGCGCAGTCCGGAGGGCGAGTGGGCGGCGGGGCCGGCCGTCTCGGTGCCGCTCCCGCTCTTCAGCCGGGGGCAGGGCGCGGTCCTCGCGGCGCGCTCCGACCTGCGCCGTGCCGAGGCCGTCTACCAAGCCACGGCGGTCGAGGTCCGCTCGCGGGCGCGGCTCGCCGCGGCGCGCGTGCGCGCGGCGCGGGGGCGCATGACGCATCTGGTCGAGACCATGATCCCGCTGCGCCAGGCGATCGTCGATCGCCTGCAGGAGGAGTACAACGGCATGCTCGCGAGCCCCTTCCGCCTGATCGAGGCGAAGCGGCGGCAGATCGATGCCGGCGCGCGGTATGTCGAGGCCCTGGGCAGCTACTGGTCCGCGCGCAGCGCATTGGACCAGATCCTGATGGGCGGCGCGCCGCCGCTGATCGACTCCGCCGCGCGGGGCGAAGCCGCCGATGGCCGGGGAACCGGCGAGGGAGCCCACCGATGATCTCCATACGCACCGGCGCGCTCGCCCTGCTCATGCTGCTGGCCGGCCCGCTCGCCGCCGCCGACGCGGTCCCCACGCCGGGCGAGCCCGGCAGGGACTACACGCCGGTGATCACGCCGAACGGGTCGAACCTGCCATGGCGGGTCGTCGATGGGGTGAAGGTCTTCCACCTCGTCGCGGAGGAGGTGCGGCACGAGGTCGCTCCCGGCCTGGTGATCACCGCGCTCGGCTACAACGGCCAGACGCCGGGACCGACGATCGAGGTCGTCGAGGGCGACCGGGTCCGCTTCTACGTCACCAATCGGCTGCCGGAGAAGACCAGCGTGCACTGGCACGGCGTGCTGCTGCCCAATGGCATGGACGGCGTCTCCGGGCTGAACCAGCCCGGCATCGCGCCGGGCGAGACCTACCGCTACGAGTTCACGATCCGCCAGCACGGCACGCTCATGTACCATCCGCACTTCGACGAGATGACCCAGATCGGCATGGGCATGATGGGGATGTTCATCGCGCACCCGCGTCGTCGCGAGGAGCCGCGCGTCGATCGCGACTTCGCGATCATGCTCAACGAGTGGGCGATCCGCGCGGGCACCTCGCGTCCCGATGCCAACGAGATGTCCGAGTTCAACGTCCTGACCATGAACGCGAAGGCGTTCCCGGGAACCGCGGCCCTGGTCGCGAGGACCGGCGAGCGGGTGCGCGTGCGCTTCGGCAACCTCAGCGCGATGGACCACCACCCGATCCACCTGCACGGCTACGCGTTCCGCGTCACGGCGACCGATGGCGGCGCGATCGACCCGCCGGCCCAGCAGCCCGAGACCACCGTCCTGGTCCCCACCGGCAGCACGCGCGACATCCAGTTCGTCGCCGACGCGCCGGGCGACTGGGCGATGCACTGCCACATGACGCACCACGTCATGAACCAGATGGGCCACGGCCTGCCCAACCTGTTCGGCGTCGACGCGCGCGGCCTCGACCGACGCATCCGCGCCCTGCTGCCGTCCTACATGACCATGGGGCAGGAGGGCATGGGCGGGATGGGAGAGATGGGCATGGCGGTGCCGGAGAACAGCATCCCCATGCTCGGCGCAGACGGCCCGCACGGGTACATCGATATGGGCGGGATGTTCACGATCCTGAAGGTGCGCGACGAGCTCGCGTCCTACGACGATCCGGGGTGGTACGCCCAGCCGCCGGGCACCGCGTCGGTGCCCGCGACCCGGGAGGAGCTCGAGCGCGACGGCGTCGATCCCGGTGCGGCGACCGCCGCCCCGGTCGGGAAGGACCGTCCGCAGGCCGAACCGTCTCGGTCGGGACATGCGGGGCACGATCACGACTGATCGCATTACCGGGCGAGTGAATCAGCAGCCGCGCGACGGTTATCGATCAGCGAAACTTTCCTGGCCGGGCGGCGTCGCCCTCCTACCAATGCGGCCTTCCCGCATGCAACCCCTTCCCAGCCAGCTCGCTCTGTCGTGCTTCGCCGGCCGCCTGCGCCGCGACCGCGAGGGCTGGCGCTGGTCCGACGGCGAGCGCGAGCCGCGCGTCCGGGACGCCGCGAGCGCGCGGGTCGACCTGCGTTGCCGCGAACGGCGCGCGCCGATGGCGCAGTCGCTCGTCGAGGTGCCGTGGTCGCTGGCGGAGGCGTTCGACGCCCTCGCGTGGGTGGTGCGCGGCTTCAACGCCCGCAGCTACGAGGTCGACATCAGCAGCGGCAGCTATCCGGCGCTCTCGGCCAAGAAGGTGACTTCGACCGCGCAGTGCCCGGCGGATCGTCGGGTGACGCCGGCGCTGGGCATGACCGTGGCGCTGGTGCCGGCCGACGAGTGGCGGACCTGGTGCGCCGCCTGCCCGGTGACGCCGTGGTGGAGCGTCATCGACGAGGAGGACCTGCGCGCGCGTGCCGCCGGCCTCGGCTGGAAACCCTGAGCGACGACCATGGCGTGCGCGGCGCGGGCGCCGAATCTCGCGCCGTGCCGACCTGGACCCTCGTCCCGACCGCCGCGCCCGAGGCGTGGAGCGCGCACGCCGTGCCGCGGGCGTGCCGCTGGCTGATGCCGGGCGTCGGCGCGGCGATGGCATGGCTGCGCGCGTCGGGTCTCGGCCCGGGAAGCCGGCTCGGCGTCGGCCCGGCGAATTCTCCGGCGCTGGCGGCGCTGCTCCAGGCCGCGCCGCTGGCGGGCGTGACGCTGGTGCTGATCAACCATCGCCTGCACCCGGAGGAGCGGCGACGGCAGGTGGCGTCGGCGCGGCTCGACCGCCTGCTCGAGGACGATCTGCCCGAGGCGTTCGCGGACGCGCCGCTCGGCGCGCCGACGCCGCTCGGCGACGACCAGGCGATGCTGGTGCTCTTCACCTCGGGCACGACCGGCGCGGCGAAGGCGGCGCGCCTGACGCGCGGCGCGATCGACGCCGCGGTCGGCGCGGCGGTCGCGCGCCTGGCGTTGCGCCGCGAAGACGGGTGGCTCGCCTGCCTGCCGCTCGACCACATCGGCGGGGCGATGACCGTCCTGCGCGCCGGCGCCTGCGGCATGCGCGTGCTGCTGATGGACCGCTTCGACGCGGCGCAAGCCGACGCGGCGCTCGAGCGCGTCGACGGCGTCAGCGTCGTGCCGACCATGCTGCGCCGGCTCGTCGCCGAGCGCGCCGGGCGGCCGTGGCCGGCGCGCCTGCGGCGTGTGCTGACCGGCGGCGGGCCGCTCGATCCCGCGCTCGCATCCGCGGCGGCCGCGTCGGGCATCGAGCCGTCGCAGACCTACGGCCTGACCGAGAGCGCGAGCATGGCGACAATGGCCGACGATGGCGAGGACGCGGGCGAGCCCCTCCCCGGGCTCGGGCTGCGCATCGCCGAGCCGCAGGATGACGGCGTCGGCCGGATCGAGTTGCGCGGGCCGATGCTGTTCGCCGGCTATGAGCGCGACGGCGTCCTCGTCGAACCGCGTGCGGCCGACGCGTGGTTCGATACCGGCGACCTGGGCGTCCTCGATCGGCGCGGACGGCTGAGCGTGCGCTGCCGACGCACCGACCTGATCCTGTCGGGCGGCGAGAACGTCTACCCGGCGCAGGTCGAAGCCGCGCTGATGCGCCATCCGGGCATCGCCGAGGCGGCGGTGTTCGGGCTGGCCGACCCGGAATGGGGCCAGAGCGTCGCCGCGCTGCTGGTCGCACGCGCGGCTCCATTGCCCGATGCCGCGGTCACCGCCCACGCCGGCGAAACGCTTGCACCGTTCCAGCGCCCGCGTCATTGGCGCTGGTTGAGCGATCTGCCGCGCACGGCGAGCGGCAAGGTCGTCCGCGTCGGCCTTGGTGACGCGTTCGCGAGCGCGAGCGCAGCACAAAATCGTTGCCAGGTAATTGCGCGGCTCGACTCTCCGGACCGCATGACCGTGCCGAGCATCGTAAGCGAAGAGATAGACGGGATCCGCGCGATCTCCTTCCAGCGGGACGAACGCGGGCAGGCGAACCAGGAGATGGTCCGCCTCTACTTCTCGAATGAGTTCCTCAAGAGCACCAGCGGCGTGAAGAACCTGGTCATCGACCTGACCGGCGTGATCAGCCTCGATTCGGCGGCGCTCGGCCCCCTGGTGCAGAAGCTGCGCGAGGTCCACGACCTCGATGGACGGATGGCGCTCGCCGGGGTCGTGTCGCCGGCGCTGAAGGAGATCTTCGCGCTGACCCGCTTCGACAAGGTCTTCCCGATGTACCCGTCGCGCCAGGAGGCGATGAGCGCCCTCGCCGGCGCGCGCTAGGCCGGCTGCCGCTGCCGATTCCCGTAAGCGTGCCGGTGGGGCGGGGTTTCATCCGCGCGGCCGCCGATGCGGCTGCGATTTCCGCCGCCTTTCCAGTTGCCTTTCCAGTTGCCTTTCCAGTTGCCAACGGGTCGCTCCTTCTAAGCTCCGCCCCTCCCCGGCGAAGCCGGGCCCTTGCATAGGATCACGTCCGCACATGCCCGTCCGCATCCGCCTGTCCCGCTTCGGCCGCCTGCACCGCCCCTACTTCCGCATCGTCGCCTGCGACGGTCGCGTGCATCGCGAGGGCAAGGCGCAGGAGGTCATCGGCCTCTACGACCCGCTGCGGAAGGACAAGAACATCGAAGTCGACATGGCCAAGGTCGAAGCCTGGGTCGGTCGCGGCGCCCAGATCTCGGAAGGCCTGCGCAACCTGCTCAAGTTCCACGGCTACCAGCTGCCAGCCGCCAAGGTCGAGGCGAAGCCGGCGAAGGCCGCGAAGAAGGCCGACAAGCCCAAGGCGACCGCCAAGGGCACGTACGTCGCCCCGACGCGCCGCGCCCTGCGCGCGCACCAGGCGAAGCTGAAGGGCGTTCGCAAGGCCGCCGACGAGAAGGCGAAGGCCGAGAAGGCCGCCGCCGCTCCCGCCGCTCCCGCCGAAGGCGCCGAGCAGCCCAAGGCCTGAGCCGACCGATCATCGACCGTACGACGAGCCGGGTGCCGAAGGCGCCCGGCTCGTTCCGTTTCAGGGCCCCCGTCCGTCCCCACAATGCCTGGCGGCGCAGCCCGTCCCGACGCCCCCCTATGCCGCAACACGTCCTCATCGAGCGCCTGACCATCCCGCTCGACGAGGCGGCCAAGCTGCCGACCCAGTCGCTGGACCACCACCTCAAGCCATGGATCGCGCGCCACTGCCGCGTGCAGCCGGGCGACGTCCTGCGCTACGAGATCAAGCGCCGCTCGCTCGACGCGCGCCAGAAGCCGCGGCTGCACTTCCTCTACCAGCTGACCGCCGAGGTCCGCGACGGCGCCGCGGTCAGCGAATGGGACGGCACCACGGTCGTCACCGACGCGCCGGGCGAGGACGATTCGCTCCACCGCCTGAAGCCGCGCGACGACTTGCCCCTGCACCCGGTGATCGTCGGCACCGGGCCCGCGGGCATCATGGCCGCGTACCTGCTGGCGATGTACGGCTGCAAGCCGCTGATCCTCGATCGCGGCCGGGACGCCGATCGCCGCACCGGGGACCTGGCGCGCTTCCACGACACGCGGCAGCTCGATCCCGCGAGCAACTACCTGTTCGGCGAGGGCGGCGCGGGCACGTACTCGGACGGCAAGCTCTACACCCGGGTGAAGGACCGGCGCATGCGCTTCCTGCTGGAAGCGTTCGTCGCCGCGCGCGCGCCGAAGCACATCCTGTGGCGGCACCATCCGCACATCGGCTCGGACATCCTGCCGCACATGGCCAAGCGCCTGCGCCGTCGGATCGAGGAATGGGGCGGGCGCTTCCGCTGGGAGACCACCGTCGCCGACGTCATCGCCGAGCCGGATCCGACCGGCCGCGCGCGCTGCGGCGGCGTGGTCCTCGACACCGGCGAGCGTATCGGCGCGCCGCTGACCCTGATCGCCCCAGGCCACAGCGCGCGCGCGCTGATCCAGCGCCTGGTCGAGCGCGGCGTCGAGCACAAGGCCAAGGGCTTCCAGCTGGGCTGCCGCGTCGAGCACGAGCAGCGCCTGATCGACCTCGGCCAGTACGGCTGCCGCCCGCCGGAGCACCTGCTGGGCGCGGCCGAGTACAACCTGGTCAGCCGGCCGCCGCCGAGCCGCGGCGCCGAGAGCGTGACGACCTTCTG
>DASPLE010000064.1:0-34679 GCA_035627695.1 Planctomycetota bacterium
GATCGTGGCCGCCCCCTCCGGTGAACTCGAAGCCGCTGTCCGCGGCCCACGCGACCACGGCGACGTGGGCGCCGGCGATCGCCAGCGTCGTCGCGGCGACGACCAGCCAGACGCCCAGCGCCTTGCCGATGAGGAAGGCCCCACGGCCGACCGGCTTGGCGAAGAGGGTCAGGGCGGTGCGCTGGGCCAGCTCGTCGTGGACCGACGTCGAGGCGAGCACCACGCCGAGGAACAGCCCGTGCACCACGGCGACGGCGACGCCGGCGGTGCAGAGCATGCGCAGGCGGTCGGCGGTCTCGAAGTTGAACATGCCGAAGACCGCGCTGAGCCCGACGAGCGCCAGCGACAGCAGGGTCATCAGCCAGGTGACGGGCTGGCGCGACGAATCCGCGATGGTCAGACGGGCGATGGCGGCGAGCGACACGCCGGCCATGGTCGCCCGGGAATGCCCGGCGCAACCGCGTCGCCGGGCGTGTCAGGCTCGTCCGCCGCCCGGCCGGTCGCCGAGGTCAGGCCTGGCGACGGCCGGCGTCCGGGCGTCAGCGTTGATCGAGATCGATGACCTCGTGCTCGCCCTGCATATCGGACCGTCGACCGGTGGTGACCGCGGCGAGGAAGCCGCCGATGGTGCGCAGTCCGCTGCCCGCCTTCTCCCAGTACTCGGCGCGCTCGACGCGCACGCGCAGCAGCGCGAGGTCCGGATCGTCGACGCCCTTCGGGAACCAGGTCAGCAGCATCGGGTTCCACAGCTCATGCTTCTTCGCCTGGTCGTTCGACAGTTCGGCGGTGCCGCTGATCGACAGCCAGGTGCCGTTCGCCGATCCGTAGCTGACGTTCACCTGCGGCCGCGCGCGGATCTCCTCGCTCTTGTGCGATGACCACGGGCTGAAGAACCACAGGTCGCCATCGAATTCGGTCTGCTGGGTCGCCATCGGCCGGCTATGCAGCTGGCCGTGCTCGTCGATCGTGGTCAGCATGCCGATCGGCATGTCCTTGAGCAGTCGGGCGAGGTGCCGGACGCCGTCTTCGTGCGGGGCATGGGTCATGATCGGGCTCCTGCCCGGTGATCGTACCGACGGGGCGTGTCGGGGATCGCGGCGCGGCGAGGAGGTTCTTCGCAGCTGGTGCGGTCGACGCCGCTTAGGGCCGATCAGGGAGGCGGGAAGGACGTCGCCGCGGTGGTGGCGGGCGTGGTACACTCTCCCGGTGGAGGTGGCCATGCTGCGCGTGCAAACCACGGTCGTCGTCGGCCCCGATCGCCAGGTGACCCTGCGCCTGCCCGCATCCCTGCCGATCGGGCGGCACACCATCACGGTGGTCATCGACGGCGCGATCACGGCGATCGGCGACGGTCCCGACGCCGAGGACGTCATCGGCTACGACTACGACGAGGCCCAGGGCGCCGCGTTCGACGTGGTCTACCACGTGAACTGAGCCGGGCGGACGCGGGCGCCGCGATGCGCGCGACGCGTCAGCCGGCGCGGCGCTTCTTGGCCTTCGCCGCCGCGACCGCCCCGAACCCGAACCACCGCTCGGCGTTGCGGTAGCTGACGTCCTCGACCAGGCTCCCGACCATCGCGATGTCGCGCGGCAGTTCGCCGTCCTCGATCCGCCGGCCGAGGCGCGCGCACAGGATGCGCCGGAAGTACTCGTGGCGGGTGAAGGAGAGGAACGACCGCGAATCGGTGAGCATGCCGACCCAGCGCGACAGCAGGCACAGGCTCTCGAGCGCGTCGAGGTGGTCCTCCATGCCGGCCTTCTGATCGAGGAACCACCACGCGGCGCCGTACTGGATCTTCCCCGGCGTCGAGCCGTCCTGGAAGTTCCCGCACATCGAGGCGAGCATCGCGTTGTCGCGCGGGTTCGAATTGTAGAGGATCGTCCGCGCGAGGCGGTCGTCGCGGTCGAGGCGGTCGAGGAAGAGGGCCAGCGGCTTCGCGTAGTCGCCCTCGCCGATCGAGTCGAAGCCGCTGTCGGCCCCCAGCGCGAGCCGCATGCGCGTGTTGTTGTTGCGCTGCGCGCCGATGTGGAACTGCTGTGCCCACCCGCGCCCATGGTCCATGACGGCGCCGAGGTGCAGCCAGCCCGAGCGCCACCGCGCGGCGGCGTCGCGGTCGAGGGTCTCTCCGGCGCGCAGGCGCGCGAACGACCGCGCCAGGTCGTCCTCGCTGAAGTCCTCGGCCCAGATGGTGTCGAGCCCGTGATCGGACAGGCGGCAGCCGAGGTCGTGGAACGCCTGGTGGCGACGGTCGAGGGCCTCGGTGAGGTCGGCGAAGGCGGCGATGCCGACGCCGGCGGTCTCGCCCAGGCGAGCGATCCAGGCGTTGAACGCGCTCGGATCGTCGATCGCCATGACGCGGTCGGGGCGCCAGGTCGGCAGCATGCGCAGCGTCGCCTTCGGATCGGCCGCGAGGGCGCGATGGTGGGCGAGGTCGTCGGCCGGATCGTCGGTGGTGCACACGACGCGCACATCCATCTGCGCGAGGATGCCGCGCACGCTGAACTGCTTCTTGGCGAGCAACGCCTCGCCTCGCTCCCAGATGCGCTGCGCGGAGGCGCCATCGAGCAGGCGTTCGATCCCGAACGGCCGGCGCAGCTCGAGATGCGTCCAGTGCCAGAGCGGGTTGCCGAGCGTGCGCGGCACGGTCTCCGCCCATGCCTGGAACTTCGCGCGGTCGTCGGCGTCGCCGGTGATCAGCCGCTCCGGCACGCCGTCGCTGCGCATCGCCCGCCACTTGTAGTGGTCGCCTTCGAGCCAGATGCGCTGGAGGTTCGGGAACACCCGGTCGCCGGCGATGTCGGCCGGCGGCAGGTGGTTGTGGTAGTCGATGATCGGCATGCGCGCGGCGTGCTCGTGGTAGAGCCGGCGCGCCGCCTTGGTGTCGAGCAGGAAGTCGTCGTCGAACGGGTAGGGGGACTTCGCCATGGGATCGTTCTCCTCGCGTCGGGCGCGACGCTAGCCGGCCGACGACGCATTGCCCGCGTGCTTCCGGCGCCGGATGCGACGCTTTACGCTCCCAGGCGGCGACGGCCGGCACGCGCCGTCGCGCGGCATCGGCCGCGGTCCGGGTACTGGTTGCGCGGGGCTGCGGTTGCGTCCGAGCGGCGCGGCATCTAGCATCCGCGCCGTCGTACCAACCCCTTGGGGAGTCCCGCAATGGCGGATGCCGTCACAGCCACGCCAGATTCCGCCCGTCCGGATCCCTCCGCGAAGACCGCCGAGGCTCAGGCGGCGGGCAAGGCGGCGGCCGAGACGACGGCCGGCGAATGGAAGCCCGAGCCGCGCCAGTGGTCGTGGAAGGACCTGTTCACGGCGCCGATGCTCGCCTTCAAGCCCAAGTGCATGCTGGTCTCCGCGGCGACGATGCTCGCCATCGGACTGTGGAACAAGCTCGGCGTGACCATCGGCGGCAAGCTCGGCGACGTGCCGTTGCTGGCCGAGGTCGTCGGCTGGCTGTGGATCACGGTCGCCCTGGTCATCTTCAGCCTCGGCGCGACGCTGGTCGCGGTCTTCATGAAGGCGGACCTGCTCGACGACGAGTTCCTGTCCTTCAAGGAGGCGATCGGCCAGTACAAGAACCGGCTGCTGCCGGCGATCATGGTGCCGGTGTTCCTGATGGGCCTGCTCGGCGGCTTCTACGTGCTGATCGCCATCCCCGAGCTGATCGGCTCTATCCCGCTCGTCGGCCCGGCGATCTACGCGCTGCTCTATCCGCTCGGCTTCCTGCTCGGCCTGTTCATCACCCTGCTCGCGTGCGCGGTGCTGCTCAGCTTGTTCGTGTTCCCGGCGATCGTCGCGATCCGCAAGCACGGCTGGTTCGACAACGTCGTCGACACCTTCGAGGCGGTCGGCACCAAGCCGCACATCCTGGTCGGCAGCCTGGTGCTGATCTGGATCCTGATCTCGATCAGCAACGCGATCGCGTTCGGCGGCATGGATCGGCTCACCGAGGTGGCGCGGCGCATGCCCGGCACCGGCCTGATCCAGACCGAGGCCCAGGCGCGCCACGTGCGCGAGACGTCCTTCGGCTGGGCCGGGAGCGTCATCCCGCCGGTGCTGCCCGCCTCGCTGCGCGGTCTGGCCGCGCAGCCGGCCACGGTGAACGCCGTCGAGCCGACGACGATCACCGGCTGGCACAAGGTCACGGGCACGATCACCGGCATCTGGCAGATTCTGATCGGCGCGCTGATCTTCGGCTACTGCCTCAACCTGTTCGTCGGCGGCGGCATGCTGACCTACCTCGTGGTCCGCGAGGACGACTACTGGGACGACGAGGATCTCGAGGATCTCGACCAGCTGGCCAAGGAGCTCGAGGAGGAAGCGAAGCAGGACGCGGCGAAGGTCTCGGCCGCAGCGCCCGCGGCGGCGACGCCGGCGCCCGTGGTCGCGGCCAGCACCGCGCCGGCCACCACCCCGCCGGAAGCGGCACCGCCCGCGGCAACGCCGCCACCACCGCCTGCCGGCGACGTCAAGCCGAGCTGAACACGACAGCCCACCGTTCCGCGGTGGGCTGAGCGTTTCACGAGGGCCTTCGCGCCTCGCGCCTCGCGCCGCGCGCGCCTCCGACCTGGCCCCTCCCGCCGTCGGCCCGATCATCGCCCGCCATGCGGACGCTCCGGCACGCGGTGCTGCGCGAGGCGATCGGGTGGTTCGTGGTCTATGCGACCGCGTACCTCGCGCTGATCGGACTCGCGCTGGGCGCGCCGCTGGTGCGCAAGGGCGCGCCGCTCGACGCGGTGGCGTTGTTCCTCGTCGACCAGTTCGTGTTCCTCGGCGTCATCGTCCTGCCCCTGGCGATGGTCACCGCGCTGCTCGGCGTCATCGGCCGCATGCGCGAGGAGGGCGAGATCACCGCGCTCATGGCCGGGGGCATCAGCACCTGGGGCGTCGCGCGCGCGCTCCTGCCGCTGGCGTGCATCCTCGCGCTGCTGGTGGCCTACGCCTCGCACTGGCTGATGCCCGCTGCGATGCGCCGCGTCTTCGAGGGCGAGAGCCAGCTCGCGCAGCAGATGATCGCGACCCAGGTCGCGCGCCGGGTGCCGATCGTGGCCAAGGATCGCAAGGGACCGGCGGGGACGGTCGATGAGCGCACCGTCCTCGCCGCGGTCGGCGCCGAGAGCCAGCGCCTGCGCCACGTCTTCGCGGTCCACGAGTCGAGCGATGGCCGCCGGGTCTGCTACGCCCCGGAGGCGCGCTGGCTGTGGCTGGAGACGGAGCAGCAGCTCGGCTTCGACCTGATCGAGCCGGCGCTGATCCAGTCGCAGCCGCCCAAGCCGGGCAAGCCGCGCGAGCTGGTCAGCGTGTTCATCGAGAACCACTGGTCGATCCGCGCCAACGACTGGGAGACGATCAACGAGAACCCGGGCGACCGCGTGAAGCTGTTCCAGAACCGCGGCGACGTCTCGCTGCGCCCCGAGACCATGACCACGCGGACGCTCGCCGACCGCATCGCGAACTTCGACCGCATCCAGCGCGAGGAGGGCCGCTCGCCCAAGCACCTGCGCGATCTGCAGCGCACGCTGCACCTGCGCCTGGTGCTGCCGGTGGCGGTGCTCGCCTACTGGGCCTTCGCCTGCGGGCTGGGCCTGTCGCTGGGCCGCGGCAACCGCCTCTTCGCGATGTGCCTGGGCATCGTCGTGGTCGTCGCGACGATCATCGGGCCGATGATCACGGCCAAGAACCTGCGCGGCGAGCTGGCGTTCGATCCCGGCTTCATCCTGTGGCCGCCGATCATCGCCATCG
Organism: Planctomycetota bacterium; assembly: GCA_035627695.1. Classification (GTDB taxonomy): domain Bacteria; phylum Planctomycetota; class UBA11346; order UBA11346; family UBA11346; genus DASPLE01. The sequence continues at coordinate 5,744 of DASPLE010000064.1, forward strand.
GCGCCTACGGCGGCTGGCTGCTGTGGCGGCGGCGATGATCGCGCTGCTCGACCGCTACCTGCTGCGCCGGGCGGCCCTGGCCTTCGTCATGATCCTGACCGTGCTGGTCGTGATCATCGTCGGCCTCGACCTGACCAATCGCGTCGGCGGCGCGCTCGACCACGAGGACGGCGCGCGCCTGATCGCGCGCTTCTACCTGCTCAAGATCCCGGAGTGGATCGTCGCGGTCGCCGCGCCCGCGCTGCTGATGGCCTGCCTCGCGGTGTGCGCGCCGATGCTCAAGCGCGGCGAATTCGTCGCGCTGTCCGCCGGCGGCCGCGGCACGCGCGGCGCGACGCGCGCCCTCCTGGCGCTCGCGGCGATCATCGGCGTCGCCTCGGCGATGCTCGCGGACCGCATCGTGCCGCCGTACAGCGCCGAATCGGAGCGGATCGACGACCTGATCGACAAGCAGGATCGCGACGGCAAGTGCTGGCAGGTGCTCGAGACCGGAGCCGCCTGGTTCATCGCCCACACCAAGATCCGCGACCAGGAGGACTTCGACTTCTCCCTCGTGGCGATCGCCCCTCCTTCCGGGGGCCTGGTGGTCGGCGATCGCCTGCTCTGGGACGGCTCGGCGTGGCGTCTCGAGGGCGGGCTGTGCCGCTTCGAGATCCTGCCCGACGGCAGCTATCGCCATTCGACGCCCGCGCGCATCGACCTGGTCGACGAGCTGGCGTTGCCGTACGGCCCGACGCGCCTCTACCGCGAGCTGCTGCCGGCGCACACCCTGACGGGTCCGGAGCTGCTGGCGCGCGGCGGCGGCCGCAACCGCGGCATCGCCTACGGCCGCTGGGCGGCGGCGTTCGGACCGCTGCTGGCGGTCATGGCCGCGCTGCCGCTCTTCGTGCGCTTCCGCAACAAGGACAACCTGATCGTGGCGTCGATCACCGCCGCGGGCATGGCCTCGGTGCCGCTGATCATCATCGGCATGAGCGGGATCGTCGGCGACACCGTCGCCGCCGATCCGGCGGTGGTGACGGGCGCGGCGCTGCTGGTCGCGGCGGTGCCCAGCCTCTGGCTCTACATGCGTTGGCGGCTGTAGCCTCGGCCGGGCGCGGGGCGTGGCCGCTCAGCGCGAGCCGACGATGGCCGGACGGCGGTCGGACGAGCGCGGTGGTTCGCGCAGCACCGGTTCCACGGTCGTCTCGTCTGCCCGGTCGGCGCGCTCGGCGACCACGACCGTCTCGTCGTTCGCATGCATCAGCCACAGGTTGCGCGCGTAGACGACCACGCCGAAGACCTGGCCGATGACGCCGACGGGGTCGCCGCGGCGGATGAAGTAGAGGCCGAGGCAGAAGCCGCCGGCGATCGACAGCCACCAGAACGCGACCGGCACGACGCTCGCCTTCACGCGTTCGCTCGCCAGCCACTGCACCAGCATGCGCGCCGTGAAGAGCCCCTGCGCGGCGAAGCCGAACGCCAGCCAGCCCCACGGCAGCCCGCCGCTGTGCGCCTCCTGGGTCGGCAGGTGGTAGTACGCGGCCACGCTCGAGCCGAGCATCGCCGCCAGACCGGCGATCGCCCAGCGTCGGCCGGCGGCGATCAGCCACAGGTTGCGGGCGTAGACCAGCGTGCCGAACAGCTGGCCCAGGTAGCCGACGGGGTCGCCGCGCATGGCGAAGTAGAAGCCGAGCATCAGCCCGCCGGCCATGCTCCACCACCAGAACGACGCGTTGACGACGCTCTTGCCGGCGCGCTCGCTCGCCGCCCACTGCACCGCGAGCCGCGCGGTGAAGAGCGCCTGCGCGGCGAAGCCGAACAGCAGCCAGCCCGTGGACAGGCCGACATCGATGGCGTCGGTGAATTGCGGCATGAATGCGAGGGTCGCGAGGAACGCGAACGCTAGGACCAGGCCTGGCCATCGCCACGCCGAAGTCGTCTTCGCGATCGCGTCGCCGTGCCAATGACGCTCACGCCAACGCGCCAGTGCCGTACCCATTCAGCCACCATTCCCGGCGCCGTACCAGTGCGCCTAAGCCTACTGTGCGCCGGCGACAACGCCGAGCCTGCGCGAAGTCGCGCGCTTTGAACGGTGACGTTCAGGCCTGCTTCTCGCCCACCACGCGCCACAGCCGGTTGCGCTTGCGCAACCAACGCACCCCGAAGCAGTCCATAAGTCCCGACCACATGCGGTTGAGGACGCCGTACTTGCTGCGCCCGCCCGCGCGTGGGCGGTGGTTGACGGCGATCTCGTCCATCCGGAAACCGCGCATCTCGACCAGCGTCGGGATGAAGCGGTGGTTGCCGTGGAAGAACGGCAGGTCGACGACCGCGACGCGCTTCACCACCCGGGTCGAGCAGCCGACGTCGCGCACGGTCCGGCCGGTGAGCCAGGTGCGCATGCCGTTGCCGACCTTCGAGCTGATCTTGCGCACCAGCGAGTCGCGCCGCGAGGCGCGGTAGCCGTTGACCATGTCGACGCCGGTCTTCTGCGCGTGCGCGAGCTGGCGCGGCAGGTCGGCGGGATCGTTCTGCCCATCGCCGTCGATGGTCCCGACCCAGGTCCCGCGCGCGTGCCGGAAGCCGGCGGCGAACCCGGCCGACTGCCCGTGGTTGCGGTCGAAGCTGATCCAGCGGTGTGGCGACGGCAGCGCCTGCAGCAGCGCCAGGCTGCGGTCGTTGGAGCCATCGTCGACCCACAGCGCTTCCCACGCGTACTCGACGCCGCGCATCGCCGCGTCGACCTCGGCGGCGAGCGCCGGGATGGTCTCCTCCTCGTTCTTGATCGGGATGACGATCGTCAACAGCGGCGCCTCGTTCATGTCGCGACGCTCCGATCCGTGCCCTGCGAAGAAAGGGAAAACGCGCGGCTATTGTGCGAGCTCGACCCAGTACGCATCGGCGTACGGCGTGCGCATGCGCAGCCAGTCGCGGACCGCGTCGTCGCGTCGCATGCCGGCGTCGCCGCTCCAGCCGTAGACGATCTGCGTCTCACCGCGCGCGTCGCGCAGCGAGAAGCGCGGCGCCAGCCCGGTGTTCCGCGCGAGGGCGTTGAGGCGTTCGACCTCGCGCGCCAGCTCCTCGGCGCCGCGATCGCGCGCCGTGGCGACGATGAGCAGGTCGGCGCCTGGCTGCAGCGCGTCCGGGGCCGCCGCGGCGCCGCCCGCGCCGGCCGCCGGCCTGATGCGCCATCCCGCCGGAGGCAGGCGCGCCCAGCCGGTGTCGTGGTCGACCAGCACGACGCGGTCGGCGCCGCTCGCCCCGGGCGCGTACGTCACCTGCCACCAGCGCCGGCCATCGGCATCGGCGCCGTCCGGCGGCAGCACCGCGATCGGCGCGCCCCAGTCGGCGCCGATCGCGCGTTGCAGCGAGTCCGCCTTGCCGACGACCTCGGCGCGCGCCAGGGGGCGGCGCGGCTCGCAGGCGACGACCACCAGCGCGGCCAGGGCCAGCACGGCGGGCAGCGGGATCAGCGGGAAGGAGCGCATGGCGGCAGACCGTAACCAGCGCAGGCGCGGCGACCACAGCCCGGCGGTCAGGCCCGCGGATGGGCCTTCGCGTACACCGCGCGCAGCGCGTCGAGGGTCAGGTGCGTATAGATCTGCGTCGTGTTCAGGCTGGCGTGACCGAGCAGCTCCTGGACCGCGCGGATGTCGGCCCCCGCCTTGAGCAGATGGGTGGCGAACGTGTGGCGCAGGGTGTGCGGCGTCGTCCTGGTCGAGAGTCCCGCGATCCGGATCGCGCGCAGCAGGATCCTGCGGATGTCGCGATCCGCGAGGGGCCGGCCGCGCAGGCTGAGGAAGGTCGATCGCCGCTTCTGCCGGCCGTGCGCGGCGTCGCGGCCGAGCACGTAGGCCTCGAGCGCGCGCACCGCCGGGCCGCCGACCGGCGCGAGGCGCTCCTTGCGGCCCTTGCCGCGCACGACGACCACGCCGCCGAACAGGTCGATGCGCTCGTCGGTCAGCGCCACCAGCTCGCCGACGCGCATGCCGGTCGAGTAGAGCAGCTCGAGGATGGCGCGGTCGCGGCGCGCGCGCTGATCGTCCCCCGCCGGCGCGGCGAGCAGCGCGTCGACCTCGTCGCGTTCCAGCCAGTGCGGCAGCTTGCGGCCGCGCCGCGGACCGCGCAGCGCGGCGGCCGGGTTGCCGGTCAGGCGCTCGCTCTCGGCCAGCCAGCGGCCGAAGGCGCGCACCGCGGCGACGCGGCGCGCGTTGGTCGCCGCCGAGCCGCCGGCGGCCGCGCGATCGACGATGAACGAGCGCAGGCTGCGCGCTTCGAGCTGCTCGACGGTCAGGACGTCCGCCGCCTCGACGGCGAGCCACGAGGCGAGGTCGTCGAGATCGTGGCGATAGGCGCGCAGCGTGTGCTCGCTCGCCTGGCGCACGTCGCGCAGCTGGGCGAGGTAGTCGTCGATCGCGCCGCGGATCGCGCCCGGGTGCGCGGCGGCCGCGGGATCAGCGGCGCCGGGATCGCCTGCGCGCGCCATGGCGATCGTTGTCGCCGCGCTGCCGCGGCGTGCAATCGCAGCCGCAGCCACCGCGGCGGCATCGTCGCCACGCCGCGGCGCGCGCGCCTACCCGCGCATCGGCCGCGGCTGGACCCGGTTGAGCTGGCCGCAATGCATGCAGTTGACCGTGAATTCCTGCGCGCGGTGCGCGACGACGAATTCCTTGCGGCAGGCGGCGCAGAGCACGCGCCGCTCGAGCGCGGCGTCGCGCGAGCCGCTGCCCGAACCGGGATGCTGCGGCGGCGCGGAATCTCCGCCGGGCTTGGGCGGCGGGGCGCCGAGGCTGCCCGGCGGCATCACGCTCGAGACGCTGCGCCGTGTCCGGCTGGTCTCGTACTTCGCGGCGAACGGATCCGGCTGCTTGGTCGCCGGCGTGTACACCCCGCTGAAGGGGTTGGGCGTCAGCGGCTTGGGCGTGCGTTCGGTGCTGCCGCCGACCGGGCGCACGATCTTGGCCGTGCCGAAGAACGGCTCCTCGCCCTGGGGCTTGGCGCGGCGCGTGGTCGTGGTGTTGCGGACGTGGGCGTCGCTGCCGGGAAGCTGCGCGGACGACGGCGTGCGCTGGTAGGCGGTCGTCGCGACGGGTTTCGGGGCGACCTGCGCGGTCACGACCGGCTGGAGCGTGAACTGTTCGCTGCCGTGGATGATCTGCGAATCCGTGCGCCGGTACGATTGCGATGCCGCACGCGGCTGTCCGCCGCCGCCGCTGCCGCCGCCACTGCCGCTGCCGCCGGTCGCGGTGGTGACCACCGCCAGCAGCCGCTCGACCCTCCCCAGGTCGATCGGCTTGTCGAGGAAGGTGGCGCAGCCCAGCGCCTCGGCCTCGCGGTACGACTGCGCATCGAGATCCCCGAACGCGTCGAGCAGCGCGACCATGGTCGGGTCGTTGCGCCCGCGCAGGTCGCGCAGCAGCTCGATGCCGCTCATCTGCGGCATGCAGGCGTTGGCGATAACCAGATCGTACGGGTCGCCATGGCCGCGGCGGCGCAGGGTGGCGCCGAGCGCCTCGCGCATGTCGCTCGAGACCTCGACGCGGTGGTGCCGCTTGAGCAGGAATTCGCTCAGCAGGAAGACCGACTCGGGTCGATCGTCGACGATCAGGAGGTGCAGGGGCCGGTCCATGGGAGCAGAGGGGATCCTGCATTGGAGTAGCCCGGATCGGTCACGATCGCAAGCGTGGCCGGCGTCCGAGCTTCTGTGGCTACGGTTGCGCCGTCGCCGGCTCGTCTGACCATGCGCACCCCTATGCCCACGCCGCCCCGCCAGATCCTGGTCGCCGGCATCCTGGTCGCCGTCGGCCTGGTGCTGGTGGCGAGCGAGGTGGTCCAGCAGGCATGGCACCGCCAGGCCGGCCTGCTCGAGCCGTGGCAACGCGCGATGGCCGGTGCCGGCCTGGCTTCCGACGGCGCCGAAGCGACCCGCACCGTCGAGGCGCTGGCCAACGCGCAGGCCGAGCTGGCGACGCTGCGTGGGCGACTAGCGGAGTACGAGTCGATCCGGGGCGAGGGCGGCATCGACCCGCGCGACGCGCTGCTCGGCCGGCCGCACGTCATCGCCCGAAGCACGCGCCAGGGCAGGCGCTACGTCGAGATCGACTTCGGATCGCTCGACGGCGTCGAGGCCGGGATGGCGGCGATCGTCGGCTGGAGCCTGGTCGGCGTGGTCGACGGGGTGAACGAGGGGCGGTCCTCGGTGCGGCAGGTCACCGATGCGGAAAGCCGCGTTCCGGCGGTGCTCATGGCCGACGACCGGGTGGTGGCCGAGGGGGTGCTCGCCGGCAATGGCACCCGTGGCGGGCTCCGCCTCGATTTCGTCGAGGACCGTCAAGGCCTGCTGATCGAGCCCGGCCAGCGCGTGGTCACCGCCGCCCAGCCGCCGACCATCCCGCGTGGGCTGGTCCTGGGCGTGGTCACGGCCGCCAGCCGCTCCCCGGCCACCGACCATTGGCGGATCGACGTCGCCCCGTTGCATGTGGCCGAGGCCTGCGAGACCCTGGCCCTGCTTCGTCCGACGGTTTCGCCGCCGTGACTCAGGTGGTACCATGAGGGGGAGCATGTCTCGCCACCGACCGTCCTTGGCGTCGCTCGCACTGCTCGTCGCCGTCGCCGGCTCGGCATCGGCCGCGCAGGCGCAGGCGGCGAACGGAGCGCAGATCCTCGCGTCGGCGACCGCGACCCTGCGCATCAACGATCCGTTCTGGCTCGATCGGGAGCTCTCCAGCTACGCCAACACCGCCGGCGCCAAGGACGGGCAGCTGCGCAACGCGGTCGCCCAGTTCCTCTACGGCACGCGCGGCCTGAGCGGCATCGATCTGCAGCGGCCGGCGATCCTCGCCTGGCGCGAGGGCGCGTCGCCCCTGGTCGCGATCATCCCGATCGCCGCGGGCCAGCGGCCGCAGTTCATGAAGGACTTCGGCGCCGTCGGGCTGGGCCCGCCGATGGTGCAGATGGGCCAACGCGACGGCACGACGATCTTCAGCCAGGTCGGCGAGAAGGTGAACAACGAGTACCGCGTGCTGGTGCAGAACGACACCGCGTACGTCGCGCGCACGCCCGGCGAGTGCGCCGCGCTGGCCGCGATGCCGTTGGCGGCGATCAACGAACTTCATCCGAAGCTCGTGTTCGAGGCTTCCGGAACCTTCCTCACCGGCAACGCCGCGGGGGTCGAGCTGCCGCTGCCCGATCTCGACGGCGCCGCCGCCCAGGCGGGCGTCGCCGCGGCGAGCTACGCGCTCGCCGCCATGCCGGCCCTCATCGAACAGGTGCAGAGCGTGTCGTGGGCGCTGGGTCCCGGTCAGGTCGAGGACTCCTGGCTGATCTCGGCGCGCGCCGTCGCCCGCATGGGCACGCCGCTGGCGCAGTGGATGGCCAACCAGCGCAACCAGGCGAGCCGCCTGCTGCCGGCGTTGACCAGCGACCACACCGTCATGACCGTGCACGGCGGCATCTCGTGGCAGGGCGAGCTCGAGCGCCTCGGCGTCGACCTCGCCGCGGAGATGGGCCCGCGCCTCGGCGCGCAGCGCTGGAACGAGGCGGTCGAGAAGGCGTGGAACGAGCAGTGGACGATCCTCGATGAGCAGGGCTCCTTCGCCGCCGCCTTCGACCTCGTGCCCGCCGCGGGCGGACATCCGGCCCGCACCATCAGCCGCTTCGCCTGCGAACAGCCGCGCGGCGCCGAGCTCGCGGCCTTGGAGCAGAGCATCGCGTCGGCCCTCGCCGAGCCCGGCCAGGTCGCGGTCGCCCCCAGCGAGGTCGTGGTCGGCGACCGCGCCGGTCAGCAGCGCGCGCTGCCGGGCGAGACGCGCAGCGCCGTGCGCGTCGCCACCGAGAGCCATGTCATCGAGGTGCAGAGCGATCAGGCCGATGTGCCGGCGCTGGCCGCGGAGACCCTCGGCCGCATCCAGCAGGCGGGCCGCCCCGATGGGACGCCGGGCCTGGTGGTCGTGCGCATCGACCTGACGCGCATCGTGCGCTCGTTCCTGCCCGACGACGACATCCCCGATCCGGTGCTCGACGAGGTCGCCTTCGAATTCGCCTGCAAGACCGGTGTCCAGGGCAGCGTCGGGCTCGAGATGGAGCTGCCGCTGGGGAGGATCTCCGTGCTGCTGCGCGACTCGCTGCTGCTGCATCAGAACGAATAGCGGTCGCCTCCGCTCCGGGCGCTCGACGTCGCCTACTCGTCCGCTCCGTGCTTCACCGCCACGCGCTTGCCCACCGGCTGGCCGATGCCCTTGAGCAGCTCGTCGAACCACGGCGTCGCCAGGTCGAAGGGCTTGCCGCCCTTGATGCGCGGGAACTCGATCGCGCGCAGGATGCCGTTGCGCTCCTCGTCGTGGCCGATCACGCCGGAGATGCCGCGCATGCCGCAGTCGACCGCGAGGTCGACGCAGCTCTTGATCAGGCGCAGGTCGTCGGTGTTGGCGGCGGCGGCGCGAGCGAAGTAGCCGCTCTTCTGCACCAGCGCCTTCTCGGCGCCGAGCAGCTTGGCGAACTGCTTCGAGAACCAGGTGCCGACGTTGACCTTGTCGAGCTTGACGTGGCCGAAGGCGTCGCGCTCGGCGGCTTCGCCGCGCGATTCCATCTCCCTGACGATGGTCTCGAGGCCGGCGCCCTCGGCGACGAAGATGTTCACGCAGTCCTTGCGGTCCATCACCGCCTTGAGGCGCTTGGCCTCGGCGGCGATGTCGAGCTCCATCTCGGGGATGTAGACGGCGTCGAGGTCCTGATGCGAGCGCGGCAGGTTGAACTGCGGCAGGAACTCGAGCGCGGCAAGCCGGCGGCGGTACTCGCGCGCGGTCGCCGCGGTCAGCCAGCCGCAGTTGCGCCCCATGACCTCGTGGACGATGAGCATGCGCGGATTGGCCGACTGCTCGTTGACCACGTTGGCGAAGAACAGCGCGCCCTGCTCGGCGGCGGTCCACGCGCCGAGGCTCTGGCGGATCGGCACGACGTCGTTGTCGATGGTCTTGGGCAGGCCGACGACGGTCAGCGCGTAGCCGTTGGACGCGAGGTACTTGGCGAGATCGGCGGCGGTCGTGTTGGTGTCGTCGCCGCCGATGGTGTGCAGGATGGTGACGCCGTCGCGGGTCAGCTGCTCGGCCGCGACCTTGAGCGGATCCTGGCCGTCCTTCACCAGGCCGCGCTTCACGCAATCGGCGACGTTCGTCAGCTTGACCCGGCTGTTGCCGAGCGGGCTGCCGCCGTGGCGGTGCAGCACCGCGGCGTTGGCGCGGACCTCGGCGGTGGCCTCGACCTTGTCGCCCAGGAGCAGGCCCTTGTACCCGCCGAGGTAGCCGATGAGCGGGATCTCCGGCGCGAGCTCGCTGTAGCGCTCGATCAGGCCGCCGACGGCCGATGACAGGCACGGTGCCAGACCGCCCGCGGTGAGCATCGCGACTTTGTGCTTCGGCTGGGCCATGGTGCGCTCCGGGGGCTGGGCGACGTGCGTCGCGACGCTAGAGCCCGCGCGTGCCATTCAAGGTCGTCCGTGACGGTCGCCGCTCGCACCGCGGCGACGGGTCGATCAGATGCGGGCAGCGGAGACCGCATGCCCGGAACGCCCACCACGATGAAGGCCCTGGTCAAGGCGCGACGCGAACCCGGGCTGTGGATGGAGCGCGTGCCGGTGCCGACGATCGGGCCGAACGACCTGCTGATCCGCACGCGCAAGACCGCGATCTGCGGCACCGACCTGCACATCTTCGACTGGGACGAATGGTCGCGGAAGACCATCCCGGTGCCGATGGTCACCGGCCACGAGTTCGTCGGCGTCGTCGAGGAGGTCGGCTCGCACGTCGCCGGGTTCGCACGCGGCGATCGCGTGTCGGGCGAAGGCCACGTCACCTGCGGGCACTGCCGCAACTGCCGCGCGGGTCGGCGCCACCTGTGCCGCAACACGGTCGGGCTCGGCGTCAACCGCCCCGGATGCTTCGGCGAGTTCCTCAGCCTGCCGGCGGTCAACGCCTTCAAGCTGCCCGACGACATCCCGGACGAGCTCGCGGCGATCTTCGATCCGCTCGGCAACGCGACGCACACCGCGCTGTCGTTCGACCTGGTCGGCGAGGACGTGCTGATCACCGGCGCCGGTCCGATCGGCTGCATGGCGGCGGCGATCGCGCGCCACGTCGGCGCGCGCCACGTCGTGGTCTCGGACGTCAACGACTACCGCCTGGAGCTGGCCAAGCGCATGGGCGCGACGCGCACGTACAATCCGCGCCAGGGACCGATCGACGCGGTGATGCACGATCTCGGCATGACCGAGGGCTTCGACGTCGGCATGGAGATGTCCGGCAACGGCGACGCCTTCCAGCAGATGCTCGGCGCGATGAACCACGGCGGGCGCATCGCCATCCTCGGCATCATGCCGGGCAAGGTCGCGATCGACTGGAGCATGGTGATCTTCAAGGGGCTGGTGCTGAAGGGCATCTACGGCCGCGAGATGTTCGAGACCTGGTACAAGATGACGGCGATGATCCAGAGCGGGCTCGATGTCGGCGCGGTCATCACCCATCGCTTCCCGGTCGACGACTTCCTCACCGGCTTCCAGTCGCTCAAGGAAGGCCGGTCGGGCAAGGTCGTCCTGGACTGGTGAGGGGCGGCGGAGCTCGACGCTCGACGCTACGCGATCACCTGCAGCTCCCTGCCGACGGCGGCGAACGCCGTGAGCGCGTGCTCGAGGTCATCGTCCCCGAGCGCCGCCGACATCTGCGTGCGGATGCGCGCCTGGCCCATCGGCACCACCGGGTACGAGAACGCCACCGCGTACACGCCGCGCTCGAACAGCGCCTGCGCGAAGCGACCGGCCAGGGCCGCGTCGCCGAGCAGCACCGGCACGATCGGGTGCGCACCGGGAACCAGCCTGAAGCCGAGGCCGGTCAGGCCCGCGCGCCAGCGCGTCGCGTTGCGTTCCAGCTTCTGGCGCAGCTCGTCCGAGCCTTCGACGATGCCGATCGCCGCGAGGGTCGCGCCGACGATCGCGGGCGCGACGGTGTTCGAGAACAGGTACGGGCGCGCGCGCTGGCGCAGCCAGTCGACGATCGCCTGGCGACCTGCCACGTAGCCGCCCGCGGCACCGCCCAACGCCTTGCCGAAGGTGCCGGTGAGGATGTCGACGCGACCCGCGACGCCGTGCAGCGCGGGCGTGCCGCGGCCCTTGGGCCCGATGAACCCGACCGCGTGCGAGTCGTCGACCATCACCAGCGCGTCGTGCCGGCCGGCGAGCGCGCACAGGCCCTTGAGGTCGGCGACGATCCCGTCCATCGAGAACACGCCGTCGGTGGCGATCAGGCGGAAGCGCGCGTCCTTCGCCGCGACCAGCTGCTTCTCGAGGTCGGCGTGGTCGTTGTTCGCGTAACGCAGGCGCTGCGCCTTGCACAGGCGGATGCCGTCGATGATCGAGGCGTGGTTGAGCGCATCGCTGATCACCGCGTCCTCGGCGCCGAACAGGGCCTCGAACAGGCCGCCGTTGGCGTCGAAGCAGGACGAGAAGAGGATCGCGTCGTCGGTGCCGAGCCACGCCGCCAGGCGACGTTCGAGCTCGCGATGGCGATCCTGCGTGCCGCAGATGAAGCGCACCGACGCCAGGCCGAAGCCCTGCGCATCGATCGCCGCCTTCGCCGCCTGGGCCAGCCGCGGGTCGTCGGCGAGGCCCAGATAGTTGTTCGCGCAGAGGTTGACCACCGCCCGGCCGTCGGCGGTGATGCGCGCCGACTGCGGCGACGAGATCAGGCGCTCGCGCTTCTCCAGGCCCTGGGTGCGCAGGTCGGCGAGCTGGCGGGAGAGGTGCGCGAGGAAGGCGTCGCTCATGCCGGGCAGGCTGAGGCCCGGCCCGCGCAGGCCAACGACAAGGATCGTGGTTCAATCATGGCGTGGCGGACGCGCCAACGGCGACGCGGCGGCGATGATGGCCGCGTGGAGCCGTCATGGACCGCACCGCGCCCACCGACCGCCCGATCCTCGACCTGCTCGCCCGCCGCTGGAGCCCGCGCGCGTTCAGCGATCGGCCGGTCGACACGGCGACGCTGGCGACGCTGTTCGAGGCGGCGCGCTGGGCGCCATCGAGCTTCAACGAGCAGCCCTGGCGGTTCATCGTCGCGACGCGGGACGATGCGGTCGCGTACGAGCGCGTCCTCGGCTGCCTCGTGGCCTTCAACCAGGAGTGGGCGCGCACCGCGCCGGTGCTGCTCATCACCGTCGCGGCGCTGCGCTTCGCGCGCAACGGCAAGGACAACGCCCACGCGCGCCACGACATCGGCCTGGCGATGATGGCGCTGACCGTGCAGGCGCAGGCGATGGAGATCTCCGTCCACCAGATGGCGGGCATCGATCCGGCGAAGGCCCGCGCCGATCTCGGCATCGCGGACGGGTTCGAGCCGGTCACCGCCGCGGCGATCGGCTATCAGGGCGATCCCGCGCTGCTGAACCCGAAGCTCCGCGATCAGGAGATCGCGCCGCGCGAACGGCGCGCGCTCGACCAGAGCGTGTTCGCCGGCCGCTTCGCCGAGCCGGCGCCCTGGGCCCGCTGAATGCCGACCGCGCGCATCGGCACCAGCGGCTGGAACTACCGCCACTGGCGGACGCGTTTCTACCCGGAGGACGTGCCGGTGGCCGACTGGCTGCCGTGGTTCGCCGCGCGCTTCGCGACCGTCGAGCTCAACACCACGTTCTACGGCATCCCGGCGCCGACCACGACGGCGCGCTGGCCGACGCGCGTGCCGCGCGGCTTCCGCTTCGCGGTCAAGCTGTGGAAGGGCATCACGCACTACAAACGGCTGAAGGACTGCGGCGCGCACCTCGAGCGCTTCTTCGCCGCCGTCGAGCCGCTCGGCGCGGCGCGCGGGCCGCTGCTCGTGCAGCTGCCGGGGCGTTGGCATCGCGATGCCGCGCGGCTCGACTCGTTCCTGCGCGATGCGCGCTCCGCCGCCTCGCTGCGTTGGCGGATCGCGGTCGAGGTGCGCGATCCGGACTGGGTGCATCCGGAGATCTACCGCGTCCTCGACCGCCACGGCGCCGCGATGGCCCTCGCCGACCTGCCGAAGTGCCCGGTGATCGAGCCCAACGACGCGCCGCTGGTCTACGTCCGGCGGCACGGACCGCACGGCGGCTACCGCGCCAACTACCCGCCCGAGCGGCTGGCGGCCGACGCCGCGGCGGTCGCGCGCTGGCTGGGCGAGGGCCGCGACTGCTGGTGCTACTACAACAACGACATCGACGGCTGCGCGCTGGATGACGCCACGGCGCTGGCGGACCAGGTCGGCGCGCCCTGGCCGCGGCTGCGGCGCAGGCGCTCGCCATCCCTGGCGTGATCGGCGCGCCGCGCCACCGTCCGGGATGCACGACTGCGTCCTGGCCATCCATGGCGGCGCCGGCGCCGCGCCGCGCGATCACGAGGCGGCGCGGGCGAACCTGCGCGCGGCGCTGGCGGCCGGCTGGGCGCAGCTCATCGCCGGCAGACCCGCCACGGTCGCCGCCGAGGCGGCGGTGCGCGCGCTCGAGGATGGCGGCGTCTTCAACGCCGGACGCGGCGGCGCGGCCGATGCGCAGGGGCGGGTGCTGTGCGACGCCGCGCTCATGGATGGGGCGACGCGGGGCGCCGGCGCCGTGGCGGCGGTCGCCGGCCTGCGCGCCCCGATCAGCTGCGCCCGCGCGGTCGCCGAACGCTCGCGTCACGTCCTGCTGGTCGGCGCCGACGCCGCCGCGCAGGCGCGGGCGTGGGGCGCCGAGGTCGCCGCAGCCGGCTGGTTCCTGCGCGCGACCGCGGTCGGACCGCACGGCACCGTCGGCGCGGTCGCGCGCGATCGCGCCGGTGCGCTGGCCGCGGCCACGTCGACCGGCGGCACCTCGGCGAAACTACCGGGGCGCGTCGGCGACTCGCCCCTGATCGGCGCCGGCACGTGGGCGGATGAGCGCGTCGCGGTCTCGGCGACCGGCACCGGCGAGTACTTCATCCGCGCCGCCTTCGCCCACCGCATCGCCGCCGCGGTCGCCGCCGGTCGATCCGTGGCCGATGCGGCGGCCGAGGCCATGGCCGCGGTCGCCGCGTTCGGCGGCGACGGCGGCGCGATCGTCCTCGGAAACGACGGCGACCTCGCCTTCCCGCTCAACACGCCGGCGATGGCGCGCGGCTGGGTCGACGCCCGCGGGCGTGCACGCGTGGCGATAACGTCGAGCGATCCCGACTCCGATCCGGGCTGAGCGGCGTGCGGCACACCGCTGCAACGTGTGCCGCACGAGCGCGAACCCTCTCGAACATGCCCCGCGCGGGGTTGACACGAGTGGGGCGCTTCGTGTGATTCCCCCATGTCGACCCCTGACCCCGTCGCGCCCGCCGGTGAAAAAGGCAAGGAGAAGGCGAGCCAGGAGGAGATCTATCGCGTGATGCGGTCGGACATCGAGGCCGGGTCCTACCCGGCGTCGAGCCGCCTGCCGTCCGTGCGCACCCTGGCGAAGCGCTTCTCGGCCAGCCCCAACACCATCTCGAAGGTCGTCAGCCGGCTGATGGAGTCGGGCCTGTGCACCGCGCGCCGCGGCGTCGGCCTGTTCGTGCGCAGCCTGCCCAACCGCAAGCTGACGCTGCTGGTCGGATCGACCTCGGCCGAGGCCAAGGACGACTTCTACGGCTTCATCGAGAAGCGCCTGGCGGAGCGCTGCCAGGCCGACGGCATCGAGATCGAGCGCTACCACATCACCTCGGGCGATCCGGCCTACGGTCCCGACGTCGATCGCATCCGCCGTCCCGGCCGCGTCATCCTGTGCATCGGCCTCGCGCACGAGCCGCACCTCAAGCAGCTCGCCGACCTGCGCCGCCCGATGCTGCTGATCGGCACCACGCCGAACCGCTGCCAGGCGTCCAGCGTCGTGCCGAACAGCTTCCGCTCCGGCTACCTCGCGGCCCGCCACCTGATCCGCAAGGGCTGCCGCAAGATCGCCTTCATCGGCCGCGTGCGCGAAGTGCGCGGCGTGACCCTGCCCGAGGCGGAGTCGCTCAAGGAGCTCGCCGGCGTGCAGTGCGCGTTCATGGAGGAGACCCTGCCGATGCACGGCGACCTGGTGTTCAACGACATCGCCCAGGTCCCCGCCCGCGCCGCCCAGCTCAAGGATCTGCCCGACGCCGTGATCATGCCCGACATCGAGGGCGTGGCCGCGGTGCAGGCGCTCAAGGCGCTCGGCCCGAAGCTCGAACGCGTGGTCATCGGCGACGAACGCGTGCTCGATTGGCCGAAGCGCCCGTCGTGCGTCGTCATCCGCCGCGACGAGCTGGTCGACCAGGCGACGCAGGAGCTGCACCGCCTGCTCGACGAGCAGCGCTCGTCGCATCGCACGTTCCTGAT
This sequence comes from Planctomycetota bacterium, assembly GCA_035627695.1. GTDB lineage: Bacteria > Planctomycetota > UBA11346 > UBA11346 > UBA11346 > DASPLE01. The sequence continues at coordinate 21,061 of DASPLE010000064.1, forward strand.
CGACAGCGAGCTGCACGAAGGCGTCTAGGCGCCGATGGCGTTCTGGACCAGCCTCAGCCTCGTCCGGCCGACCCGGCCGCCGCCGCTGGCGCAGGACCAGCTCGGCGATGTCCTTGGCGATCTCCTGGCGACGGGGCTGGTCAGCCCCGATTCACGCTGCGACATCAGGCTCAAATACGGTGCGCGGATCGACGCGGATCGGCGCGATACCAGCGTCAGCGAGAAGATCGCCCCGGGGATGGAGCGGCTGCTGCCGTATCCGTGGGATGTCGACCAATCCATGGATGTGCAGGCCGCGCAGGCGCTGCTGCGCCTGTCATCGCGATCGATCTACCGGGCGGGGTTGTCGCTCGGCGGTGCACCATCTTCGGTGGTGAGCAGCCTCAGTCGCGAGGCCTGCTCGAAGAACCAAGCGATGTCCCTCGATTCGGTGTCGTTCACGTGCGCTCCGGTCTGCATCGGCGGGCTCGATGACGCGCGCCATCGGCGCGCAGGTTGGATCGCGCTGTCGCTCGAGGGCTATGGCTATCCCTACCCGTGGACCAGCGCCGAGGTGTTCGCGCGGGCGACGGCTCAACCGCTTCTCGGCCAAGCCGCGCGAACTTTGGCGCGACGGTTCCCCGTCACTGCCCGGCCCGGGCTCATCGATCGCTGGACGCTGCGGACGATGCGGGGGCGGATGCACCCGGCGGGTGACGACGCGCCGGGATGGTTCTGGGTGATCACCGGAACCTGAGGAGGCGCGGTCGTCGTGAGAGTCGCGGATCCTAGACCTTCGCCAGCAGCCGCTTCGCCTCGGTGAAGTCGTCGGGGAAGCGCGTCTTCAACTCCAGGTCGCGACCGCCCATCGGGCTCGGCAGCTTCACCTTCCACGCGTGCAGCAGGTGGCGCGTCACGTGGATCGGATCGCGGCGATCGCCGTAGAGGCGGTCGCCGTACACCGGGTGGCCCATCTCGCTGAAGTGGATGCGGATCTGGTGGTAGCGGCCGGTCTGCGGCATGACCTCGACCAGGCTGGCGTAGGCGCCGATGCGCTCCTCGACCTTCCATTCGGTGACGGCCTCGCGCGCGTCGGGGCCGCGGCCGGAGCGCCAGCGCTCGTGGCCCTTCTGCTCGCCGACCTTGACCAGGTAGCTGCGGTAGATGCCGCTGTCGCGCGGATGGCCGCGGACGATCGCGAGGTAGGTCTTCTTCACGCGGTGGGCGCGGAAGTACTCCTCGAGCTGGTCGGCGCCGAGCTTGGTGCGCGAGAAGATCACCAGGCCGGAGGTGTCGGCGTCGAGGCGGTGCACGGCGTGCAGCTCGCCGAACTGCTTCTTCAGGCAGTCGAGCAGGTTCCAACGCCGCGCCTCGGGCGGGACCACGGCCAGGCCGGGCGGCTTGTCGTAGACCACGATGCCGTCGTCGTCGTGGACCAGGCGCTCGGGCTCGTAGTCGTGGTCCTCGGGGCGCTTCTTGGGGATGAAGAACTCGACCACGTCGCCGCGCCGGACGATGGCGCTGCCGAAGCGTTCGACGGCGCCGTTGACCCGGCAGGCGCCGGCGTCGAGCGCGCGGCGCACCGCGCGGATCGACAGGCCGGACTGGCGCGAGGCGATGAAGTGGGCGAGGTCGTCGCCTGACTCGGCGCCGACGATCTGCGCGCTCGGACCGGGCTTCCACAGCGCGCCCTTGTCCTCCTTGCGCTCGAGCGTCGTGCGCTGGCCGCCGGGACGCGGCGCGTTCGCCGGCCGCTTGGTGGCGCCGGAGGGGCGCGGCGCGCCAGGGACGCGCGGCACGCGCTCGGGACGCGGCGCGGCATCGCCGCCGCGCCGCTCGGGCCGCGATGCGCCATCGCCATGCCGCTCGGGCCGCGGCGCGCCATCGCCCCGTCGCTCGCGACGCGGCGCGTCGCCGCGCGCGCCCGGCTTGCGACGCTCGTGGTTGCTGCGGTCGCGCTTCGGCGGCTGGTCGCGGCGGGGCTGGTCGCGGCGTGGCATCAGCCGCCCAGCCGGTGCACGAACTCGTCGAACGACAGCTTGCGCGTGCCGTCGGGGATCTTCAGCGACATGCGTTCTCCGGAGACCGTCGGCACCACGTCGAATCCGCCATCGCCTTCGATGCGCACGTTGGCCTCGACGCCGGTGATCAGGAACAGCAGCTTCATGCGCATGGGCCGCATCAGGCCTTCGACCTCGACGTAGTCGGAGTAGGTGAAGCGGCACAGCTCGCGGCCCTGGTCGTTCGAGAGGGTCTTCGACGCGACGGCGGGCGAGCGCGGATCGAGCTCGACGACGGCGAGGAAACCGGTCGCCGGGTCGCGGTAGCGCAGGGTGCGGCCGCTGCCCTCGTAGGTCGCGACCGCGGCGAGCGGACCGCGCTTGAGGTCGTCGGTCATCAGCATGAGGTTCGCCTGGTCGATGCGCGCGCCCTCGGGGAGGAACTCGTACATCCAGCCGTGGAACGATTCGTTCGAGCGCGGCAGCAGCAGGTCGAACTCGCCGTCGGCCGCGATCAGCGCGTCCATGCCGTCGAAGCCGTACTTGGCCAGGTTCAGGCGCACGCGGCCGTCGGCCGCCGCCCAGGCGTTGACGTCGAAGCGCAGCGCGTCGCGCTCGGGCTGCTTGACGCGCACGGTCATCTTGACCGCGATCGCCTCGGCCGCGCCGTGCCAGGCCAGGCTGTCCGCGGCGACGCGCGCCGGATCGTGGGCCGCTCCGGCGCGACCGCCGCCGCAGCCCGCCAGGCAGCCGGCGAGGACGACGACGATCAGGAGCAAGGACGCGCGCATCAGACAGCCTCCGCGATCAGGTCGTAGCCCTTGGCGGCGGTGATCCGCGCCTTCACCCAACCGCCGACCTCGGCGCGCTCGGCGGTCAGCGTGGTCACGCCGTCGACCTCGTGCGCCTGGCCGAAGTGGCGGGCGGTGAACGAGCCGAAGTCGCGCTGCGCGTCGACCAGCAGCATCTGCTCGCCGCCGATCCAGCGCTTCAGCCGCGCGCGGTGCAGGCGCTTCTGCTGGGTCATGAAGGCGTGGTGGCGCGCGGCGATGACCTCGGCGTCGAGCTTCTTCGGCATCTTCGCCGCGGTCGTGCCATCCTCGTCCGAGTAGGGGAAGCAGCCGACCGAGTCGAAGCGCTGCTCGGCGGCGAACTCCATCAGCTCGCGGAAGTCCTCGTCGCGCTCGCCGGGGAAGCCGACGATGAACGTCGTGCGCAGGACGACCGTCGGCATCGCGGCGCGGATGCGGTCGAGGCGTTCGCTGATCTGCGCCCGGGTGGTGCGCCGGCCCATCTGCGCCAGGGTGCGGTCGCTGGCGTGCTGGATCGGCATGTCGACGTACTTGACCACGTTCGCGGTCTCGGCCATCGCCGCGATCAGCTCGTCGGTGAAGTCGTTGGGGTAGCAGTAGTGCAGGCGGATCCACGACTCGGGCGCAGCGGCGGCGACCGCGCGCACCAGCTGCGGCAGGCGGCGCTCGCCGTAGAGGTCCTGTCCGTAGTAGTCGAGGTGCTGCGAGATCAGGTTGATCTCCTTCACCCCGCGTCCGGCCAGCGTGCGCGCCTGGGTGATCAGCTCGTCCTGCGGCCGGGACTTGTGCTTGCCGCGGAAGGTCGGGATCGCGCAGAAGTTGCAGGTGTTGTCGCAGCCCTCGGCGATCTTGAGGAAGGCGAAGTGCGGCGGCGTCAGCTGGCTGCGCTGGTCGTGGCGCAGGCGATGGTCCGGCGCGTCGGGGAAATGCTCGCGCACCACGGCCGGGAAGCGGTCGTAGTCCTTGAACACCACCCAGCGGTCGACCTCGGGCATGTCGGCCTGGAGCTCGGCCAGGTAGCGCTCGGTCAGGCAGCCGGCGACGAACAGCTTGGCGCCGGGCTTGCGGCCCTCGGCGGCGTCCAGGATGTGCTGGATCGACTCCTGCTTCGCGCCCTCGATGAAGCCGCAGGTGTTGATCAGCACCAGGTCGGCCTCGGGGAGGCGGTCGGTCAGGCGGAAGTCGACCGAGCGCAACGCCGTCACCAGGTCCTCGCTGTCGGCGAGGTTCTTGGAGCAGCCGAGGCTGATCAGGGCGGCGGTACGCGTCTTGGGCTTCGTGGGGTGTGAGGAGAGGGGCATGGAATGGGTCGATGACGGGGGCCAGACAGTAGGGCCCGTCCGCTGTTTCTGAACCGAACATCCCGCCAACCCGGGGATCTGCTGCCGTCCTCGTCTTGCCCGCCGGGGGGCATCGCGTTAACTGCCGCCCCATGGCCAAGAAGGACGTTCCCGGACTGGCCTGCCGACTCGCCGGCCCGGACGACGCCGAGGCCCTGGCGGCGATGATCGCCGACTTCGCCGCCTACGAGCGCATGGCCAGCCAGGCCACCGCCGAGACCCTGCGCAACGAGCTCTCCCGCCCCGATCGCGTGCTCGAAGCCGTGCTGGCGACGCTCGACGGCAAGCCGGTCGGCATGGCCGCCTTCTTCCAGAGCTTCTCGACCTTCATCGCCCGTCGCGGCATCTACCTCGAGGACATCTACGTCAAGGAGGAGTGCCGCAACAAGGGCATCGCCACGGCGATGCTCAAGCACATCGCGCAGATCGCGCGCGAGCGCGACATCGGCCGCGTCGAGTTCACGGTGCTGCTGTGGAACAACGTGGCGATCGAGTTCTTCGAGACGCTCGGCGCGACGCCCAACAGCGCCTGGACGACGTACCGCCTGAGCGGCGACTGGCTGAAGAAGCTGGCCGGCGAATAGACGCGTCCGCCGGCGCCTCGCCGCGCCGTGAGCGCCCGGTGATGCGGCGAGAGCTGTCCCGGCGATGCGGCGAGAGCTGTCCCGGTGATGCTGCGAGAGCTGTCCAGCACGGCTGCAACGCCGGCACGCGCGAGCGGTAACGCCGGCCGCCTTGACCGCCGCGAGCGCCCGAGTCCATCGAGGATGACCTGCTCGGCGTGGTCGACCGCGTCCCGGATGTCGATTCCTGCGGGTCGGGTCGCGGTTCCTGCCGGTGGGCAGGACCCCCTGGAACCGTGTACGCCATGCATGATGGAACGCAGCGTCCCGCCAGGAAGCCCAGGAGCCGAAGCCCATGACCACCGCCATTGCAGCCGCCGCAGCCGCCGCCGCCGTGGTGCCGTACGGCACCCGCCCCGAGCGCTGGGCGGGCCATCGCGCCGATGCGCGGCAGATCGCGGACTGGGTCGCGCAGTTCGAGCGCGACGGCTACCTGCTGATCCGCGACGTGCTGCCGCTCGACCTCTGCGCGCGGCTGCGCGACGATCTCGACGCCACGCTGCGCGGCCAGGCCCAGTTCGAATCCTGGGGCCACCTGAACACGCGCATGTTCGAGACCAGCCTCGCCAACCGCAGCCTGTTCGATCTCGAGCCGATCGTGACCCTGGCCGAATCCCTGATCGCGCCCGATTGCCATGTGGTGCACAACAACTCGTTCCGCACGCCGACCGGCGGCGGCATCGTCACGTGGCACCAGGACGACGCGCCGCACTTCATCGTGACGCATGGCGAGGCGCCGACCAACATCCGCCTGCCGACCCTGCTGTGCACCGGCAACTACTACCTGACGGACGTCGACCGTCCCGAGAACGGCGGCACCGAGGTCATCCCCCGGTCGCACCTGTTCGGCGCGTCCTGCCCCGGCGACCTCGCCGGCAGCGCGTGGGCCGACAAGCTCGCGACCATCGACCACAACTGCGCCCGGGCGGGCAGCGTCGTCCTGTTCAACAACCAGGCGTGGCACCGCGGCGGTCCCAATACCAGCGACCGCATGCGGTACGTGACCCAGGTCAGCTACGCCCGCCGCGTCATCGGCCACAAATACTCGCCGTTCATGAACTACCAGATGCCGGAGGCGGTGTACAAGGACGCCGACCCGCGGCTGCGCCGGCTGCTCGGCTTCCTGCCGAACGGCGCGTACGGCTGACCCGGGCGTATCGCGACCGCCGATCGCTGAAGCCGAGCCTGGCGCGCGGCGGCGGCGTCGCGACCATCGCGCGCATGCCGCCGCGCCTGCGCCCATCCAGCTCGCTCGCCAACGTCCGCTACGAGATCCGCGGGCCGCTCGCGCGGCGCGCCGCCGAGCTGGAGAAGGCCGGGCAGACCGTCATCAAGCTCAACATCGGCAACGTCGGCGCCTTCGGCTTCCGCGCGCCGGAGGCGATGCGCGCCGCCGTGGCCGAGGGCCTGGCCAGCGCCGGCGCCGACGCGTACTGCCACCAGCGCGGCATCACCGCCGCGCGCGAGGCGGTCGCCGCCGGCGAGCGCGCGCGCGGGATCAGGGACGCCGACGCCGAGCACGTCTTCATCGGCAACGGCTGCAGCGAGCTGATCCTGTTCGCGCTGAAGGCGCTGCTCGAACCGGGCGACGAGGTGCTGGTCCCCAGCCCCGACTACCCGCTGTGGACGGCGTCGGCGAACATCAACGGCGGCCGCGCCGTGCATTACCCGTGCGCGCCCGAGCGCGGCTTCCTGCCCGATCCGGCCGAGGTCGAGCGTCTCGTCACGCCGAAGACGCGCGCGCTCGTCATCATCACGCCGAACAACCCGACCGGCGCGGTCTATCCGCGCGCGCTGCTGCAGGCGCTGGTCGCGATCGCCGAGAAGCACGGCCTGGTCGTGTTCTCGGACGAGATCTACGACCAGATCACCTACGACGGCGTCGAGCACGTGCCCGTGGCGACGCTGGTGACGAGCACGCTGTGCGGGACGTTCAACGGCCTGTCCAAGGTGCATCGCGCCTGCGGCTGGCGCGTCGGCTGGCTGTCGTTCAGCGGCGACCGCTCGACGGCCGCGGATTACTTCCTCGGCCTCGACCTGCTGGCGAGCCTCCGCCTCTGCGCCAACGCGCCGGGCCAGTACGCGGTCGCACCGGCGATCGCCGACCGTTCGATCCGCGACCTGGTGAAGCCGGGCGGACGCCTGTACCAGAGCCGCAAGGCGCTGATCGACGGCGTGAAGCGCTCGAAGCACCTGTCGGTGATGCAGCCCGGTGGCGCGCTCTACGCGTTCATCCGGATCGGCACGCAGCGCATCCGCACGATCGACGACCAGCAGTTCGCCCTCGACCTGCTCGAGGAGAAGAAGGTGCTGATCGCGCCGGGGCGCAGCTTCAACGTGCCGTACACCGACCACTTCCGCTCCACCGTGCTGCCCGACGAGGCGGCGATCGCCGAGGTGTTCGGACGGATCGAGGAGCTGCTGGACGAATACGCCCGGCGCTGAGTCCGGCTCGAAGCTCGAAGCTCGAAGCTCGAAGCTCGAAGCTCGAAGCTCGAAGCTCGAAGCTCGAAGCTCGAAGCTCGAGGCTCGAAGCCGGAAGCTCGAAGCTCGAAGCCGGATGCCCGACGCCCGACGCCCGACGGATGGCCGCGACCAGGCTTACGCATAGCCATCGCGCCCGGCCTCGGGTATTCCCAGCGCCATGCCCATCACCGCCACCGCCGCCTGGCAGGCGCTCGCGCGCCATGCCAGCGCGATCCAGTCCACCCATCTCCGCCAACTCGTCGCCGACGCCAAGCGCTGCGCGCGCCTGACCGCCGAGCACGACGGCATCGTGCTCGACTGCTCGCGCCAGAACGCGACCGACGAGACCATGCGCCTGCTCGTCGATCTCGCGCGCGAGGCGAAGCTGACCGACAAGGTCGCGGCGATGTTCGCCGGCGCGAAGATCAACGGCAGCGAGGACCGCGCCGTGCTGCATACGGCGCTGCGCGCGCCGAAGGGCACGCGCGTGCTGGTGGACGGCGTCGACGTCATGCCGGAGGTGCATGCGGTGCTCGGCCGGATCAAGGCGTTCAGCGACGCGGTGCGCTCCGGGAAATGGAAGGGCGCCACGGGCAAGAAGTTGGTCGACGTCGTCGCGATCGGCATCGGCGGCAGCTACCTCGGGCCGGAGTTCATCTCGGAGGCGCTGCGCACCGACCCGTCCTGCGCCAAGGCCGCGGCCGGGCGGCGCCTGCGCTTCCTCGCCAACGTCGATCCGATCGACGTCACGCGCGCGCTCGAGGGCCTCGATCCGGCGACGACGCTGGTGGTGGTGATCTCGAAGACCTTCACCACCGCCGAGACGATGCTCAACGCGCGCACCGTGCGCGCGTGGCTGACGAAGAAGCTCGGCGCCAAGGCGGTGGCCAAGCACATGGTCGCGGTCTCGACCAACCTCAAGGACGTCGCGGCGTTCGGCATCGATCCGAAGAACGCGTTCGGCTTCTGGGACTGGGTCGGCGGGCGTTACAGCGTGTGGAGCGCCGTCGGCGTGCTGCCGCTGGCGCTGCAGTACGGCTTCAAGCCGCTGGCGCAGGTCCTCGCCGGCGGGCATGCGCTCGACGAGCATTTCCGCGACGCGCCGATCGAGAGGAACCTGCCGACGCTGCTCGGGCTGTTCGGCGTCTGGAACTCGAGCTTCCTCGGCCGCGCGTCGCGCGCGCTGCTGCCGTACTGCCAGGCGCTCAACAAGTTCGCGCCGCACATCCAGCAGGTCGACATGGAGTCGAACGGCAAGCGCGTCGCGCTCGACGGCACCGAGCTCGGCTTCGACGCCGGCGAGGTCGACTTCGGCGAGCCCGGCACCAATGGCCAGCACAGCTTCTACCAGCTCATCCATCAGGGCCGCGTCGTGCCCTGCGACTTCATCGGCTTCCGGCGCAGCCAGCGGCCGATCGCGCTGAAGGGCGAGCCGGTCGCGAACCACGACGAGCTGATGGCCAACTTCTTCGCCCAGCCGGACGCGCTGGCCTTCGGCAAGACGGCGGACGAATGCCGGGCTGAGGGCGTGCCGGCGTCGTTGATCCCGCACAAGGTCTTCCCGGGAAACCGCCCGTCGAACGTCATCCTGATGGATGCGCTGACGCCCTACGCCGTCGGCCAGCTGCTCGCCCTGTACGAGCACCGCACGGCGGTGCAGGGCTTCGTCTGGGGCCTCAACAGCTTCGACCAGTGGGGCGTCGAGCTGGGCAAGGTGCTCGCCAAGCAGGTGCGGACGCAGCTGGCGGGCAGCCGCTCGAAGAAGGGCGCCACGGTGACGGGCTTCAATCCGGCGACGACCGCGATGCTCGCGCGGTACCTGGCGCGCTGAGGGAGCGCGACGCCGCCGATCGCTCAGACTGACCGGCCGATCGCCCGACCTGCCACGGGGTCCGTCGCGGGTTGATCGATGGACATCGATACGCAGCATCGTCCCGATGCTTCCGCCCCGACCGCGCGCCCTGCTCGTCCTCTGCGCGCTGGGCGTCATCGCCGGGTGCGGTGGCGACAAGGCGAAGCCGGACGCGAAGGGCGGCGGCAAGCCGAAGTCGTTCCCGGTCGAGGTCCAGGCGGTCGCCGAGCGCGATCTCGCCTACACCGTGCGCGCGGTCGGTTCGCTCGAGGCGTTCGAGCGCGTGCCGGTGTCGGCGCGCGTCGCCGGCGTCATCGAGCGGATGGCGGTCGCCGAAGGCGATCGGGTCGCGGCCGACGCGGTCATCGCCGAGATCGATCCGGCCCGTTACCGCCTCGAGCGCGACGCGCTGGTCGCCGATCTCGCCCGCGCCAAGGCCGCGCGCGACGAGGCCGCCGCGTCGGTCTCGCGCCGCGAGGCGCTCGCCGCCAAGGGCGAGGGCCTGGTCTCGGCCGAGGAGCTCGCCGGCGTGCGCGCGCGCGTCCAGGTCGCCGAGGCCGAGGTCGCCCAGGCCGACGCGCGCCTGCGCCTGGCCGAGCTCGATCTCCAGCACGCGACGGTGCGCGCGCCGGTCGCCGGCGTGGTGCAGGGCCGCGTCGCCACCACCGGGCAGTACGCCCAGCCCGGCGCGGTCATCGTCGACCTGCTGCGCGTCGATCCGCTGCTGGTGCGCTTCCAGGTGCCGGCCGACGAGGCGGTGGCGCTGAAGCCCGAGCAGCCGCTGACCTTCACCACCCCCGGCGTCAGCGGCGCCACCGACGCGGTGATCCGGCACGTCGCCGCCTCCGCCGACCCGCGCACGCGCATGGTCGAGCTGATCGCGCACGTCGCCCCCGCCGCGGCCGAGCGCCTGCGCCCGGGCCAGTTCGCCCAGGTCGTCATCCCGATCGGCGGCGGACGCGCGCCGCTCGTGCCGCAGACCGCGATCCGCCCGAGCGAGGACGGTTTCCTCGCCTTCGTCGTCGAGGCCGGCACCGCGCGGCGCCGCGTCCTGACCATCGGCCTGCGCACCGACGACGGCCTGGTCGAGGTGCGCTCCGGTCTGACGGTCGGCGAACGCGTGGTGGTGCGCGGCGCCGAGGCCCTGGTCGAGGGCGCGCCGGTGCGCGAGGGGGGCGCGAAGCCGGTGGAGGGCGCCAAGGATGGCGCGCCGGGCGCGAAGCCCGAAGCGCCCGCAACGAAGCCCGAAACTCGGGCGGCGCAGCCCGTAGCGCAGAGCTCCGAGGACGCCGCCGACGCCGAGGCCGACGCGACGCCCGCCCCGGCCCAGCCGCCCGCGCAGCCGCCCGCCGCCGCGCCATGAGCTTCATCGATACCTGCATCCGCCGGCCGGTGCTCGCGTGGATGATCATGGCGGGGTGCGTCCTGTTCGGGCTCATCGCGCTGTCGCGCATCGGCGTCAGCCAGTACCCCGACGTCGACTACCCGGTGGTCAGCGTCAACGTCACGTGGGAGGGCGCCGCGCCGGAGCTGGTCGACGTCGAGGTCGTCGACGTCATCGAGGAGGCGCTCACCCAGGTCGAGGGCGTGCGCGACATCCGCTCGAGCGCGCGCCGCGGCACCGCCTCGATCACCGTCGAGATGCACCTCGGCCGCGACATCGACACCGCGATGCAGGAGGTCCAGTCGCGCATCGCGCAGGTCCAGCGCCGCCTGCCGCGCGACATCGATCCGCCGGTGGTGTCGAAGCAGAATCCCGAGGACCAGCCGATCATGTGGCTGAGCCTGTCGGGACCGTTCTCGCCGCAGGTGCTGGCCGACTGGACGCGCTACCGCGTCAAGGAGCGCTTCCAGGTCATCCCGGGCGTCGGCGAGGTCACGCTCGGCGGCTACCGCGAACGCAACGTGCGCGTGTGGCTGGACGTCGACAAGCTCGACCAGCACGGCGTCACCGCCAGCGAGGTCGTCGACGCGATCGGCCGGCAGCACCTCGAGCTGCCCGGCGGCGCGCTCAAGGCCGGCGGGCGCGAGGTCTCGGTGCGCGTGCTCGGCGAGGCGCTCGACCTCGACGCGCTGGCCGCGGTGGTGGTCGGCGGTCCGGCCCCGGCGCCGGTGCGGCTCTCCGACGTCGCCCTGGTCGAGGACGGCTTCGAGGACCTCTCGCGGCTCAACCGCGTCGATGGCCTGCCCGCGCAGGGCATCGGCATCCGCAAGCAGCGCGGCGCCAACGCGGTCGCCGTCGGCGACGCGGTCAAGGCGGCGATGGCCGAGCTCAAGCGCGAGCTGCCCGAGGGCATGGACATCGGGGTGAACTTCGACTCGACGCCCTATATCGAGCACTCGATCAGCGAGCTGCGCTTCGAGATATTCATCTCCATCCTGCTGACCGGCGTGGTGGCGTGGATCTTCCTGCGCTCGTTCTCGTCGACGCTCAACGTCCTGCTCGCGATCCCGATGTCGCTGTTCGGCGCGCTGGCGATCATCCACGCGCTCGGCTGGACCCTGAACCTGTTCACCCTGCTCGCGCTGGGCCTGGCGGTCGGCATCGTCGTCGACGACGCGATCCTGGTGCTCGAGTCGATCGTGCGCCGGCGCGAGGCCGGCGACGACAAGGCGACCGCCGCCGCGCGCGGCACCAAGTCGATCGCCTTCGCCGCGCTCGCCGCGAGCATCGCGGTGGTCGCGATCATCGTGCCGGTGGTGTTCATGCGCGGCGTCATCGGCCAGTTCTTCCTGCAGTTCGGCGTCGCCTTGTCCCTGGCGGTGATGCTCAGCTACATCGAGGCGGTGACGCTGGCCCCGGCTCGCTGCGCCCAGTTCCTGACCGTCGGCCATCGCGGCGGCGGTTTCGGCGGGCTGGTCGACCGCGCGCTGACCTGGGTCGCGCGGATCTACGACCGCTGCCTGGGGGTCACGCTGCGCTACCCGTGGCTGACGACGATCGCCGCCGTGCTGCTGTTCGCCGCCTCGCTGTTCGCCGTCAACGTGCTGCCGCGCGAGCAGGTGCCGGCGCAGGAGCAGTCGCGCCTGCGCATCGGCTTCCAGACCGCGGTCGGCTCAGACATCCACGAGACCGACGCGCTGATCCGCAAGGCCGAGGCGATCGTCGACGCGCGGCCCGAGGTCCAGCGCATGTACTCGGTCGCCGGCGGCTTCGGCGGCCAGGGCGCCAACGGCGGTCAGATGTTCCTCACCCTGGTGCCGCCCGACGAGCGCGCCTTCTCGCAGCAGGAGCTGATCGGCGAGCTGCGGCGCGAGCTCAACGCGATCCCCGGCCTGCGCGCGCTGCCGCAGGATCCGTCGGTGGAGGGCTTCGGCGGCGGCGGCAAGCCGATCGAGTTCTCGATCGGCGGCGCGGATTGGGACGGCGTGGTCGCGGCGTCGCAGGCGGCGATGAGGACCCTCGAGGCCAGCGGCACCGCCGCCGACATCGACAGCAACTGGAAGGTCGGCTCCCCCGAGCTCGCCGTCGAGCCCGACCGCGCGCGCGCCGACGACCTCGGCGTGCCGGTCGACGACATCGCCGAGACCATCCAGACCGTCGTCGGCGGATTGCGCGTCGCCAAGTTCACCACCCAGGGCCGGCGCATCGACCTGCGCGTGCAGGTGCTCGAATCGCAGCGCGACCAGCCCGAGGACATCGGCCGCCTGCGCCTGCGCACGCGCGACGGGACGCTGGTGCCGGCGTCGATGCTGGTGACCGCCACCGAGCGGCCGACCCTGCAGCAGATCACGCGCCGCGCGCGCGAGCGCGCCGTGACCATCACCGCCAACGTCGCCGAGGGCAGCTCGCAGGGCGCCGCGCTCGCCGTGGTCGACGAGCTCGGCCGGACGCTGCCCGACGGCCTGCGCATGAAGCTCGCCGGCGCCAGCCAGGCGGCGAGCGAGACCGGCTGGGACATGCTCATCGCCTTCGCGCTCGGCGTCCTGGTCGCGTACATGGTGCTGGCCGCGCAGTTCAACTCGTTCAAGCATCCGGTCACCGTGCTCATGGTCCTGCCGCTGGCGCTGTCCGGTGGATTGCTCGCGCTGCTGATCGCCGGCAAGACCCTGAACCTGTTCAGCGGCATCGGCCTGATCCTGCTGATGGGCCTGGCGAAGAAGAATTCGATCGTGCTGGTCGACGTCGCGGCGCGGCGACGCGCCGAAGGCGCGGACGCGATCACCGCCATGCGCGACGCGGGCAAGGAACGCCTGCGTCCGATCCTGATGACCTCGATCGCGATCATCGCCGCGGCCATGCCGATCGCGATCGGCGTCGGACCCGGCGGCGAGCTGCGCGCGCCGATGGCGATCGCCATCGTCGGCGGGATGATCGTCGCGACCACGCTCAGCCTGCTGGTCGTGCCGTCGATCTACGTGCTGTTCGAGAAGATCGGACGGAAGTCCGAGTAGCTCGAAGCTCGAAGCTCGAAGCTCGAAGCTCGAAGCTCGAAGCTCGAAGCTCGAAGCTCGAAGCTCGAAGCTCGAAGCTCGAAGCTCGAAGCTCGAAGCTCGAAGCGCGAAGCCCGAAGCCCGATCTACCCGCGCCACGGCCCCGTGATCGC
>DASPLE010000065.1:0-33732 GCA_035627695.1 Planctomycetota bacterium
GAGGTCGGTGCCGTCACGCGCGACGCGCAGCCAGCCGTCCCACTGGATCGACACCGCGTCCCAATCCTGGTCGCTGCCGCCGACGGCGAAGCGCGCGCGCTCCTCGGGCGTGCCGGCGCGGGCGGCGACGTCGATGCGAGCGTCGCGGCGCGACCCGGCGGCGATGCCCAGCGCGCGCCAATCGTCGTGGACGGTGCCGCGCAGCGATCGCGCGACGACGGTCGCTTCGAGGCCAGCCTGCGCGGACGGCTCGATCGCGAGCGTCCCTTCGAGACGCGTCGGCGCGCTCGCGACCAGGCGCGCGCCAGGCGCCCGGACGGCGCGGTCGGCGCGGTCGACCGGCGACGCCAGGGCGATCTCGTCGACCGCGCCGGCCGCCACGCCCGCGGAGGCGATCAGCAGGCAGGCGACGAGCCGGAACGCGCTGCGGGACATGCGCAGGAACCTACGGCGACCGAGCCCTCGCGTCGCGGGGGAGATACCGTCGCGGCCGCCGTCACTCGTACGAGCGCACCAGCGTCGCCGGGATCGCCAGCGTCGCCCAGTCGGCCACGAGCCCGATCGCGGTGTCCATCAGGCGCCCTTCGAGGCGGCCGCCCCCGACGAGCTCGACGGCGAATACCCGTTCGTCGCGCGGATGCGGCGTCAACCGCCGCACGCTGCCGGCGGGCAGGCGGTGGTCGCCGTGGGCGGTGGTCAGCCGGATCTCGCCCAGCGTGCCGACCAGGAGATCGCCGCCCGACAGCCGCAGGCGCGCCGCGTCCTGAGCCGGCGCGGGTGCGCCCGCGTCGATCCCCCAGTCCGCCGAGGGCGCCGCGTCGGTCGCCAGCGCCGACGCCGGCAACGTCCGGACCATGCCGCAGAGCCTGCCGCCATCGCGCAGCGTCACCGCGCCCAGCGCATGCTCGACCGACGCCGGCTGGACCGCGGCGATGGTCCGCGTCGGCACGGTGAGCGCGCCGGCGGCGGTGCGCACGGTCACCGTGTCCGCCGTCCAGCGCGCGCGCAGGCGGGTCGCGCCGACGCACAGCCACGGACCGTCGTGGGTCGGAGGGCTCGACGGCGACGCCAGCGCCAGCTCGACGACGTCGGCGAGCGGGAACGAGGCGACCACGTCGGCGAGGATGGCGATGTCGATGCGCCCGTCGGCGATCAGCCCCTGGACGCGGCCGCCGTCGGCCAGCGCGATCAGCGCCAGCGCGCCGCCGTCGCGGGCGATGCCGGCGATGTCCGATCCGACGAGATCGAGCGGGCCGCAGGCGGCGACCACGCGCAGCGCGCCGATCGATGCGCGGCCGACGACCTCGGCGCCGTCGGCGAGCCGCACGCGGTCGAGCGCGGACGCCGTCGCCACGGCGGGCGACGCCGCCGCGGGCGCGGCGTCGGCGGCGGCGATCAGCACCTCGTCGTGGTCCACGGCGGCGGCGAGGACCAGCCCGAGGATGAGCGCGGCGTCCATCTCAGAACTCCTGGCCCAGGATCAGTCCCAGGCGACGCCGCGTGCCGCGCGGCAGATCGTGGTCGGCGTAGGCCTGCTCGAGCTCGCCGCGCAGCGCGGCGCCGTGCGCCGCCAGCCATTCGCCGGCGACGCGCACGCCGGCGGCGTCGTCGCCGCCCAGCGCCGCGATGTGGGCGCGCGCCTGCTCGACCAGGGCGCGGCGCGCGCGCGCCGGCAGGTCGACGGCGATGGCGGCGAGATGCTCCTCGGCGATCGCGAGCTCGGCGCACCACGCGGTGCGCAGGCGCAGCGGCTCGGCGAGGCGGCCGTCGAGCTGCGCGCCGTCGATGAAGTGCACGCTCGCCCGGGCCCGTGCCGGGCCGATCGCCAGCGCGCGCAGCGCCGCGGGATCGATGGCGTGCGTGCCGTCGCGGCCGCCGAGCCGCAGCGCCGCCGTGAGCTGCCCGCGCACGCGATCGCCGTTGATCAGCGTGACCAGGAAGGCGCCGGCGTCGTCGGCGACCGTCGGCGGCTCGCGCTGGCGCAGGCGCGCCAGGCCGCCCAGCGGCAGCTCGCGCGCGCCGGCGGCGTCGACCACGCGCAGCGTCGCGTCGAGCGGCAGACCGGCGATGCGCGACCCGTCGCTCAGGCGCGCGATGAACGGGCCGTCGTCGCAGCCGAGCAGCTCGACCAGCGCGTGCGCCGGGATGGCGATCTCGCCGAGCACGGTGGCGAGGCGCAGCGGCGCGGCGACCTCGCCGAGCGCGCGGCGCCCGCCGTCGATGGCCTGCCAATCCCAGGCGGCGGGCGGCGTCGGGCGTCGCGGCCGCGCCCGCATCGCCAGCGCCGCCAGGCGCGCCACCGGCACGCTGGTCTGCGATCCCGACGGCAGGGCGATGCTCACGGTCGCGTCGGCGAGCGCGCCGACGCGCGCGTCGCCGTCGTCGCGCTGCACCAGGAAGGCGCCGCCGCCGCGGCGCACCGCGCCGGCGAGGACGCCGGCGGCGACGCGCTCGCCGCCGACCAGGGTCAGCCCGTCGGACAGCAGCGCGCCGCGCAGGCGCTCGCCGCCGACCAGGATGATGGTGTCGACGTTCGCGGCGCGCAGCGGATCGATGCCGGCGCCGGGGCCGCGCGCGTTGGCCAGCGTCAGGTTCGCGATCCACGGCAGGCCGCGGCACAGCCGCTCGTCGTCGAGCGCCGCCGCGGTCGCGCCGGCGGCGTCGGCGCCGGGACGTACCGCCACGGCGTGGACCAGCGCCGCGCATTCGCCCGGAGCGAGCTCGACGGTGTGCTCGAGACCGACCGCCGCCGAGCCCAGGCGCAGGCTGGGCCGGCAGTCCCCCCACCACAACGCGACCGCCGGGCGCACGCGGCTGCCGAAGTGCAGCGCCGCGCCGACCTCGCGCCCGCGCGCGCCGACCCGATCGAGCCCGCGCGGCGCGTGGATGAACTGGTGCGCGACGCGGACGATGACCGCGCGCCGCGCGGCGCCGGCGTTGGCGACGACGTCCAGCCAGCGGCAGACGCCGTCGGCGCGCGACAGCTGGGCGAAGCGCGCGACCTCGAGGCCGCCGGGCAGCGCCTGCACCGGGAACACGTACCAGGGCTCGGCGTCGTCGGCCAGACGCAGGACATGCACCGCGCCGCCGACGTAGCCCTGGTTGTCGATGGTCAGCGTCGCGGCCGACTCGAAGGCGCCGTTCTCCTCGACCGCCTGCTCGGCGAGCGCGCCATCCGACGCCAGGCGCCAGGCGCAGCCGTCGGCGTCGACCAGCACGTCGTCGGGCAGCGCGAGGTCGCCCGGCGGCAGGTCGAGCGCGCCCGCGGACGCCGTCAGCGCCAGCCACACCACCACCCGCAGGATCCGTCGCCGATCGGCCATCGCGGCCCCCGACCAGTGTACCCCGCGCGGCGACGCCCGACGCGCGGCGCCTGGCCGGATGGCGCAAGCGCCGCCGCCAGAAGCCCCTGGCGAGCAGCGGACTGGCTTTAGGCTCTGCCCTCGATGCGCCCGTTCCCGGTATCGCCCGTAACGATCGTATCGACCTGATCGCACGCCGACTCCGTTGCACGTACCGGGGCGGCCAGCCGGCCGCCCCGCGCGTTTTTCCATCCCCTGCCAATCCCCCGCCGAGACGCCCATGACCCTCGAACTGTCCAAGACCTACGACGCCAAGGCCCACGAGGCCGACGTCTACCGGCGCTGGGAGGCCGCGGGCTGCTTCAAGGCCGGCGCCGGCAAGCGCCCGGGCAAGCCGGCGTACGCGATCGCGATCCCGCCGCCGAACGTCACCGGCGTGCTGCACATGGGCCACGCGCTGAACAACACGCTGCAGGACACGCTGATCCGCTGGAAGCGCATGCAGGGCTGCGACGTGCTCTGGCAGCCGGGCACCGACCACGCGGGCATCGCCACCGAGGCGGTGGTCGCGAAGCAGCTCGCCGCCGAGGGCGCGACGACGCGCGAGACCCTTGGTCGGGAGAAATTCATCGAGCGCGTCTGGCAGTGGAAGGAGAAGTCGGGCGGGCTGATCGTCGGCCAGCTGCGCAAGCTCGGCTCGTCGTGCGACTGGAGCCGCGAGCGCTTCACCATGGATCCCGGGCTGTCGCGCGCGGTGCGCGAGAACTTCGTGCGGCTCTACAAGGAGGGCCTGATCTACCGCGGCACGCGCATGGTGAACTGGTCGCCGGTGCTCAAGACCGCGCTGTCCGACGACGAGGTCGTGCACGAGGACAAGAACGGCTGGATGTGGAAGCTGCGCTACGACCTGGTCGACGGCTCGGGCTCGATCGCGGTCGAGACCACGCGGCCCGAGACCTTCTTCGGCGACACCGCGGTGGCGGTGAATCCGGACGACGCGCGCTACCAGGCGCTGATCGGCAGGAAGGTCAGGCTGCCGATCACCGGCCGCGAGATCCCGATCATCGCCGACGCCTACGCCGATCCGGAGAAGGGCACCGGCGCGGTGAAGATCACGCCGGCGCACGATCCCAACGACTACGAGGTCGGCGCGCGCCACAACCTGCCGCTGATGCGCGTCATCGAGTTCGACGGCACGATGAACAAGCACGCCGCGCACTTCGCCGGCCAGGACCGCTTCGCCTGCCGCAAGGCGCTGGTCCACGAGCTCGAGGCGTCGGGGGTGATGCTCGGCAAGACCGAGATCCGCCACTCGGTCGGCACCAGCGAGCGCTCCGGCGAACCGATCGAGCCGATGGTCACCGAGCAGTGGTTCATCCGCATGCGTCCATTGGCCGAGCGCGCGCTGAAGGAGACCAACGAGGGCCGAATCACGTTCCACCCGACGCAGTGGACCAAGGTCTACAGCCACTGGCTGGAGAACGTGCGCGACTGGTGCATCAGCCGGCAGATCTGGTGGGGCCACCGCATCCCCGCGTGGCACGACCAGGACACCGGCGAGATCGTGGTCTCGGTCGACGATCCGACCAAGGATCCGACCTACGCCGGCCGTCGGCTGGTGCAGGACGCCGACGTGCTCGACACGTGGTTCTCGTCGGCGCTGTGGCCGTTCTCGACCCTCGGCTGGCCGGACCGCACGCCCGAGCTCGCGCGCTACTACCCGACGTCGACGCTCGTCACCGGCAGGGACATCATCTATTTCTGGGTCGCCCGCATGGTGATGATGGGCCTCTTCAACCTCGACGCGCGGCCATTCAACGACGTCTACATCCACGGCACGGTCAACGACGAGCGCGGCGACAAGATGTCGAAGGCGAAGGGCAACGGCATCGATCCGCTCATCATGATCGATGGCGGATCGCAGATGTACCTGGGCAAGCAGTACGACAACCCGGGCTACGGCGCCGACGCGGTGCGCTTCACGCTGCTCGAGATGGCGACCGAGGGCCAGGACCTGAAGCTCAACCCGGGCAAGTTCGACAGCGGCCGCCACTTCGCCAACAAGGTGTGGAACGCCGGACGCTTCCTGCTCATGAACCTCGCCGAGCGGCCGCTGGCGAAGCCGCCGACGGTCGACGACGTGCTGGCGTGCCACCTCGGCTTCGTCGAGCGCTGGCTGCTCGACCGCACGCAAGCGACCATCGCGGCGTGCACCGACGCGCTCGAGCGCTTCCGCTTCAGCGAGTACGTCGTCACCGCCTACCGCTTCTTCCATGACGACCTGTGCGACTGGTACCTCGAGTGGGCCAAGCGCCAGTTCAAGGCCGGCGGCGAGGAGGCGCGCGCCGCGGCGACCGTGCTGTGGTACGCGTTCGACCGCGTGCTGCGCCTGCTCCAGCCGGGCATGCCGTTCATCAGCGAGGTGCTGTGGCAGCACCTGCAGACCACCGCGGGCGGCCAGGCCTGGGCGGCGAAGTCCTTCCTCATGCTGTCGCCGTGGCCGGAGGTCGAGCCGCGCCTCACCGACGCCGCGCTCGCCGCGCCGATGGCCGAGCTCCAGGCGGTCGTCACCGCCGTGCGCAACGTGCGCAACCAGCAGCAGCTCGCCGATGGCGTCCACCTGACCGTGTCGATCCAGCCGAAGACCGCCGCGCGCGGCAACGAGCTGCGCCCGCACACCGCGTTCATCGAGGACCGCGGCAACTGCGACGCCACGGTGGTCGCGCCCGACTTCACCAAGGCGTCGGCGACGGTCACCTCGGTGGTCGGCGACCTGAAGGTGCACGTCTGGCTGCAGAACACGATCGACCTCGCCGCGTTCAAGGCGACCAACCTCAAGCGCCTGACCGGGCTCGAGAAGGCCGTCGCGGGCAAGCAGGCGCGCCTGGCCAACGCCGACTACCTCGCGCGGGCCCCGGCCCAGCAGGTCCAGGACACCCGCGACCAGGTGGCGAAGGAGCTGCTCGAGATCGCGAACCTGAAGGAGACCTTGGCGGGTCTCTGAGCGCGGTCGGCGCCGCCGCCTGACGCTGGACCGGCGGCGGTCAGCCAGGGTCATTTCGGCCGCCCGGCTGTCCGGCAATGCGTCAGGGTGTCCGCCGGACGGACAGCGGCCGTCGCCCGCTGTCCTGGAAGCCGACTGCCGGTGGCACACGGGTGCGACGTACAGTTGGCGCGAATCGAGCAAGCCTTTTGCTTCAAATGAAGCGTCGGGCGGCATGATCGCACGCCCATGCGAAGCTATCCGACCCGCTTTTCGATCCATTTCCTGCGGTCCATCGTCGCGCTGATCGTGCTGAGCGCTCACGGCCACACCGCGGTGCACACCTGGACCGGCCTGGGTGCGAACGGCAACTGGGCCACGACCGCGAACTGGAGCGGCAACGCGCCGCCGGTCGCGGGCGGCAGCATCGTGTTCCCGGCGGGGGCCAGCCGGAAGATGAACTTCAACAACCTGGCGCCGAACATCAGCTTCACCTCGCTGACCGTGTCGGCTGCGGGCTACCAGATCTCGGGCAACGGCATCACGCTGACCTCGGCGCTGCGTTCGACCGACTTTGGCAGCGGCTCGCGCATCCAGCTCTGGATCAACCTCTTCGGCAGCGGTGACGTGACGTTCGAGGTCGCGGATCTGCTCGAGTTGTCCGGAGTCATCAGCGGCGGTGGCCCGCACCTGGTCAAGACCGGCGACGGCGAGGTCGTGTTCAGCGGCAACAACTCGTACCAGCGCCTGACCGACATCCGGGCCGGCATCCTCAGCTTCACCACGAGCGGTGGCCTGGGCAGCACCGTCAATCCGACCTGGATCCGCCGCGGCGCGACCCTGGCCGTCGGCGCGGGAGCGGAGAGCGCAGAGCGGCTCGAGTTCTATCCTCTCGACGGCAGCGCGGAACTCCTCGCCTACGGCCTCGGCGGCACCTTCACCGACGCCGTCTACCTCGACGGCGGGACGACGACCTTCAATGCCCGCGATGGTGCGACCCTGCTGACTCTCAGGGGCGTCATCTCTGGCGCCGGCGGCTTCAGCCAGACCGGGACCGGGACGGTCCACCTCGCTGGCACGTCGGCCAACACCTTCGCCGGGGAAGCGCGCGTGGACTCGGGAACGCTGCTGCTGCAGAACGCGCTGCCGCCCGGCGAGTCCGGGGTGCCGCACGCGGTGCCCGGTCCCCTGACCATCGGCGACGGCGCGGGCGGCACGGCGACCGTGCGCCTGGACGCAGCCGACCAGATCGCCGACCTGTCGCGGGTTGCGATCGCCAGCGACGGCCGCCTCGAACTCGCCGCCGGGAGCGAGACCATCGGTTCGCTCGCCGGCAGCGGCGCGATCGCCCTCGGCGGCGACCTGCGCTGCGGCGACGCGACCGATACCACCTACGCCGGCGTGCTCAGCGGTCCCGGCGGCGTGACCAAGATCGGCACCGGCGCGCTCGTGCTCGCTGGCGCCAGCGTGAACACCGGCGTCACCGAGGTGGTTCAGGGCACGCTGAGCGTCGCCGGCTCGCTGACCGGGCGCATCGAGGTCCTCGGCGGCACGCTGGCGGGCAGCGGATCGGTCGGCGGGATCAGCGTCGCCAGCGGCGCGGTCCTGGCGCCGGGTGGCGATGATGTCGGCGCGCTCGGCTGCGCCGGCGACGCCCTGCTCGACAGCGGAGCGGTCCTCGCCGTGCGCCTGCAGGGCACGACGCCGGCAACCGGCCACGACCAGGTCGACATCACCGGCGCGCTGGAGCTGCGCGGCGCGCTCGCCCTGACCCTGGCCTTCGCGCCGGCGGTCGGCGACACCTTCGTCATCCTGCGCAACGATGGCGCCGATGCCGTCGGTGGCGCGTTCGCCGGCCTGGGCGAAGGCGCGACGCTCAGCCTCGGCGGCGCCGACTTCGCCATCACCTACGCTGGCGGCGATGGCAACGACGTCGTCCTCGCGTGCACCGCGAACGCCGGCGCGCGCGATGGCACGTCGATCGCGGTGACCTCCTCGGCGCAACCCGCCGTGGTCGGCCAGACGGTGGTGCTCACCGCCACGGTGACGCCGCAGAGCGGCGGCACGCCGACCGGCGCGGTGACCTTCCGCGACGGCGTCGTGGTGCTCGGCAGCGACGACCTCGATACCGGCGCGGTCGCCACGTGGACGGGGATCCTCGCGCGGGGCGAGCATGACATCACCGCGACCTATGCCGGCGACGACGATTTCGCCGACAGCGCCTCGTCGACGCTGGTCCAGACGGTCGCGCAGGGCATCGCCTCGGTGACGATCGCCGCGAGCGCGAATCCGGTGCCGAGCGGCACCGCGCCGACCATCACCGTCACCGTCGCCGGCGCGGCGCCCGGCGGCGGCGTCGGCAGCGGCCAGGTCGTCGCCTCCATCGAGGACGATGGCGGCGTGGTCTCGCACATCATCATCGCTGACGCCGATGGCGCGGGCCAGGTGAGCTTCGTGGCCGACGATCTGACGGTCGGTACGCACATCGTCACCGCGCGCTTCAACGGGAGCGCCGACCATGCCGCCGCGGACGCGTCGCCCTACGTGCTGACGGTCGAAGCGTCCGTGACGCCGCCGATCACCGGCGGCGGCGGCGGCGGTGGCGGCGGTGGCGGCGGCGGCTGCGGGACCGGGGGCGGGTTCATCGTCGCGACGGCGCTGGCCCTGGCGCTGGCACGGCGCATGCGCTGAGGCGGCGTCGCGATGCGGCATCCGGACGGCGCGCCAGCCCGCGCGGAGGTTGCCAGCGGGCCCGGATGGGGACACTGCGCGGGCACTCCCGTGACCTCGCCCAAACCATCCGATCCGGCGAACAACAACACCCATGCGACGAGCTGGGTCGAGCCGGACGCGACGGCTGCCGCCCCCGCTAGCGACGAAGGCACGGCGCGCACCCGGGTGATGGGCAAGACCGAGGCGCTGATCGCCGCCGGGCCGGTCGTCGGCAAGCGCTTCGGCGACTTCCTGCTGATGCGCGAGATCGGCCGCGGCGGCATGGGCGCGGTCTTCGAGGCGCGCCAGATCGGCCTCGACCGCCGCGTCGCGCTCAAGCTCATGCTGCGCCCCGAGCCGGTGATGCGCGAGCGCTTCACGCGCGAGGCCAAGGCGCTGGCGCTGGTCGATTCGCCGCACGTCGTGAAGGTCCACCACGCCGGCCAGATCGGCGACGACCTCTACTTCGCCATGGAGTTCGTCGACGGCACCGACCTGGCCCTGCGCCTGCGCGCCGGCTGGCGCCCGACCCATGCCGAGGCCGTGAACCTCATCCTGCAGGCGGCGCGCGGCCTCGCGGCGGCGGCCGCGCACGGACTCATCCATCGCGACATCAAGCCGGGCAACCTGATCCTGGCCGCCGACGGGACGCTCAAGGTCGCCGACTTCGGCCTGGTGCGCATGGCCAGCGAGGGCGAGCAGCTCACCCAGACCGGGACCGTCATGGGTACGGTCAACTACTTCAGCCCCGAGCAGGGCATGGGCGGGCGCTGCGATCCGCGCTCGGACATCTATTCGCTGGGCGTGGTCTTCTATGAGCTGCTGACCGGCGTGCTGCCGTTCCACGGCGAGAGCGCGGCGGCGATCATCTACCAGCACGTGCACGTCGAACCGCGCGCGCCGCAGAACGTCGATCCGACGATCCCCGCCGCGTGCCAGGCCGTCGTCCTGCGCTGCCTGCACAAGCGCGCGACCGAGCGCTACCAGAACGCCAACGAGCTGATCGCCGCGCTGGCGCTGATCGACACGCGCACGCCGCCGAAGCCACGCCGATCGCGACGGTCGGCGACCGCGGCCGCGTTGGCGGCGATCCTGCTGATCGCCGGCGTCGGCGCGTGGGGATGGCATGTCCGCGCTGACGCCGCGGCGCCCGCGACGGATCCGGCGATCGGCGTCGCGGTGCCTGCCGACCTCGCGCCCGCGGTCGGCGCCGATCGCGAGGGTCCGCCCGCGGATGTGGCGACCTCGCTCCGCGATCCGCTGCGCGTCGCCGCGGAGAGCCTGGCGCCAGCCGAACCCGAGCCGCCGAGCGACACCCCCGTCGTCCAGGCGCCGGACGCGACGCCGCCGACGCTGGTCGACGCGCCGGTCGACGCGACGCCGCCCGACGCGGCGCTCGCGGCCATCGCACCGACCACCGGGACCGAGCCGACCGAGGCGCCGGCCGACCTACCTGCCGAAACCGTCGCCGAGGATCCGCCCGCAACGCCCGCCGATACCCCTGAGCCTCCGGTCGATCACCCCGCGGCGCCGGTCGAGCCGATCGTCGCACCGGTCGCGGCCGTCACGGCCACGGTCGAAGCGGCCGTCGCGCCGATCGAGCAGGTCGTCGCCGCGGTGCTGCCGCCGACGCCGCCCGCGCCGCCGGTCGAAGAGCCGCGCGCCGCCGAGCCGGCCGTCGTGCCGACGGTCCCGGCTGTCCCGGCGAAGGACCCGTCCCAACCCAGCGCGCCGCCGGGGCTCGGCGAGGTGGCGCGCGACGCCTACGGCTGGCACGCCGACCTGGTCGTCGATGGCGTCGCGCTGCGGTTCCGCTGGTGCCCTCCCGGCGAGTTCGAGATGGGCTCGCGCCAGCGCAACGCCGCGCGCCGCGGCGAGGCGGCGCACCGCGTACGCCTGAACAGCGGCTTCTGGCTCGCCGAGAGCGAGACCCCGCAGGCGTTCTGGGCGAGGATCATGCGCGATCAGCCGAGCAAGATGCGCGGCGAGCAGCTGCCGACGCACAACCTGTCGTTCGCCGACTGCACCACCTTCCTGACCCTGCTGGGCGAGCGCTTCCCCGGGCTCGCGCCGCGTCTGCCGTGGGAGTACGAGTGGGAGTACGCCTGCCGCGCCGGCGGCGTCGTCGGCGGGGACGAGCAGGATGCGCAGGCCAACATCGCCGAACGGCATCGGCGCCTGCTGCCGGTCGCCGATGGCGCGCCCAACCAGTGGGGACTGCGCCACATGATCGGCAACGTCGCCGAGTGGTGCGCCGATTCGTACGCGCCGATCACCCTGGCCGGAGCGGTGACCGATCCGCGCCCGACCGGCGGCAAGCTCAGCGTCTGCCGCGGCGGATGCTGGGAGGACGATCCCGAGGTCAGCCGGCCGGCGAGCCGTCGCGATATGGACCCCGGCTACGGGCGCACGGCGAGCACCGGCCTGCGCATAGCACTCGACGCTCCGGCGCCCTGAATTCCGTTGTCGTCACGGTCGCGCCCGCGATCGTCCGCGGCTCCGATGCGCACGTCACTCGTTCTCGGTTGCCTGTCGCTGCTGCTCGGGGCGCACGCCGCCGCCGATGAGCTGCGCGTCGCCGACATCCGCCTCTCGTACGGGTACGTGCCGGATTCCGGCGAGCACATGTCCGGACGCTTCGAGGACCGCTCGAGCGACGGGTCGATCAACCGCAGCGGCACGCTCGACGCGATCGGCGTCGACAGCGAGCGCCACCGCTTCGCGCTCGGCTACTACCATTCGCTGCGCGCGCTCGAAGCGGGCCGCGGCTCGCTGCTGCTCGGCCTCGACGCGGTCAACGACCGCGAGGACGAAGGCTCGATGACGCAGGACACGCTGCTCGGCCAGCTGTTCATCGGCTGGGTCTGGCCGCTCTCGCCGGAGTGGCACATCGAGCAGGGCGTCGTCCTCGGCGCCGGTCGCCAGCGGCAGAACCTGATCCTGCCCGATGGCTTCTTCGGCGGCGAGGAGTTCTCGGACACGTGGACCGGCTTCGTCTACGAGTACGGCATGCGCATCGGCGTGCGCTGGACGACGCGCATCGGCCTGCAGGTCGGGCTCGACGTGAACTACCTGGTGATGCAGTCGAAGCCCGAGTTCGAGGACGAGCAGGACCTCGGCGGCGGCGTCACCGAGCGGATCACCTACAACCCGACCCATCGCCAGCAGGGCATCGCCGTCGGCCTGTGCATCGGATACCGGCTGTGAGCCCGCGCCGCGCGCTGCTCGTCGCGATCGCGCTCGCGGCCACGGTTCCGACGGCCATCGCCGAGAGCCGCGGGATCGACGATGTCCGCGTGTTCTTCGCGCCGTGGATGGGCACCGAGGCATCGACCGAAGGACGGCTCGACGACGAGGCCCCCGACGTCGGCTTTGTCGGCGACCACCGTCAGGTGGGCATCGGGCGCGACGCGCGTTGGCACCGGCGCAGCGGCATCGCCTGGTACCGCTCGACCGACGAGCTCCGCCCCGCGATTGGCTCGGCGGTGATCGGCGTCGAGCTGGCGCTCGACCAACTGGAGCAGGAGCAGTCGGTGTTCACCCTCGAGGGCGACACCTATGTCATCGATGTGTTCCTCGGCTGGGGGTGGGCGCTGACGCCGTCGTGGCACATCGAGCAGGGCATCATCGGCGGCGTCGGCGAGTCGCGTTGGCGCTGGCACGGCGAAGGCACGATGATCACCGTCGCCGGCGAGCAGGCCGACGAGGACGCGACGTCCCGGTCGTTCAGCTACGAGTACGGCTTCCGCCTCGGCACCTACTGGACGCTGGCCCAGGGCTGGCAGGCGGGGGTCGATGTCCGCTACCTGCTGATGCGTTCCGAAGCGATCTTCCGCTCGACGGCGACGAACAGCGCGGGCGACAGCGAGGTCCTGACCTTCAGGCCGGACATCGAGATCAGCGGTCTCGGCGCGATGATCACGCTCGGCTACCGGTTCTGAGAGTCAGCACGATGCCCATGCTCCACCGTTGGCTGGCGCTGCAGGTCGTGGCAGCGTGCTACGCCGCCGAACCGTTCGTCGTCGTCGACCAGGTCTTCGTGCGCCCGACGGGGATGGATCCCGCCTATGCCGCGACCGATGGCGACAACGACGGATTGTACGAGGGCTCCGAGCAGTCCCTCGAGTTCGACTACGAGCGCACGACGGCGATCCGCATCGGCGGGCGGCTCGCGGACGGCGACCGCATCGAGCTCGCCGTGTGGCTGGCGGACGTCTCGCACGAGGACACCACACGCTCCAGCGGCACAGCGACGGTGTGGGACATCCTCTACCATCCCGTCGACAGCGGCCAGGACCTGCTCAACACGACGGCCTACGCCGCCGGCGCCGTCCGCGGCTCGACGATCGACGTGGCTTACGTCCACGTGCTCGACGCGGTGGCGGCGCCGTGGTCCGCCGAGATCTCGCTCGGCCTGCGCCGCGCCGACCTGCGCAACGAGCTGCTGGCCGTCTACCAGACGAGCGTCGACGAGCCGTGGTACGTCGATCATCGTTCCGAGGCCAGCGGCCTCGGGCTGCGCGCGGGCGCGCGCGTGCGCCGCGGCTGGTGGGAGGACCGGATCGGCGTGTGGGCGGCGATCGGCTATGCCGTGCTGCAGGGTCGGCTCGAGACGAGCGACGACCACATCTGGGTCGACAATGCGATTCACGCGTCGGTCGAGACCTCCGAGCAGACCGGATTCACGATGCTCGACGCCGCCGTCGGCGTCGATGCGACGCTCGGCCTCGGATTCGCGTTCGAAGGCGGCTGGCAGCTGTCGCGCTGGGATGGCATGTGCCGCTTCGACCGCTTCGTCGACGCCGGCGATCCGTCGAAGCGCGCGACGTCGAACGAGAGCGTGACGTGGGATGGCTTCCTCGTCGGCCTGTCCTGGACCTACCGGGCGGATTGATCCGTCCCCGCGCCGCTCGACGCACGGCTCGTGGCGCTGAGCGCCACCTCCTGTGGATAGGTCGAAGCGCCGGTCGAGCGGCCGGTGCGTCCTGCGATCCATGGTTGCGACCGCGCCCGAGCGCGCGCATGGTGCGCACTCGCCCACGCCGTCGCACACCGGAGCCCCTCCATGGAATTGTTCCTCCTCGGCCTGTTCGCCCTGCTCGTCGCCGCCGTGCTGTTCGCGGCCCCGACGCTGCTCAATGGCCGGCGCCCGGCGGGCATCGCCGGCGGCGTGCTCGCGGTGCTCGTCGGGCTCGCCGCGCTCGCCTTCTCGACCACGATCTTCGTCAGCGACGACAAGGCGGCGGTGGTCGTGCGGCGCTTCGGTCCCGACCTGCCGGCCAATCGCGTGGTCGCCGCGCACGGCGAGAAGGGTCCGCAGGCCGGCGTGCTCGGCCCCGGCTGGCACTTCGGCTACTGGCCGTGGATCTTCGATCACGACGAGGTCGAGAACATCACCGTCAACGAGGGCCAGGTCGGCGTGGTCTCGGCGCTCGACGGCAAGAGCCTGCCGAACGGCGAGGTCTACGCCCCGGCGTGGGAATCACCGGAGCAGATGCTCGACGGCGTCGCCTTCCTCGGCGAAGGCAAGGGCTTCCGCGGCCCGCAGCTGACGGTGCTGACGCCCGGTCGGTACCGCTACAATCCCAGGCTCTTCACCATCACGGCGAAACCGATCGTCGACGTCCACGCCGGCGAGGTCGCCGTGGTGCGCGCCAACGCCGGGAAGGAGTACACGTCGACCGGCGACGAGGCGGCCGAGGAGATCAACGGCACCGTGCTCGTGCCGCGCGGCCACCGCGGGATCTGGCGCGAACCGCTCGGCCCCGGGTCGTACTACCTCCACCCCGATGCCTACGTCATCGCGCGCGTCCAGACCACCAACCGGGTCTACACCTACCAGGGCAAGCAGTGGGCGATCAAGGTCCGGTCCAAGGACGGCTTCACCTTCCCGGTCGACGTGCGCGTCTCGGCGTCCATATCGGCGGTCGATGCGCCGTACCTGGTGGCCCTGCTGGCGACGCCGGACCTCGTGCGCAAGGACGATCAGGAGGACGAGAACCTCAGCGTGCTCGAGGCCAAGGTCATCGTGCCGCTGATCCGCACGCACCTGCGCAACGTCGCCGAGACGATGAACGCGCTGCAGTTCGTCAACAGCCGCTCGCAGGTCGAGCAGGTCGCCACCACGCGCATGCGCGAGGAGCTGACCAAGGTCCGCATCCACACCGACGGCGTGTTCATCGGCAACATCGACCTCGACGAGTCCGATCAGGGCAAGGCGCTCCTGGCGACGCAGACCGACAAGGAGGTCGCGATGAACCAGCAGAAGACCTTCGCCGAGAAGCAGGCCGCCGAGGAGGCGCGCGCGAAGTTCATCCTCGCCCAGGAGGAGGCCGAGCAGCAGCGCAATCTGGCCCAGGCGAAGTACAAGGTGCAGGTCGCCGAGCAGGAGGCCAAGGCGCGCGAAGCCGAGGCGGTCGGCGAGGCGCGCTACATCGAGATCACCTTCGAGGCGCGCCGGAAGGGCTACGAGTCGATGGCCACCGCGATCGGCAAGGACGGCGTCACGACGCTCGAGACGCTCAAGCTGGTCTCGGACGGCAAGATCCAGATCACGCCGCAGGTCATGGTCGGCGGTGGCGGCGGGACCATGGACGCGCTCGGCGGGACGATCCTCGGGCGGATGCTGAGCGAGCCGGGGCGCGTCGAGGCGACGACGACGAAGAAGTAGGGAGGCTCGGCTCGAAGGTCGAAGGTCGAAGGTCGAAGGTCGAAGGTCGGAGGTCGGAGGTCGAAGCGCGAAGCGCGAAGCCCGAAGCTCGGAGCTTCGAGGCCAGGTCGTGCACGCCGCGTCCGCGCGCGCGATCGGTCGCGCGCGCGGTCGGGCCTGCCTCAGTGGCTGCCACCGTGCGCGCCCGGCGAGGCGCTGCCCGCCGAGGTGCCCGACGACGTCTTGTCGAGCGCCTGGGCCATGCGCAGATGCTCCTCGAGCTGCGGCGCCATCCGTTCGGCGAAGGCGCGGATCTCCGGATCGGTCGCGACGCGGGCGCGGCTGGTGAACAGCGACACCGCCTTGGCGTGATCGGCGACCATCTCGGCGATGTACTCGCGATCGAACTGCTCGCCGGTCAGCTCGGAGAGGTGCGCCGCCGTCATGACGTGGGCCTCGTCGGGGCGTTCCACGAGATTCACGTCCTTGCGCTTGGCGAGCTGCTTGAGCTCGTTGTTCGCCGCGGTGTGGTCGGTGATCATGTGCTGGGCGAACTGCTTGACCCGCGGGCTCGCGGCGCGTTCGGCGGCGAGCCTGCTCGCGGCGATCTCGGACTCGTTGATGATCGCGGCCTGCACCAGGAAGTACTGGTCCGGGTTGCCGGTCTCCTTCTTCGCGCGCGCCGCCTGCTGGCCGCAGCCGCTGCCGAGCGTGAGCGCGGCGGTGATGGTGAGGATGGTCGCGCGTGCGCGCATGACGGCTCCGTGTTCGTTGGCGCGCGGGTTCCGCGCGGTGATGCGTGGGCGGTGGCCCGCCGCGATGGTGCGACGCGTCGTCGCGCGCAGACCTATCGCCAGCGACGCGCGCGTCGCCAACCACCGCGACGCGATCCTGAACAGCCGGGCGCCGGCTCGACGACGCCGCTCGCGCGGCGGCTGGCTTGGTACATGGATCAGCTCACGAGCGCCGGCTCGCCGTGACGGCTCTTGGGATCGGGAGCGGGCGCGCTGGTCGCCGCGAGCAATGGCCGAGCCGCCGTGGCGGCGTCAGGCCTGGCCGGGTTCGATCGCCGTGCCCGTGGCGGGCTTCTTGTCGAGATACTTGATCGCCACCGCGCGGTTGCCCTTCGCGTTGTAGATCAGCTTGTCCATGATGTGCTTGATCAGGTGGATGCCGTATCCGCCCATGCGTTTGCCGACGTCCTGGCGGTGCTTGATGTGGCCGAGCGGGTCGACGCTGGGATCCGGCACGTTCGTCGGCTTGAAGCCCGAGCCCTCGTCCTCGATGTAGATGATCAGCTTCCCGGGCAGCAGCCGGCAGCCGAACGTCACCTTCTTCGAGCGGTCGAAGCGGTTGCCCCACTCGATCGCGTTGCGGCCGAGCTCCTCGAGCGCCAGGCGCACCTCGCTCGCCGCGGGCTCGGGGATGCGGA
Organism: Planctomycetota bacterium; assembly: GCA_035627695.1. Lineage (GTDB taxonomy): Bacteria > Planctomycetota > UBA11346 > UBA11346 > UBA11346 > DASPLE01. The sequence goes on from DASPLE010000065.1 coordinate 17,079, forward strand.
ACTTCTCGAGCAGGCCGAGGAACTTGCGGAACTTGTAGAGCACCGCCTGGTCGGTCTCGCCGCTGACCTCGAACCAGCCGAGCGGATCGAACCCGACGTCGAGACGCGTGCCGATCAGCGGCATGTGCTGGAGCGCGTTCGCCGCCGACGCCAGCAGGTCGTCCATCGACACCGGCTTGACCAGGTAGTCGCAGGCGCCGAGGCGCAGGCAGCGGATGATCAGGTCGTCCTGGCCCATCGCGGTGAGCATGATCACCGACGCCGGGTACTGGCGTTTGTGCAGCTCGGCGAGCATGCCCTCGCCGTCGAGGCGCGGCATGCAGATGTCGCTGATCAGCAGGTTGTACGGCTGGGCCGCCTTCGCGATCTTCTCGAGCGCCTCGACGCCGTCCGCCGCGGTGTCGACGACGATGCCGGCTCCGAGATCGTGCAGGGTCTCGGCGATGTAGACCTGCAGGTGCGGCATGTCCTCGACGACGAGGACGCGGGCATCGTTGGCGTCGATCATGGCTGCGCTGTCATGGCTGCGCTGTCACGGCTGCGCGGCTGGCGTGGTCGGCGCCGGCGGCGGCGTCGTCGGCAGGGTGATGGTGAAGCGCGCGCCCTTGCCGACGGGCAGCGGGATGAACTCGGCCTTGCCGCCGTGCAGGTCGGCGATGCCGCGCACGATCGCGAGGCCGAGGCCGACGCCGCCGCCCTTCTGCTTGGGGCCCTGGCGCTGGAAGAACGAGCTGAACAGCCGCGCGCGGTCCTCCTCGGGGATGCCGGGGCCGTTGTCGGCGACGGTGAACCACAGCGAGCCGCCGTCGATGCCGGCGGTGACCTCGATGGCGCCGCCCTCGGGCGTGAACTTCCGCGCGTTGTCGACCAGGTTGACGACCGCCTGCGCGACGCGCCGGCGATCGACCGTGATCGGCGTCGCCGCGTCGGGGCCGAGCGCCGGCCAGCTCACGCGATGCTTCGCGACCTGCGGCTCGGTGGCAGCGCGCACGTCCTCGATGATCGTCTCGAGCGTCACCGGCTCGCGGCGCAGCTGGAGGTGCCCGCATTCGATCGACGCGAGGTCGAGCAGATCGTTGATCAGCGCGAGCAGGGCGTAGCCGTTGCGATGGATCGCGGCGATGAAGTCGGACTGCTTCTTGTTGAGCTTGCCCGCGACCTCCTGGGTCAGCAGCTCGGAGAACCCGATGATGCTGTTCAACGGCGTGCGCAGGTCGTGGCTGACCTTGGCCATGAACTCGTTGCGCAGCCGGTCGAGATCCTGCAGGCGCTGCTTGTCGCGCTCGAGCCGCTCCTTCTCGGCGAGCAACTGGATATTGCCCTCGAGCAGGTCGAAGGTGACGGGCAGCAGATCCTTCACGGTCGTCTCACGCGGTCTCGGTCGGCGACTGTACTCGCGGTCCGACGTGGGGAGCAAGCGCTAAAACAGGAGCGAACGTTCCCCGGGCGCCGTTTGCGTCCTCAGCGCTCGACGAGCGACGGGAGGTAATCGGGCGGCGCGGACAGGCCGAGGAAGGCCAGCGCGGTCGCGGCGACGTTGCCGAGGCCCGGTTTCGCGACGGCGGCCAGCTTCCAATCGTTCCTGAACGCCGGGTCGACGACGATCAGCGGAACCGGGTTCAGGGTGTGGCTGGTCTTGGCCTTCGGCCTGCCGTCCTCGACCTTCACCCCGCCCTTCTTGTCGACCTCGTACATCTCGTCGGCGTTGCCGTGGTCGGCGGTGATCAGGGCGATGCCGCCGAGCCGCTCGATCACCGGCAGCAGGCGCGCCAGCTGCAGATCGACCGACTCGACCGCCATGCGCGTGGCGACGAAGTTGCCGGTGTGGCCGACCATGTCGCCGTTGGCGTAGTTGATGCGCGCCAGCCCGGTCGGGCGCGCGATGAGCTGGGCGATCAGCGCGTCGGTGATCTCGGCCGCCTTCATCCACGGCCGCTCGTCGAAGGAGATGCGATCGGACGGCACCTCCTGGTAGCGCTCCTGCTTCTCATCGATGTAGCCCGACTTGTTGCCATTCCAGAAATAGGTCACGTGGCCGAACTTCTGGGTCTCCGAGCAGGCGAACTGGAAGACCCGGTTGGCCGCGAGGTATTCGCCCATCGTCCGCTCGATGCGCGGTGGCGCGACCAGCGTGCGCGGCGGCAGGTTGGTGTCGCCGTCGTAGGTCATCATGCCGGCGAAGGCGATCGTCGGCACCGCGCCGCGCTCGAACGGGACCGGCAGGCCGAGCAGCGCCTTGGACAGCTCGATGGCCCGGTCGCCGCGGAAGTTGAACAGCACCACCGCATCGCCGTCGCGGATCGGCGCGAACGGCGCGCCGGCGCGCTCGACGATGAACGGCGGCAGGTCCTGGTCGATGACGCCGGGCTTCTGCAGGCGCAGCGCCTTGACCGCCGCCGACGCCGACGGGAAGCGCGGCCCCTCGCCGAGGACGTGGGTCCGCCAGCCGCGTTCGACCATCGACCAATCCGCGTCGTAGCGGTCCATGGTGATCTGCATGCGCCCGCCGCCCGAGGCGATCCCGTAGTTCGCGTCGACGCCGGCCAGCCACGCCTCGAACGGCTCGGTGTAGTCGAGCGCCGAGGTCTCGCCGACGTCGCGCCCGTCGAGCAGCGCGTGAACGGCGACCTTCGCCACGCCGCGCCGCTTCGCCTCGGCGATCATCGCCTTGAGGTGGTCGATGTGGCTGTGGACGTTGCCGTCCGAGAGCAGGCCGACGAAATGGAGCGTCGAACGCTTGGTCGTCGCGTGCTCGACGATCTCGTTCCAGCCGCGGTCCCGGAACATCTGCCCGGACAGCAGCGCCTGCGCGACGAGCTTGGCCCCCTGATCGAACACCCGCCCCGCGCCGAGCGCGTTGTGGCCGACCTCCGAGTTGCCCATGTCGGCGTCGGAGGGCATGCCGACCGCCGTCCCGTGCGCCGCCAGCTTCAGCCACGGCGACGACTTCATCAGGCGGTCGAGCGTCGGCTTGGACGCCGCCGCGACCGCGTCGCCGGGGTAGCCGGAACCGAGGCCGACCCCGTCCATGACGATGATCACGACCGGGCCCTGGCGACGGCCGTGGAACCAGTTGGGCGCGAGCTGCAGGTTCATCCGACGCCTTTCGCTACAGGAAGGCGCGGACTCTAGGCACGAGCCGGGCAAGGCGAGCGGCAGCCGGGCGCGGGTTCAGCGGCCCACGCCGGCGGCGAGCTCCGAGCTCGAGCTCCGAGCCCCCTGCCGCCGCGCGACGCTCAGGTCTGCTGGCCGAGGGTCTCGATGATCTTGATCAGCGGCAGGAACAGCGCGATGACGATCGTGCCGACGGCGAGACCCATGAAGACGATCAGCAGCGGCTCCATCAGGCTCATCATCGCGCCCACCGCCGCGTCGACCTCCTCGTCGTAGGTGTCGGCGATCTTGATCAGCATCTTGTCGAGCTCGCCGGTCTCCTCGCCCACCTTGATCATGTTGACGACGATGTCGTCGAACACGCCGCAGCGGCGCAGCGGCTCGTTGACGGTCTCGCCTTCCTTCACCGACTCGCGCACCTCGGCGACGGCGTTGCGCACGACGATGTTCGGCGTCGCCGACTTGGTGATGTCGAGCGCGTCGAGGAAGCCGACGCCCGCGGTCACCAGCGTGCCGAGCGTGCGCGTGAAGCGCGCCACCGACGCCTTCTTGAGGATGCCGCCGAGCACCGGCACGCGCAGCACGACGCGGTCGACGACCGCGCCGCCGGTCTCGGTGCGCTTGAAGATCGTGATGCCGACGATCGCGGCGACGATGCCGACCAGGATCGTCAGGCCCCACCAGCTGCCCATGAAGTTGGCGGTGTCGATCAGCGCCTGGGTCAGCCAGGGCAGCTTGATGCCGAGATCGGTGAAGATCTGCTCGAACTTCGGCACGATGAAGATCATGATGAACGTCAGGATGCCGCAGGCGATGGTCAGCACCGCGATCGGGTAGATCAGCGCGCCGATGACCTTCTTCTTCAGCGACTGGGCCTTCTCGCGGAACTCGGCCAGGCGGCGCAGCACGGTGTCGAGCGCGCCCGCGGTCTCGCCCGCGCGCACCAGGTTGGTGTAGAGCCGATCCCAGATCTTGGGGAACTGCGCCATCGCCTCGGACAGCTGCGTGCCGTTGGCGACGTCCTCGGTGACCCGCGTCAGCGACGACTTGAACGCGCCCGGACGCTGCATGTCGGTGAGGATCTGCATCGACTGCACGATCGGCAGGCCGGCGTCCTGGAGGGTCGAGAGCTGGCGGGTGAACAGCGTCACCTGCTTGGCCTTGACGCCCCCGAACATCGAGAAGCCGCCGCCCTTCTTGCCGCCCGCGGCGGCCGCGGACTTGCCGGACCGCTGGCGGACCTCCTTGACCTCGATCGGCAGGAAGCCGCGCCGCTTGATGCTGGCGATGGCCTCGACCTCGGATCCCGCCTCGATCGAGTCGGAGATCTCCTTGTTGGTGCGCTTGTCGTGCGCCTTGAAGGCGAAGACGGCCATGGCGGAGACTCCGGAGGACGACGGAACGGACGGTCGGCGGGGCGGCGGCTGGACAGGAGAGTTTACGCCAAAGTCGAAGTCGGCGTCGCGCGCCGCGCAAACCGGGTCGCCCGCGTGGGATCGGCCGGCTGACGGTCGACGCTAGGAATGCTATTCCTCACCGGCAAGGGTTTCCTTAACGACTTCCTCGATGGTGGTTAAGCCAGCGAAGATCTTCTGGATGCCCGCGTCGCGCAGGGTCTTCATGCCCCCGCGCTGGGCGGTGGTGCGGATCTGCGTCGCCGAGGCCTTCGCCAGGATCAGCTCGCGGATCGACTCGTCGATGTTGAGCAACTCGAAGATCGCGGTGCGGCCCTTGTAGCCGGTGCCCTTGCAGTGCTCGCAACCCTTCCCGTAGTAGAAGCGCTGCGCTGATCCCTCCTTCGGGCTGAGGTTCAGCGAGGCGAACTCCTCGTCGCTCGGGCTGTACGGCTGCTTGCACTTGGTGCAGATCGTGCGCACCAGGCGTTGCGCCAGGATGGTCTCGACCGTGGCCGACATGAGGAACGGCTCGATGCCCATGTCGATCAGGCGGGTGATCGCGGTCGGCGCGTCGTTGGTGTGCAGCGTGGTGAAGACGAGGTGGCCGGTCAGCGACGCCTGGATGGCGATCTGCGCCGTGTCCTGGTCGCGCACCTCGCCGACCAGCAGGATGTCGGGGTCCTGGCGCAGGATCGAGCGCAGGCACATCGCGAAGGTCTTGCCGATCTCGTCGTCGACCGGCACCTGGATCAGGCCGTGGATCTCGTACTCGACCGGATCCTCGGTGGTGATGATCTTGACCGAGTCCTCGTTCACCGCGGAGAGCGCCGCATACAGCGTGGTGGTCTTGCCGGATCCGGTCGGCCCGGTGACGATGACGATGCCGTTCGGCTTCTGGATGATCTCGCGGAAGCTCGTCAGCATGTCGTCGGGGAAGCCGATCTTGTCGAGATCGAGGTTCACGACGCTGCGATCGAGGATGCGCACCACCACCGACTCGCCGAACATCGTCGGCAGGCAGCTCACGCGCAGGTCGACCTCGCGGTCGCCGACCTTGACCATGATCTTGCCGTCCTGCGGCATGCGCCGTTCGGCGATGTCGAGGTGCGACATGACCTTGATGCGCGCGACCAGCGGCGCGGCCAGGTTCTTCGGCACCGGCAGCATCTCGTAGAGCACGCCGTCGATGCGGTTGCGGACCTTGAACTCGGTCTCGAACGGCTCGAAGTGGATGTCCGACGCCTGCGCCTTCACGCCGGTGAGCATGATCAGGTTGAGCAGCTTCTTCACCGGCGCGGAATCCGCCGCCTCCATCGGATTGGAGGTGTCGATCCCAGCGAACGATCCCATGTCGATCTGGAACGACTCGGCGTTGCCGATCGGATCGGCGGCGCCGTCGTTGGAGTCGTACTGGCTGAGCAGGTCCTGGTACTGGGCCTTGGTCGCCTGGCTCTCGTCGACCGCGTAGTAGGTCTTCAGCGCCTGATCGATCGCCGACTCGGACGCGAGCGCGGGGCGCAGCTGGCGCACGCCGAGCATGAACTTGAGATCGTCGAGCGCCGCGAGGTTGTCCGGCTCGCTCGTCGCGACGACGAGCGTGTCGTCGGCGAAGCGCACCGGGACGATGCGGTAGGAGTTGGCGACGTTGTTCGGCACCTTCTCGAGCAGCGGCGCCGGCAGCGACTCGAGGTCGCTCTTCTGCACGCTCTCCAGGCCGAGCAGCTTGGCGACCGCGTACAGCACCGCGTCCTCGCGAACGCCGGCCTCGAGGCACGCCTGCGTGACGTCGATGCCTTCCTTGCGGTGGCGCTTGAAGATCGCCTGCGCGCCCGGCTCGTCGACCTCCTCCTCCTTGTAGAGCAGCTTGATGAGCTTCTGCGGATCGACGCCGCCCGAGCGGATGACGGGCTTGCGCTCGCCGCCGCTGCCATCGCCGACCGTCGCCGCTGCGCCTGAGCCCGCCATGGCTCAGCCCGCCGCCTGGCCGCCGGCCTCGGTGACCTTGCGCTGCACGTAGCCGGTGTCCTTGGCGTAGCTCATCATCGCGTCGAAGGCGATCTCGCCCTTCTGGTAGAGCTTGAAGAGCCAATCGTCGAGCAGGATCATGCCCTGGTTGGCGCTGGTCTGGATCGTGCCGTCGATGCGGAAGCTCTTGTTCTCGCGGATCAGGTTCGAGATCGCCGGGTTCATGATCATGATCTCGAACGCGGCCGCGCGGCCCTTGCCGTCCTTCTTCGGCACCAGCGCCTGCGACACGACGGCGATCAGGTTGCCGGCCAGCTGCGTGCGGATCATCTCCTGCTGGTTGGTCGGGAACGCGTCGACGATGCGGTCGACGGTGCGGCCGGCGCCGGTGGTGTGCAGCGTGCCGAAGACGAGGTGACCGGTCTCGGCGGCGGTGATCGCCGACGAGATGGTCTCGAGATCGCGCATCTCGCCGACCAGGATGACGTCCGGGTCCTCGCGCAGCGCGCGGCGCAGGCCTTCCTCGAACGACTTCACGTCGATGTGCACTTCGCGCTGGTTGACCACGCACTTCTTGTGCTCGTGGTAGTACTCGATCGGGTCCTCGATGGTGATGATGTGGCCGGACGACTCCTGGTTGATGAAGTCGATCATCGTCGCCAGCGTCGTCGACTTGCCAGAACCGGTCGGACCGGTGATCAGGAACAGGCCGCGCGGGCGCATGCACAGGTCTTTGATGTGCGGCGGCAGGCCGATCTGCTCGAAGGTCAGGATCCGCGACGGGATCAGGCGCAGCACCATCGCGAACTTGCCCTTCTGCTTGAAGGCGCTGACGCGGAAGCGGGCCTTGTCGAAGTAGCCGATCGCGAAGTCGGTCGAACCGAGCTCGGCGATCTCCGTTTGCCCGCGCTCGCTGGTGATCTGCTTCATCAGCATCGCGGTGTCCTCGGCGGTCAGCGCCGGGACGTTGAGGCTCTTGATCTCACCGTGGATGCGGAAGCTCGGCGGTCGTCCGACCGAGAGGTGGATGTCGGAGGCGTTCTGCTGGAGGCAGACCTCGAGCAGCTTGTTCATGTCGACAGCCATAAGTCCTCACCGAACAGCGGAGTATGGGTTCGCCCCCTGCCCCGGAAGACGCCCCCGCTCGGCCCCTGGCGGGGGTGTGTGAACGAGGGACGCACCGCCGCAGCGCGGGGGGTTATACCAGGGGATGACGAGCCGTGCCGACCCGGCTGTCGTCGCAGAACGCGGTTCGGCGGCCTGGAGCCCGAGCTGAGTCACCCCCGACGCACGTATTGAGCTTCGGGCTTCGAGCCTCGAGCTTCGCGCTTCGCGCTTCGCGCCCCTACTCGGTGGCCGCGGCCGCCTGCGGCGCGACCGCCGGCACCGCCGCATCGAGGCCGGTCTCGGCCGCGCGCCGCTCGATCAGCGGCGGCAGGCTCTCGTAATCCACCTGCGCGATGCCGCGCAGCTCGCCGAGCAGGCGCTGGGTCCGGCCTTCGATCGCCGCGGCGACGATGTCATCGCGCACGCGATCCTCGATGGCGGCGAACTCGGCGGCCTTGGCCGCCCGCCGGCCATGCACCAGCAGCAGGACGACGCCCTCGTCGTGCGCGATCGGGTCGAGCAGGATCGGCTCGGTGCCGGTCGCGGCGAACGCCGCGGCCACCGCCGCCGCCGGCACCGGCTTCGCGCCCTTCGTCGACCGCGCGCCATCGCGCCCGATCCAGCCGATCCGACCGTCCGGAGCGGCGTCCGGATCCCAGCCGCGCCCCCACAGCTGCCAGGCCTTCGCGAAGGCCGCGCCGTCGGCGATCGACGCGCGGATGTCGCGCAGCACGCCGAACAGGCGCCGGCGTTCGGCTTCGGTCACGACCATCGGGCCCGGCGCGATCTGGATCTTCTCGTACGGGATCGAGATCAGCGACAGGTCGACCGCCTCGGCGACGTCGTAGTCGGCGCGGTTGCGCTCGAAGTAGGCGCGCATCATCTCCGGCGTCAGCTCGGCGCGGATGCGGCGTTCCGCCATGATGTGCAGGCCGGCGCCCATGCGGAAGCCCGGTTGACGCGCGAACTCGCTGACCGGCATCTGCTGCGACTGCTGGATGTAGTCGTCGAACTGCATGCGCACGCCGTCGTCGCGCGCCGCCATGCGCTGGTCGAAGCTGGCGCGCATGCGGGTCAGCTCGGCGGCGATCTCGGCGTCGCCGACCACCACGCCCTCGCGCTTCAGCGCCTGGTCGACGACCGAGATGTTGATCAGCTCCTCGCGCACGTCCGCCGCCTTCTGGCGCAGCAGCTGCGCGGCGAGGAGGCCGCGGCGCAGGCGCATGCCGGCGATCTCGAGCAGCACGTCCTCGTCCTTCAGGTCGATCCACGGGGTCTGGCCGAGCCGCTCGTGCACCAGGTCCTCGATCAGGTCCGCGCCCTCGCGTTCGAGCAGCGCGTCCTCGAGCTGACGCAGCGTCAACGGCGCGCCATCGACCGCCGCGACCGGGGTCCGCGGATCGAGCGGTGCCGCTGCCACCGCCGGCGTGGTCGCCGCCGGCGCGCTCTCGGCGGCGGAAATCCCGGACGCGCCCAGCGCCAGCAGGCCGCACAGCATGGACGTCAGCGCGCGCATCGTCATGGCGTCTCCGGACCCGGCGCGCCGAGCGCGGCGTGCAGCGCCGTCAGCTCGTCGGCGCCGAGCTGCTCAAGCCTGCGGTCGAGGGCGAGGCCGCAAGCCGCGCAGGCCGCCTCGGCGACGTCCTTGGCGCTGCCCGCGTCACGCAGCGCGCGCGGCAGCACCTTCCTGCGCGCCGCGAAGACCCGCCGGCACCACCCCGGGAAGGTCGCGGCGAGCACGCGTCCGCGCGGCCGCACGCGCAGGATCGCGCTGTCCACGCGCGGCTGCGGGTAGAACGCCGACGGCGGCAGGCGGCGGACGATGCGTGGCTCGCCCGCCGCCTGGGCCACCGCCGCCGACGCTCCCCACGCATCGTCCCCGGGCCGCGACACCAGGCGCTCGGCCGCCTCGTACTGCACGGTCACCGCCACCAGGCGCGGCGGCGTCGGCAGCGTCAGCGCATTCAGCAGCGCCGGGATGGCGATGTCGTACGGAAGGTTCGCGCCGAGCTTCCAACCGCCGGGCGCGGCGGCGGAGAACTCCTCGATCGCCGGATGCAGCCGGCTCTTCGCCGCCAGCGCGTCGCCGTGCACCAGCGTCAGGCCGCGCGGCACCAGGGTCCCGCCGAGCAGGCCCGCGAGGCCGCGGTCGAGCTCGACGGCCAGGACCTGCGCGCCCGCGTCGAGCATGCGTTCGCTCAGCAGGCCGGTGCCGGGGCCGATCTCGACCACCCGGTCGCCCGGTGCCAGCTCCAGCGCGCCGACCAGCGCCGCGAGCGCCGACTCGTCGATCATGAAATTCTGCCCGAGGCGATGCAGCGGCGCGAGTCCCGCCCGCGCGAGCTGCTCCTGGACCTGGTGGCGCAGGCTCATCGCGGCAGGAAGCGCTGGCGCGGCGGCAGCAGGTCGTCGACGGGCACGCGCACCACGAACCGACCCGGCGCGGCCGAGCCGTGCGACGAGTCGACCGACACCGGGACGAGCCCGTCGGCGCCGGGCCGTCCGACCGCGAGGCTCAGCCGTTCGTCGCCGCGCTCGAAGGCGGGCTGGAAGCAGCTGACCACGCCGACGCGTTCGTCATTGGCCAGCGCCGCGGCGTCGCGGTCGACGCGCTCGGCCGTCAGCCCGGCCAGCGCGCGCAGCCAGCGCATCACGGCGAGCCCGTCGCCGGCGACCGGCTCCTCGCCGGAGACCTCGATGCGCCACTCGGACTCGGACAGGCGCATGAGGACGTAGCTGCCGTCGGAACGCGCCACCGACACGCGGCCGACCGGATTCGGCGTCAGCGGCCAGACCGTGCGCGCCGCCAGCGGCCGCATCAGCGCGTCGACCACGTCGTCGGCGAAATCGTAGCGCAGCGCGCCTTCCGGATCGATCGCGCGCCACGCGCCGTCGACGCGCGCGAACGCCAGCGAGGTCTCGAGCGACGCGGTCTCGTCGAGCGCGGCGGCGTCGGTGGCGCGGCCCTCGGCGCGCGGGGCGAACCGGCAGGCGATCTCGAAGGTCGCGCGGTCGACGAGCGCGCGATCCGCGACGTCGGCCAGGCGCGCGCGCTCGGCCCGCGCCGTGCACAGCGCGCGCGCCAGGGCCTCGACCGCGACCTGATCGACCGGCAACGCGCTGGGATGGATCTGCGCCCAGCCGGTCGCCTCGCGCGCGAAGACCTCGCCGCGCACCACGGACTCGCCGTCGCGCCACACGCGCTGCAGCTTGTCGAGCCGCGCCGGCGCGCGCGCGATCGGCGTCGGATCGAGGAACGCGTCCGGCGACAGCTCGGCGAGGATCGGCGGCAGCCTGGCGACGCGGCCGCGGTGCAGCACGCTCGCCGCCTCGCCGCCGGCGAGCTCGAGGCGGATCGGCGCGCGCTGGAGCTGGCCGACGAGGTCGATGGTGACGGCGTCGGCGGCGAGCGGCGCCGCGTCGGCCCGCCGGCGGACGTCGCTCACCGTCACCTGCCGGAACGCGTCCTCGAGCCGCTGCGCGCCGTCGTGGATCGCCGTGATGCGCCCGCCCGGCCAGATCAGGTCCCAGGCGCTGCGCCCCTCCTTCACGTCCTCGTTGCCGCGCCGCTCGAGGCGGAACCACGTCTCGGCGCCACGGCGCACGACCACCTCCTCGATCGGGTCGTCCATGCGCCGGCCGGGGATGTCGAGCAGGTAGTCGACGGCGAATCCGGCGAAGAGGCTCGCCCAGCGCGCGGCGGCCTCGGCGGCGAGCGGCTGCGGCGGCAGGTCATCGATCGCCAGGACGGCGCCCGCCGGGCGTTCGACGAACACCGCGCGATGGCCGGCGACCGCGATGGCGCGGCCCTCGCCGGCGCCGACGGGCGGCGCGGACAGCGCGTCGATGCGCATCTCGCCGAGCAGCGCGAGCAGCGCGTTCACCCGCGTCGTGAACGCCGGCCGCTCCGGGGCCGACGGCGCACACCACGCGCCGAACGCGTCGCGCTGCAGCTCGAGGCCGTCGACCGTCAGCCGGTCGACGGCGTCGACCGGGATGGGCGGACCGTCGAGGCGCACCCAGGCCGCCGCCAGCCGCCGCGCGAAGGATGCGTCGATCGGCAGGACGCGGCGCTGCTCGGCGAGCCAGGCGTAGGCGCGCCCGTCCTTCGTTCCCCACGACAGGCGCACGCCATCGCCCTCGAGCGCGCGGTCGCCATCGATGCCGAACGACGCGAGCTGATCCTCGCCGACCGCGTCGACGGCGGCGGCCGGGTCGATCGCCGGCTGGCCGAGCAGCGACCACAGGCGCTGCGCGCGCTCGCGGTCGAGCGGCAGGCGCCTGCCGTCGACCGTCACGTCGTCGCCGACCACGCGGCTCTCGACGCCCTGCGCCCTCAGCGTGTACGCCTCCGGCGCGTCGCGCGTCCACAGCGCGATCCGCGTCGACCCGGCGGCGCGCTCGGGCCAGAACACGTACGCGGCGAGCGCGAGCAGCGCGGCCGACAGGATGAGGTACCCGAGACGCGACATCGTGTCCTAGCTGACGACGGCGGGGCGCGAAGTCTTCACGCCGGTCCTGGCGGCGAGGCGGCCCGTGCGACGTCGCCCGTACCGGCTCAGACGCCGAACTCGTGCTTCTTCGGCAGGTCGCCGATGCCGCCCAGGCCGAAGCGGCTGAGGAAGTGCTCGGTGGTGCCGTAGAGCAGCGGGCGGCCGAGCGATTCCTCGGCGCGGCCGTTGACCTGCACGAGCTTGAGATCCATCAGCTGGCGCAGCACCGGTCCGCACTGGACGCCGCGGATGTCCTCGACCTCGCCGCGGGTGATCGGCTGCTTGTAGGCGACGATCGCCAGGGTCTCGAGCGCGCTCTTCGACAGGCGCGTCGGCAGCTCCTTGCGCTCGAGCTGGCGCACCCACGGGTGCAGCGCGCGACGCGTCATGAGCTGCCAGCCGCCGGCGAGGCGGCGCAGCTCCCAGCCGCGGTTCTCGTGCGCGTAGCGCTCGCCGAGACCGGCGAGGAAGCCGTCGAGATAGCCCGCGCCCGTGCCGGGCAGGCATTCGGCGATGCGCTCGATCGCCAGCGGCCTGGTCGCGACGAACAGCAGGGCCTCGATGACCGCGCGCAGCTCCTCCGGCGGCAGGTCGCTGGTGTCGGGCACGACCTGGGGCTGCTCGGCGGCGATCAGCTGCTGCTGGCCATCGGCGAGGGTCTCGACCGAGAAGGTCTCGATCATCGCCTCGGCCGGCGCGGATGCGCCATCGACGGTGGCCGCCGGAGCCTCCGTGGTGGCTTCGGCCGGCGCGGTCGTGGCCGCGTCGCCGCTGATCGTCGTCTCGCTCGGCTCGTCGCTCATCGCCGGCACTCCATGAAATTGCGCAGCAGCGCGTGGCCGTGCTGGGTGAGGAAGCTCTCGGGATGGAACTGCACGCCTTCGATCGGCAGCTCGCGATGGCGCAGGCCCATCAGCTCGTGCCGGTCGGTGGTCCACGCGGTCGCCTCGAGGCACGCCGGCAGGCGCTCATTGACGACGAGGCTGTGGTAGCGCGTCGCGGTGAACGGGCTGTCGATGCCGGTGAAGACGCCGCGCCCATCGTGCGCGATCTGGCTGGTCTTGCCGTGCATCAGGCGCGCCGCGCGTTCGACGACGCCGCCGTACGCCTGGCCGATCGACTGGTGGCCGAGGCAGACGCCGAGCAGCGGCACCTTCTTCTCGCCAGCCAGGCGGATCAGGTCGAGGCTGATGCCGGCCTCGGTCGGCGTGCACGGTCCGGGCGAGACCACGATGTGCTGCGGGCGCTCGTCGATCACCTGCTGCGCGGTCTTCTCGTCGTTGCGGTAGACCCGGACCTCGGCGCCGAGCTCCCACAGGTACTGGACGAGGTTCCAGGTGAAGCTGTCGTAGTTGTCGATGACGATGATCATGTCGGCGCGGGGCGCGCACCGTACCCCTGGCCGACAGCGCAGGCAACGTCACGCGCACGCCGACGTACCGCCGCGACCCCCCACGCGCTTGCTTCCGAGACCGTCGGACTACAGTCCGCCGCGTCGCCTGCGCTGGTAGCTCAATTGGATAGAGCATCAGACTACGGATCTGGAGGTTGGGGGTTCAAATCCCTCCCGGCGCGCCAGCAGAAGCCCCGCTAAGGTCCTACCTTAGCGGGGCTTTTCTTTATTCTCGCGTCGCCACATCTCCGCAGTGCCGCCAGCACGGTCCGTCAGCGGAAACCGGTCGATGCGTCGGTCGCGACGCGCTCCGCTGGTCATGCGCGGTCGCGCGCATCGTCGGGGGACGCGCGATCCGACCATGCGGCGCCGGCAACCCGCGCACCCGGGCCGGCGACGGTCCGCCCGCCGCCGCGCGAGACTGGACCCGGAATGGGGAACACGCCATGACGGGCGGCGCGCGACGAAAACGACCCCCGCAGTTACCTTGTGTGGTTCAGCACATCCCTGCGTTTACGGTGAGTCGCCCCACCCCTACTCTGGATCCGCAATGTCTGGTCGCATCCTCTTCATCGACGACAACGCGGCCGATTGCGACCTGTTTGCCCTCGCCATGGATGAAGTCGGCGAGGCGAAACGACTTGCGACTGAATGCAATGCGGCGAAGGCGGTCGAACGGCTGAAGACCACCGCCGATGCCGACCTGCCGTCGCTCATCCTCCTCGACCTGAACATGCCCCAGCTCAACGGCAAAGAGGTCCTGCGCTGGATCCGCTCGCAGGACCGCCTGACCGGCGTGCGGGTGGTGATGTTCTCGACCTCCAGCCGACCGGCCGACGAGCAGGAATGCCGCCGGCTGGGCGCCGACGACTACGTGGTCAAGCCGGGCAGCTACGACCAGCTCGTCGGCCTCGCGCGGCGCTTCACCGATCTCGTGAGCCAGCGTCCCGCGGCCAACTGAAGCCGGTGCGCCGCGCCTGGTCCGTGTCGCGCAGCGGCCGGGCGATCCCGAGAACGTCGGGCCGGACACCGCCCAATGCGGCACCCCAGTCGACCCGCTCCCACCCCGGGACGGCGGCGTCCGGCACGACCACCGCCTTGTCCGCCTGCGCGAGGCGCGTCGAGCGCGGCGCGAGCGAGCCTCAACGACGTTCGACGAACGGGACTCCCGCCGCGAGCAGGTCCTGGTCCTGCTCGGTCTGGGTCACCGTCAGGCGATCCTTGGCGAGGTCGCTTGCGAGCGCGTAGCCGGCGGCGTCCCAGGCCTCCATCCCGCCATTGAGCACCGAGACGGGGCCGAAGCCGCACTCCTCGAGCCACTCCGCCGCCTGGTACGCCTCGGGCCCGCTGCTCGCGCTGTAGAGGATGATCCGCGACCGCGGCCGCCCGCGCAGGGCGTGGAGCACGCGCGCGCACTGCGCGTCGTCACCGACCTCGAAACGCAACGATCCGGGGATGTGATCGGCGGCGAACGCCTGCTCGTCGAGCACGGCGAGGAGCGTCGCCCCGCCCCACTGGTTGATCAGCTTCACGGCGCGCGCGACCGGGATCGTCTGCATGTCCGCTTCCTTGTGGGTGCACACCTCAGCTTAGGAACCCGCGGCGACGCGGGCGCTCGTAGATGTGAGCCGCGTACGCGCCGCACGCGCACGTTGAACGGGGTCGAGCCGCCGTCCGACCATCCGCAGCGGCGTGGTACGATGCGGTCGTGGAGTTCCCCATGCACGACACGCTCTCCGCTCGGCACCGCGCGAAGCCCGCTGTCGCCCAGCGCGCGCGCACGTCCACCTTGAGCCCGGTATCGCGCACCGTCGCCCGCGCGGCGCTCGGATCGCTGGCCGCCTACGGCGCCGCTCAGCTCGTCGGCCGCCTCGCGCAACGGCCCACGCAACCGGAACTGCGCGCCCCGGCGCGCCGGCTGGTCGACGACGTCGCCGGCATCCACGCGGCATCGGCCCGCCCCGAAACCGCCGATGAGTCGTATTACGCCTGGAAGGCGTGCCTCGGCGAGCACGCCGACGACCTGCCGCCGTGCGATGAATGACCGCGCCGGCGCGCGACGACGATCAGAGCGCGCCGACGGTCGCCGGACCGCGCGAGGAGGCGCCGCGCGCCATCGCGCGCTCGACCGCTGACAGGTCTTCGCCCTGGGTGCGCAGCGCTTCGCGCATACCGACCTGCGGAGCCGCGACGAAGCGCACCTGCCGACCGGCGTTGGCGCTGGCGGCATGGACCGTCAGCGGGTGGATCAGGACGATGTCGCCGAGGCGGCCGACGACGCGCGTGGCGCGCGGCTTGGGCAGGCGTCGGGCGACCTCGGCGAGGTCGACCGCGCTCAAGCCCGCGAGACCCGCCGCCGCCATGGCGCGCGCGACGGTCAGATGCGAGCCCTCGATGACCAGCGGACCGCCATCGGCCAGGCCGACGTCGGAGAAGAGGAACAGCGGGTTCAGGCCGTGATCGATTCCGGCCAGCCGACGCGGGCCCTGCCCAGCGCCGATGCGCCAACCGCCGACCGCCTCGCCATCGTCACCGTGGCTCGCCGCGTCGCCCGCGGGCGCGACGGGAAACGCGACCGGCCACCAGCCGGTGTGGTCGAGCGGCTTCCAGCGGCCGGCGCCGAGGAGATCGTCGAGCGCGCCGGTGAAGCGTCCGGTCAACGCCCCCGAGAACGGCGCGCCCCACGGCCCGTCCTGCAGGTGCGCCATCGGCGCGGGCCACGCCGACGGATCCTTCGCGTCCAGGCCCAGCTTCTGCCAGATCGCGGTCCGCACCCGCGCGGCGACCACCGACGAGAACGCGTGGCGCAGCACCACGAAGCCGCGTTCCTCGAATTCGGCGATCTGCGGCGACGTCAGGATGCGATGCGCGTTCATGGTGTGCCCCCGCGGTGAAGGCCGGATCATGAGCGCGCCGGGGCCGCAACGCTAGGATCGAGTCAAGGTCTAGTTCGCCTCGCCTGCATCGGATTTCGCCGCGAGTGATGCAACGTCACCGCGGTACGAGGCCGTTCGTGCGAGATCCAGCAGCGACCTGCGAGCGTCGAGCGTCGAGCGTCGAGCGTCGAGCGTCGAGCCTCGAGCCTCGAGCTCGAGCATCGGGCTTCGAGCGTCGAGCTTCGAGCTTCGAGCTTCGAGCTTCGAGCTTCGAGCTTCGAGCTTCGAGCTTCGAGCTTCGAGCTTCGA
>DASPLE010000066.1:0-29436 GCA_035627695.1 Planctomycetota bacterium
CTCGGCGGCCGCCAGGTCGGCGCGCGCCGCGTCGAGCGACGCCACCGCCAGGTCGCGTTCGGCGCGCTCGGCGGCGCCGAGATCCTCGGGCGCGACCTCGACGCGCGTGGCGAGCTCGTCGACCTTGGCCTGGGCGCGCAGCGCGTCGTCGCGCGCGTCCTGCAGCGTGTCGAGCGCGTCGAGGTGCGCGTCGAAGGCCCGCTGCCAGGCGTCGTGCGCCTGCTCGTACGCGTCGCGCGCCGCGGCGGTCCCGGCCTCCAGCGGCGTCAGCGCGGCATCGAGGCGCAGCAGCTCGTCGCCGCCGACCGGCATGCTGGTGATGATGCGGTTGCGCAGGCGCTCGAGCTCGACCGCGCGCTGGCTCGCCTCGAGCTTCTGCGCCTCCTCGGCATCGGCGTGCGCGCGCCTGAGCCGGGCCAGGCGCAGCTCCTGGCGCGCCGCCAGCAGCTGGCTGCGCTCGTCGGCGGCGCGCTTGAGCTCCTCGTCGTCGCCGAGCACGAACAGCTGCTGCCCGGGCTCGACCCAGGCGCCGTCGGTGACCACCGTCTGCAGCCGCGCCTGCATCGGCGACTTGATCAGCGTCGGCGCGCGCGGCGACAGCGCGCCGGCCTGGCGCAGGACGTGGACCAGGTCGCCGCGCGCGACCGCGATCGCCTCGAGCCGCGTCAGCGGCGGCGGCGACGGGCGCGCGGCGATGGCGATGATCAGCAGCGCGACGGCGGCGAGCGCGGCGATGACGTAGCGGCGATGCCTCACGGCTGCTCCCTCGCGGCGGTGTCGTCGGGCAGCACCAGCAGGCCCTTGGTGCCCGGCACGAGCTGGTCGGCGAGGTCGGGCGGCGGCTTCAGGTCGACCAGCACGGCGACCACCGTGTCGCGCGCGATGACGTCGTCACGCCCCTGGTCGCGGCGGTCCTGCGGCGCGCCCAGCGCGCGCGCGACGCTGCTGACCGTGGCCTCGAGCCGGCGGTCGAGCTGCGGGAACTCGACCACCGCCGCCATGCCGACGCGCAGGCGCGCGTACTCGCTCTCCGGCACCTCGGCGGAGAACGCGAGGTGCGCCATGTCGAGCACCTCGGCCACGGTCTGGCCGCCCCACACCGGGAACTCCTTGCCGAACTTCTGCAGGGTGTCGCTCTGCTCGTTCCAGCCATGGCCGTAGAACAGCCGCCCGGAGACCGGCGCCTTCATCTCGCGCACCGCGTTGAAGTCGCGCTCGCGGCGGTTGCCTTCCAGGGCCTTGGCCAGCTGCAGGTCGGCCAGCGCCGCGCCGACGCGCGCTTCGACCTGGGCCAGGCGGAACGCGCCGTCGCGCAGCGCCAGGTCGGCGAGCGCGGCGCGCCAGCTCTGATCGGCGGCGCGCAGGCGCAGCCAGTCGAGCGAGCGCGCCCCGGCGACCGCGTCGAGCGCGCGCCCGCGCGCCGCCAGCTCGGCACGCCTGGCCTCGGACGCGGCGGCGGTCAGCCGGGCCGCGTCGCCGGCCGTCGGGTCGGCCGCGGCGGCGTGGACGGCGATCTTCGCGGCGACGGCGAGCAGCGCCTTGGCGCGATCGGCCTCGGCGCGCGCCGGCATCAGCGGATCGGGGGTCTCGGCATCGACCAGATCGATGCGCGCCAGGCGTTCCTTCTCGGCCTTGCCGCGGCTGGTGATCGCCGCCGCCAGCGCCTTGGCGCGGCGGTTCTCGCCCGCGACCAGGAAGGCCTGCTGGGCGCGGCGCTTCTCCTGCTCGAGATTCGCGCGCTGGTCGTCGAGGCTGGGATTGTAGAGCCAGACGACGACCTGCCCGGCGGTGACGTCGGAGCCGTCGGGGACCAGGTCGCGGATGCGGCCCCACGAGCGCGGCAGCGTGATCGGGGTGCGCGCCCCGGCGACCACCGTGCCCGACCACGCGCCGCGCCGGCGCGCCGCGTCGTCGCCCGGCGCGGGTGGCGCCAGGCGATCTCCCGCCGCGACGCCGGACACGGCGTAGACGGCGTCGACGCGCGCGGCGATGACCGTGCGCTCCTCGCCGCCGGCGGCGACCACCGCGCGCTCGCCATCGATCCGCACCAGGTGCGCGGGCAGCGCCGCGACGCCGTCGGGCAGCGCGAGCGTCACGCCGACGCGCACCCGCTCCCCCAGGGCGAGGTCGGCGGCATGACCGACGGCGACCATGAGGTCGACCTCCTTGGCGATCTGGTCGAGGTCCTTCGCCGGCCCCTCCCACGGGATCGGCGCGCGCCACAGCGCGACCGGCATGTCGAGCACCCGCGCGATCGACGCCGGCATGCGGTCGCCGCGCGCGGTGGCGATCTCGGCGGCGCTGGTCGCGATGCGCGCCTGCAGGTCGGTCAGCGGCGCTCCGGTCGTCGCGCCCGGCGCCGGCGCGTCCGCCGCGCGCAGCAGCGGCGCCAGGTCCTGGTGCACGCGGCCGCGGACCATGAGCTTGGTCGGATCGGCGACGTGGACGATCTGCTCGGCGGGCCAGCGCGTCTTGAAGCCGGGCCCGTGCCAGGCGTTGCGCAGGGCGATGCCGTCGTGCGGCGCGCGCAGGCGCTTGCCGGGGACATCGCCGAAGCGGATCTCCAGCGTCCCGCCGACGACGTCGAGCTCGGCCTCGCCGACCGGGAAGGAGCCGCCGGCGACGCGGCGCGAGACGAAGAAGGTCCGCGGCGCCGCGTCACCGCCGGTGGCGACCCGGGCCAGCGCGCCATCCCAATCGCGATCGGCGCCGAAGCCGACGCGCACCCGCCAGCGCCCATCGGCGACACGCGCCCCCCAGATCGCCGGCGAGCGCGCGATCGCCGCGCCGGCGTTCGCTCCGGCGCCGGGCGTCGCGCGCACCGGCGGCGGCTCGTCGACCCAGCCCCAGCCGCGCGCCTCGTCCCACGGCGCGGCGGCGGCGAATCCGGCCGCGGGTTCGCCGCCGGCGACCACGTCGATCGACATCAGCGCATCCGGCGACGCCGTCGGTGCCGCCGCCTCCGGGCCGCCGCGGCCGCCGCGCCCTTCACCGCGGCCACCGCGCCTGCCGCCGCCCTCCGGCCGCGGGCCGCGGGCCTCGGGCTTCGCGCCACGGTCTTCGGGCTTCGCGCTTCTCTCCTCGGGCTTCGGCGCATCGGCCTGCGCCGGTGCGACCGGGACGATCTCCAGCCAGGCGATGACCGTGTGGTCCCAGGCGTCGCGTTCGGCGTCGTGCGCGGCGCGCTGGGTCTTGTCGAGCTCCAGCGCGTCGGCCTCGCGCTGGCTGCGATGCTGCGCCGTCATGGTCTCGATCGAGGCGCCGATGCCTTCGCCCGGCAGGGCCCGGCCCTGCGCGTCGACGCCGAGATCGGCGCGCAGCCGGCGCACCTGCGCGGACAGGCGCGCGATCGATTGCGGATCCGGCGCCGAGGCGCGTTCGAGCGCCAGGCGCGCCGGACCGACGTCGAGCCGCGCCGATTCATGCGCCAGCCGCGCCTCGGCGAGCTTGACCGACGGGAGGTCGCCGGCGTCGTGCAGCATCTGCGCCTCGGCCAGGCGCTCGCCCGCCTGGCGCTCGCTCTCCTCGACCTTGCGCAGCGCGGCGGCGCGGTCGGCGACCGTCACCGGGTCGACCGACGCGACGCGCGCGAGGCGCGCCTCGACCATCGTCAGCTCGCCCATCAGCCGGGCGCGTTCGAGCTCGAGGTCGGCGAGCTCGCGCGCGCGCCTGAGCTCGTTGGTGCGCATGTCGCCCTCGGCGATCTCGCGATCGATGGCGCGCGTCGGCACCTGCGGCTGGATCAGCCCGGTCGAGAAGCGCGCGAGCGCGTCGCCGGCGGCGACCCGCTCGCCCTCGCCGACGATCCAGTCCAGCACCAGGTCGCGCGCGCCGACTGGGATGCCGGTCGCCGACGCGCGGTCGATCTCGACCACGCCGTCGAAGGCGAAGGCGATGGCCTGCGCTCCGTCGGGCACGACGAACGGCGCGTCCTCGGCCGCGCCGAGCGTCGCGAGGACGAACGCGAGGGCGCCCAGCAGCTTCCGACGCGGATCAGAGATCGACATACGCGGTCGTCCCCGGCGGCAGGCGATCGATCTCGTGCTCGGCGAGCTCGAAGGCGACGGTGAGGTGGAAGACCTTCTCGGGCAGGCCGACGGTGCCGCGTTCGGCGATGCGGTCCTTGGCCTCGGCCGAGTCGAAGAACGCGCCGGCCACGCGCAGGATGCGTCCGGTCCGCGCCTGCGCGCCCAGCGCCGGCGCCGTGAAGGCGATCTGATCGCCGGCGGCGAAGCGGCCGTAGAAGCGCGCCGGCACCTCGATGGTGAACTGGCGGCCGCCGCCGAGCGGGATCTGGAAGGGCTCCATGGTATGGACGTCGTCGCCGATGCGCAGCGGCTGTCCCCAGGTCAGGCGCTGGTAGACGCGGCCGGCGCACGGCGCGCGCACGACCTCGTCCGAGATCTGCTCGCGGTGCCGGCGCAGGCGCAGGACCTCGTCGCGGTAGCGGTTCTGCGCGCGCGCCAGCGCCGCCTGGAACCCGGCGCGGGCGACGCTGACCGCGGCGCGCGCGCTCGCGGCGGTGCGCTCGGCGCTGCGCGTGGCGATGTGGGCGGTGGCGACCGTGATCCAGTCGCGCGCGCGGGCGCCGGCGACCACGTCGAGCCGCGCCGCCTGCTCGGTCAGCAGCGCGCGGGCGAGCTCGAGCCGGCGCGCGCGCCGTGCGTGCTCGCTGATCCCGTCGGCCAGCGCCGGGTCGTCGAGCTCGGCGGCGCCGTGGCGGGCGCGCGCCAGGCGCACCTGGGCGCGCACCAGCTCGGACTCGCGCCTGGCGAGATCCTCGTCATCGGTCGCGAGGCGCTCGACCAGCTCGTCGAGCCGCGCGCGTTCGACCGCCAGCGCCGCGCGGTGCCAGGCGACGGCGGCCTGGCTGAGCTGCTCGTCGGCCTGGATGCGCGCCAGCGCGAGGTTGGCCTGCGCCTGGGCGTGGCCGAACTCGAGCTGGAAGCGCGCGCGCTGCGGGTCGTTGTTCTGCGCGGTCTTGTTGAGCCGGGCGATGACGTCGCCGGCCGCGACCAGCGTGCCGTCGGGCACCGCCTCGAGCAGCTCCCATTCGCCGCTCGACAGGCGCACCGGCTGGAAGCGCGCCGGCTCGACCACGCCGGTCAGGCGCATGCCGCCGTCGCGCGGCGGCGCCGTCGCCAGGCGCAGGCGCTCGCCGGGCGCGAGTCCGCCGGTGGCGACGAAGCGGCCGCCGACCGCGAAGCCTTCGAGCACGCGCTCGTCGCCGGCGGCCGTGGTGGCGCGCGGATTCGCGAGGTCGGCCAGCACCCAGGTCGGCACCACCGCCGCCGGGCTCGCCAGCGGGATGCGCAGGGTGCAGCGCGCGCGCATGCCGACGCGCAGCTCGGGCGGCGCCTGGTCGAAGCGCACCTCGCAGCGGTAGGCGCGCTCGCCGAGCTGGTCGGTCTCGGGGGCGGCGGCGATCGCGGTGACGCGCGCCGGATACGCGCCGCCCAGCCCGTCGATGGCGATCGACGCGAGGCCGTGCCGCGGATCGGCCTCGGACCACGGGCGGACGACGTCGCGCAGGCGTTCCGGCAGCGCGAAGGTCACGCCGCTGCCGCCGTCGGGCAGGACGTAGGCGAAGAAGGCGGCGCGCAGCTTCGCGCCCGGGCGGACGCTGGCGTCGCGCAGGCGCACGCGGCCGCCGGCGCTGGCGAGGATCGCCGGCGCGGCGACCACGCCCTGGCGCAGCGCGTGGTCGCGGCGCAGCACCTCGAGGTTCTCGTCGGCGATGCGCGCCTGCTTGTCGGCGACCGCGCGCAGGCTGGCGATGGCGGCGTAGACGCCGCTGACCTCCTGCTCGTCGCCAAGGTCCTCGCCCAGCATCGCGTGCTGCAGGCGCAGGCGCTCGCGGGTGACGGCGTAGGTGGTCTGCTCGAGGAGCTCGAGCTTGACCCGCACCGGCTTGGCCGCGGCCTCGGCCAGGCGGTGCTCCTGCTCGGCGCGGGCGAGCTCGACGGCGCTCGACAGGCCGCCGGCGGCGAGCTCGCGCAGGCGCTGGACGCGGTCGGCGGCGGCGCTCGCGCGCCGATCGGCGGCGTCGCGCTCGAGCCGCGCGATGGTCAGCTGCGCCTCGTCCTTGACCCGCGTCGCCGCGATCTCGGCCTCGAGCACGCCGCGGCGCGCGATGTAGTCGTCGCGCCTGGCCTCGAGCTCGGCGAGCTTGACCGAGGTGCGCAGGCGTTCGAGCCGGTCCTGCGCCTCGGCCTCCTCGATGCGCCCGGCGTCCTGGCGCATGAGGAACTCGGGCAGCCCGGGATCGAGCACCGCGATCGGTTCGCCGGCGGCGATCTCGTCGCCGTCGGCGATGACCTCGGCCAGGCCGACCCACGGCAGCGGCATGGCGTGGCCGAGCGGACGCGGGTCGTCGATGCGGCCGGCGATGACCACCTCGATCTCGTCGCGGTCGGCGGGCAGCGCCGCGTACGTGGTCTCGTCGGCGATCGGCGGCAGCGCCAGCGGCGCGTCGCCGCACGACCCGAGGGCCAGCGCGACGAGGACCGAGCCGCGCGTCGCGATCGCGCGTGGCCACGGTGCGGCCACGCTCATGGCGCCGGCGCGGCCGGCGGCACCGCGGGCTCGTCGGGCTCGGCGGGCTCGTCGGGCTCGTCGGGCTCGGCCGGCGCCTGCAGCGGCAGGCCGACCGGGACGATCGGCGCCGGCAGGAGGTTGCGGTACTCGGCCGCGGCGATCACCAGCCCGATGCGCGAGTCGGCCAGGCCGATCTCGGCGTTGTCGAGATCCTGCTTGGCGCGCGTCACCTCGAGGTTGTCGATCGTCCCGGCGCGGTAGCGCGCCAGCGTCACCTCCATCTTGCCGCGTTCGGCGGCGAGGCGTCGGGTGGCGAGGTCGACCTGGGCGTTGCCCTGCGCGATGCGCCGGTGCGTGCTGCGCAGGCGGCCCTCGAGGTCGTTCTCGGCCTCCTCGATCTGCAGGCGCTTCTCGCCGATCTCGGCGTCCATCTGGCGCAGGCGCGCGCGCGCGCCGCGGCTGAAGTCCAGCGGCACGGCGAAGGTGAAGGTCAGCGCGATGATGTCCTCGTTGTCGATCGAGTCGTCGAACGGCGCGTCGCCGGTGCGGCGGTTCTCCGCGGTCACCGCGGCGTTGAGCTCGGGCCAGACCTCGTCGCGCTGGATGGCGAGGCGCTCGTGCTCGAGCTTGAGGTCGAGCAGCTGGTTGCCCAGCTCCTCGTGCTCGGCGCGCAGGTGCACGACATCCTGGTCGAGCGGCGGCAGCGCGATGACCACGCCGGCGATGTCCTCCTCGACGATCTGCGCCTCGGCGCCGACCGGCTGGGCGAGGTACTGCAGCAGGTCCTCCTGCGCCTCGCGCACCTCGGTCGTCGCGTTGAGCAGGTCGGCCTCGGCCTGGTTCAGGCTGATCGACGCCTGCAGCTCCTCGACCGGCGCCTTGAAGCCGAGACGGACGTTGTCCTTCACGGCCTGGAGGAAGGTGCGGGCGTCGGCGACGCGGCTGGTGCGCACCCGCTCGCGCGACAGCGCGCGCTGCAGGTTGAAGAAGCGGCGCACGACCTCGAGCTCGACGCGCTTGCGTTCGAGCACCACGCCGTTGGCCGCGGCGAGGTAGTCCTTCTCGGCGGCGGTGATCGGCAGGCGCTGCGCGCGGTGGGTGGCGATCGCGAACAGCGGCCGCGACACGACGATGCCCGACGAGGTCTCGTACGACCCGGCGCCGACGCCGCCGGCGCTGTCCTGCTCGAAGCCGACGTCGACGAACGGCTCCACCGTGAAGCCGTAGGCCGGCACGGCGACGCCGACCCGGCCGACGCCGTTCTCGCCCGCGTGGTTGGCGATCGTGTAGCTCGCCGACGCGCGCGGCGCGTAGACCTGCGAGTGCGCCAGGATGCGCCCGTCGTCGGCGCGCACGAGCGCGCTGCGCCGGATGCGGTACGGACGGTTGTTGGCGAGCGCGAGGCGCAGGCAGTCCGCGCGCGTCAGGCGGCCGAGCTCGACCGCCGTCGGCGTCTCCGGCGGCGCAGCCGGCGTCGCGGCGAGCGCGGCGGCGCGGGCGCGCGCGGCCGGCGCCGGGTCGGCGAGGTCGTAGCGTCGGCCGCAACCGGCATTGGTGCCGACGCAGGCGACGATCAGGACGAGGGCGGCGCGGCGGAACGGTGACGGCATCGCGATGGTTATCTCGTACGTCGCAGCGGGTCGCACGCTGACGACTGGCATGGTGGCGGGCGCGATCGGAGCGACGAGGGCAAATCCAGCCGCGTCAGGAGTCTTTGTGCCTGGACCCGGATACTGTACCGCGTGGTACTCGCGCCGGACTCGCGCCGTCCCCGCGTCGTGGGGAGGACGCGCTGTCCTCGTCGAGCTTGCCACATCCGCGCCGAGCGCGGCGATCATGCGCCCGATCAGCCGATGCCCGGCGGCGCTGCCGGTGGCACAGGGACGGCTCGGCGGCGCGGCCACGCCAGCACCACCAGACCGACCGCGACGCAGATGAAGGCGGTCGCCCAGCCCGGCCCGGGGCGCTGCTCCCAGACGATCCAGGCGATCACCGCCGAGAGCGGCGAGACGACCAGGCCGCACAGCGCGACGGCCTGGCCGCGGACGTGGCGCATCGCCCAATTGAAGGCGGTGTGCCCGACGAGGGTCGGGAACAGGGCGAGCGCGACGATGCCGATCCATTCGCGCGTGTCGGGGACTCCGATCGGCTCGACGGCGAGGGACGAGAGCGTGCAGAGGACGCCGCCGATCAGGTACACCGCCGTCAGGTACGGCCAGACGCTGGGCAACGCGCGGTGTCGGCGCGACCAGGCGAGGTAGATCGCGTAGAGCACCATCGCGACGAGGCAGGCGACGGTACCGGGCGACAGCGACGGCGACCCGGCGCGGTCGCGCAGCACCAGACCGAGCACCGCGATCAGCGTCGCCACCAGCTCGCGCCGGTTCAGCCGCTCATGGACCACCAGCGCGAGCAGGAACGGCATCGCCAGCGGCGTCAGGTTGCCGATCAGCGCGGCGTCGGCGATCGGGCTCAGCCCGATGCCGTAGTTCCAGCTCGCGAAGTGCAGCCCGAGGCAGATCCCGGGGACCACCGCGGCGAGGATCCAGGTGCGCCCGGGCACCGCCGGATTGCGCCGGGCATGCGCGATCGCGAGCGGCGCCAGGATCAGGGCGGCGAGCAGCAGGCGACCGGCCGCCAGGCGCAGCGGCGGCGCCTCGGACGCCTTGATCATCGGCGCCGACACCGCGCTGGAGACGATCCCAGCGCCGAGCGCGGTGGCGATGCGCAGCCAGCCGAAGCGCGGCGGGGCGTCGGCGGCGGCGCTCGCATCGCGCGCGGGCGCGGTCCGGGTGACGGGGACGTTCACGGGAAGCGCCGTGAGGATGACGCGCGCCGCGGGGACCGACAGGGGCTGGGCCGGCACCGGCGCAGCCGCACCAGGCGTGGTATCTTGGAGCGTGGATCAGCCGCCGATGACCCCTGCGGCGCATCCCGCGCGCGGCCTGCACGGCTGCACCCTCTCGCTGGACGACCTGCGCCTGGCGGAGACCTCCGCCGGACCGGGACCCGCCGGCGACGCGGCCGCGGACCTGGTCCTGCGCGCGCCGGCGATCGGCACGCGCATCGGCGGCGCCGGCGAGGACGCGGCCGACCTGCCGACCGGCCGGCGCCTGTCGCCCGGCGCGACCCTCGGCGTCGGCGCCACCGGGCGCGTGCTGGCGGTGCACGACGCCAACCTCGACCGCGACGTGGCGATGAAGGTCCTGCACGGCGACGCCCGCGCCCAGCCCGGGTCGGTCGCCCGCTTCGTCGCCGAGGCGCGCATCGCGTCGTCCCTGGCGCATCCCAACGTGCTGCCGATCTACGACCTCGACACCGACGACGATGGGCACGTCTACTTCACGATGCAGCGCATCGCCGGGCGCTCGCTCGGCGTCGCCATCCAGGCCAGCTCGCCCGCGGCGCGCGACCCGCGCATCGCCTCGTTCAGCCAGGTCACCAGCATCTTCGTCGGCGTCGCCCAGGCGGTCGCGTACGCCCACCACCGCGGCATCGTCCACCAGGACATCAAGCCCGACAACATCATGCTCGGCGACTTCGGCGAGGTCCTGCTGGTCGATTGGGGCTGCGCCACGCGCCGCGACACCGGGACGGCGACGCGCCTGTACGGCACGCCGCTGTACATGAGCCCCGAGCAGGCGCGGCGCGAGCACGTCGACGAGCGCAGCGACATCTATTGCCTCGGCGCGGCGCTGCTCCACGCGCTGACGCTGCGCTGCCCGACCTGGAGCGTGGACGAGGCGGAGTTCTGGCGGCGCAAGCAGGCGGGCGAGATCGACGCGCCCACCGCCGACGAGCTGCGCCGCGTCCCGCCGCCGCTGATCGACATCGCGCTCAAGGCCCTGCAGGCGCGACCGGCGCAGCGCTACGCGACCGCCGACGCGCTGCTCGACGACCTCAGGCGCTATCAGGCCGGACTCGCCACGGTCGCGCACCGCGACACGGTCCTCGAGTCGCTCGCGCGTTTCCATCGCCGGCACGCGCAGGTGCTGTGGACGGCGGCCGCCGCCGTGGCGATCATCGCCGTCCTCGGCGCGCTGCTCGTGGCCGAGCTGGCCAAGGGCGTGGTGCGCTGGGGCGCGCCGGTGGTGAGCGAGGAGTTCGCCGACGACGCGTGGCGCGAGCGCTGGAGCACCTTCGCCGGAGATTTCCGGCGCGCCGACGGCCGCATCGTCTCGTCCGGCCCGCGCGACAGCATCCTGGTCTGCGACCGGCGCTTCAGCGGCGCCACGGCGATCGAATACGACGCCGAGATCCTGCCGGACAGCGAGCCCTGCGACATATCGCTGATCTGGTGCCGCGATCTGGTCCGCGACGCGGGCGGGACGATCACCGGCCTGGAGTCGCGCTACGAGTGCAAGGTCGGGGCCTTCGACGGCACCTACACCGCGATCCGCGTCGGCGAGCGCAATCTCGACTTCTCGGACTTCCGGCCGGTGCGCGGCGCGATCCACCACGTGCGGGTCGAGATCGAGGACGATCTGATGACGATGGCGGTGGATGGCCGCGAGATCTGCCGCTGGCGCGACCCGTTGCCGTTCGGCGGCGGCTACGTCGCGCTCCTCGGGTATTATCCGGGAAAGGCCTACGACAACGTCCGCATCTACAGCCGAGGCCTGCCCGAGCGGCTCTCGCCGCTGGCGATCGGCGACGCCTACGCCCAGGACGGCCTGTGGGACCAGGCGGCGCTGCAGTATCGGCGCGTCGCCGACGACCACGCCGGTCGCGCGCTCGCGGACGAGGCGATCTACCGCCAGGGGCTATGCCTGCTGCGCGGCGGCCAGCGCGGTCCCGCGCACGATGCCTGGCGCGCCATCGACTCGGATCGGCGCGTCCGCGAACATCGCATCGATGCGCTGGTCGAGGACGGTGCGCACGACGCGGCGCTCGCCGCGATGACCGATCTGGCGCGCGATGCGACCGGGGAGCAGCGCAAGAGCCTGGCGCTGAACTGGTCGGGATTCGCCAACGACCTGATCAGGCGGGGCGATCTGGACGCGCTCGCGCGCTACGTCGCCTTCCACGACCGCCACCTCCACGGCCTGATGATCGCGGATCACCTCGCGGCGGAGGCGCTGCTCGCGCTGCGACGCTACGAGGAGGTGCTCGCGCGCTATCCGCGGCACCGCGACTCGTGCTGCCGGGCGCTGCAGGCGCTGCAACGCCATCACGAGGTCCTCGTCGACTATCCCGAGCAGCGCTGGGCGGCGGCGTACTCGGCGCTGATGAGCGGCGAATACGAGTACCCCGAGATCGCCGCGTATCGGTTCCTGCACGCCCTGGCGCTATGCAGGAGCGGTCGCGCCGCCGAGTGCCTCGAACGGTATGGCGCGGACGACTGGTGCGCGTCGCTCGCGCTGCGCTTCCTCGGCCGGCTCGACGAGGCGATCGTCCGCTCGGCCGAGATCCACGACGCGCGCGAGATCGCGCACCTGCTCGCCGGTCGCGACGACGGCATCACGCACCCGGACCTGGTCGTCCTCGCGGCGCTGCTGCGGGGGCGGCTCGAACCGGCCCTCGCGTCGGATCGGCATCACGCGTCGGCGGAGACCATCCGCCTGATCGATCGCCTGGCGTCAGGCGCGCTGTCCGGCGGCGGCGGACCCGCGGCGCTCGGCGCCAAGGACGACCCGCGCGCGTTCGACGCGGTCATGCACGACGAATGGCGCCTGCGCGGCGTCGTGCGACCGGCGCTGCGCGCGCTGCTCGACGATGGCTGGCGGGACTTCGATCGCAGCCTCGAGGCGATCGATCAGCCACGCCACCGCTACGCGGATGCCCAGCAGGCATGGCACTGGGCGGCACGGCTGCTGGGGCGGATCGACGACCAGCGGTTCCTCGCCCAGCCGAACCGCGCGTTCGCCGCCGCCGATCTCCTCCTGATCCATGCGCTGCTGGCCGAGCGCGATGGCCGCCGGGAGGAGGCTCGCGCGCAGTGGCGGGCCTGGCTCGAGATGCCCTGGTGCCGGCGCGCCGAGCGGCCCGATCCGCTGTGGCTGGCGTTCGCGCGCTGGCGCGCGGGCGGCGACGATCCGGACGGGGCGGCCGAGGCGCCGGGCCGCTGACGCCGGACAACGAAAAACCCGCAAACCGAACCGGCTTGCGGGTTTATCTGGTGCCCGGGAAAGGACTCGAACCTTCACGACCTTGCGGCCACTAGTACCTGAAACTAGCGCGTCTGCCAATTCCGCCACCCGGGCGGGTGCGAGCGGCGGACAGTAGGAGGCGCCCGAACGGGTTCAAGCGGCGGCGCGGCGCTGCCGTGCGCATCGAAGACCCCTCGGCGACCGATCCTCTGGATACCCGCGCGCGCAGCGTCGACACTGCGCGCATGCCCACCCTGCTGATCGAGATGCCGGCCGGGGTCGCCGGCGACATGCTTCTCGCGGCGCTCATCGACCTGGGCGCCGATCAGGCGCGGCTGCTCGCGGATCTGGGGAAGCTCGAACTCGGGCCGATCGCGATCGACGTGGCCGAGGTCATGACCCAGGGCATCCGCGGGCGGCGCGCGGACGTGCGCGTCGACCAGGCGCACGAGCGCTGGCTGTACGGCGCCGGGCCGCAGCCGATCGCGGTCGACCTGAAGAAGGCGGGCGCGCGGAGCGCGAAGCCCGACGCCGACGGCGCGAAGCCCGACGCGCACATCCACCGCCCGTACCGCGTCATCCGCGATCTGCTCGGCCGCGCGCCGCTGCCGGAGCGCGCGCGCGCGCGCGCGCAGAAGGCGTTCCGCCTGCTCGCCGAGGCCGAGGGCGCGGTGCACGGCGTCGCCGCCGACGACGTCGAGTTCCACGAGGTCGGTTCGCTCGACGCGATCGTCGATGTCGTCGGCTGCTGCCTGCTGCTCGAGCAGCTGGGGATCGATCGCGTCGTCGCCGGGCCGTTCACGCCGGGCGAAGGCCAGGTCCGCTGCGCCCATGGGCTCATGCCGGTGCCGGTGCCGGCGGTGGCGAAGATGCTCGCCGACGCGCGCGCGCCGCAGCGCCGGCTGGGACGCGAGACCGGCGAGCTGACGACGCCGACCGGCTGCGCGCTGGTCCTGGCGCTGAGCGACGCCGCGCTGGGCGGCGACGAGGCGATCGTCGCGACGCGCGTCGGCTACGGCGCCGGGCACAAGGTCATCGACGGGCTGGCGAACGCCGTGCGCGTGAGCCTGCTCGCTCCGTCGGCCGTGGGCGAGACCGTCAGCGAGCTGCGCTGCCAGGTCGACGACGCCACCGGCGAGCAGCTCGCCGCGCTCGTCGACGACCTGATCGCGTCCGGCGCGCGCGACGCGTGGCTGACGCCGGTGATCATGAAGAAGGGCCGGCCCGGCCACCTGGTGTCGGCGCTCGCCGATCCCGGCGAGGCCGCGCGCATCGCCGACCTGATGCTGGCGCGGTCGTCGTCGATCGGCGTGCGCTGGTCGAGCGCGACGCGCCGCGTCCTGCCGCGCCGCGCCGAGACCGTCACCGTGGGCGGGCGGACGATCGCGCTGAAGGTCGTCACGCTGCCCGACGGCAGCGAGCGCGCGAAGCCCGAGGCCGACGACGTCCTGGCGGCGGCGCGCGCCACGGACGCCGGCTTCGCCGAGATCGCGGCCGCGGCCTTGGCGGCGTGGCACGCGGAGCGCCGCCGGCCCTGACGCCTCAGCCGGTGCCGGCCCGGCCGGCCGCCGCCTCGATCTCGGCGACGATCTCGAGCAGCTTCTGGCTGCAGACCGCGCAGCCCGAGGCGCAGCAGCGCAGGCGCGCGCGGTCCTCGCGGCCATCGAGCAGGCGTTCGATGCGCTCGCGCAGGACGGCGGCGTAACCGCGCCGGGCGAGCGCCGCCTCGATCATCCCAGCCCGATCCATCCCTGCATGCTAGCGGTCATCCGCGCACAGGAACAGACGCGCGGCGCGGCATCGCCCGATGCGCTGCAAACACCGCGGAATACAGCGCTTCCGGAACCGCGTCCTGGTCCGAGGTCGATTGCGTGCGATTGACCCCCTGCACCCGAAACCTACCGTCGTCGACCCCGATTTTTTTGCGGCAGGAACCCGCCGCGGAGCACGCCATGGTCCTCAGCCTCGACTGCATGCCGGTCTTCACCCCGACGACGCTGAAGGCGTCCGAGATCCCGGTCTTCCAGACCGTGACCTCGCTGATGGACGAGCTGGCGAACAAGTCGATCACCAAGGCCGAGGCGCTGTCACTCTACGACCAGATGTGCGCCGTGCGCGCGCTCGAGGAGATGATCTACCAGCTGCGCTCCGGTGCCTACGAGCCGCTCGCCGGCAAGTACGAGTACCAGGGCCCGACCCACCTCTCGATCGGCCAGGAGGGCGCGTCGGTCGGCGCCTGCTCGATCCTCAACTGGGACGACTACATCACCTCGACCCATCGCGGCCACGGCGACTCGATGGCCAAGGGCTACGCAGCGATCCTGCACATGAACCGCGCGCAGATGGACGCGCGCATCAAGCACTACGACGTCACGGTCACCGCCAAGGACGACGAGGGCATCCGCGCCGAGCTGCTCGCCGACCACATCTACCGGTCGATCTGCGAGCTGTTCGGCAAGGAGCACGGCTACTGCAAGGGCCGCGGCGGCTCGATGCACATCGCCGACTTCTCCCTCGGCCACCTCGGCGCCAACGCGATCGTCGGCGGCGGCACGCCGATCGCGACCGGCGCCGGCTACGCGGCGCGCTACCTCGAGGACGGCAAGGTCGCGATGTGCTTCGTCGGTGACGGCGCGTTCTCGAACGGCATCACCCTCGAGTCGCTGAACATGGCGACCATGCCGCAGTTCGAGAACGGCCTGCAGGCGCGCAAGTTCGGCGTGCCGACGGTCTTCGCGATCCTCAACAACCTCTACGCCATGACCGGCCAGACCCACGGCGAGCTGTGCGACGTGCCGTACCTCGCCGCGCGCGCCTGGGGCTTCGCCGAGGACGGCATGCAGGCCGAGGTCGTCAACGGCATGGACGTGCTGTCGGTGCGCAAGTCGATGAAGCAGGCGGTCGACGAATGCCGCGCCGGCCGCGGGCCGATCCTGCGCGAGCTCATCACCTACCGCTACTACGGCCACTCCCTGTCCGACCCGCGCAAGGCGTACCGGCGCAAGGAGGAGGAGACGGCCTGGCGCGACATCGACCCCCTGCTGACCTTCGGCCGCCAGCTGATCGAGTGCCGCCTCGCGACGCAGGCCGATCTCGACGCGATGTACAAGCGCAGCTTCGACCGCAACGCCGAGCAGGCGGTGAAGGCGGCGTTCAGCCCCGATCCCGATTCGCAGGCGCTGTACCAGTACCTCTACGCGACATCGACCAGCGACAAGGTGCCCGCGCAGTACGCCAAGCCCGTGACCGTCGGTCCCGTCGACAAGCCCAAGCGCGACAAGGATGGCCTGCTGACCTACAAGGACGCGATCAAGGAGGCGATGATCGAGGAGTTCCTGCGCGACAGCCGCGTGCTGCTCTACGGCGAGGACCTCGCCGACTACGGCGGCGCGTTCTTCGTCACCGCGGGCATGCTCGAGACCTTCGGCCGCGACCGCGTGTTCAACTCGTCGATCAGCGAGTCGGCGATCTGCGGGACGGCGGTCGGCGCGGCGATGGCCGGCCTGCGCCCGATCGTCGAGCTGATGTACTTCGACTTCGCCCTGCAGGCGTCCGACCAGATCTCGAACCAGGCCGCGAAGTGGCACTACATGTCGGGCGGCATGCGCACCGTGCCGATGGTGATCCGCGCCTCGGCCGGCGGCGGCAAGGGCTACGGCGGCCAGCACTCGCAGTCGATCGAGTCGATCTTCTGCCACACGCCGGGCCTCAAGATCGCCGTGCCGTCCAACCCGTACGACGCCAAGGGCCTGCTCAAGACCGCGATCCGCGACGACAACCCGGTGCTCTACGTCGAGGGCCAGCTGCTCTACGGCATGAAGGGCCAGGTCCCCGACGAGGAGTACCTGATCCCGTTCGGCCAGGCCAAGGTCAAGCGCGAGGGCCGGCACGCGACCTTCGTCGGCTGGTCGTACGTCGTGAACGAGGCGATGAAGGCCGCCGACATCCTCGCCAAGGACCACGGCATCGAGCTCGAGGTCATCGACGCGCGCACGCTGGTGCCGTTCGACTGGGAGACCGTGATCGCCAGCGTGAAGAAGACCGGCAAGGTCGTCGTCGGCAGCCAGGCCGTGAAGATCGGCTCGTTCACCGCCGAGGTCGCCGACACCATCACGCGCCGGGCCTTCGACTGGCTCGACTGCCCGGTCGAGCGCCTCGGCGCCGCCGCGTCGATCAGCCCGCAGGCCAAGGGCATGGAGAAGGCGTACCTGCCGTGGGCGGAGGACGTGGTGAAGAGCGTGCTCGCGATGTGCGGGAAGAAGGCCTGAGCGCGCGCGGCCACGGTGGGTGACAGCGGCCCGCGGGGATGCCCGCGGGCCGCTTCGTTTCGCCGGAGCCGGCGCGCATGCTTTGCCATGCGGTGGTTGCGCGGTTGGCGGCTCATCAGGGTGTCCGTGGCGATACTGGTGCTCATCGGCGCGCTCGGGTCGCTCGCGTGGCTGACGGACACCAGCGCGGACGAGCGTATCCGGCGACGGGCCGAGCACCTCGGCATCGACCTCGATCACGCGTGGCCGACGTCGATCGCCGCGGACCCGGATGCCGTCACGGCGCTGCTGGCGCTCGGCGACCTGCCTCGACAAGCGCCTCCGCTCTGGGACGGCGCTCCGACGCCATCCCTTCGCGAGCGTCAGAGCGGCTTGAGGCCCGCGCGCGCGGCCGAGATCGCCGCCGTCGTGGTCCGCCTGGGCCACCAGCCCGACCTGCGGGCGCACCGCGGCGCCCGCGAGATCTGGACGAATGCGCGCCTGCTCATGCTCGAGAGCCTGTATGTCGCGCGGACCGAGGACCTGCCCGCGGCGATCGACGCCAGCTTCGCCAGCGTCGGCGATCGTTTCGACGCCTTCACCCTGGCGCACGCGCTCGCGTGGCGGATCGACGATCTGCGCCGAGCCGGGATCCGACCCGCATTCGAACCGGTGATCGAGCGGCTGCTGGGAGCGTACCGCGACGAACGGCTCTACCTGTCGGCAGGGAACATACGGAGCCTCCTCGGCGATCGCGGAAGCGTATTCAGCAGGCAGCGACTGTTCCAACGTTGGCTGGGCGAGCCGATCGCCGCCGAGATCCTGGACCTGATGGTCGAGGTGGGCGATGGACGCGATCCGACGACCCGGCTTCAGCGATGGCGCGCCACGGATGGGACGACGGAGTCGACGATGCTGCTGTCGCGGACCGACTATGCGCGGTGGCTGGTCGCCCAGCATGAACTGCGCGAGTGGCGGTCGCATGCGCTCGCCATCACGGCCATGGAGGCGCTGCGGTCCGCGCTCCTCGACCTGCCGCTTCCACGCGATCGATGCGACATCTCCGGCGCCGCGCTCAGGCCGCTGGTGCGCGACGGGGCGGTCATCGGCGCCTATTCGATCGGCGTCGATCTCGCCGACGATGGCGGTGACCGCAAGGGCGACATCGTCGTGCCGCTGTCGCCCACGCTGGCGGCCGAGATGACACCGCGCTGAACGGCGGGATACCCTTCCGCGTGGAGCGATGGGGCCTGCGCATCGCTCCCGCATCGGGAGGCCCATGACGTCCGGCGTCGGGACGTCTCCGGGCGGGCGCGGACCTCAGAAACCGCGTCGACGATGCCGATTATGTCGCGGGGACGCAGCGCCGCCTCGCGCCGGCGCCGAGCGACGCCGGCTGCTGCGCGCTACGCGATCAGGTCGCCGTCGCGGTACGCCAGCGGCGCGATCCGGAAGCGCGCGCGGAACGCGCGGCTGAAGTACGCCTGCGAGGCGAAGCCGCACGCGCGCGCGACCGCGGCGACGCCCGGCCGTTCGCCGGAACGCAGCAGGCGCATCGCGCGCTCCAGCCGCGCGTCGACGATCGTCCGCTTCAGGCTGGTGCCGAAGGCGTCGTGGTGCAGGCGGCGCAGGCGGCTCGGCGACAGCTGCACCGCGCGCGCCAGCTCGGCGAGCCGCCAGCGCCGCGCCGGATCCGCGACGACCAGCGCGCGCGCCTGCTCCAGGCGCGGGTCGAGGCGACGCGGCGCGAGGCGCGGCGCGTCCGGGGCGCGCGACGCGTGGCGCAGGCCGAACGCGGCGAGCTCGGCGACGACATCGAGGACCACGCGCTCGAGGCGCCACGGCGACGCCGGCACGAGGCGCGCGTCGAGCATCGCGCGGTACGCGCGCCAGACGTCCGGCGCGTCGCCGCGCGAGAAGCGCACCGGCACGAGCGCGCGCTCGCCCGGGCCGTCCAGGTCGGCCTGCCGCGGTGCGAGCAGGGCCGGCGGCGGCAGACGGAAGGCGAAGTGGCAATAGGCGAGGACGACCCCCTGGCGCACCATCGTCAGCGTCACCGGCGTGAACGGCGGCAGCAGCATGAAATCGTCGGTGTCGAGGTGGTACTCGCCGTGCGTCCCGAGCGACGCGGCGACGGCGCCGCGGTCGATCATCAGCAGGTCCCAATCGGGATAGAGCATGAACGCCGGCCGCATCCCCGGCGGCCAGGGATTGCGCCCGTGCCGCATCGAGTAGCCGGGGATGCCGCTGGGCAGCGGCACGACCGGGATCTCGGGAACGGTGCTCGGCGTACGCGGGACCACGCCTCCAGCCTACCCCGCGGGAACGAGCTGCGCAGCGGTCGGCTCGGGCGGACGGTTGCGCGCCGGCAGGCGGTCGAGGCACGGCGCGAGCACGGCGCGGGCGTTCCCGCCCAGGACGCGCCGCTTGTCGGCCAGCGACAGGCGCGAGAAGACCACCCACCCCAGCTGCTGGCGCGGGTCGCGCATCGGCAGGTCGCTGCCGTAGACGACGCGGTCGGCGCCGGCCTGCTCGACGAGGTAGTCGATGACCCCGAAGGTGACGGCGGTCAGCGTGATCTCGGCGTAGACGTTGGGGAAGCGGCGGATGACCTCCACCGCCTGGTCGGCGACGCGGTGGCTCTCGCCGCAGTGCGCGATCACCCAGCGCACCCGTGGCCACTTCGCCGCGAGCGCGGCGACCTCGCTGTAGTCCTCGCGGGTGCGGTGGACGAGCGCGTAGTACTGGCGCTCGTCACCCAGCTTCCACCACGGCTCCCACGACGGGTGGTCGTAGGCGATGCCGTGCACGTAGTACGGCTTCATCCCGACGAGGCGCGGATCGGCGTGGATGCGCGGCACCAGCTCGCCCATGCGGTCGCCGTAGTGCGCCGGGTCGATCGAGGCGAGGCCCCAGAACCCGGGCGGCGTCGCGTCGAGCGTGCTCATCACCGTGTCGTTGCCGGCGAGCGTGTCGGCCGAGACCACGCCGTTCCAGCTCATGAAGCCGCCGCCGACGATGCCCAGCCGGTCGAGCAGGCGCAGCACGCCGCGCGGTCCGCCGTCGCGGCAGCGCATCTTGCCGCCGCCGCCGTGCATGCCCTCGTGCACGATGTGCATGTGCATGTCGAGGACCTGCGTCGGCAGCGGCTGGCCGCGCCGCGCCGCGGCCATCAGCTCGTCCTCGTCGCCGTTCTCGCGCAGGCGCGGCGCCGCCGGCAGGCCGAGCAGGCGCACGAGGTTGCCGCCGGCGATGCGCGCGCGCGCGCGCTCCGGGATGTCGGCGTAGTCGAGGTAGCAGCGGTGCGCGCCCATCGACATCAGCGGCGCGTGGCTGCCGAAGAGCAGCTGCTCCTCGAGGCCGGCCTCGACCAGCTCCTCGAGCAGCCAGTGCGCCTGCAGGCGGTCGAAGGTGACGTGGAGGTTGCGGCGGAGCGGCAGCAGCGGCAGCAGCAGGCGCTGCTCCTGCCAGTGCGCGCCGCGCAGGATCACCGGCAGGGCCGGATGGCGGACGAGCAGCGCGTCGAGGTCGCGGTACTCCACCTCCTGGCGGTCGATGATCACCGGCACGCGCTCGGCCTCGAGCGCGGCGAGCAGCGGCGCGTTGTGCTCGGCCAGCAGGTCCCACGCGTTCGACTTCGGATGCAGCGACAGCGCCCTGACGTCGTGCCGGCGCATGAGCCGCAGCAGCTCGCCGGGCTCCGGGAACTCGCCGGTGACCGACGGCATCGCGTTCCAGATCGCGCGCAGCCGGTCCGCGTGGGCGGCGATCCGCCCGCTCAGCAGCAGGTTCTCGTGCATCGGCTCGTAGCTCACCGAGGTCGTCGACGCGACCATCGCCGCGGAGATGGAGCAGTGGTCCATCTCGGCCAGGACCTCCTCCAGCCGCCAGGCGTGCGCCGGGTGCTTCTTGTGGCGGGGTCCCACCTCGGTGAACGCGTCGAAGAAGACCGTGCCGCTCATGTCGCCTCCAGGGTGATCCGGTCGATCCGCAGGCGGGCGCCGTCGACCCGCAGACGAGGCGCCGGGCCGCGCGAGAACACCCACCAATGCACGCGCCGGCGCGGATCGCCGCGCACGCCGAGCGTCAGCTGCCCCCGCGAGCCGCGCAGCCGCTCGACCATCTCGGCGCCGAGGGTGATCCCCGGGCAGGCCAGGCGCATCGTCGCGTCGCCGAGCACCAGCTCGGCGACGCCGCCGCTCCACCACCAGGCCGCGTCGGGGTGGGCGTGCCAGTGCCAGCGGACGTCGGCGACCTCGCCGTCGATCCGGTCCGCCGCGACGACGCGATCGCGGCCGAGCAGCCAGACCGTGCGCGTCACGCGCGTCGCGCCGCACTCGCGCGGATAGCAGGCCGTCAGGTCGAGGGCGGTGCGCGGCGCGCCGCGGTCGCGGCCGAGCGCGAGCACGCGGCAGGCCTTCGCCGCCTGGTGTCGCCCGGCGATGACCGGCGCGTTGTGCGCCTGGGCGTCGAGGGTGAACGCGCGCTCGGAGGTCGCCTGGTACTGCTGGTAGCCGGGATCGCTGATCAGCCAGCGCCCGTCGGCGCCGACCAGGAGGTGGCCGCCGTCGTGGTGCATGTGGTGCATCGGCGAGCGCGTCACCGCGCACGCCGCGGCGAGGTCGCGCCGCTCCCAGCCCGAGCGCAGGACGACGGCGGCGTGCGCGTCGATCGCGCCGGCGGCCGGCGCGCGCGCGGCGCCGCGGCGCAGCAGGGCGATCTCCGCCAACGCGGCGGCGCGCAGCCGGCGCGGTTCGCAGCGCGCCAGCCACCACGCCGCGCGCGGATCGTGGGCGAGCGCCAGGCGGCGGGCCTGGGCGGTCGCGTGGAACGGCATGCCATCGGGCTCGACGTCGCCGATCTCGGCCACCTGCATCGCGTCGCCGGGCGCGCCGAGCGCGTACGACTGGGCGAAGATCCGCTCCAGCGACGGATGCGCGAGGATCGGCGCCCGCACGGCCTCGGGAGCCCGCGCGAGCCACGCCATGACGAAGTCGAGGACGTAGCCGTCGTAGGCCGTGCCCTCGCCCCAGCCGCGCTCCATGAGCGCCAGCGTCGCCCCGAGGACGATGGCGATCCGGCGCTCGAGCGCCGCGACGGCGTCCGCGTCGCCGACGACGCGCGCCGCCATCGCCAGGCCCAGCGTGCCGATCAGCGGGATGTTGTGCACGGCGGCGCGCGGCGACTCGTGGGCGAGGATCGCCTCGACGCTGGGGTACGGCGCGTAGTGGCGCTCGACCAGCGGCAGCGACGCGGCGAGCAGCCGGCGCAGCGCCGCGTCGAGCCTCCGGCGCAACGCCGCGCCCGGCCACGTCCAGCGCGCGCGCGCGGTCGCCAGCAGGCGTGCGCAATGCCCGAGCACGAGGTCGGGCTTCGCGTACTGCCGGTACGAGGGCCATGCCGCCAGGGCGTCCAGATCGGCGCTCGCCGCCGCCCGGGCGCGGCGATCGCCGGCGAGTTCGGCCGCCCAGCCGAGCGCGTCGATACGCTCCTCGAGCGCCCACACGAGCCAGGTCCCCCACGGGTAGTCGTCGTCGCCCAGGTCCATGCGCAGCGGCATCGGCAGCACGACGTACGCGCGCACCGGCAGCGGGTAGGCGATGCGGCGGCGGATGCGCCAGTAGTCGACCAGCAGCCGCGGCTGGGCGGCGTGCGCGGCCGCGCGCCGGCGCAGCTCGGCGAGGGCGGCGGTCCTCACCGCGCGCCCGCCGCGAGCACCTTGCGCACGGCCCCGGCGGTCTCGTCGGCGTCGAGGTCGCCGTACGCGTCCGAGCACGGCAGGAACAGCGCCGTCCCCGCGAGGGCCTCGGCGCGCGGGCACGGCCCGACGCGCGCGCGGCCGGCGAGCGCCGAGACGCGGTAGAGCAGGCGCGCGGGCGAGAGCGCGGCGCCGGCGGGCACGCCCTCGGCGGCGAGCGCCGCGACGATCCGCTCCTGGCCCGCAGCGGCGGCCGCGCCGGTCAGCCGGCCGAGCACGGTCCACCACGCGCCTTCGGCCCCGGGCGCCGGCCTGAGCGGGACCCAGCCGTCGACGTCCGCGAGCGCGGCGAGCAGGCGGGCCGCCCAGCTCCGGCGCCGCCCGACCGCCGCCGGCAGGCGCGCGAGCTGCGGCCGGAGCACCGCCGCGGCGAGCTCGGACAGGCGGTAGTTCAGTCCCGGCGCGACGACGTCGATCCCGCCGCGCGGCGCGTCGCGCAGGTAGCCCTTGTCGCAGAAGCGGCGCGCGCGCGCGGCGAGGTCGTCGTCGCCAACCAGGATCCACCCGCCTTCGCCGCACGACACGTGCTTCGAGTCGTTGGCTGAGAAGGCCGCGACGTCGCCGAAGGTCCCGACCCGACGGCCGTCGACCTCGGCCCACGGCGCCTGCGCGCAGTCCTCGACGAGCGCCAGCGAGCGCGCGCGCGCCAGCGCCGCGATCTCGCCGGCGCGCGCCGGGATGCCGTGCAGATGGACGAGGAGGATGGCGCGGGTGCGCGGCGTGAGCGCGGCGGCGACGGCCTGCGGATCCAGGCTGCCGTCCGCCAACCCGATGTCGCAGAACACCGGGATCGCGCCGAGCGCGAGGATCCCGCCGACGCTGCCCCAGTCGGTGATCGGATTGACGACCACCTCGTCGCCCGGGCCGATCCCGCACGCCGCCAGCGCCGCGTGGACCGCGGCGGTCCCGGACGAGCAGGCGATCGCGTGGCGGACGCCGTACAGCGCGCGCAGGTCCTCCTCCAGAGCGCGCACCCGTCCGCCTGCGAGCGACCAGAGGATCTGCGAGCGCAGCGCCGCGAGCGCCGCCGCCTCCTCCTCGATGCCGAAGCGCGGCGCCGAGCCGTAGGGCGCGGTGCGCGCCGGCCGGCCGCCGTCGATCGCCAGGCGTTCGTCCGTGAGCATGCGGCCCAACGGACCCGGGTGCGCGCGATCGACAAGCGGCGTCGCGCGGCCGGAGCGGTGATTTGCACGGAACGAGCGCGCGCGTGCGCGGATCGGGCGGACGGCGCCGCGGGGATCGTGACGGGCAGCCTGCGGCATCACCCCTGCCGCAGCCGCTCGGAAGGTCGAGGCGGCATTCCTCCATCGCGATCCTCCGATCGTGGCCCGCGATTATCGCATGGCGCGACAGCCGGGACCGGCGACACCGTCCCCAGGACGACCATGCAGCGCATCCCGCCCATCGTCCTCGCCGTTGCCAGCGGCGACGGCGTGATCGCTTCCGATGGTACCGCCCAGCCGGTCACACCCTCGATCGCCGCCACCGACCGCCGCTGGCGCCGCATCTCCACCGAGCCCATCCCGGAGCCGCCATGAGCCGCATGCGTTGGATCGCCGTCGCCGTCGCCGCGCTCGCGCTGCTCGCCTGGTGGATGTGGTGGCGATCAGCCGCGGTGCAGGCGCCGCGCACGTTCGCCGCGCTGGCGCAGGCCCTCGCCGACGGCGACGCGTCCCGCGTCCTCGGCCGGGTGCACGACGACTACGACTTCCGCGCCCGGTGGCCCGATCTGTTCGGCGGCGACGACTTCGGCGTCCGCGAGCCGCGCAAGCTGGCGTTCTTCGGCCTGCGCCAGGTGCTCGAGCAGCACCGCGACGACCCGATCCGCTGCGCCTGGGAGATCCACGCGATCGACGCCCAGGACGATGGCGGGTTCGCGGTGGTGGCGACGCTGCGCTTCTCGACCGCCGGCGGCGGCGGGATCAAGGCGGGACCGAGCGGGCCGCTGGAGCGGCATCGGTTCATCCTCGCCCGCGAGGGCTGGTCGGCGGCCCTGTTCTTCCTCGCCCACGATCCGATCGCCGCGACGCGCTGATCGCCGTTCCGTCCCACGCGATCGGCGGATCGTCCTGCGCCGAGGCGGTGGATGGACGGCGCCAGCCGGCGATGCTGCGCGCATGGCCAAACCCATCGTCGTCGTCGGATCGGTGAACGCGGACCTG
The DNA here is from genome assembly GCA_035627695.1 of Planctomycetota bacterium. GTDB lineage: Bacteria > Planctomycetota > UBA11346 > UBA11346 > UBA11346 > DASPLE01. Next base: position 24,794 of record DASPLE010000066.1, read on the forward strand.
TACGTCGAGATCGACCGCCTGCCGCGGCCGGGCGAGACCATCGCCGGCGACGACGCGGCCGTGCGCGCCGGGGGCAAGGGCGCGAACCAGGCGGCGGCGGCGGCGAGGCTGGGCGGCGCGACGTGGTTCGCCGGACGCGTCGGCGATGACGCGTTCGCCGCACCGCTGCGCGGCGCGCTGAAGGATTCGGGAGTCGCCCTGGATCATCTCGCCACCGTCGCCGGGCCGACCGGGCAGGCGTTGATCCTGCTGCAGGCCGGCGGCGAGAACTCGATCATCCTGGTCGGCGGCGCCAACCAGCGCTGGGAGGGCGGCATCGACCAGGGGGCTGCCGCGCGCATCGCCGGCGCGGGCATGCTGCTGCTGCAGCGCGAGATCCCGGACGCGGCGAACCTGGCGGCGGCGCGCATCGCGCGGGCGCATGGCGTGCCGGTGCTGCTCGATCTCGGCGGCATGGATCGGCCGCTGCCGGCGGAGCTGGCCGAGCTGATCGACATCCTCAGCCCGAACGAGACCGAGCTGAAGCGCCTGACGGGCGCGACGGGCGACGACGAGGCGTCGCTGCTCGCGGCGGCACGGACCTGGCGCGGGAAACGCCCGGCGAGCGTCCTGATCAAGCTCGGATCGCGCGGCTGCCTGCTGCTGCCGGCGTCGGGAGAGGCGATCGCGCACCCGGCGATGACGGTGCCCGTGGTCGATACCACCGGGGCGGGCGACTGCTTCACGGCGGCGTACGCGGTCGCGGTCCTCGATGGCCGCGATGAACGCGCGCGTCTGCGTTTCGCGTGCGCGGCTGCCGCGCTGTGCGTGCAGAAGAAGGGCGCGATGCCGAGCATGCCCTCGCGCGCGGAGGTCGAACGGTTGTTGATGGAGTGAGGACGCGGTCCAGGCGCCCGGCGGAGCTCGAAGCGCGAAGCTCGACGCTCGAAGCGCGAAGCGCGAAGCTCGAAGCTCGAAGCTCGAAGCTCGAAGCTCGAAGCTCGAAGCCGATCGCGCGAACCACCCGAAACGCAACGAGCCGCGGCGACATCGCCGCGGCTCGTCCGACGGTGAGCGTCGCGCGTCTACTTCGCGTACTTGACCGAGCAGCCGTAGGGCTGCGTCGACGCCTGGGTCAGCTTGCCGCCGGCGGCGTGCTCCTTGACCGCCTGATCGACGTAGTTCACCGCCTTGTCGCCCTTCGCACCCTCCTTGTCGTCATCGATCGCGCCGGCGTAGACAACGTTGCCGTCGCCGCCGATGACGAAGCAGTGCGGGGTGGTCTTGGCGCCGTAGGCCTTGCCGATCTCGCCGGACTGGTCGACGACGATCGGGGTCGTGATCTTCTGCTTCGTGGCATAGGCCTTCAGGGCGGCGGCGTCGAGGTGCGAGCTCGAGCTGATCAGCACGACCTGCACCCCCTGTTCCTTGAGGGCGGCGGCCTGCTTCTGCGCTGCACCGCTCTCGAACCGCCGCGGCCCGGAGAACGGGCATTCCGGGTTCATCCATTCCAGGACGACGGTCTTGCCGGCGAAGTCGGCGAGCGAAACCGCCTTGCCGTCGACATCGGTGCCGGTGAACGCCGGGGCGGGCTTGCCGACCTCGGCCGCGGCGGAGGCGGCGATGGCGAACGCGGCGCACAGGGTCAGCGCGGCGAAGAAGCGGATGGGCATGGTGTGTCCTTGCGGTTCACGGTGAGGAGAGCGGGACGGCGATGGCGAAGGGGTGTCCATCGCCGGTGCGGCCGGTGACGACGGCGGGCGACGAGGGTTCGTCGCCGGGCTTCGCGACGGTCAGCGTGGAGGCGCGTTCGGCGTGATCGGACCAGGCGAGCGCCCCGCCGGCGGGAGCGAAGGCCACGAGGCTCGCGGGCTCGACCGGGCGTTTCCACAGCAGGGTGATGGACGCCGCTCCCGCATCGCGGCGGATCTCGGCGAAGCCCTCGGCTGGCTGCGGCAAGGACGCGCGCCAGGCGGCGACCGCTTCAGCGGCGAGCGGCTCGGCCTGCGGCAGCGCGAGCGCGAGCGACGCCTTGCCCGGCATGCACAGCTCGGCCTTGCACATCAGCCACGAGGCGGTGGCCGTGATCGTGACCGGCGCCGGCGTCCAGTCCGCCGGCGGCGTCGCCTCGGCGGCGATCAGCACGCGGTGGTGGTAGACGTTGAGCACGATGTCGCCGGGATCGATGACGCGCTCGGGTGCCGGCCAACGCGTTTCGCCCATCGTCCAGCCGGCGGGCAACGTGAAGGCGATGGTCGGCGCCAGCCCGGCGTCGCCCGGGTTCCGCCAGTAGAGGTGCCACCCCTCCTCCATCGTGAACTCGACGCCGAGCAGGAACGGCGCGCCGGGCGTGGGCATCGCGGCATCGGCGACCAGACGCGCGGTGACCGGCTGGTCGGCCGCCGCCGCCGGGAGGGCGATGCCGGCGGCGAGGATGACGGTGCGGATCAGCGTCGGCAGGAAGGACATGCGACGTCGTTCATGCAGCGACGTCCAGCGCAGGCAAGCGCTGAGCACCGACGCCCGCACCCGGGCGCGGACGGCGGCCGCCATCGAGCGGGGCCTAGGCGCGCCGCGCGTCGCGCTCGGGCGAGCCGAGCTCAGTGGTGGTACGGCGTGCCCGCGCGGATGGTCGCGGCGCGGTACAACTGCTCGACGACGATCAGGTGCGCGAGCTGGTGCGGCAGGGTCAGCGGGCCCAGCGACCAGCGCAGGTTCGCCGCGGCGAGGCTCGGCGCATGATGCCCGTACGCGCCGCCGATCAGGAAGGCGACCTCGCCGTGGCGCATCGTCCAGTCGCCGACGCGGCGGGCGAGGTCGTCGCTCGCGAACGCGTCGCCGCGTTCGTCCAGCGCCACGCGCCAGCGCGCCGACGCGGGCCACAGCGGCGCCTCGCCCTTCGGCTCGCGCTCGACAACGCTCAACGATCCGAAACGGCGGAAGCGCTTGAGGTATTCATCGCGCAGCGCGATGACCTCGCGATCGCGCAGGCCCCCGGTCTGGACGACGACCAGCTTCATGCCGCTCACTCGTCGTCGAGCGCCTGGTTCGCCGGCGCGTCGCGCGCGCCCTTGTTGCGCACATAGCGCTGCAGGAACGCATCGCGCCACGCCGCGAACGTGCCGGCCTCGATCGCCGCGCGCATCGCGCGCATCAGGTCCTGGTAGAAGTGCAGGTTGTGGATCGACATCAGGGTCTCGCCCAGGGCTTCCTTGGCGAAGATCAGGTGGCGCAGGTAGGCGCGGCTGAAGCCGCCGGCGCACGACGCGCAGGTGCAGGCGGTGTCGATCGGATAGCGGTCCTTGCGGTAGCGCTTGTCGGCGACGCGCATCTTGCCGTCCCAGGTGAAGACCGTGCCTTCGCGCGCGTAGCGCGTGGGGATGACGCAGTCGTGCATGTCCATGCCGGCCTCGACCGACGCGACCAGGTCATCGGGCAGGCCGACGCCCATCAGGTAGCGCGGGCGATCCGGCGGCAGCAGCGGCGCGGTGTGGCGCACGATGCGCACCATCTGCGCGTGGCCCTCGCCGACCGAGACGCCGCCGATCGCGTAGCCGGGGAGCTCGACCGAGGTCACGGTGCGCGCCGACTGCGAGCGCAGCTCGAGATCCATGCCGCCCTGGACGATGCCGAAGAGGTGCTGGTGCTCGCCGAGCTTGACCGTGGCGCAGCGCGCCAGCCAACGATGGGTGCGTTCGACCGACTGCGCGACGTACTCGCGCGACGCGTCGGGAGCGACGCACTCGTCGAAGGCCATGACGATGTCGGCGCCCAGCGAGCGCTGGATGCCCATCGAGCGCTCCGGGGTCAGCAGCACCGCCTCGCCGTCGATCTGATAGCGGAAGCGGACGCCCTCCTCGTCGATCACGCGGTCGGGCAGGCTGAAGACCTGGAAGCCGCCGGAATCGGTGAGGATGGTCGCGTTCCAGCGCATCAGCGCGTGCAGGCCGCCGTGGCGCTCGACCAGCTGCACGCGCTCCGGGTGGCTGAGATGATAGGTGTTGGCGAGCACGACCTGCGCGCCGGTCGCGGCGACCTGGTCGGGCGTGACGCACTTCACCGCGGCCTGGGTGCCGACCGGCATGAAGGCCGGCGTCTCGACCACGCCGTGCGCGGTGCGGAAGCGGCCGCGCCGCGCGGAGCCGCTGGTGGTCAGCAGTTCGAACCCCAATCGTCCGGCTTCGCCCATGCGGCCACGGTGCGGCGGTGCCGACGCGCCGCTAGTGGCGTCCGGGCGAACGTGGGTCGGGCACGCCGGGGAGGCTCGATGCGGGAGCGCCGTGCGCTCGGTCCTCGAGGGTCGAGGCCCGTAGCTCGAAGCCGGACGCCCGACGTCGCAACACGAAGCCCGCAGCGATTCCGCTGCGGGCTCCTCACGGGCAGGTCGGACGACCGGCCGGCGTCAGCGTGTTCAGATCCGCCGGCCGTTGGCGAACAGCGAGCTCATCACCTCGGCGACATCGTCCTCGATGGCGATGCCGTTGATGATGCGGTTGCGCGTCTGCAGGCCGACCCACTTCTCGAAGAGGTGCGAGCGGCCATGCGTGATCGCGTGCTGGAACTCCTCCTCCATCACCGGGATCAGATTGATCATGTCCGCGGTGCGGTTGTGGCGCTTGCTCGGCGTGTCGCGCTTCGCGCCTTTGGCGGGCGCGGCGGGCGCG
>DASPLE010000067.1:0-8704 GCA_035627695.1 Planctomycetota bacterium
ACGGGCTTCGGGCTTCGGGCTTCGAGCTTCGAGCTTCGAGCTTCGAGCTTCGAGCTTCGAGCTTCGAGCTTCGAGCTCAGCCTCCGCGCGCCGTCGCCGCCAGCGTCGGGATGGTCAACGGGCCGCGCGGCAGGATCGCGATGGGCAGACGCGCCCCGTGCGCACGCTGCAGCTCCGCGAGCGTCGCCACCAGATCGTCGCTGTGCTCGACGCGGGTGCGTGCGCGGTCCGATGGCGACAGGCGCGAGTGCAGGATGATCCTCGCCTTCTTCGCGCACTGCAGCAGCGTCTGCACCTGCCACTGGTCGAGGCGCGTGCGTTCGGTCGCCATGAACTCGGCGAGGAGCGCCTCGTCGCCGCGCGCGTCGGCGAGCAGCTGGCCGAACTCGCCTTCGCCGGGCAGGCCGGCGCGGCACTCGGCGGCGACGAGGATCGTCCCGCCCGGCGCGACGATCCGCGCCGCGGCCGAGATGCCCTTCACCGTCTGGTAGAAGTTCTGGTCGAGCGGGTAGCCGCTGTTCGAGGTCACCACCACCGGGTAGGTCCGCTCGACGGTGACGAACGCCTCCTGCAGCGCCGCCGCGCAGCCGGCGTCGTGCGCCCGCGTCGCGTCGCCGGCGAACACGCCGGTGATGCGCTTGGCGCCGTCGAGCGTGACGTTGGCGATGAACTGGGCCGGGCACAGCGCGGTCATCTCGCGCGTCAGGCGCTGCAATGGATTCGCGCGCTGGTCGCCCCAGGTGGTTCCCGGATGCGCGATGAGCTTGGCGCGGTGGAAGTGCTGCACGGTGGCGAAGCCGGCGATCCCCGGCACCACCGCCTTGGTCCCGCCGCTGAAGCCGGCGAAGAAGTGCGGCTCGATGAAGCCGGTGGCGAGGCGCAGGTCGGCGTCGACCCAGGCGCGGTTCAGCCAGCACGCGCCGCCGCACGACGAGTCGCCGACGTGGACCAGGTTGGCGTCGTCGTGGCAGTCGTGGTTGATGACGCGGAACCGCTTCGCGGCCGGACCGAGGATGCGCTCGATCTCGGCGGCCGTCGACCCGCGGTGCGTGCCGGTGCCGATGAGGATCGTCACCGCGGCGTCCGGCACGCCGAGCCGCTCGACCAGCGCCGGCACGATCAGGTGGTCGGGCACCGGTCGCGTGTGGTCGGCGATCGCGATGGCGACCGAGCGCGGCTGACGCGCGCGCGCGATCGCGGCGAGCGGCGCGCAGCCGATCGGCGCGTCGAGCGCGGCGCCGATCGCCGCCACCGGATCCGCCAACGCTGGCGGATCGTGCGGCAGCAGCACGCGCGCGTCGAACCGCTCGGGATCGAGGTCGAGCGGCAACGCCGCCTGGCCGAAGGCGATGTCGACGCGCATGCGCCCACTGTTCAACGCAGGAACGCCTCCGCCAGCCCGCCATCGACGGCGATGATCGCTCCGGTGGTCTTGGCCAGGCGGTCGCCGACCAGCAGGAACATCGCCTCCGCCTGGTCGGCCGGGGTGATCGCCGACTTGGTCAACGTCCGCTCGGCATAGAAGGCGGCGAGCTTGCCGCGCAGCTCATCGTCGCTGTCGGTCGCCGCGAACGGCACGGCGTACTTGGTCAGCGACGAGATCACGCGGTCGCGCGGGAACATCGCGCTGCCCTGGACCACGGTCGCCGGCGCGACGCCGTTGACGCGCACCAGCGGCGCGAGCTCGACGGCGAGCTCGCGCACCAGGTGGTTCGCCGCGGCCTTGCTCAGGTCGTAGGCGATCATGCCCTTCTTGGCGACCACGCCGTTGGCGCTGGTGGTCAGCACCAGGCTGCCCTTCAGGCCCTGCGCCTTCCAGATCGCGGCGGCCTCGTCGGCGACCAGGTACGAGCCCTGGACGTTGATCGCGAAGGTCTGGGCGAACTTGTCGTCCGGGATGTGGCCGGTGAGGTCGGACGGCACGGTGATGCCGGCGGTGATGATCAGCGAGTCGAGGCCGCCGTACGCCAGCACGAGCTCCTCGAGCGCGGCGCGCACGCTGGCGCGATCGGTGACGTCGCACGCCACCGACACCGCCGGGCCGCCGGCCGAGATGCCGGTTCCGGCCTGGCCGATGCCGAAGCCCTGCTGGGCGACGATCGCGTCGGCGGTGGTCTTCGCGGCGGCGGGCACCAGGTCGATGCACACCACCGTCGCGCCCTCCCTGGCGACGCGCTGCGCGACCTCCCTGCCGATGCCGCTGCCGGCGCCGACCACGGCGACGATGCGCCGCGCCAGCTCCTTCTCGGGCGGCATGCGCTTGAGCTTGGCCTCCTCGAGCCGCCAGTACTCGATGTCGAACGCCTCCTGCAACGGCAGCGCGCCGTAGCGATCGAGCGCCTCGGCGCCGCGCATCACCTCGATCGCGCAGCCGTAGAACTCGGCGGTGACGCGCGACTCGCTCTTGTCCTTGCCCCAGGCGATCATGCCGAGGCCGGGGATGAGGATGACGGTCGGGTTGGCGTCGCGCAGCGCCGGCGAGTCGGCGTGCCTGCACTGCTGGTAGTACGCGGCGTAGTCGGCGCGGTATTTCGCGATGCCGGCGGTGATCAGCTTCTGCAGCGCGGCCTCGTCGCCGGACGCCGGATCCCACGCGACGTAGAGCGGCTTGATCTTGGTGCGCAGGAAGTGGTCGGGGCACGACGTGCCGAGCTCGGCCAGGCGCGGCGCGTCGACCGAGTTGACGAAGCGCAGGGTGCGCTCGTCGTCCTGGATCGTGCCGATCCAGCGCTTCTGCGCGCTGACCTGACCGCGCAGCCAGGGCACTATGCGATACGCCAGCGCGCGGCGCTTCTCGGCCGGCAGCGTGCCGTACTTCTGGCCGCCGAAGGTCTTCTCGCCCTTGTCCTTCGCCGCGATCGCGCGCTCGGCGCGTTCGATGATCGACATCGTCAGGTCGAAGCAGGCGCGCTCGTCGTCGGCCCAGTTGATCACGCCGTGGTTGCCCATGACCACGCCCTTGATGCCGGGCTTGGCCGCGCAGATCGCCTGCAGCTTGAGGCCGAGGTCGAAACCGGGGCGCTGCCACGGGATCCACGCCAGGTCGCCGCCGAAGATCTCCTTGGTCAGCCTCTCGCCGTTCACCGACGCGGCGATCGCGATCAGCGCGTTGGGGTGCATGTGGTCGACGTGCTTGAACGGGACGAAGCCGTGCAGCGGCGTGTCGATCGAGGCGGCGCGCGGGTTGAGCGCGAACGTGCAGTGCGGGTAGAGGTCGACCATCGCGTCCTCGCCCACGCCCTTGGCGCCCTGGTCGGGGCGGCCGAGGTAGATGCGGCGCAGGTCGATGAGCTTGTCCTGGTAGAGCGAGGCGAAGCCGTCGCGCTTTGCCGTGCGCAGGTCGCCGCCCGAGCCCTTGACCCACAGCACGGTCACGTCCGTGCCGGTGATCGGATCCTTCTGGGTGATCTTCGCCGAGGTGTTGCCGCCGCCGCTGTTGGTGACGCGGGTGTCCGAGCCGAGCAGGTTCGAACGGTAGACCAGGCGCTCGACGGGATCGAGCTTGGCGACCGCGGCGGCGTCCCACGACGAGGAGGCGAGCGCGGCTTTCGCAGCTGACGCGGACGAGGCGGGGAGGGCGGACATGGTGGTGGTTCCGATCAGGCGGTGATGAGGCGGGACGGGAGGATGCGGATGCCGGCGTCGTCCAGGCGCGCCGCGTCGGCGTCGGTGACCAGGCGCTGGACCTGATGCCACGCGAACAGCGGCTCGGGGGCGCGCTGGCCGAGCTTGGACGCGTCCAGGCACAGCGCGTGCGCGCGCGCGTTGGCGACGGCTGCGCGCTGCACGGCGACGACGTCGGGCTGCGAGTTGGTCACTCCGGCGGCATCGGCGCCCTCGGCCCCGAGCACCACCAGGTCGAAGCTCCAGTCGGCGCAGTGCCGCACCGATTCCGGCCCGAGCACGATCGACAGCCGGCGCAGGTAGCGCCCGCCGAGCAGGCTCACGGTGATGCCGTCGGTGTCGGCGAGCAGCTCGGCGACCGGCAGGCTGTTGGTGACCACGGTCAGCGGGCGCGCGGAGTCCGCGCCGATGGGCGCGCGGGCGATCAGCGCCTCGGCGACCGCGTAGACCGTGCTGCCGGCGTCGAGGAACACCGTCGATCCCGGCGCGATCAGCGCCGCCGCCGCGCGCGCGATCCGCCGCTTCGCCGGAGCCGCGACGCGCTGGCGCTCGCGGAACGACGGGAAGCGCTGGTTGAATTCGCCCAGCGCGCCGCCGCGCGTGCGGGTGATGACGTCGGACTGCTCGAGCGCGTCGAGGTCGCGCCGCGCGGTCGCCTCGGAGACCTTGAGCCGGGCGCAGACCTCGGCGATCGGCAGCCACCCCGTCGTCTGGATCAGGCTGGCGAGGTCGCGGCGGCGGGCGTCGACGACGTGTTGGGGGACGCGCACGCCGGCAGCATCGCGGCTATATGATTGCTTTCAATCATATAGGCGACGCCCGGCCAGCGTCCCGTAACTCCCGTCTCTCAGTCGCTTTCCGCCGCCGCGCTCCACTCGATCTTGACCTGCACCAACTTCGCGTCGCCGACCAGGGTGTCGAGCACGTCGCTGTTGGCGAGGCGGCTGACCTTGACGATCGCGACCTGGCTGCCGGTCCAGCCGCTGGTCACGCCGGTGAAGGTCGTGGTGTTGAGCTGGTCCTCGGTGACGTTCGCGCCGGTCGCCGCGGCGGTGGTGTTCAGCGCGCTGTCGAACAGCTCGGCGGTGCTCTTGCTGTCGATGCCCACCTGCCAGCGGACGTTGCCGCCCGAGACGCTGGTCGACAGCCACGACAGGGTGATGTCGACCGTCCCGCCGTCGTAGCTGTCCGGCACGACGAACTGCCAGGTCGCGTACTCGTCGGCGGTCGCGTCGGCGAAGCCGACGCTGTAGTACGAGAAGTTCGTGCCGTCGGTCTGGTCGACGCTCGCTCCCGACGCCGGGGTGATCGCGCTCGCGGCGGTCAGGATGACGCTGCGGCGCGGCTTGGCGGCGGCGGTGTAGGTGATCTGGCCCGTGGTGCCGCTGACCTCGAGGTAGTCGGTGGTCGAATCGCCGAGGCGCGTCGTACCGGTCACGTCGAGCACGGTGCCGGCGGCGGGATCGCTGTTGTTGATGCCGACCGAGCCGGCGACGTCCATGACCATCTCGGCGGTGTTGCCGACGCGCCATTCGTAGGCGTTGTGCGCGGCGCCGAGCGAGCCGCCCACGGCGCCGATCGCCGCGATGATTTCGGCGTCCCAGGCGCCGACATTCTGCACCAGCCGGCTGCCGCCCTGGAACCACAGCTCCTCGCCGGCGGCGTCGGAGATGTCGTTGTGCACGCCGAGCGTCAGTCGTCCGTTCTCAGTGCCCGCGGCCGCGGTGTGGTGGTTCGCCGAGTCATCCTGCCAGAGCAGGAATCCCTTGTCGCCGGCGTTCGACGCCGAGTGCAGCTGCGTGCTCACCGCGCCAGTACCATCGCTCACGGTGTGGTAGAGGTTGAGCGCGTCGTTGTAGACCGTGCCCTGGTCGCTGACGGTGATCTCGGTCGTGCCATCGACTTCGACCGTGAAGCCGTCGGCGCCGCCGAGGGTCGTGCCCTCGTTGAGACGCCACTCGCCGGCCAGCACGCCCCACGCCCACCACTGCGCAGCGCCGGCGCCGTTGGTCGAGGCCATCAGGTTCAGGCCCGGCAGGTTGTTGCCGGTCGGTGACGCCTGGATGAGGCGGCCGTTGCCGCCGAAGATGTCGTGGATGTGCAGCGACGCGTCGGCCTGGTCGCCTTCGCTCAGGCCGATCGTCACGCCGCCGCCGACCACGCCGAGGCGGACGGCTGCCCCGGCGGGCGTCGTGGTGCCGAGGCTCAAGGTGCCGTCGAACTCCATGAAGGCGACGCTGGCGGCTCCGACCTCCCAGGTCTGCAGGTGCTCGTCCTGACCCGCCGGGCCGATGACGCGCAGCTTGGTATCGTCGTCGCCGATCGCGATGCTCATGCGCTCGACCCCCGGCGTGAACCAGCGGAAGTTGCCGGCGTTGTTGTCGATCTGCCAGTTCCGCGAGGCCGTGCCATCGGCGAAGAGGATGCGCGGCGTGGAGGACTCGAGGCCGAGGTGGACGCCTGCCGTCGCGCTGGTCTGGTCGTAGCCGGCGCCGCGGAACAGGCCGAAGCCGTCGGCGTCGAGGTTGCCGCTGAGCTTCGCGGTCGTCGCCGTCAGCTTGATCTGGCCGTCGGTGTCGTTGTCGATGGTCTCGGCGTTCTGCAGCTTGAGGTCGGTCGTGATCGTGGTGTCGGCGACGTTGATCGCGTTCGTGACACCGCCGGCGATGCCGCCCGAGTTGCGGATGGAGAGCGCGCTCTCGACCACGGTCGAACCCGAGGCGCTGGTGTCGGCGTTGTCGAGCACGAGCAGCGCGGTCGTCACCACGTCGGTCGTCGCCGCGCTGACCGCGTTGCGGATGCGCATCGCGCTCTCGGCGTTGCCCGCGACCGTCGCGCTGTTGGTGAAGTTGATGTTCAGACCCGCGAAGTCGGCGTTGGCGACCGTGCTCTGGCTGTTGGCGAGATCGAAGCGCACCTGCTGGATCGCCGCGTTCGCGACGTGCGTGCTGGTCGCGTTCACGTCCAGCGCCGTGCCCGTGGTCAGCGCCGCGGCCGTGTAGGTCAGGCCCGTCGTCGTGTCCCCGGTGAACGACTGCGTCCAGGTGTTGGTCGTCTGATTCAGGATCAGCGCCGCGTCCAGGTCCATGGTGTTCTGGAAGTCGTCGAAATCGAGGCTGTTGTCGGTGATGTTGGCTTGGCCGAGTCCGGTGATCGCCGACAGGTTGCCGGTCGTGATGAACGTGCCGTCGTTGTCAGGCAGGGTCCACGCGCGGTTCACCGTCAGGTCGGCGGACGTCAGATTGCCGGTGAATGCGCCGGCGCCGCCGGTGGCCGGCGTGAAGCGCATCACGTCTGAGTTGGCAGCGCGGTTGGCGATGCTGAAACTGCCGTTGACGTCGTCGAAGCGGGCGACGCTGTTGACGGTGTGGAGCTCGATCTCGTTCATGTAGGTGGCGTGGCCCAGGGTGATCTCGCCCTGGACCAGGTTGTAGACGCCGCCGCCCGCGGCGCTCCACGAGTGCTGGGTGACGTTGAAGACCTCCGGCCGGTCGAGGGTGTTGTCGTTGAGATCCTCGACCACGAGCCCGAGGTTCACCGAGCCGTTGTAGCTGCCGAAGAACATGCCGCCCGTGCCGGACGACATGAGCTTCCAGCCGGTCGCGTCCTCGTAGGCGCCGATGGCGAGCGCGGCGAAGGACACCGCGCCCGACTCCTTCGATTGCAGCGAGATGCGGTTGCCGACCTGCACCGACGTCCACGTCGATCCGAGCACGACCGGCGTGATGTTGCCGACGCCGATATGCTCGTTGACGACCAGGGTGTCGTCGGTCTTGAGCGTGTCGGCGGCGCTGCGGTAGAGGTTGGCATCGGTGCCGAGCACCAGCCCGTCGGCCGCGGCGGTCGCGTTCGGCAGGTTCACCGGACCGGCGTTGATCGTCACCGTGTCGTTGGCATCGCTGCCCAGCGTCGCCGAGCCATTCGCCGTCAGCGAGCCGGTGGTGCTGAACGAGCCGTCGGCGGCGACGTTGGCGAGCGTCGCGCTGCCGGCGACATCGAGCCAGCGCTGCAGATCGACGACCTGGTCCGTGGTGCCGCGGACCGCCAAGGGCACCTGGTTCTTGCCGGCCGGGCCGATGTTGGCGCGGTAGCCGGTCTCGCCATCACCGGTGCTGGTGGTGAAGACGGTCTCGACATTCGGTTCCCAGTTCACGACCTCGAGGCTGTTCGCGAACAGCGTCGCCCCCTGGCCATCGACGCGAGCGGGGAGCGTGATGCCGGTCGAGAACTTCACGGTCTCGGCGTCGAACGACAGCGACTGCTTCGAGCCGCTGCCGTAGTAGGCGGCGAGGCTGGCCTCCTTGGCTCCTCCAGCGTTCAAGGGGTTGATGGCCTTGAGCAGCGGATAGGAGGCGTCGGTGACGGTCGGCCAGGTGGCCAGACCCGTGGTGCCGACAGTGAAGTCGGTCTCCTCGATCCAGCCGCCGCTGCCGTTGCCGCGCAGGGTGGTCGAGGCGGCGGTCGAGGCCGGCAGGTCGGCGGAGCTGGGCGCGATCATCGCCGTCCACTTGCTCGTGCCGTCGCTGATCAGCCAGACCTTGCCGTAGGCGAGCGAGATGGTCTGCGTCGCCGCGCCGTTGATGGTCTCGGCGCCGTCACCGTCGACGACGATCGTGAAGGTGCTGGTCACCGTGCCCGACTCGTCGGCGACGATGACCACGCCGCCCGCTCCGGCGGCGGCCGCCGTCGGCAGCGTCACGGTACGGGAGGCCGACATCGTACCCGTCTGGGCGACGTAGCAGTTGGCGGTCGTCACCAGGTACGCGGCGTTCGAGAACGTCGTCCGCGCCAGCTTCAGGCCCGACGATAGGGTCATGATGCCGCCGACCGTCGTCGCGCCGGTGACGCCGAGCGTGCCGGCGATCGCCGTGTTGCCGGTCCCCGGGGCGACCGTGAATTTCGTGCCGCCGACCGTCAGGTCCGCCGTGGTGATGTCCAGGCCGTTGGTCGCATCGACGTTGCCGGTCAGCGTCACCTGGTTGGCGCCGCTCTGCGTGATCGTGCCCGCCAGCGTCGTCGCACCGGTGACGTCCAGGCCGCCGTTCGCATCGACGTTGCCCGTCAGCGTCGAGGCGCCCGT
>DASPLE010000068.1:0-9738 GCA_035627695.1 Planctomycetota bacterium
CCGAGCACACCTGGCGCAGGAGTGGCCCTGACCACTGGTCCCACGGCGTGCCCATGAAGTACAGCGGCCTGTGCCATCGCGACATGGGCGGCACGACCTCCGTAATCCAACGCCTGCGCGACGAGCGCTCGGTCTGGTGAAGCGCAACAGGTGCTGCCGAGGCATCCGTCGCGGTGCGGGCTCAACCGCCGTCGAGCCGCGCGACGCGCCAGACCAGCTGGCGTCCATAGGGCTGCGGCGTCGCCGCGAACGCCAGCATGCCGGTCAGCGTATCCTGGATGAAGTCGAGATCGGTATCCGGCTCGTCCAGCCAGCGGACGCGGCCGATGCGTGGCAGCGATCCGGCGATCGTGCGCAATCCGTCGCCGGGCTCGCCGCGCCGCAGGTGGAGGTTGTGCTGGATGGAGACGTTGGCGCAGAAGTAGAACCAGGAGCCGTCGTGGGCGAGGACGAAGTCGTCGCCGCGGCAGGCCAGGTCGGTCGGGATCGCGTAGCGCAGCACCTGCTCGAGCGGCCGCGTCCAGCGGCCGACCAGCCGCAGCGCGGCCGCCTCGTAGTCCGGCACTCCGCCCTGGCCGTCCGGCCCGACGTTGAGCAGCAGGTTGGCGCCATGGCGCCGGCACCCTGCGAGCGCGTCGATGATCTGCGCCGGGCTCTTGGCGGAGAGGTCGCTCGCGCTGACGCCCCAGTGGCTGGTGACGGTGTCGCACATCTCGATCGCGAGGCGCTTGCCACCGCGCTCGGTGGCGCGTCGCGTCGGCCTGCCCTGTTCCCAGGTCGCGACGTCGATCTCGGGATGGCCGCCCTCGCGGCCCAGCGCGCCGGTCGAGCTGTTGTTGACGATGATGGCGTCGGGCTGCAGCCGGCGGATCACGCCGTACAGCTCGCCTTCGCGCCAGTCGCGCTCCGGGCGGGCCCAGTTGCCGTCGAACCAGAACCCGTCGACCCGTCCATAGTGGCGGCAGAGGATCTCGACCGAGCTCTGCAGGTAGGCCAGGTAGCGATGCCACCCGTCGGCGCTGTCGAAGTCGGGGTGCCACCAGTCGAGCGTCGTGTGGTAGAAGAACTTCGCGATCCCGGCCTGGTCGCACGCCGCGCTGAACTCGGCGACCAGGTCGCGGCCGACGGGCGCGTGCGGCGCGTCGAAGTCGTTCAGTCCGCGGGTGTCGTACAGCGAGAAGCCCTCGTGGTGGCGCGTCGTCAGGCAGGCGTAGGTCATCCCTGCCTCGCGCGCGAGGGCGACCCAGGCGCGGGCGTCGAAGCGCTCGGCGGTGAACGTGCGCGCCAGCGCGATGTACCGTTCGCGGTCGGCACCGTGGTGCTGCCAGGTCCATTCGCCTCGCTCTAGCTGCGAATACAAGCCCCAGTGGAGGAACAGGCCGAAGCCGAGCTCCTCGAACCGTCGTATGCGTTGAGGCGGCAGGTCGGTCATCACGGCGTCGATCCTGGAGATGGGAAGCGCCGCGCGGTGGCCTCCGCCCGGGAGACGTCGGTGCGCGGTTCGCCGGTGCCGTATCGCGCGCAGCGACGTCGGCGTTACGGGATTCCGCGAGGCGAGGCGAAGAGCCGCGACGTCGGCTCACCGGCGTGTAACGCGCGGGGCGTCGGGGCTATAGTCCGATATGCGCCTCCTTTCCGCCATGACCGTCATATGCGCGATCCTCGTCGCCTCGACCGTCGCCGCGTCTGCGGTCGACGGGGGCGCCCCCATCGGCACGCCCGGGGATCGCGTCACGGACTCGAGGGACCGCATGCCCGCCGCTCACGGAACACCGCTCCATCCCGATTCGATCGCGCCGGTGGAGCCCGGCTGGGAGGAGTCCTACCGCGCGCGCATCGACGCCATGGTGCGTGCGAAGACCTGGCCGTTGGGTGGCCTGGGCGACACCGACTCGGGCAAACGCGCCTGGCCGGCCCTGCTCGCCGAAGCCTACAAGGCGTGCGACGACGAGGCCGCGCTCGTACGGCTGGTGGCCGGCGACCAGGGCCTGTCCGGCGGCCACCTGATCGGCGAGCCGCACGCGACGGCGGGCAGCTTCTACAAGGCGTTCAGCGTCCCCGGCTACACCGCCTGGTACTTCCGCTTCAAGCACCTGCTGACGCCGGAGCAGCGCCGACGCGTCGCGACGATGTTCAGCCGGCCCGATGCGCGCGGCGGCACCGCCTGGGACTACCTCGAGCGCGTCGACGGTCAGATGGACCCGATCTACCGCTCGACGGAGTTCAACAGCGAGAACTTCCACTGGATGGCGCGCATGGGCGGCCTGCTATGGGCGCACGAGTTCGGCGACGCGGCGCGCATCTCCTCGTACGGCAAGTGGCTCGACAACGTGGTGCGCGCGACCTACGCCTGCGGCCGCGTCGAGTGGAACTCGCAGAACTACGTCGGCTACGTCATCCAGCCGACGCTGGTCCTTCACGACCACGCGCCGACGCCGCGGATCCGCGCCCAGGCGCGAGCCATCCTCGACTGGCTCGCGATCGAGACCGCGCTGCATTACATCGACGGGGCGCAGGTCGGCCCGGACAGCCGCGCCAAGGGCGGCGCGCATCGGTGGCATTCCGGTTCGGCCTGGCCGTACGCGCATTGGTGGTTCGAGGGCCCGACCTGGCGGCCATCGATCCCCGCGGGGGAGTTCACCGCGCATGCCTCCGTCAACGTGATGGGGTGGGCCCCGTGGACCGGCTATCGGCCGCCGCAGGTCGCCATCGATATCGCGCGCCGCGCCTATCGCACCCCCGTCGGGATCCGTTGGACGAAACCGTTCTACGCGTTGGACGAGGATGGCTACCGCGACTGGCGCGGGGATACCGAGCGTGGGCGCCGGTTCGAGTTCGAGACCCTGTGGCTGGAGCGCGACTACACGCTCGCCAGCCTCGCGACGTCGCGCCCCGACGGGGCCATCGGGACCTTCAGCGAGCAATGCACCTGGCGGCTCGGCGTGCGCGGCGACGCGGGTCCGCGGCAGGTGTTCGGCAACACCGGGCCCGCGGGATCGGCGTTCGACGATGTGGACGGCCGCAATCCGTACGAGCAGATCGGCCAGTTCCGCAACGTCGTCGTGCGCGCCGTGCGCGGAGCGGACCGGATGTGGCTGGCGGCCCCGAGCGCGTGCCAAGCCGTCCGCGATGGCGACGGGATCTCCATCGACCTCGGCTGCGGCGTCTACCTCGGCGTCGCCGCCATCCACGCCGCGCTCGAGCCGGATCGGCCCTACGATGGTGACCCCGCGTATACGCGCTTCACCTGGCGGCTCGACGTCGCGCAGCTGGGGGGGCTCGCGCTCGAGGTCGGCACGGCGCAGACCCACGGGACCTTCGATCGCTTCCGCGAGGCGGTCGGGCGGACGTCGTTCACCTCGCCGACGGCGGATCGGTTGGCGTACGTCGCGAGCGACGGGCGCAGGCTGGCTCTTCGGCATACCGGGACCGGTCGCTACCGCATGCGCGACGGGTCGATCGTCGAGCCGGCCGGACTCCTGCCGGAGGTCTGGTGCGACGACGAGGCGGTCGACTTCGCGCGCTGGCCGGCGCTCGACGTGAATGCGGGCGAGGACATCGTCCATCAGCCGTGGGGCAGCGGCACGTTGCGCGCCCAGGTGGCCGGCCGCGGACTGCGCGTCGAGGTCGATCCCGCGACCTCCGACGTGACCTGGCACGCGATCGACGAGGACGTCGGCGCCGATCAGCCGCCGCCCGAGCCGACCATCCCGCCGCGCGCGGACGCTGCGAATCCGCTGCGTCCCTGGCTGGGGGACCTGTGCATGTCGTGGACCGATCGCATCGCGT
Source organism: Planctomycetota bacterium (assembly GCA_035627695.1). Lineage (GTDB taxonomy): Bacteria > Planctomycetota > UBA11346 > UBA11346 > UBA11346 > DASPLE01. The sequence goes on from DASPLE010000068.1 coordinate 3,790, forward strand.
GGAACCGGCGCATCGACATGTCGACGTATCCGCACGGCGCCAACGCCTTCGAGCGCTTCGAGCACGCGCGCGACGCGTTGGCCGCCGCCGGCGGCGGCGTCCTCCACTATCCGGCAGGCACCTACGACTTCAGCGACGCCGCCGCCGATGGTCCTTCTGGACGGGGCCTGCAACTCAAGCGCGGCGTCGTCGTGCTCGGCGATCCGCCGGAGGAGGGCGGCGATGTGGACGGGCGCCTGCGCACGCGGTTCATCTTCCCCTTCCAGCCGCGCGCCGGGGGCTCGGTGCCGTACGCATGGAACCTGATCGGCCTGGCGCCGCCGATCGGCTCGGTCGACGACGTCGGCATCGCCTGGATCGACATCACCGGCGCGACCGTCTGGTTCGGCCCCGACCTGGCGTGGGGACGCACGTGGGGCGAGGCGGGCGGCTGGTTGAGCGCGAAGGCCCAGCCGGCCTGGCGGGCGCGCGTGCCGGACGGAACGCACCCGACCGACCCGTTCGCGGGGGCCGCGCTCGACGCGCAGGAGATCCGCAGCGGTCGCGGTCGCTTCGTCGTCGGCTGCGTCCTGCGCGACGCGGTCGTGCTCGACGACCACCTCGATCGTGGCGCGGGTTTGGAGTCGTTCGCGGTGGCGAAGTTCGGCGCGCGCATCGGCGTCTACGGCCCGCAGGTGCTGGTGGCGCGCAACGTCCTGCCGATGAGCCGGCGAAGCTTCACCTATCCCCAGCGCACGCGGATGGTGGCGAACCACGATCCAAAGCGCCCGGTGTGGGAGGAGCGCGACAGCCTCGTGCTCTTCGACTACAACAAGAGCTGCGGCATCGACGTGAACAAGGAGATGCTCGGTATCGTCAAGCGCGGCTTCCTCGCCGAGGACGTCGTGGTCGCGGGCAACCGCGTCTTCAACCACGGCCACAAGGGTTTCAACCTCAGCGGCACGTGGCTCGTGGTGCGCGATAACGTCAACGAACGGCGCTACCTGACCGAGGAGATCCCGGCCGACTACGCCGGCGGCGTCACGAGGTACGAGCTGACGCTCGACGGCTTCACCGAGAGCCAGGCTGGCGGTAGCGGCTCGCTCTCCGACAACCTATCGCGCGCGTTCGACCTCGCCGGGAGCGGCCTCTGGGTCGACGGCAACCGCTACCACGACGTCGGATCGGATCCCGGCAACGATGGCGAGGGGATCCTCTGCCAGGCGCACGGCGGCACGGCGTGGCTGAGCTGGGCGGTGACGCGCAACCGCCACGAGCGCGGTCGCGGCGAGAGCGGCTACATCGCCGGCTACGACGTGCCGATGATCGGCGCCCTCATCGCGTGGAACACGACCGAGGGCGTCGTCGGGAGCCTGGCGAACCGTTCGGCCGGGCTCGTCGATTGCGCCTTCGTCGCCAACCAGGCGAAATCGGTCGAGACCAGCGCCGCGCCGGGCCAGCCGGCGGACGTCGTTACCGCCGCCGCGGCAGCCACGCCACGCGCGCCGGAGGCGGTGACGGCCACGGCGGCCGCCGACCACATCGACATCGCGTGGGCCGATGCCAGCGACGACGAGATCGGCTTCCGCGTCGAGCGCTCGGTCGATGGCGGCGGTTGGACGACGATCGCGTACCGTCCCCGACGTGGGCTCGGCGCGTTGGAGAACCGGCAGATGTGGCGCGACGCCTGCGCGCCGCGCGGACCAGCGCTCACGTACCGGGTCTGGGCGATAGACGCTCGTGATGACGGCAGCGCGAGCGCGCCCAGCGCGGCGGTGCGGATGCCGGCGGCATCGTCCGAGTGAATTGATCCGGCTCCGAAAGACGATCACGGCGTCGCTGCCGCGACGCGCCGATGCGCCACCGGAGCGGCTGCTGCTGGATGGCATGCGCGTCGAGCGGCGCCGCCGCCGTACCCCTGGCCGGGCGCGGCGGTCCTTCGGTCGCGGTCGAACGAACCTTGCCCGATCGCCGATGTGAACGGCCAGCGCGCGAGGCGGCGACGGTGTTACGGAATTCCGCTCGTGCGGGCGAGCGCGTACGTCACGCGAGCCAGCGACATTTGCAGCCGTGCACGCCATGACCACGCTGCGCACCGGAGCTGCCATGACCGATCAGGGCGAGGAATGGAAGGCGATGGACGCCACGCTGCGCCGCTACGACCCGCGCGACGCGAGCGACATCGTGGCTCGCGCCCGGCGCGGGATCGAGGCGCATCGCAAGCGCGATGTCGAGCTGCGCGTCGTCGACGGCGAGGGGCGGGCGCTGCCGCACGTCGCGCTGGCGGTGCAGCAGACCCGTCACGAATTCCCGTTCGGCGACCAGCTCTGGGACTTGGACGCGATGGTGCGTTTCGGCGAGCAGGATCTCGATCGCTGCCGCGCGTGGCGGCGGCGCTTCGCCGACGTCCTCACCAGCGCGAACGCGCTGTGCTATTGGACCGAGCGCCCGCGCAACGACGGCGCCAAGAGCGAGGATCGGCAGGGCGAGCAGCGCCTCGATGGTTTCGCCTGGTGCGTCGACTGGGCGCGCAGCGAGGGCCTGACGGTCAAGGGCCACCCGCTGTTCTGGCCGGTGCCCAAGGCCGTCCCCGCGTGGGTCGCGCGCTACGACCACGCCACGCGCATGACCTTCCTCGAGGCGCGCGTCCGCTCGCTGGTCGCGCGCTTCAAGGGCAAGGTCGGCATCTGGGACGCGGTCAACGAGCAGCTCTGGGAACCAGCGTTCAAGAACCTCGACCAGCGCGAGTGGCCGCACCTCGATCCAGTCCCCGATCTCGCCGACTCGATCGCGCCGGTGCTGCGCTGGGCCCGCGACGAGGACCCGGACGCGACATTCCTCGTCAACGATTACGGGCTCGAGGCCGATCCCGAGACCGGTCCGCCGCGGCATCGCGACGGCACGCCCGTGACGGCGCGGCTCCAGCGCCAGCGGATGCTCGCCCTGGTCGACGAGCTGGCGAAGTGCGGCTCCGCGCCGGACGGCATCGGGCTGCAATCGCATACCGGCGGCTGGCTCGATCACCGCGAGCAGTCGGCACTCTACGACGAGATGGCGTCGTCGGGCCTGCCCGTGCACATCACCGAGTTCTGGGCGGACACGCGCCACCTCGACGGCAAGCTGCCGCGCGAGGAGATCGATCGGCTTCAGGCGGAGTACATCGCGAACTACCTGACCTGCGCCTTTGGCCATGTCTCGGTCGACTCGTTCTTCTTCTGGGGCTTCATGGGGGCGGGCGTGCGCTGGCATGGCGAGCGCAGCGGGCACGACATCACGCCGACGTACGAGCGCGTCCTCGACCTCCTGACCCGGCAATGGCGCACCTCCGTCGCGATCACCACCGATTCGGACGGCATCGCCCGCTTCCGCGGATTCTTCGGAGATTACGCCATCCGATTCCGCACGCCCCTGGGCCCGCGCAGCATTCCGCTGCGGATCGACCGGCACGCGACCGGACCATTCCGGATCCAAGCAGTCGGCGCCAACCGCCGATGATGGAACGTGCCCTTCGTTCTCCGCCAGCGGCACGCAACCAGCTCACGCCTAGCGGCGCCTTCCGCTCACGACCGCGTCCGCCGGAAAAGCCATACCGGACCACGACGCCCCAGCATCGCCATCAATCCCGCGGCGATCGCGAAGCCTGATCCCAGCCCGCAGCCGCCGCCCTTCCCGCCGGCGGTCGAGCTCACGGGTGGGGCGGCGGCCGGGCCATCGACCGCATCATCGTCCGAGATCGTGACGGTTCCCGAAGTCGACCTGCCCAGCACGTATCCCTCGCCCGGACCGATTGCGCAGACGACGTTCTCCGGCCCTTCGGCAAGCGTGTCGTCGACCGGAGTGACGACGATGACCGCGCTTGCCTGGTCGCCCCTGATGGTGATCGAGGTCGGTCGTGTGCCGACGTCAGCAGCGCCAGCGGTACCGCTCCAGGCGAGAGCGACGGTCAGATGCGTCGCGGCGGCCCGACTGCGGGTGACGGTGAAGGCGCCCGGGGTGGAAGCGGCCTCGGTCGCGGTGCTGTCGGTCGCCGCGATGGTCACTCTCACCTGGTCATCGTCGGTGATGACGATGGTGGCGGCAGCGGGCGTGCCGACGACATAGCCGGACCCGGCGGCGACCGTGGCGATCACGGTCTCATCGCCTTCGGCCACGGTGTCGTCGACCGGAGTGATGACGAGCACCGCGCTGCTCTGGTTCGCCGGGATCGTGACCGACGTCGGCCGCGTGACCGAGGTGTCCGCCGCGCCGGCGGTGCCGCTCCAGGTGAGCGCCACCGTCAGCGCCGCGGCCGTCGACTGGCTGCGGGTGACGGTGCAGGTGGCGGTGGTGGCGCCGGCCTCGGTGGCGGTGCTGTCGCTGGCGGCGATCGTCACCGCGATCTGGTCATTGTCGGTGATGCGGACGGTGGCGGCAGCGGGCGACCCGACGACATAGCCGGACCCGGCGGCGACCGTCGCGATCACGGTCTCATCGCCTTCGGCCGCGGTGTCGTCGACGGGAGTGACGACGACCACGGCGCTGCTGTGGTTGGCCGGAATCGTGACCGAGGTCGGCCGCGTGCCCGCGGTGTCCGCGGCGGCGGCGGTGCCGCTCCACGTGAGCGCGACCGTCAGGGCCGCGGCCGTGGCCAGACTGCGGGTGATGGTGTAGGTGGCGGTGGTGGCGCCGGCCTCGGTGGCGGTGCTGTCGGTGGCGGCGATCGTCACCGCCGCCGGGTCATTGTCGGCGATGACGACGGTGGCGGCAGCGGGCGAGCCGACGACGTAGCCGGACCCGGCGGCGACCGTGGCGATGACGGTCTCATCGCCTTCAGCCACGCTGTCGTCGACCGGCGTGATGACCACGACCGCGCTGGTGTGGTTCGCCGGGATCGTGACCGACGTCGGCCGCGTGCCCGCGGTGTCCGCGGCGGCGGCAGTGCCGCTCCAGGTAAGCGCGACGGTCAGACCCGCGGGGGTGGCCTGGCCGCGGGTCACGGTGATGGATCCTGTGGCCGAGCCCGTCTCGCTCGCCGATGCATCGCTGGCCGCGATGGTCACGACCGGGGAAGCGCTCCCGCCATCATTGTCGCTGAGGACCACCGTGGCCGCCGATGCCGCCACCCGGTAGGTCGCATTCGGGACGATCGACGCGATGATCGTCTCGTCGCCTTCCACCAGCGAATCGTCCACCGCGCGCACGCCGAACGATGTCGACGTCAGGTTCGCCGGGATGGTCACCTGCGTCGGACGGTGGCTCATGTCCCCGGCTTCGGCGGTGCCACTCCAGCTCAGGGCGAGAAAGAGCGGGGTCGTCATGGCCGGTGCGCAGGTGATGGTGAACATGCCGCTCGTCGGGCCGGCCTCGCTGGCGTTGCTGGTGGCGGCGATCGAGAGCAGGGGCAGCGTGCTGAAACGCCGATTCGCCAGGTTAGCGCCGGCGACCTCGATCGGATTCAGCCAACCATGCGGGATGAGTGTCATTCCGGACTTGGTGGCGGTGAGCGCATAGGTTCCGTTAGGCACTCCGGGTAGAGCATAAGCGCCCGAGGCAGAGGTGACCACCGAGCGCGTGCCGTCGCTCACCGTGACTCCGGCGATGCCGGCGAGATTCTCGTCGGTCACCACGCCGCTGATGGTCGAGGTCAGCAACGTCGCTGTGAAATCGATCCCGGTGGCATTCGGTCCGACCGTGACTGGGTTGGAGAATCCGTTGGCGACGAGCTGCCAGCCCGGCTTCGTCGCGGTGACGGTCGAGCTTCCCTGCGGAACTCCGGCGATGACGAATGCCCCATCGCTGTCGCTGACGGCGCTGAGCGTGCCCGCGACCACGGTGACGCCCATGACGCCGGTTCCGCCGCCGGTCGTCACCCGGCCAGCGATGCGCGAGGTATTGGGGGAACCGACGCGCACGATCGTGGTCTTCTGCGCAACGCCGCCCTTCATGTCGCTGACCGTGACCACGATCGGGAAATCACCGGCGACGGTCCAG
>DASPLE010000069.1:0-28591 GCA_035627695.1 Planctomycetota bacterium
CAAGCGCATCGATGAGCGCATCGACTTCGACTGGGGCGGCGGCGCGCCGGCCGCCGGCGTCGGCGCCGACCGCTTCTCGGCGCGTTGGCAGGCCCAGCTCCAGCCGCGGTTCAGCGAGGAGTACGTCTTCATCACGACGAGCGACGACGGCATCCGCCTGTGGATCGACAACGTGCTGATCATCGATCAGTGGAACGACCACGGCCCGAGCCAGCACAGCGGCCGCGTCCGGCTGACCGCCGGCAACCGTCACGAGCTGCGCGTCGAGTACTACGAGAACGGCGGCGGCGCGACGGCGAAGCTGGAGTGGTCGAGCGCCAGCCAGGCGCGCGAGCTCGTCCCGCGCACGTGCCTGCATCCGATCATCAGCGGCATCGGCATGCGCTGAAGGCCCAGGTCGACGACACCCGCCTACGGCGCCTGTGCGCCGGTAGGCGGGTGTCGTCATGCATCGGGGGATGCGGGCTTCGAGCCTCGCGCTTCGAGCCGCGCGCTTCGAGCCTCTGGCCAGCCGCCGCGGTCCACGAGCGGTCCCCAGCCTCTTGCCCGGTGCGGCTCGCAACGCCAGTGTCCGGGCGTGAATCTGGCCAAGCGCGTGTTCACGGTCAGCGGCTGGACGTTCCTCAGCCGCATCCTCGGCCTGGTGCGCGATCGGCTGTTCGCCGGGGCGTTCGGCGTGTCGACGACCCTCGACGCGTTCCTGATGGCGTTCCAGCTGCCGAACCTGCTGCGCAACCTCTTCGGCGAGGGAGCGCTGTCGGCCGCGTTCGTGCCGCGCTACGTGCAGCTGCGCGACAAGGACCCCGCCGCGGCGGAGTCGTTCGCCGGGCGCGTGCTCGCGCGCCTGGCGCTGGGACTGTCGGCGTTGTGCCTGGTCGCCATGGCGGTCGCGGCCACCTGCGTCGTGTTCGCCCCGCCGGCGACGGCGCTGGTCGCGCACTTCGCGCTGCCGCAGCTGCCGTTCATGATCTTCATCTGCGTCGCCGCGATCATGGGCGGCGTGCTCAACGGGCGGCGGCGTTTCTGGGTGCCGGCGGCGGCGCCGGTCGTGCTCAACCTGTGCCTCATCGCGACGGTGTGGATGGACACCGAGGACGAGGTCCACGTGCTGCCCTACGCGGTGCTGGTGGCCGGCGCGACGCAGCTGGTGCTGCATCTCGCGGCGCTGGCGCGCAGCGGCGGTGTCCCGCCGTTCGCCCTCGCCGGCGGTCCCGACGTGCGCGAGCTGCGCCGCGCGATGGCGCCGGTCGTGCTGGCGACGGGCCTGCACCAGATCAACGCGTTCCTCGACACCGTCATCGCCTACGTCTTCCTGCGCGACATCGCGCCGGGCGCGGTCGCGATCCTCTACTTCGGCAACCGCCTCCTCCAGTTCCCGATGGCGCTGATCGCCCACGGCGTCGGCACCGCGGCCTACCCGGAGCTGGCCAGCCGTGCGGCGCGCGGCTGGAGCGCGACCGGCGAGGGCCTGCGCGTCGCCGGGCGGCTGCTCGCGTTCTTCCTGATGCCGGCGGCGGTCGGCCTGTTCGTCGTCGCCGAGCCGCTGGTGCGCGCGATCTACCAGACCGGCTCGTTCGGGGTCGACGCGGTCGGCCGCACCGTGCTGGTGACGTCGTTCTACGCCCTGGCGCTGGTGCCGATGTCGCTGGCGAAGCTGCAGGTGCGCGCCTTCCACGTGCACCGCGACCAGGCGACGCCGGTGCGCGTGTCGATGGCGATGGTCGCGCTCAACCTCGCGCTGAACCTGCTGCTCGTGAACACGGCGCTGCGCGAGGCCGGCCTGGCGCTGGCGAGCGCGATCTCGGCGGGCATCGGCTGCCTGACGTACGCGGTCCTCCTGCGCCGTCGCGGCGCGGGCGCGACCGTCGATCTGCGCCTCCTCGTCCGTCCGGCGGCCGCGGCCATCGCCATGGGCGTCGCGGTGTGGGCGCTGCTGCGGTGGTGGCCGCAGCCGCAGGGGACCGGGTCGCTGATCGCCGCAGCGCGCCTGGCGGCTGCGGTCGCGCTCGGCGCCGCCGTCTACCTGCCGATCGCGGGCGTCGCTTGGCTCAGGCGGCGGCGCGGCGCGGTCGCCGAGCGGGTCGTCGACTAGTCAGCGTTCCGGCTCGTCGCCGTCCTCGCCGTCGTCCTCGTCGTCATCCGCATCGCCGTCCTCGTCCCCATCGTCGTCGTCGTCCTCATCATCATCCTCGTCGTCGTCGCCATCGTCCTCGTCCTGGTCGTCGGTGCTGGTCGATCCGCGCGCGTGCTCGTTCTTCACGGGGACGGCACGCGCGCCGCCGGCGACGACCTCGAGCATCGCCACCCAGCTGCGGCCATAGAGACGGCGTTCGGCCTCGCGCAGCCCCGAGACCGGCGGCAGCTGATGGCCGCGCTCGCCGCGTACGACCAGCCGGCCGTCGGGGGCGAGACAGGCCATGCCCAGGCGCAGCAGCGTCGCGAGGGTCTCCGACTCGTCGCTGAACCACGGGAACGGCGGATCCATGAACAGCACATCGATGCCGTGCATGCGCGGCAGCGCCGCCTCGAACGGCTGCGCGACGATGGTCAGGTTCGCCGGATTGCCGAGCGCCTTGGCGTTGGCCTTCAGGATCGGCAGGGCGTGCTGGCCCGGCTCGATCGCCCACACCTGGGCGGCGCCGCGGCTGATCGCCTCGCAGGCGAACGAGCCCGAGCCGGCGCAGCAGTCGACGACGCGCAGGCCGTCCATGGTCTGGCCGAGCCAGTCGAAGAGCGACTGCTTGATGCGGTCGGGCAGCGGCCGCGTCGCGAGGCCGGGCGGCGCGAGCAGGCGCTTGCCCTTGTGCGAGCCGGCGATGATGCGCAGGGATTCCATCGGCTGGTTGTCGTTGATGCGGTGGGGGTGGGTCACGGTCGTGATGGTCTCAGAACGGTCGGCTCGCGCCGGCGGCGACGTGCAGGGCGCCGAGGTCCTGCCAGAAGCCGGGATAGGTCTTCGCCACGCAGGCCGGATCCTCGATCGCCACGCCGCCGCGCGCCAGCCCGAGGATGGCGAAGCTCATGGCGATGCGATGGTCGGCGTAACAGCGGACGGTCGCCGGCTGCACCGGGCGCGGCGCGATGCTCAGCCAGTCCGGACCGGTCTCGACCTGCTGCCCGAGCCGGCGCAGCTCGGTGGCGCTGGCGTCGAGGCGGTCGCACTCCTTGATGCGGATGTTGGCGACGTTGCGGATGGTGGTCGGGCCGTCGGCGAGCGGCGCGATCGCCGCGAGCGACATCACGGTGTCCGAGCAGTGGTGCAGGTCCTCGTCGACCCCCGACATGCGGCCCGCGCCGATCACCGTGGTGCCGCCGTCGGCGCTCTCGATGCGCGCGCCGGCGCGCTCGAGCACGCGGACGAAGGCGTAGTCGCCCTGCAGGGTGCGCGCGTCCAGGCCGGGGACGGTGATGCGCGAGCCGGTCGCCAGGGCGGCGGCGAAGGGATAGCTCGCCGCCGACGCGTCGGGCTCGATCGCGTAGGCGCGGCCCGCGAGGCGCGCCGGACGCACCACGAAGCCGGTGCCGTCGGCGTCGATGCGGCCGCCGAAGTCCGCGACCATCCGCGCGGTCATGTCGACGTAGGGCCGGCTGACCAGCTCGCCGTCGACCGCGACGCCGATCTCGCCGTCCGCCAACGCGGCGGCCATCAGCAGCGCCGAGAAGTACTGGCTCGACCGGTCGCCGCGCATCCGGACGCGACCCGCCGGAAGGCTGCCGCCGTGCACGGTCAGCGGCGGGCACCCGGTCGCGCAGTCGACGCGCACGCCGAGCTGACGCAGGCCGTCGACCAGGTCCTGGATCGGCCGCTTGGCCATGTGCGCGTCGCCGACCAGGGTCACCGGGCCGGGCACCAGCGTCGCGAGCGCGGCGACGAAGCGGACGGTCGTGCCGCTGTTGCCGACGAACAGCGGCGCGGTCGGCGCGCGCAGCCGCGAACGCCCGCCGCGCACGCGGACGCCGCCCGCCTCATCGGACACCGACACGCCGATCGCGGCCAGGCATTCGCGCATCCGCGCGGTGTCGTCGCTGGCCAACGATCCGGTCAGCAGCGAGTCGCCCTCGGCCATCGCGGCGCAGATCAGGGCGCGGTTGGTGATGCTCTTCGACCCCGGAACGCGCCACGTCGCCGTGACCGGGCGCGGCAGCGGCGGGATGGCGAGGGGGGCCGAGAACGACACGGGCGCCAGCATCGTCGCACGTGACCGAGCCGCCAGGGTCGAGCCGCTGCGCATGGTGCGCGTGCGCGGCCGGTCTACGGTGGTCGGGCCATGAGCTCCGAGCGCCGCGAGACCAGCCATGTCGTCCACGTGCCCGAGGCGCCGGGCGTGGCCGCGGCGATGCGCGGCGTCGTCGACGCGCCCCGCCCCGAGGTGGTCGCCATGGTCAAGGCGCTGCGCACGCGCGAGATGGCGGCGTTGGCCAGGCACCAGATCGACCACCTCAACGAGGTCACCGGGCTCGACATCTGCTCGGCGATCGCCGGGATGACCGACGCGATCATCGTCGCGCTGGCGCGGCGCGCCTTCGATCGCGCCGGCGCGCCCGCCGACTGGACCGGCCACGTCGCCCTGTTCGCCGTCGGCGGCTACGGCCGCGGCGAGCAGAACCCGCATTCGGACATCGACCTGCTGGTCGCGCCGCGCGACGCGCGGCCGCAGCCCTGGATCCAGGCGGGCAACGCCGAGCTGCAGACGCTGCTGTGGGACGTCGGCTTCCAGCTCGGCGCCAGCCTGCGTCCGTTCCCCGAGCTCGAGCGCGTGCTGCGCGAGGACTTCGTCACCGCAACCGCCGTGGTCGAGCAGCGCCTGCTGCTGGGCGACCAATCCATGGCCGACGAGATGGGCGAGCTGCTCGCGCGCTTCCGCGCCAAGCGCGCGCGCGACTTCCTGCGCTACAAGTTCGAGGAGGTCGCGAAGCGCCGCGCGCAGGCCGGCGCCAGCGTCTTCCTGATGGAGCCGAACCTCAAGTCGAACCCCGGCTGCCTGCGCGACGTGCAGCTGCTGCGCAACATCGCCTTCATGGTCGCGGGCGGGCGCAACCTGCTCGCGCTCGAGGAGCTCGAGGTCGTGCAGCGCGCCGACCTGCAGCAGGCGACGCTGGTCAACGACCACCTGCTGATGCTGCGCTCGCTCATGCACTTCCACCACGGCCGAAAGCAGGACGTCCTGGCGCTGCAGGACCAGGTGCGCATCGCCACCCAGCTCGGCTACCAGGACGTCAGCCGCCTGCGCGCGGTCGAGCACCTGATGAAGCGGCACTACGGGCTGGTCCTGCACGTGCATCAGCTGGTCGAGCTGGTCGCCAGCCGGCTGCACGCGCGCGGCCATCTCGGGCGCAAGCCGATCCTGGTGCTGTCGCGGCGCGTGCTCGACCAGGATTTCACGTCGGTGTCGGGGAAGGTCTACGTCAGCCATGCCGGCTTCTGGGACCTGCCCGATGCCGGCGCGCGGCTGATCCGCATGTGCCGGACCGCGCAGCAGAAGGACCTGCGCCTGAGCTTCGAGCTGCAGCGCGCGATCCGCCAGCACCTGCGCGTCATCGACGACGCGGTGCGCCACGACCGCGCGCTCGGCCGGGTGTTCCTCGAGATCCTCGGCGACGCCGGGCGGGTACGCCCGATCCTGTCCGACATGCACGCCTGCGGGCTGCTCGGCGCCTACCTTCCCGAGTTCGGCAACCTGTCGTGCCACATGCAGTTCGACAGCTACCACCAGTACACGGTCGACGAGCACACGCTGTTCGCGCTCGGCAACCTCGACGCCGTCGCGCGCGGCCAGCAGGCCGGGCTGCCCGGCATGGACCGCGTCTTCGCGGCGATCAGGCGCAAGGATCTGCTCTACCTCGGGCTCCTGCTGCACGACATGGGCAAGTACATGGGCCGCGGCCACGTCGCGCGCGGCGCGCTGATGGTCGAGCCGGTCGCGCATCGCCTGGGCCTCGACGAGGCCGAGGAGGAGACGGTGTGGTTCCTGGTCGAGCGCCACGTCGCGCTGTCCGATGCCAGCCGGATGCGCGACTTCCGCGAACCGTCGTTCCTCAAGGCGTTCAGCGACCGCATCGGCTCCGCCGAGCGCCTCGACATGCTGTACTGCCTGACCTACGGCGACGCGAAGGCGGTGGGCGAAGGCGTCCTGACCGGCTGGCAGGAGGCGCTGCTCGCGGAGATCCGCGACGCCGTGCTCGAGCAGCTCGGCCAGGCGACCGACCGGACCACCGGCCGGCACGAGCGCGTGCGCGAGGAGCTGGTCAAGGGCGGGCGCACGCACGACGACGCCGACGCCTTCGTGCGCTCGCTCGGCGACAACTACGCCTACCAGGCGATGCCGGGCGAGGTCGCGCGCCACGCGCGGGTGATCGACGAGGCAGCCAGGGACGGCGTCGGTCTCATCCACGAGATCAAGGACGCCTTCGTCGAGGTCGTCGCCGCCGTGCCCGACCGCCACGGGCTATTCGCCGACGTCACCGCGACCATCAGCGGCCATGGCTTCGACATCATCGACGCGCGGACGTGGATCAGCCGAGGCGGCGGTCCGGCTCAGGCCGCGGCGGACGGCGTCGCCCACGTGCTCTACCACTTCCGCCTCAAGGCGGTGGTGCCGGGACGCGTGAAGGAGGAGGCCACCTGGAGGAAGCTGCGCGCCGATCTGGCCGCCGCCGGCCGCGGACCGATCGATGCCGCGGCGCTGCTCGCGCGGCGCCGGGCCTCCCTGGGCGCGGCCAAGCCCGCCGACAGCGGCTTCGACGATCCCGCGGTCAAGGTCGAGCAGCTGACCAGCGACGCGCACACCATCGTCGACGTCCACGCCAAGGATCGCCCGGGCCTGCTCAGCCGGCTGTGCCGGGCGATCTCCGATTACGGCTGCGACATCGCCTACGCGTGCATCAACACCATGGGCGATGTGGCGGTCGATGTGTTCTACGTGAGCCGCGGCGGGGCGAAGCTCGGCGACGCGGACGCCGACGGGCTGCGTTCCGCGATCATCGCCGCGCTCGAGCTCGGCGAGGCCTGAGGTCGGCGCGCGGCGTCGGCCGTGCTAGAGCGGGTTCACTTCGCCGTGCGCGCGTGCCTGCTGGTCGAGGTAGCGCGCGAGGTCCAGATCCTGCCCGGTCACGCGGTCGCCGGCGTCGTGCGTGCGCAGACGGACGCTGACGCGGTCGTAGACGTTGTGCCATTCGGGATGGTGGTTGCGCGCCTCGACTCCGGCCACGCAGGCCTGGATGAAGGCGATCGCGGCGGGATGCGAGAGGAAGCGCCACTGGCGCTCGAGTCCGGCGATCGACCCGCTCCAACCGGGCATCCCGGCGAGCGCGCTGCGCACGGCGTCGTCGCCCAGGGCGCTCGCGGCGACGGGCGGCCGAGCCACCGCCCGTTCGGCGTCATCGACCAGACCGGCGGAGCTGTCGCTCGGGCCCGCGCCACCAGGACCCGGGCTCGGCATGTCTAACTCACCTGGTCCGAGGGAGCTTCAGTCAGACGTGCAGCGTGTGCGCGATCTGATCGCGCTTCTCGGTCTCGATCTCGTCGTCGCGCGACAGGAAATCGAGCAGGCGGTTGACGTCGCCCGAGAACAGCTCGTTGCGCACCTTCCGCAGGATCGAGAGCTTGTAGCTGTCCTCGTCGACCAGCGGTTCGAAGATGTGGCTGCGGCCGCTCGCCTTCTGGTTGAGGATCTTCCGGCGCGCGAGGTTGCGCATCACGGTGAGGATGGTCGTGTACGCGAGCTTCGGGGCGCCGGGCTCGCCGTTGAGGGCGTCGTGCACGGCGTGGACGGTGCTCGGACCGTGCTTCCAGATGTAATGCATCACCCGCAGCTGCAGGGGGCCGATGGCTTCCATGATACGTCCTTCCGACAAGAGAGAGGGTACGAGAACAGTAGTTTGACCGACTAGGGGGGCGAGACGAAAAAGGCCCGATTTGAACATGCCTTACTATCGCGACTCCTCCCCAGGAATGGCGCGGATAATCGCCAGCATGAACCAGGTGTTTAGCTTCTCGTTCCCAAGCTGGTCCTAGCTGTGCACCATATCCGGAGGGGCGGCCCGGGAAGCCACCGATTCGGAGGTTACAACGCGCGCATAGTACGAGCGCGCGGTGCGTCCGGCTCGACGCCGGGCCCGAGCTCGGCGATGTGCCGCCGCACCAGGTGCCCGTCCCACGCGGCGATGTCGTCGTCGCCGATCTGCTGCAGCCAGCGCCGCGCGTCCAGTCCATAGCCGGCGGTCGGCTTCAGCCACGAGTACCGCCCGCACCACCAGCGGTTGAGCATCATCATGTGCAGCTCGCGCGCATATTTGGCGACGCAGCTCGCCATCGCGGCCAGGCAGCTGACGGTCTCGCCCTCGACGCAGAAGGCGACGCGATGCGCGAAGCCCTGGTGCTCGACGCGGTAGCCGCTGCGCTTGGGCTGCTCCTCGTCCTCGATCATCACCATCGCGTGCGGCCAGCACTCCTGGAGGAAGTCGCGGTAGTAGCGCCGTCCGCCCAGGCGGTCGGCGATGGTCTCGAGCGGATGCGCCGCGGTCGGCAGCGCCTGCAGGAGCGCGCGCAGGCAGTCGAGTTCGAGCTCGTGCTTGTTGCGGCCGGCGCGCGCGGTCGCGTTGAAGCGCGTCGGATGGACGAGGCAGCCGCGCACGCCGTGCGGCACGACGCCCTCGATGCGCCAGCGCGGGATCTTCGCCGCCGCCACCGGCAGGCGGATCGCGGCGGCGTCGGCCATCCACGGCGTGGGCGCGCGCAGCGCCTCGTCCTCGCCGAGCAGCGCGAACATCTCGGCGGCGGTGCCGGGTTCGCGGCCGGTCAGCCAGGTGATCGCGGCGAGCGCCATGCGCTCGAGCGGCGCGAGATCCTCGGTCTCGTGGATCTCCTTCGAATCGCGGACGCCGGTGCGCGCGGCGCGGATCCGCCGGGTCAGCTGCGTCGGATCGTCGATCCAGGCGCTGGCGGCGACGATGCCGAGCGGGCCGAGGAGCGGCCCCAGCCCGGCCTCGTCGATGCCGGTGCACAGGGTCGCGGTCATGGGGGCGCACGGTACGAGCGCGGATCCGGCGGCCAAGCCGCCGCCGCTTCCCGCCGACCACGCCGCTCGTTAGCGTGCGCGCCATGGGTTGGGTCATCCTCGTCGTGCTGTCGCTGATCTGCGCCGTGCTCCAGCACAGCTGGCTGGCGCAGTGGCCGCTCGCGCCCGACCTGCCCCTGGCGCTGCTGGCGTGGATGGTGGTCGATGGCAGCGACGACGGCGTGCTGATCCGCGCGTTCGTCGTCGGCCTGGTGCGCGACTGCGTCGATCCGGCCAGCGTGTGCTTCCACACGTTCGCCTACTTCGTCCTGGCGCTGGCCTTCCTGCCGGCGCGTCCGCTGGTGTTCCGCACGCGCACGGTCGGATGGGCGGCGTTCGCCGCGCTGGCCACCGTCCTGCTGCTCTCCCTCGACCGCCTCACCGGCGGCGGCGACGCGACGGTCGTGGTGGTGCTGGCCATCGCCATCCTGACCGCGGCATCGACCTGGCCGCTCGGCTGGCCGTGGCGGTTCGTGCCGGGATCCATGCATCCGGCCGGCAAGGGTGGCGCGTGATCAGCCGCGGCGATCGTCGGGGACGGTGACGCCGCACTGGTCGAGGACCTCGGTCGCGTAGGTGCCGGGCGGCAGCGACAGCTCGAGCCAGGCCTGATCGCCCTCGGCGATGAGCTGGGGCGGCGCGCGGAACGGGACGACCAGCGCGCGGCGCTCGCCCGGGCTCTCCAGCGGGCCCTTCGCGTCGAGCCAGCTCCAGTCGATGCCGGTCGGCTCGGCCCAGGTACGCTCCTCGGCGTCGATCGCGGGAGCCGGACGCAGCGTGCTGGTGCCGGGCAGCGGCGCGGAGGCGAATGCCTGCAGGCTGCCGGGCGCGGCGCGTAGGTTGGTGTCGTCGAGCCGATCGGCCTCGACCAGGAAGGGCGCGCCCTTGGCGTTCAGGCCGAGATCGCCGAGGCGCAGGCGATGCGTCAGCGACAGCGCCTCGCGCGCGTCGGCGATGGCGTTGAACACCGCCGACTGCGCCGCGGACGCCACCAGCTTGCGCATCTGATCGCCGGTCGCGACCAGCGCGCCGCGCGCGTCCTCCGGCTTCTTGCGGAGGTAGCCGAGCACGCGCCCTTCGGGGCCCGGACGGAACCCTTCCGGCAACGCGTCGCCGAAGCGCCAGCGATCATCGGCGTCGACGATCGCCGCCACCGCGCCGCGCCAATCGCCGGCGCCCCACGCGCGCGCGCAGCGCAGCGTCGCCTGGTTGCGGCCGAAGCGCTGCGTCCCGAAGCGGTTGCGGATGCCCTCGTGCGCCAGGCGCGCGAGCGCGGCGCGGACCGGCTCCCAGTCGCTGGCGCCGCCGAGGCGCAGGCGGAAGCGGTTGCCGGCGAGATGGCCGAGGCGGATCTTGTTGCGATGGCGGCCGGTGCGCAGCACCGCGACGCGGCCGTGGCGCAGGTGCTCGGGCAGGTTCGCCAGGCGCGCCTCGTCGCCGAAATGCACGCTGAACCACTGGCGCGCGATCGCGTGGCGATCCTTGCGGCCGGCATAGCCGATGTCGGACGGGCGCTTGCCGAACGCCTTGGCCAGCGCGTCGGCGAGGGCGTCGGTGGCGATGCCTTCCTTCTCCAGGTGGAGGTAGAGGTGCTCGCCGTCGCCGACCGGCTCGTAGGCGGGATCCTCGTCGACGATGAAGTTCGCGGAGCCGGCGAGCAGCGCGGGCATCACGCCACGCCCGCGTCGCGACGCGCCTCGGCGACGCACGCGGCGTGGTACGTCGCGCCGATCGCGCGCGCCCAGCGGCCCGGCCTGCCGTCGGCGATGACGCGGTCGTCGACCTTGACCACCGGCAGCAGCTCGCGCACCGCCGAGGTGATCCAGATCTCGTCCGCCGTGTAGAGGTCGTCGCGCGTCAGCCGGCGTTCGTACCAGGTCAGGCCGAGCGACTCGGCGATCGGACGGATGCCGGCCTTGGTGATGCCGGGCAGGCAGTCCTCGGTCGGCGTCAGCAGGCGGTTGCCCTGCACGGCGAGGATGTTCGAGGTCACGCCCTCGGTGACGTAGCCCTGCGCGTCGACGTAGAACGCCTCGTGCGCGCCCGCCGCCTCGGCGCGCTGGATGCCGACCGTGCCGGTGATGTAGTTCGTGGTCTTGAGCGTCGGCAGGTGGCGCGTCGCCTCGAAGGTGATCGCCGCGACGCCGTTCGCGTACTGCTCGGCGGTCGGCGGATGCAGGTCGCGGCAGATCATCACCCAGGTCGGCGGGCCGCCGCCGAAGATGCCGCTGACGTGCGGACCGGGCGTGACGACGAAGTTGCAGCGCAACTCGTCGTGGCCGCTCCTGCGGCGGATCTCGGCGAGCAGGCGGCGCACGTCGGCCTCGGTGAAGAACGGCGCGATGCCGACGGCGTGCGCGCTGTCCCACAGCCGGCGCAGGTGCTCGGGCAGGGCATGGGGATGGCCACCGCCGTAGGTGCGCAGGGTCTCGAACGCCCCGACGCCGCGCAGGAACCCGAGGTCGAGCACGCTGACCGTCGCTTCAGCGGCGGGGACGACGCGGCCGTTGACGGCGAAGTGGTCGATCATGGCGGTGAGGGTACCCGCGGCGGCGCCGAGGCGCCACGGGCGAGGACGCCGATCAGGCGACGTCGCCGAACAACGTCAGGCTGGTCGAGCGCGCGATGCGGATGCCGACCAGCGATCCGATGAGGCGGTCGCGCGTCGCGCCGTCGGCGCCGCTGCGCGGGAAGACGATGTTGAGGTTGCCGAGCGACCGCCCGTGCAGCATCGCGTCGTCGCTCTTGCTCGGCCCCTCGACCAGCACCTCGACCACGCTGCCGTGCAGCCGCGCGTACTTCTCCTGCTGGTGCGTCAGCTGCAGCGCCAGCAGCTCGTTGCAGCGCGCCTTCTTCACCGCCAGCGGCACGTCGTCGTCGAGGTGCGAGGCGGGGGTCCCCGGGCGGACGCTGTAGGTGAAGACGTACGAGCCGTCGAAGCGCACCGCGTCCATGAGCGACGCGGTGGCGCGGAAGTCGTCCTCGCCTTCGCGCGGGAAGCCGACGATGAAGTCGCTGAGGAACTCGACCTGCGGCATGCGCTGGCGCGCGCGGTCGACGAAGCGCAGGTAGTCGTCGCGGGTGTAGCGCCGGCCCATCAGGCGCAGCATGCGGTCGGAGCCGCTCTGCGCCGGCACGTGCAGGTGCTTGGCGACCTTGGGCAGCTCGGCCATCGTATCGAGCAGCGAGTCGCTGATGTCCTTGGGATGCGAGGTGACGAAGCGCAGCCGCTTGAGCCCGTCGATGGCGTGCACGCGGCGCAGCAGCGACGCGAGATCGGTTCCGTCGCCGAGCGTCTTGCCGTAGGCGTCGACGGTCTGGCCGAGCAGCGTGATCTGCACGCGGCCCTGGTCGACCAGGCGGCGGACCTCGTCCTCGATGTGCTCGGGACGGCGGCTCTTCTCCTTGCCGCGGGTCATCGGCACGACGCAGTAGGTGCAGTTGTAGTTGCAGCCGCGCATCACCGGCACGTAGGCGTTGACGCCGCTCGAGCGGGTGTTGGTCCAGCGCTGCTGCTGGTCGACGCCGGCGAGGTCCTCCCAATCAGCGAAAGCGGTTTCGACGACGTGCGCCTCGCCGTCCGCGCCGCGCAGCCGGTCGATGAGCTGCGGCATGTGCACGAACTGGTCGGTGCCGACGACCAGGTCGATGTGCGGGTAGTTGGCGATCAGCGCCGCCTTCTCGCGCTGCGCCATGCAGCCCATGATGCCGATGGTCAGCCCCGGGCGTTCGCGCTTCTCGCGCTTGAGCTCGCCGAGGCGGCCGCGCACCCGCGCCTCGGCGTGGTCGCGCACCGAGCAGGTGTTGTAGAGCACCAGCGACGCCGCCCCGACCGACGCCACCTGGCGCCAGCCGTGCTCGGCCAGGCGCGCCAGGACGACGTCCGAATCGGCGCTATTCATTTGGCAGCCGAAGGTCTCCAGGTAGACCGTGCGCTCACTCGTCGCAGGGGTCTCGCTCGCGATCGACACGCCGGCCTGGAGCGGTTCAGCCATGGGCCGCGCAGGCTAGCGGACGCGCTCGGGCCGGCCACGACCAACGCAGGGTTTGGCGCTCGAGAGAGCCGAGGAACAGCCGCGCATGCCGACGCCGATCCGCATCCTGCACGCCGCCAGCGAGGTCGCTCCGCTGGTCAAGACCGGCGGCCTGGCCGACGTCGCCGCCGCCCTGCCGGCCGCCCTGCGCCGGCACGGTCACGACGCGCGCGTCGTGCTGCCGGGGTACCGCGCCGCGATCGCCGCCGCGCAGAAGCACGGGCTGAGCTGGGGAGAATCGCCGCTGATCATCGAAGCCGGCGGCATCGACCACCGGGTCGGCGTCGGCACCACGACGATCGACGGCGTACCGACCTACCTGCTCGGTTGCGACGAGCTCTACGCGCGCGATGGCGTCTACGGACCCAGCGCCAGCAACGACTACGACGACAACGCGCGGCGCTTCAGCGTCTTCTCGAAGGCGGCGCTGGCGCTGCCGGGCTTCCTGAAGTGGACGCCGCACATCGTCCACGCGCACGACTGGCAGTCCGGCCTGATCCCGGCGCTGCTCGAGCGCGGCTTCAACCGCGCGCTGCCGGCGACGCGCTCGGTCTTCACCATCCACAACATCGCCTACCAGGGCGCGTTCTGGCACTTCGACCTGAAGCTGACCGGGCTCGACTGGGCGCTGTTCAACCCGATGCACCTCGAGCACTACGGCAAGCTCAACCTGCTCAAGGCCGGCGTGGTCTTCGCCGACCGCGTCACCACCGTCAGCCGCCGCCATGCCGAGGAGATCCAGACCGCCGAGTACGGCTACGGCATGCAGGCGGTGATGGCCGGGCACTCCTACAAGCTGTCGGGCATCACCAACGGCATCGACACCGCCGCCTGGGATCCGGCGACCGATCGCCTCGCGCCGGCGCACTACGACGCCAAGGACCTGACCGGCAAGCGCGAGTGCAAGCGCCTGCTGCGCGACGAGTGCGGCCTGCACCAGGACCCGAACACCTGCGTGGTCGGCGTGGTCAGCCGCCTGGTCGAGCAGAAGGGCATCGACCTGGTCCTCGACGCGATCGATCCGTACATCCTCTCCGGACGCCTGCAGCTGGTCGTGCTCGGCGCCGGCGATCTCGCGCTCGAGCACCGCCTGCACGCGATGCAGGCGCGCCACCCGGGCCGGATCTTCGTGTGGTACGGCTACAACGAGGGGCTCGCGCACCGCATCTTCGCCGGCTGCGACGCGTTCCTGATGCCCAGCCGCTTCGAGCCCTGCGGCCTGACGCAGATGTACGCGCTGCGCTACGGCACGCTGCCGATCGTGCGCTACACCGGCGGCCTCGCCGACACCGTGCGCGACGTGGTCGACGGCCAGGGCAACGGCTTCACCTTCGGCCCGATCGACCTCGGCCACTTCTCGAGCGTCATCGACCGCGCGCTCGGCCTGTACCAGCACTTCCCCGAGCAGTGGCGCGCCGCGCAGAGCCGCGCCATGGCCGCCGACCACTCCTGGACGCGCGTCGCGCAGGAATACGTCGCGCTCTACCGGTCGCTGGCGTTCGTCGACTGACGCTCAGCCGCCGACCAGCGGCAGCCGCCCGCGCGCCAGGCGCAGATCGCCGTTGCCGTGCAGCATGATGCCGCAGCACAGCGGATCGCACGGCGCCGAGCGCGTCGCGAGCAGGCGGTCGCCGGCGTGGGCCGCGGCGTGCGCCGGCTCGCCGGCGGCGAACGACCGCCAGCAGGCGTCGGCGACCGCGCGCCCGAGCGACGCCGGCACCAGCGGGTCGATCAGCAGCTGCGCCGCGGCGCTGGCGAGGGGGAGGGGCTGTCCGATGCCGCTGAGCACCGCCAGCGCGACGCGCTCGACCAGCGTCGGATCGCGCGCCAGCAACGCGCGGGCGCCGGCGAGGTCGCCGGCGATCACGAGCGGCCCGTGCGCCGGAGCCGCGCGCCGGCGCCACCACGGGAAGCGGCCGAGGGCGCGCGCCGCGGCCCGCGCGCTGGCGCCCGCGTGCGCGCTCGTGCCGTCGATGAGCACCGCCGCGACCGGCGCGATCGCGCCGACATCGACGCTCTCGCCGAACGACAGCCGCAGATCGTCGCGCATCGCCATCGCCGCGCCGCCCAGCAGGCGCCACGGCAGCGAGCTGCCGGCGTCGCCGATCTCGATCCGCCAGTCGGGCTGCCACAGCCGCGCCAGCGCGTTCTCGGGGAGGACGGCGGCGGCGAAGCGGCTGGCCAGCGCGGCGATCGGATCGCTGGTCGCCCCCGCCGCGCGCGCTTCGGCGCTGGCGGGCCGCGAGCGGCGCGCCAGATCGTGCTCGGCGAAGAACTGCGCGACCACGTCGTGCGCGACGATCCGCGTCGCCGCCTCGCCGGCGCCGTCCTCGCACAGCACGGTGACGCCGCGCTGATCGGGATAGGCGAGCACCGTCAGGCGCCGCGCCGGATCGGCGGGAGGCGTGACCAGCGCGCGCGCGGCGGCGGCGGCGAACTCGATCGCGTCGCCATGGCTGGCGTCGACCAGCGCGCGCACCGGCGCCGGCAGGAACCAGGTCTCGCCGCCGTCCCCGGCCAGCGCCGCGCGCGCGCCCGCGGTCAGCGCGACGAGATCGGCGCGCGCGTCGTGCTTCGCGTCGGGCAGCGCCGGCGGCATGCCGAGCCGCACGCGGCCGTCGTCGTCGCGCACGCCCGAGCCGGCGATGTCGCCCTGCGCCAGCCCGGCGCGGTGCAGGAACGCCGCGGCCTCGGCGAGCGCCGCCAGGCCCTCGAGGGTCGCGCGCCAGCCGGTGCCGTCGGCGCGCCAGGCGTCGCCGGCCTCGGTCGCCGCCCAGCAGCCTGCCTCGTCCTCGCCGTGGCCGATCAGCGGCGCCAGGTGCGGATGGGCCAGGCGCGCACGCCGTTCCAGCCAGAGGCGGGCACGAGCGCGTTCGGCGGCCGGCAGGCGCCAGCGGCGCAGGTCGAGGTCGATGCCGAGGACCCGGTGCCGCGCCAGCCAGCGCTCGTTGCCGTCGGCGGCGGCGAGGCGCTCGATCGGTTCGCAGTCGTCGACCGATGCCGTCTCGTGGGCGACCATGTCCAGGACCGTAGGACGGCGCCCCCGGTCGCAATCCGGACGCTTTGGCCTTGGCCCGACCTCGGGTTAGCCTGCGGCCATGCCCGACTCCGACACCGTCAGTTCCGGGGTCTACCAGGACCTGATCCAGCTGACCTTCCTGTGCGGGCGCGGCCTGCCGCTGGAACAGCTGATGGAGCGCTTCCTCGAGCAGCTGCGGCCGGCGATCCCCGCGAGCGGCCTGTGGCTGCACGCCGACGGCGCGCTGATCGCGCAATCGTGCGACGAGGGCGAGCCGCCGCTCGCCGCGCCGCCGACGCCGAAGTCCGTGCCGGTGCCGCTCGAGGCCGGCGACGGCGTGCTGGTGTCGTTCGTCGCGCCCGGCGTCACCGTCGCCTGCCGCGCGCGCGTGCCGGCGCCGCGCCGCGCCAAGGACGTGATGATGATGCTCGCGCGCATCGTCGGCCTCGCCTGGCGCGCCGAGGCCGTGGCGCGTTCGTTCGAACCGGACGAGGACTACCACCGCGCCAAGGCGGCGTTCGAGAAGCGCTGGCTCGCGCGGCTGTTCGCCAAGACCAAGGGCAACGTCAGCGAGGCGGCGCGCCTGGGCGGGCTGAGCCGCGTGTACCTCTACGAGATGATGAAGCGCTACGACGTGAAGGCCCGCGAGTAGCGCGAAGCTCGAAGCTCGAAGCTCGAAGCTCGAAGCTCGAAGCTCGAAGCTCGAAGCTCGAAGCTCGAAGCCTACCGCGCGCTCACCACAGCCGACCCTCGCGCAGCTCGAGCGTCCGATCCGCGCGCTTGGCGATCTCGCCGTCGTGGGTCACGATCACCACCGACGCCTTGCGGTCGCGCGCGAGCGTGACCAGCTCGTCGAGCACGATCTTGGCAGTCGCCGGATCGAGGTTGCCGGTCGGCTCGTCCGCCAGCAGCAGCGCCGGCTTGGTCAGCAGCGCGCGGCACAGGCTGACGCGCTGGCGTTCGCCGCCGGAGAGCGTGCGCACGTCGGCATGCATGCGCGTGCCCAGGCCGATGCGCTCGAGCAGCGCGCGCGCTTCGGCGGTCGCCGCCGCCAGCGGCAGGCCGAGGATGCGCGCCGGGATCAGCACGTTCTCGAGGGCGTCGAACTCCAGGAGCAGGTTGAAGGCCTGGAAGACGAAGCCGATGTGCCGCGCGCGCGCGTCGGCCCGCGCGGCCGCGGTCAGCGGCGCGAGATCACGGCCGCCGAGCATGATCGCCCCGGCGTCGGCGCGGTCGAGCAGGCCCAGGCAGTGCAGCAGCGTGCTCTTGCCGGTGCCGGACTGCCCGCGGATGGCGACGACCTCGCCGTCGGCGACGGCCAGATCGAGGTCCCTCAGGACCGACAGGCCCGGATAGCCCTTGGCGAGACCGCTGACGGCGAGGCCCATGGTCAGTCCGCCTCGCGCAGGATCGCCGCGGGATCGATGCGGCTCGCGCGCCACGCCGGCAGCAGCGCGGCGAGCAGGCCGACGCCGCTCATCAGGCCCAGGAAGAGCAGCGGCCACTGCGGGTCGAAGCTGATCGGCAGCTCGGACGAATAGAAGATCTCGGGCGGGAACAGCGGCTTGTCGAACAGCCACCACCACAGCGGATCGAGCACCGGCAGCACCGCCCAGCCCAGCGCCCAGCCGAGCGCGCTGCCGATGCCGCACGCCACGAGGCTGGCGACCAGGAACACGCCCATCACCTGGCGCGGACGCGCGCCGATGCCGAGCAGCACGCCCAGGTCGTGACGCTTCTCGGCGACCAGCGTGCTGAACACCGCGTAGACGATGAACACGGTGATGAACTGGATGACGATCATCTGCACGAGCATCAGGTCGCGCTGCTGCTCGGCGCTGGCGACGAGGTTGCCGCGGCGCTGCCGCCAGGTGCGGACCCACAGGTACGAGCGCTCCTCGACCGCGGCGGCGGCGGCGCGCGCGTCGACGCCATCGGCCAGTCGCGCGCGGTAGCCGCCGACCTGCGCCGGACGCTCGTCGGTGGCGTGCATGTCGGCGAGGCGCTGGCCGAGCGGCAGCGGCATGAACACCGCCATGCGGTCGATCTCGTAGACGCCGCTCGCCAGGGTGTCGGAGACCTCGGCGCGGACCTTGCCGGTCGTGGTTTCCAGGCGGACCTGGGTGCCGACGGTGATGCCCTGGCTGTAGGGGATCTCGCGTCCAACGACGACGCCTGGAATCGGCGATGAGCGCGGCGGCGGGGGCAGGGCACCGGCGCCGGCAATGACGCTCAGCCCGATCAGCACCGTGTGGTCGCGCCAGTCGGGGGTGAGGAATCCGGTGCCGCGCCGCTCCGGCAGCATCGGCGGGGCGTTGAGGTCCATCTCGTTCGCCGCATGCAGCATGCGCGGATCGACGCGCCCAAGACGAGTGTCCGCGGCCCAATCGACGGCGTCGACTTGGGCCATGACGGTGTAACGCGAATCCGCCAGTTTGTCACCGACTCCTGAGCGTGGCGTCATCAGCGCCCAGGTCTGGATGAATGGCCCGACCGCCACGACGCCGGGGACCTCGGCGATCTGCCGACGCCGTTCCGACGTGTCGTCGACCGCGTAGCGTCCGGGCGACGGCTCGGCGGTGAGATCGCTCTCCATCGCCCGCACCTGGCGCTCCATCACGTCGACGAAGCCCTGCGAGATGCCCATCACCACCACCGACGCCGCGACCGTCAGGGTGATCGCCGCCAGGGCCAGCCACGCCGCGCGGCGCCGCCGCAGATAGCGCAGGCCGATGTACCAGGCGAGCATGGGCGCATCGTGTCTCAGCGGTCTCGTTGTCTATGCCATCCGCTCTTCTAGCATCCGATCCGATGCCAGCGCGATCGATCGACGGCAAGGCGATAGCGGAGACCCGCCGCGGCGCGTTGACCGAGCAGGTGCGCGGCCTGCGCGCGCGCGGCATCCGTCCCTGCCTGACCGCGGTCAGCGTCAGCGACGATCCGGCATGGGCGGTCTACCTGAAGAACCAGGCGGCGGCCTGCGCCGCGGTCGGCGTCGAGCACCGCATCGCGCGCCTGCCCGCCGGCGCGGGGCAGGAGGACCTCACCGAGCTGATCGAGTCGCTCAACGTCGACCCGTCGGTGCACGGCATCATCCTGCAGTCGCCGCTCGCGGCGCCGCTGGTCGACCTGCCGGCGCAGGCGCAGCTCAGCCCGGACAAGGACGTCGAAGGCGTCGGCCCGGCGAACCTGGGCCTGGTGATGGCGGGGCGCCCGGCGGCGGCGCCGTGCACCGCGGTCGCGGCGGTGGCCTTGGCGCAGGCCGCGCTCGGCGATCTGCGTGGGATCGAGGCCGTCGTCGTCGGCGCGTCGACCATCGTCGGCCGCCCGGCGGCGCAGCTGCTGCTCGCCGCGGGCGCGACCGTGACCACGTGCCACATCGACACGCGCGACCTCGCCAGCCACACCCGCCGCGCGCAGCTGCTGGTCGTCGCGGTCGGCAAGGCCGGGCTGATCACGGCCGCGCACGTCCTGCCGGGCGCGACGGTGGTCGACGTCGGCATCAACCGCGTCGCCGGCGCGGATGGCCGGACCGAGATCGTCGGCGACGTGCATCCGTCGGTGGCCGCCGTCGCCGCCTGGCTGTCGCCGGTGCCGGGCGGCGTCGGCGCGCTGACCACGACCGTGCTGCTCGAGGCGACGGTCGCCGCGGCCGAGCGCCAGGCGGCCGGCGCGCCGGCGATCGATGGCGCGGCGCTGGCGCGCATCCTCGGCAGCCGCGGCCTCGATCTCGCGCCGGACATCACCGATCGCCTCGCGACCGTGCTGGCGTCGCATCTGGTCCGCGCGCCGGGCGCGCGATCGGCGCGCACGGCGCTCGAGCGGCGCCTGGGCCGCGGCGTGCTGGTGGTCGACGGCGGCGTCGGCACCGAGCTGATCGCGCGCGGCGTCGACGCCGCGCGCACCGCCGACGCCAATGTCGATCATCCGGACCTGGTGCAGGCCGTGCACCGCGCGTTCCTCGACGCCGGCGCCGAGGCGATCACCGCCAACACCTTCGGCGCCAACCGCTACGCGCTGCGCGGCGATCGCGAGCGCGCGGTGCGCCTGGCCGCCGCCGGCGTGCGCCTGGCGCGCGAGGTCGCGCGCGGGCGAGCGTTCGTGCTCGGCTCGATCGGTCCGCTCGGCGGCGTGGTCGGCGCCGAGATCAGCGTCGACGACGCGCAATCCGCCTTCGCCGAGGTCGCCCTGGCGATGGCCGACGCCGGCGTCGAGGGCTTCCAGGTCGAGACCATGCCGTCGACCGTCGAGGCCGCCGCCGCGCTGGCCGGCGTGCGCCGGGTCTCGCGCCTGCCGGTGTTCGTCAGCCGCAGCCTCGACCGCGATGATCCCGCCGAGCTCGCCGAGTTCGCGCGCGCCTGCGCCGGCGCCACCGCGCTGGGCATCAACTGCGCCGGCGGGCCGCGCGCGCTCGCCGCGGTGGTCGCGCGCCTGGCGACGCTCACCGACCTGCCGGTGCAGGCGCGGCCGAACGCCGGCTTCCCGACCCGTGAGGGCGCGACGCTGCGCTACCACCTGCGCGCCGAATGGCTGGTCGCGATCGCCCGCGAGTACGTCGCCGCCGGCGCGTCGATCGTCGGCGGCTGCTGCGGCGTCGCGCCGGCGCACATCGCGGCGTTGGCCAAGGCGCTCGTGCTCCATCCGCTGGCGGCGCGGCCCGGCCGCGCGATCCCGGACGCGCCCGCCGCGCCGGCGCTCGTGCTCCATCCGCTGGTCGTCGCGGCGCGCGCCGGCGCGTTCCCGATCGCGGCGCTGGTGCCGGGGCGGCTCGGTCCAGCGTCCTCGTCGGCGGCGCTGGCGCGGCTCGCGGCGGCCGGCGCCGACGCGGTCGGGCTGCTCTCCGGCTGGCCGGGCGGCAGCCGCGGGCTGCGCCTGGCCGCGCAGCTGCGCCACCTCCAGGACGCGACGGCGAAGCCCGCGATCCTCGAGCTGATCCCCAACGAGCTCGACCTGCGCGCCGCGCACGAGCTGCTGATCGCGGCTCACCTGCTGGGCATCCGCCTGGTGCTGGTCGACGGCGGCGTCTTCGCCGGCACGTCCGCCGCCACCGGCGGCGGCGATCAGCGGCGCGGCGCGGACACGCTCGACCTGCTGGCGCTGATCGCGCGCCTGAACGCCGGCCGCGATCTCGCCGGCAGCCGCCTGGAATCGCCCACGGCCTTCACCGTCGGCGTGCGCGTGCCCGAACGCGACGCCGCCGCGATCGAGGCGTACGAGCGCGAGGGCGCGCACTTCCTCGCCCTGCAGCCGGTGTACGCGCCGGAGCGCTTCCGCGCGCTCATGGCGACGGTGCGGACGCGACTGCCGCTGTTCGCCGAGATCCTGCTCCTGCCCGACGCCGCCACCGCCGACGAGATCGACAACGAGCTGCCGTCGCTGTCGGTGCCGGACAAGCTCAAGCGCCGCCTGGTCGCCGATCCGGACGAGGACGTGCGCGGCGTGCTGCGCTTCCTCGGCCACTGGCGCGAACGCCTCGCCGGCGTGCTGCTGCTGCTGCCCGACGCGCGCACCCACGCCGCCGAGCTGCTGCTGACGCGCGCGCGCGGCTGAACGCCGCCGCGCCTCAGCTGCGCCTCAGCCGCGCAAGTCGCGCGGGCTGCGACCGGTCAGCCGGCGCACCAGCCGGGCCAGCGCGCGGCTGTCCGACAACCCGACCCGCCGCGCCACCTCGCGCACCGGCAGCGCCGCATCGGCCAGCAGCGCGCGCGCGAGGCGCAGGCGCTGGGCGGCGACGAGGTCGGGCCAGGTGCTGCCGGTGGCGCGGGCGAGCGACTCGCCGAGGTGACCGGCGCTGACGCCGAGCTGCGCGGCGAGCGCGGCGAGCGTCGGCGGGCGCGCGGGCGACGACTCCAGCCGGCGCAGGGCCTGGTCCGCGAGGCGATGCGAGCGCGGTGGCGCCGCCGACAGCTGCCGCACCGGCTCGACCATCGCCGCCAGGACGCGCAGCAGGGGGCCGAGCGACTCGGACGGCGCGATCGCCGCACCGTCGCGCGCCGTCCGCGCGAGCAGCAGCGCCAACGCGCGCAGCGCGGCGCCCAGCTCGGCCGCCGCGACGCCGACCGGGAAGAACGGACGCGACGGCTCGCCGCGCGCGACCGCCACGCCCGGCGGGAAGCGGACGCCGACCCACAGCACCTCGCCGTCGTCCTCGGCGACGAGGCGGCCGCCGTGCGGCTCGCCCGGCAGCAGCAGGTACACCGAGCCGGGCCCGATGCCCACGGCGCGCGCGCCGACATCGAGCGTGCCGCGCCCGCGAACGACGTAATGGACCTCGTGGAAGTCGTGGCGGTGCTGCGCCTGCCAGGTGCCCGCCGCGAGGCGGACGAGATCGAAGCCGACGATCTCGGGCAGCGCCGGGACGCGCCATGCTCCGCCGGCCATGTCAGCGGCCGCCATGGGCCGCGACCGCGGCCTCGTCACGCGCGGGGGTGGCAGGGGCATCCCGCGATGCTGAGCCGGGCGGGGTGCCGACAAGCGGCGAGGCGCGGCGCGTCCCTGCGCGATCGCGTTCCCACGGCCCGTGAACGGGTCCGCACCGGCGCCGACCATGCGTGCTGGAGACGCCATGCCCGCCACCGCCACCGCCACCGCCGCGCCGCTCGTCGAGGCGAGCGCCGCCGAGCGCTTCGCCTTCGACCTGCAGGGTTTCATCGTCCTGCGCGGCGTGCTGACGCGCCCCGAGTGCGACTCCCTGGCGGCGGCGGTGCGGCGCCTCGAGGACGCGCCGCGCGACGATGACGCCTGGCGCGCGCGGCTGCGCCCGGAGAACCGCGCCGCGGCGGCGCCGACGCGCTGGGAGCAGGCCGCGTTCGGCGTGCGCATGAACGGCCTGCTGCGCCTCGATCCGATCTTCCACGCGCTGATCGACCACCCGCGCGTGCTGCCGCTGCTGCGCTCGTTCATGGACCGCCCGCAGCTCATCAACACCTGGTCGATCGCCAAGCGCGGCGGCACCGGCGACAACGGCTGGCATCGCGGCGCGTCGCCGCTGTCGTACTGGTGCCGCGACGGCCAGATCCGCACGACGATGCTCAACGTCGTGTGGTTCCTCAGCCGCAACGGTCCCGAGGACGGCTGCATGATGATCGCGCCGGGATCGCACAAGAGCGGCCTCGCGCTGCTCTCCGAAGGCAGCGAGCGCATCCCGGTGCTGCCGGGCGGGCACGACTTCGACTACCACGACCCGCGCTACGCGCGCCTGGCGCTGCCCGGGTCGACGATCGTCAACGCCGAGCCCGGCGACGTGCTGCTGATGTCCGAGTCGGTGCTGCACGGCGGGCTGCCGCGGACGACGCCGGGCGTGCGCACCAATCTCTACTTCAACCACCTCGAGGCGGTGCGCGCGACGGCGCTGGTCGAGCCCGGCAACATGCGCCACTTCTGGCTGCCGGAGACGATGCGCGCGGCGATGACGCCGACGCAGCGCGAGGTCACGGCGTGGATGGAGTACGCGCGTTACGAACTGGACGAGTAGGTCGCTCGCGCGCGGGCCGGTAACGCTGGCGACGCGATCGCGTCGCCAGGCGCATGAGACGCGACCACGCGCACAACCGTCGTCCGATGTCCGGCGGTACGGGCTCGGCACGCGCGCGAGCGCCCGGCGATGTCGCTTCGAGCGCTGGGTTTACGCGGAAACGACGCGTTTTTCCGTACTACCTGCATTCCTGGGGTATCCTTGTCCGGAGCTCCGGACGCGTCGCGTCTGCCCGTCAATGGCGCACGATCACGCACGAAAAAGCAAGGTCTGGCACATCCGCATCGCCGCGCGGATGACGCCCCGCGCGGCGTTCAGCTTGTTCGAAGTCGCCATCTCGCTCGCGATCGTCGCGCTGTCGGTGACCAGCGTCCTGCTGCTCTTCCCGATGGGCGTGAAGACCCAGCAGCAGGCGCGCTTCCGGCTGTACGCGGCGGCGAAGGCGCAGGAGATGGTCGAGTCGTTCGCGGCGAGCCACAACGCGAACGCGAACATCGACGCCGAGGCGATGCAGGCCTGGGATGTGCCGGTCGGCTACCGCGCGACGCATCCCGATCTCGAGACCCGCCTGTCGACGCACCTGTTCGGCATCATGCCGCTGCCGATGGCGATCGCGCGCCGCCTCGACTCCGACAACGACGAGATCCAGAAGATCCTCGACGAGGGCGGCTACCTCTACTACTCGCAGCCGCAGGCGACGACCAACCTCGATCCGACGGCCTACCGCACCGCGCCCCCGAACGAGGCGCAGAAGCTGGTGTTCGCCGTCACCGGGTACGCGCAGAACAACGCCATCTTCAGCTTCCCGTGGAAGGCGTGGCCGTACTACGTGCCGTGGCCGTCGCCGCCGGCGCACGGCATCCACAAGCCCGAGCACCTGCCCGCGACGGCGCAGACGTTCCGCTTCCCCCTGGTCGAGGATCCGACCAAGGCGACGGATCCGTTCGCCTACTGCTGGGAGACGGCGTCCGATCCGACCGATCCGCACATGGCGGTGGTCTTCGACCACGCCGAAGGCGGCCTGCGCTACGGCTACCAGCAGTACGCCTACCAGCGGCGCAACCATTTCAACGCAGCCGAGGCCAATCGCCAGGTGCGGCAGCAGCGCGAGTCGGTGATCCGCTACGTCCAGTCGGCGCTGTGGTACGCGAAGCAGGTCGGCATGCCGGCGTCGGTGATCGATCCGGCGACGACCACGCCGCTGACCGACTTCGTCGTGCTGTCGGGACCGTACTCGGGCCGCATCGACAAGCAGGTGCTCGCGCTGCGCTACCTCGCGCACGCCGCCATGTGCCTGACGCGCTGGTACCCGCTCGACCGCCTCGGCGGCCAGCCGTCGACGGCGAGCCCGACGCCGACCACCGCGGTGCTGTGCGACGAGGTGTCGCTGCGCGGCGCGCTGTCGCCGAAGGTCTGGGTCACCCACGACAAGATCATCTTCTGGCACGAGAGCGCCATGAACCTGGGGATGCTGAACGCGGCGAGCAATCCATACGACTGGGGCAGCCCGCGGCCGTTGCAGCGCGCGACGATGATGGACTTCCCGCTGATCGAATGGGACCTGTCGAGCACGACCAGCATGCTGCCGTCGACCCAGCTGTGGGGCGCCAGCCAGACGGCCGTGCAATGGCGGCCGCTGTCCGCGTCGCCGGTGATCAACGCCAACCGCAGCTACCAGTTCCCCGAGCACGACTTCTCGACGGTGTGGAGCGCCAATACCGACAAGGTGACGCTGACCGCTCCGTTCGATGCCTGGCAGCGCTGCCGCCAACTCGTGTTCTGGGCGGTCGACTGGCAGGCCTACGAGGACTTCGAGACCGCGCCGAGCGCGCCGGTCGACGCCAGCAAGTACCCGATCGCCGGACCTCTCGGCGCGCCGGGCAGCGAGATGAGCTTCGATGCGCGCATGGACTACAACCTGATGTGCGACCCGCTGCTCTACATGTTCCGCAACCCGGAGAAGCTCCTGGCCTACAACCAGGACGTCCGCGGCCTGCCCACCGGGACGGATGTCTCGTCCTACCACCAGGACAGCGAGGACGGCATCGAGGCCTCGGAGGACAAGGGCGTCGGCCGCGCGCATCTCTTCAACGGCGTCTTCGGCGCCGACCGCAACTGCAACCTGACGCTCGACCGCGGCCCGCTGCCGACCACCTCGCGCATGCGCGCGATGTCGGTCGGCCGCTTCAACTTCTACGACCCGCGCGTGCCGCTGGTCATCCGCTGAGGGGGCGAGATGCGCATCCGCCGCGCCGTGTCCATGGTCGAGCTGCTGATCTCGGTCTCGCTCGGGCTGATGATCGTGCTGACGGCGTTCGCCGGATTCCGCGCCGCGAGCGCGTCCGTGACGACGGCCAACCGCCTGTCGCTCGAGAACGCGTTGATGCGCAACGGCTACCTGCTGGCGAACGACGAGGTCGACTTCTGGACGCAGTACGACAACCCCGATCCGACGATCCCGGACAATCCGGGCGCCGGCCTGCGCCAGCCGCGGCCGCTGCGCCAGATCGCGAACGGCGTCGGCAACGCGTTCACGCCGTTCTCGGTCGGTTCGGCGACGTACCAGTACCAGGACGGAGCCAGTCCCGACCTCGATCGCGGCTGGGACCAGACCTACACGTGGCCGGCGCACGATCCGCGCGCGTGGTACCGCGGCGACGCCGCGGAGAAGTGCAACGGCATCATGCTGCACGGGCGCTACGCGCTGGTCTCGTGCACGTCGCCGACCATGGCGGCGACCACGGCGTCGGCGTTCGAGCAGCTCGATCCCACCCCGGGCGCCGATCCGGTCCTCGACCGCACCTACGCGCTCTACGGCGACGTGACGGTGCCGCATACCTGGCTCGACAACCAGGTGCGCGGCCTGTTCGACACCCTGGGCTGGTACGGGACCTGCGAATACATGCCGAACAACGCGATCTTCGAGTGCACGACGCCGTACCAGGCGGGCGATCCGTGGACCAACGGCGCGACCAGCCCGAGCGGCCGCATGTGGGCGTACTCGTACCCGTACAGCGTCGGCGATCCGTGGCGCTTCGTCAATTCGGACGGCGGCCAGCAGACCCCGAAGGGCCTCTGGCGCCTGAGCTTCGAGACGGCGTACGCGCTGCACGATCCGCACGCCGGCGATCTGCCGACCGCGGCGGCGCAGAGCCAGCGCTCGCGCCGCCGCTACCACGTCGGCTTCACCTGGGGCAACGCGCAGGAGAAGACGGCGGAGATCGATTCGTTCAAGACCATCACCGGCGTCGAGGTCGATCCGCTGCCGCTCAAGCCGGCGAGCTGGCCCGACGTCGACGTCACGGTCCATCGCTTCATCCGCTGCCGCCGCTTCGCCGCCATCAGCCTGATCCGCTGGACCAGCCCGGTCACCGGCGAGCTCGCCGAGCTGAGCTTCGCCAACTTCGGCACCACGCTGCGCGGCGCGCGCCAGCAGCGCCATCGCGACGGCAACGCCTGGGCCGAATGGGACAACAAGGCGGGCTCGATCAACGATCCGACGCTGGATTCGCCGTCGGCGTCGTCGGGCTGGACGCCGACGCCGCACCTCGCCGTCGCCACCCCGGTGCTCGCACGATGATCCGTCGCGGCTCGATCCTGATCGTCGTCGCCGGGGTCTCGGCGCTGCTCGCGGCGCTGGCGCTGGCCTTCCTCGGCCGCATGCGCAGCGACGCCGAGGAGATGGCCTTGGTCACGCGCGAGGCGCAGGCGAAGATCATGCTGGTCGCCGCGTGCAACTACGTGCAGGAGGCGTCGCGCCTCGGCTACGATCTGCCGGGCACGCCGACCGTGCACGAGGAATGCTTCGGCTGGGTCGACGTCCGCGACGGCAGGCTGGGCCCGAAGTTCGCCGTCGGACCCGACGACGACAGCCGCTGGCCGCTGCACACCGCGCGCCGCTTCCCGATGTACGTCGCCGAACGGCCGCCGTGGGCGGTGCAGCTGACGGTCGCCTACAACCCGATCCAGGTCCCGGTCGCGCCGTCGAACGGGCCGTGGCCCGCTCCGCTCGGCCGGCCGTACCTCGCCAAGCCCGATCCGCAGCCAGTGTCGGACACCTGGGCGGACTACCGCGACGGCGATGGGCGGCCGCGCTCGCAGTCGACCGACCTGTCCTGGTTCCGCCTCTACCGCGAGGGGCCGGCGCAGTTCGTCGTCACCTGCGGCGCCGGCTCGACGCTCGGCTACCGCGACTGGGCCGAGGTCACGTCGATCGGCGGCGCGGCCGATCAGTTCGCCAACGACCACAAGCTGTTCGAGGCCGCGCGCCAGGTCGAGGTGCGGCGCTGGTACCTGATCGAATGGAACGCCGCGGTGGGCTCGTCGGACTACCACAACCTCGACAACGACATCCACACCAACATCGACAACCTGATGATCCATCCGATGAACAGCTCGCACTCGGTCGGCGTGCATTCGGTGCGCACCCAGTCGCACTGCCGCAACATGGGCGGCACGATCAAGTGGGTGCAGCGCCTGCGCCACGAGCCCACGCACTGGTAGCGCGGTCGACGCGCCGCCGGATGCGCCCGGACGGCGCGCGGCGGCCTGGCGAGCGGTCCTCAGCGCGGCCGGATGCGCGAGGATCGGCGCATCAGCTGCATCCGCCGCGCCGTTCGCGGCACGTGCCGCGTTCGACGATCCGGAACCGTGGTGCGCATCCGCCCGTGCGATGGTAGTGTCACCCGGCCTCGGAAGCACATTCCGTGCTAGATGTAAAACTCGTTTTGCACATCCGATGCGCTGGCGTGAGACACCGGCGTCGCGGCGACATCCGGCGCGTCGGGCGCGTGTCCGGACCCCGGGGTACCCTTCGTCCACCCAGCAGCAGCGAGCCGATGCAGTCCATCATGCGCAGCCGCGGGTTCACGCTCTTCGAGGTGGCGATATCGCTCGCCCTCGTCGCGTTCGCCGTGACCAGCATGCTCCTGCTCTTCGTCAGCGGCATCAAGACGCAGCAGATCGCCCGCTTCAAGCTCTACGCGGCGGCGAAGGCCGAGGAGATGGT
>DASPLE010000070.1:0-32107 GCA_035627695.1 Planctomycetota bacterium
GCCAGCGCGCTGGCCATCGCCGCCCAGGCGGTCGCGTCCAGGCCGAACAGCATGCGGTACTCGCCGCCGCCCTGGCAGGCGACATCGCACGGCCACGCGTCGACCAGGCGCAGCACGCAGAGCAGGCTGGCGACCAGCAGCAGCGGCCACGCGGCGCGTGGCCCGGCCTCGGCCTTCCACGCGCCGAGCCCGAGGCAGGCGAGCACCACGGCGATCGACGCCGCGCCGGCGATCGCGCCCGGGGCGAAGCGCCACAGCGCGGCGACGCCGACGACGGCGCAGGCCGGTGCGACATCGTGGATCCAGCGGGGCAGCATCGCCGCACGATCGTCGCACGCGGTCCAGCGACAAGGCGATGCAGCGCCGGCATGCGAGCGGGCGCGTCGACGCCAGCCATGGCGCGAGGGGCTCGGCGCCTACCATCCCGCCCCCGTACCTCGCATCACCCGTGACCGATCCCCAGACCACCCCCGACGCGTCGCCCGCGACCGCCTTCGTCAGCTCGCGCGCGCGCACCCGCGACCGCGGCATCGCGATGCGCGTCTTCGGCTGGCTCAGCTCGGTGCGCATGGCGGCGCTGACCATCGCCACCCTGGCCATCGTGATCGGCGTCGCGACGTACTACGAGCGCGACTACGGCCGCGAGGCCGCCGCCACCGCGATCTACGACGCGACCTGGTTCAACCTCATCTTCGCCTGCCTGACCATCACCGTGTTCGGCGCCGCCGCGGTGCGCTGGCCGTGGCGGCCGCACCAGTACGGCTTCGTCATCGTCCATCTCGGCCTGCTGACGCTGATCGCCGGCTTCTGGATCGCGCGCGACCGGCTCGACGGGATGCTCGCGGCCGAGCCGGGCAAGAAGGCGCACCGCATCCAGCTGAGCACCGACCGGCTGGCGGTCGACGGCGGCGGATCGGCGACGTTCGATCCGCTCGAGCACGCCGGCATCCCGTCGTTCGCGCGCTACTGCCTGCAGCTGGCGCGCCTCGCGCCTCCCGTCGAGGCCGGCATCCACCGCCTGCCCGAGCCCGCGACGCTGATCGACGACCCCGACGGCGTCAGCGTGCGGCTGCTGCGCCTGGTCGACACGGGAAGCGAGGAGCTGGGCCGGGTGCCGTCCGCCGACGGCGCGCCCGCGGTGAAGGTCGAGGTCCTCGCGCGGCCGCCGGGCGGCATCGAGGCGTCGGTCGGCGCGACGTGGCTCGACTTCGCCGAGACCAGCGAGCACAGCTTCGACTTCATGCGCTCGCTGCCGGTGCGGGTGATGCTCGGCCGCACGGCCAGCGCTGAGGCGCTCGAGGATTTCCTCGCGCCGCCGCCGGTCGCGCACCCGGAAGGCGAGCTGGCGGTGTACTGGCGCGGCGAGCGCCGGCGCTTCGCCCTGACGCCCGCGGCGCTGCCGCAGACCATCGACGTCGCCGATGACCTGCAGCTGGTCGTCGACCTCTACGTCCTGCGGCCGCGTTTCGGCGACGCCGGCCTGAGCGACGATCCCGAGGCGGCGCTCGATCCGCTGATCCGCGTGCGCGTCGGCACCGGCCCGGCGACGGCGCGCGCCTGGGCGAACCTGCCGGTCTTCGCGCGCATGCCGTGCTACGCGCGCGCGATCCTCGGCGAGGGGCTGCCGACGCTGTTCTTCGAGCACGCCGCCTGCTACGCGCCGCAGCCCGGCGAGCAGGGCCTGTACGTGCAGGGCCTGCTCGGACCGGACGACCGCCTGCGCCTGCGCTGGGTGCGCGCCAGCCGCGGCCTCGCCGGCACCGCGCTGGTCGACGGCGAGTGGCGCGGCGCCCTGGTCGGCGGCGAGGGCGACGCGTCGCCGATGCGCCTCACGCTGGCGACGAGCCTCCTGCCGCGCGCCGAGCCCGGACCCGAGGCGGTGCGCATGGCGCCCGAGAACCGCAGCCGCGCGCGGCGCTGGATCGAGGTCGAGGTGGCGAAGGCCGGCGCCAGCGCGCGCACCTGGATCGGCCTGTACGGCGCGACCACGGTCCAGCTGCCCGCCGGGCCGGTGCGGCTGACCTACGCGCCGCAGCAGCACGACCTCGAGGCGCGCAACGGCTTCGCCATCGAGCTGACGCGCTTCGTCGAGGGCATGGATCCGGGCGGCCTCGGCACCGCCAGCTACGCGAGCGACGTCGTCGTCCTCGGCAAGGATGGCGCGCGCGACCAGCGGCACATCTCGATGAACGAGCCGATGCACGAGAACGGCGTCACGCTCTACCAGAGCTCGTTCGATCAGCTGCGCGACGAGGCCGGCCGCGAGATCCCCGGCGCGTACCGCGCCTCGGTGTTCACCGCGGCGACCGATCCGGGGCGGGTGCTGAAGTACCTGGGCTCGGCGCTGCTCGTGCTCGGCATCATCGTCATGTATTGGCTGCGCGGCGCGCTGGCGCGCCGTCCGGCAACCGCGTCGCCGGAGAAAACGCCATGACCCTCGTCCGATGCGCGCTCGTCCTGCTGATCGGCGTCGCGGCGATCGCCGGCGAGGCGGCCCTGCCGCGCGAGCTGCTCGGCCTGCCGGTGCTGCACCAGAACCGCGTCAAGCCGTTCGCGGTCGCCGCCGACGAGGTCGTGCATTCGATCACCGGCCGCTCGCAGTTCGGCGAGGTCGTGGTGGTCGGCGAGGGTGCGGACGAAGCCCTGACCATCGCCGACGGCAGCAAGCGCCCGGCGATCGAGACGCTGCTGGCCTGGATGCGCCGCCCGCAGGAGTGGCACGGCAAGCGCCTGCTGTACTGCCCGTGGCTGCCGCTGCAGAAGCGCCTGGGCCTCAAGGGCCAGTGGGCGTCGCTCGCCGAGCTCGAGGTCCCGGAGGCGGCGGCGTTCATCCGCGACGCGCGCTTCAAGGCGGCCGACGCGCGCGGCAAGGGCTGGAAGGTCGATCTGACGCCGGACGAGGAGAAGGCCATCGAGCTCGGCTCGCGCGCCGACGAGGCCCGCGCCGCGTTCGCCGGCCAGGCGATCGGCCTGGCGCCGCTCGCGACGGATGCGGCGCAGCGCGCGCGCGTGCTCGCCGAGCTCGGTCCGCTCCTCGTCGGCGCGCCCGCCGCCGCGGACGAAGCCGACTGGCGCGCGCGCCTGCGCCTGGTGCTGGCCGAGATCGAGCGCAAGCGCGCCGGCGCCGTCGCGGCGCAGGCCGTCGGCGGCGCGACCGCCGCCGCGCAGCCGGCGCCGAGCGCCGACGCGGGCGCCGATCTGCTCGCGCAGTCGGACATCTGGCTGACCGCCGACGATCTCGCCTTCACGCCGGACGAGCTGGTCGCGGCGTGGCCCGGTCCGCAGGAGGTCGCGTTGTTCGCCGCGGCCTGGGGCGAGGCGGTGACGGTCGGCACCGACGCCACGTCGCTGCACGCGACGACCCTGGGCCTCGACCGCGCGCTGCGCAGCCACGTCGCGCCGCGCGTCGAGCACTACCCGAGCGAGCGCACCATCGCCATCGAGCTCGCCTACCGCCGCGCGCGGCCGTTCACCTGGGCGTGGATCGCGTTCCTGATCGGCGGCATCTGCACGGCGATCGGCGTGGCCGCGCTCGGTCGCGCCGGCCCGCGCATCGGCGCCGATGCCGTCGTCGGCCAGCCCGGCGCGGCGGTCGCCGATCCGGCGGTCGCCAAGCGCGCCAACGCCAACGGCTGGACGCGCGTCGGCACGGTCGCGACCGTCATCGGCATCCTCTGGACGCTCGCCGGCCTCGGCGTGCGCCTGCACATCACGCGCTTCGGCGCGGTCACCAACCTCTACGAGACCGTGGTCTACGTCGCGCTGCTGGTCGCGGTGCTCGGCCTGGTCTTCGCGCGCCTGACGCGCGCGCCGCTCTACGCGGTCGCCGGCGGCGTCGGCGCCGGGCTGTGCGCGATGGTCGGGGAGGCGCTGCCGCCGGACCTCGGCTCGAACATCAGCCAGCTGCAGCCGGTGCTGCGCTCGCAGTTCTGGCTGTGGGTCCATGTGAAGACCATCGTCGCCAGCTACGCCGCGTTCCTGCTGGCGATGGTGCTCGGCAACATCGTCCTCGCGCAGGCCGCGCTGCGCGGCGGCGGGGTCGAGCCCGGCATCTCGCGCGCGCTCTACCGCTCGCTGCAGGTCGGCGTCGTGCTCTGCGCCGCGGGCACGCTGCTCGGCGGGATGTGGGCCGACTACGCCTGGGGCCGCTTCTGGGGCTGGGATCCGAAGGAGGTCTGGGCGCTGGTCATCCTCCTGACCTACCTGGTGCCGCTGCACCTGCGCTACGTCGGCATCGTCGGTCCGACCGGGCTGGCCGCGTGGTCGGTCTACGGCTTCATGTCGGTGATCATGAGCTGGTACGGCGTCAACTTCCTGCTCGGCGCCGGCCTGCACGCGTACGCCTTCGGCGACGGCGGCCAGTGGATCGTGCTGCCGCTGTGCGCCGCGCAGATCGTTCTGACCACCGTCGAGCTGGTGGTGATCGCCGTCAGGCGCGGCCGGGCCGAGCCCGCCGGCTGACGCTCAGGCCATCTCGTAGATCGTCGCCACGGCCTTCGGGCTGAGCAGCAGCTTGAGCTCCATCGCGCCCGCCTCGGGCGTGCCCTTGAGCACGGCCATCCCGGCCTTCGCCAGGGGCACCGGCTTGCCGCCGACCAGGACGCCGGCGAGGACGCCGAGATCCGGCTCGTGGCCGACCAGCACGACGTCCGGCGCGGTGGCGAGCTGCTCGAGCATCTGCTTCGGCGTCGCCGCCTCGCCCGCCAGCCACGGCGCTTCGCGCAGCGGCAGCTTCCAGATCGCCGAGGCCAGCTCGGCGGTGGCGCGCGCGCGTACCCACGGGCTGGTCCAGATCTCGATCGCCTTGACCAGCGGCCGTACGCGTTTGAGCGTCATCGTCGCCTGGTGGATCCCGGCCTTGCTCAGCGGGCGTTCGGCGTCGTCGCCGTGCCACTCGTCGCGTTCGACGGCGACGCCGTGGCGGAGGAGGATCAAGCGCATCGTCCGGTTGTCGGCGCGCCGAGGGCGATCGGCAAGAGCCGGTTCGCTGGCGTGCTCACTCGTCCACGGTAGCGTTCGCGCCCCCCGCGCGGGCAGGAGCGATCATGGCGAAGAAGGCGACGAACCACGGTGGAAACGCGGCCGCGAAGACCGCGAACGGCAAGGGCGCCACGGGCGCCAAGCGCGAGAAGGTGGTCCTCGCCTACTCGGGCGGACTCGACACGTCGGTCATCGTCCGGTGGCTCGAGCAGAAGGGATACGACGTCATCTGCTTCTGCGCCAACGTCGGCCAGGAGGAGAAGTACCCGGACCTCGAGGCCAAGGCGCTCAGCTCTGGAGGCGTGAAGTGCATCATCCGCGACGTCACCGAGGAGTTCGCCAGGGACTTCGTCTTCCCCGCGATCCAGTGGAACGCGAAGTACGAGGGCCGTTACCTGCTCGGCACGTCGCTGGCGCGTCCGGTCATCGCCAAGCACCTCGTCGAGGTCGCCAAGGCCGAGGGCGCGTCGATCATCGCCCACGGCGCCACCGGCAAGGGCAACGACCAGGTCCGCTTCGAGCTCACCGCCTACGCGCTGCTGCCGGGCGTGAAGGTCATCGCGCCGTGGCGCGACCCGTCGTTCAACACCGTGATCAAGGGCCGCGCCGAGGCCATCGAGTACGCCAACCAGTGGGGCATCCCGGTGAAGGCGTCGAAGTCCGAGCCGTGGTCGTCCGACGAGAACCTGCTGCACATCAGCTTCGAGGCCGGCGAGCTCGAGGATCCGGGCCGCAAGCCGCGCGAGTCGATGGCCAAGTGGACGAAGCCGGTGAAGGAGATCACCAAGGCGGCCGAGACCATCACCGTCGACTTCGTCGAGGGCGTGCCGACCGCGATCAACGGCAAGAAGATGGGCGCGGCCAAGCTGCTCACCGAGGCCAACCGCCTCGGCAGCGAGCACGGCGTCGGCCGCATCGACATGGTCGAGAGCCGCTTCGTCGGCATGAAGAGCCGCGGCGTCTACGAGACCCCGGGCGGCACCATCCTCATGACCGCGCACCAGGATCTCGAGGGCCTGACCATCGGCCGCGATCTGATCCACCTGAAGAACACCCTGGCGGTGCGCTTCGCCCAGATGGCGTACTTCGGCTTCTGGTACTGCGAGGAGATGGACGCGCTCAACGCGTTCCTCAAGTCGAGTCAGCGCCACGTCACCGGGCGCGTCACCATGGAGCTCTACCGCGGCAACGTGATCGTCGTCGGCCGCGAGTCCGAGCACAGCCTGTACGACGCCGCGATCGCCTCGATGGAAGCCGACGGTGGCGCCTACGACCAGTCGGACGCCACCGGCTTCATCCGCCTGCAGGCGCTGCCGCTGCGCGTCGCGGCGCGGCGCCGGGCGCGCCTCGAAGGCGGGAAGAAGGCGAAGGCGAAGTGATCGTCGGGCGGCGTCCGCTGCTCATCGCGCTGGCACTGGCGCTGACGCTGCTGCCAGCGCATGGCGCGGAGCCGGCCGCGGATCCCCTCGACCGCGAGATCCGTATCGAATTCGACGAGAACGATCCCATCGAGAGCCTCAATTTCGTCCAGCACATCAGCGGCCTGACCATCCGCATCGGCTTCCCGGACGACTCGGTGTTCGAGCCGATCACGGTGCGCAGCGAAGCCATCACGATCCGCGCCGTGCTCGACGAGTTCACCCGTCAGACCGGAACGACCTGGCGGCAGGACGAGCGCGGCGTGATCCTGGTCGAGATGGCGAAGACCGAGAAGAAGGCGGCTGACCGGAAGAAGCCGTAGCGGCAGGCGAGCCGCACGCCCGCCGGTGGACGGTCGGCCGTGGCGGATCGCCTCGGCCGACGCCGCGGCTCCCGCCGCGCGCCATGCTCATCCGTCGGAGACCACCATGCGGCAGCAGACGGCGGGCGAGTCGGGCGTGGCTCGGTTGCAGCGGGCGCTGATCGCCGGCGTCGACGCGTTCGCGCGGCGCGTCGCGCACGACGACGGCGGACGCTGGCCGGCGTTCGCGCCGATCGGCGACGCGGTGGCGGGCGAGGCCGGACTGCGCGCCCTGATCGGGCTCGGAAACCAGCGCCTGCTCGCCTGGACCAAGGGCGCCAACGATCCGGTGGTCGAGGATCTGGTGGCGCGCGTCGCCGCGCGTCCGCCGCACGCGCGTCGGCCCGATGCGGTGGTGGTCGCGGCGCTGCGCCGCCGCCTGCCGTCCGGCGACGACGCATCGGTCGCCGCGATCGCCAACCTGCTGCAGCTCAATCTGCTCGAGCGCGAGGACGGCGCGCTGCTCCAGGACCTGTTCGCGCTGTACGTCGCGCTCGGCCTCAAGGTCAACCTCGCCCAGCTCGGCGTGGCGCACGACGACGCCGCGATCATCGCCATCGCCGGCGAGTGCGCCGCCGCGTCCGATGCCGGTCCCTATCCTGGCAACGATGCGGCCTACTGGCGGCTGTCGTTCACGCGCGTCGAGATGTGGGGCGACAAGGTCAGCGGCCGGCGCGATCACCGCGTCCTGGCGCGCGAGCTGGCGCGCGAGCCGGGAATCGCCGCCCTGCTGCCGGCGCTGGCCGCGCTGCCCGAGCGTCGCGTCGCGTTCATCGGCTTCTCGATGATGATGAGCGTCAACTGGTCGTGCCACGGCGCGTGGAACGACATCGCCAGCGAGGTCGTGAAGGCGGTGAACCCGCGCTTCGCGTCCGCCGGCTTCCAGCAGGGCGGCATCCGCGGCAGCGCGGCGATCGAGCGCCTGCTGCCGCCGGCGCTCGCCTGGAAACCGACCGAGGCCTTCCTGCTCATGGCGGCGCACGACCAGGCCGACGAGGACGCGTTCGTGGCCATGGCCGAGCGCCTGACCGCGCACGGCTGCGAGACCTGGATCGTCGACGACAACCGTCCGTGGATCGACCGCGAGGACGGCATGGGC
This sequence comes from Planctomycetota bacterium, assembly GCA_035627695.1. Lineage (GTDB taxonomy): Bacteria > Planctomycetota > UBA11346 > UBA11346 > UBA11346 > DASPLE01. Next base: position 7,860 of record DASPLE010000070.1, read on the forward strand.
CAGATCCTGCGCCGGCGCGCGGCAGCCCGGCGCGCGGGTGTCGGCATGCTGCCGTTCTACGATCTGGGCCGCACCGCGCGCGACTGGGCGTCCTGGGAGTGCCTGGACCGCATCCACATGACCACCCCCGGGCACGTGTTCTATGCCCGCGCCCTGCTGCGGCTGTGGGCGGATCGCGGCTGAGCGTGCGGCGAGCCGGACGAGCACGTCTGGCCCGCATCCCTTGCCGCTAGGCCCTGCGCCGGCCTGACCTACCGTTGTCGTCGTGGCCAGCGACGCGATGAGCGAACCCGCCGAGAACCAACGCATCCGCGCGCGCCTGGGCGACCTGCGCTTCGTCGGCGAGCTCACGCACGCCGACGCCGCGGCGCGCGGGCTGACGCTGATCGACACCGCGCACGGCGCCGAGCACGCGCGTGACCACATCCACCTGACGCTGCTGATCGACGCGCAGGGCGTCGTGGTCGACGCGCGCTACCGCTCCCTGGCGGTCGGCGTGCAGCTCGCCGCGTACGACCTCATGGTCGAGCGCCTGATCGGCAAGCCGCTCGCCGAGTGCGCGACCATCACCCCGAGCCAGATCGACGCCGCGCTGCGCGACGATCCGGCGACGCCGGCGCTGACGCTCGGCGACGATCGCGACAAGCCGTACTACGTGCTGGTGAAGGCGTACGAGCGCTTCCACGGCGCCGCTCCGAAGGGGGCCGAGACGCCGCCCCCCGCCGCGCCGTCGGCCGCCTCGCAGCTGCCGTGGATCGACGTCGGCCTGTTCGAGAAGGTCCGCCGCATCGAGGAGGTGCTCGACGCGCACGTGCGCCCGGCGCTCGCGTCGGACGGCGGCGGCATCGACCTGGTCGACCTCAAGGCGGAGGAGTTGTTCGTGCAGTACCACGGCGCGTGCGGCTCGTGCTCGTCGTCGATCGGCGGCACGCTGCAGTTCATCCAGGACTCGCTCAACAACCACCTCGGCACCAGCCTGGCCGTGCGCGTCACCGGCATGGACGAGGAAACGCCGTTCACGATCTGATGGGCGACGCGCTCGTCTCGCCGGTCGACGAGGTCCGCCGCGAGACTGCGGCCGCGACGGTCATGGCGATCCTGGCGCTCTCCTTCCCGGCCATCGGCTGCTTCACCGGCCTGCGCTTCGCCGCCATCTTCACCGACCTCGGCATCCGCCTGCCATGGCTCGCCGAGGTCCTGGTCCAGCCGTTGCCGCACGTGGTGGTCGGGCTGGGGCTGTCGGCGGTCGCGATCGGCGCGGCGCGTTGGCGGGCGGCGTGGGTCTTCGCGCTCCTGCTGGCGACGTATGTCCTGACCACCGCCGTCGCCCTGGTCCTGCCGCTCATGACCATGATCGAGACCCTCGGCTCCCAGACCTGATGCCCGCCTGCGCCGTGTCGTTCCCGCGCCAGTTGCCGGTTGTCTGCGCGGCGGATCCGGTGCATCCTTCGCCCATGCGTCGCCACGGCCTCCTCGGTACCGGTCGAATTACGATCGCCTCGTCCTAGGCCGCTCCGCGCTCGCTCCGCAAGGTCGTCACCGACCAGCCACTTGCCGACGAGCAGGTGGCTGTCGTCGTTTCCCGGCTGGTCCATCGACCCGAAAGCGTGACCCATGAGCGCCGATCTCGAGATCTACGACACCACCCTGCGCGACGGTTCGCAGGGCGAGGGCGTCAACTTCAGCCTCGCCGACAAGCTGGCGCTGACCAAGGCGCTGGACTGGCTGGGCGTCGACTTCATCGAGGGCGGCTGGCCGGGCTCGAACGAGAAGGACGAGGCGTACTTCGCCCAGGTCAAGGCGGTGCCGCGCACGCACGCCAAGGTCTGCGCGTTCGGCTCGACCCGCCGCGCCAAGCTCGCGGCGAAGGACGACGACAACCTGCGCAAGCTGGTCGAATCGGGCGCCGACGTGATCACCATCTTCGGCAAGACCTGGGACCTGCATGTCACCGACGCGCTGCGCGTGCCGCTCGCCGAGAACCTGGCGATGATCGCCGAATCGGTGCGCTTCCTGCGCGAGGCGACGCGGCGGCCGGTGTTCTACGACGCCGAGCACTTCTTCGACGGCTACGCCGCCAACCCGGGCTACGCGCTCGACACCGTGGCCGCCGCGCACGGCGCGGGTGCGGAGCGGCTGATCCTGTGCGACACCAACGGCGGCAGCCTGCCGAGCAGCGTCGCCGCGGCGATCGCGGCGGTGCAGGCGCGCCTGCCGGACGCCAAGCTCGGCATCCACGTGCACAACGACGGCGGCCTGGCGGTCGCCAACACCCTCGCCGCCGTCGCCGCGGGCTGCGTCCAGGTGCAGGGCACGATCAACGGCGTCGGCGAACGCTGCGGAAACGTCGACCTGTGCGCGGTCATCGCCAACGCCGAGATCAAGCTCGGCCGGCGCTGCCTGCCCGACGGGCATCTGCAGCGCCTGACCGAGATCAGCCGCGTGGTGTGGGAGCGCGCCAACCTGCACGGTCCGGCGAACCAGCCGTACGTCGGCCGTTCGGCATTCGCCCACAAGGGCGGCGTGCACGTCAGCGCCGTGCAGCGCAACGCGCTGACCTACGAGCACGTCCGGCCGGAGAGCGTCGGCAACGAGCGCCGCATCCTGATCAGCGAGCTCGCCGGGCGGTCGAACGTCCAGGCCAAGCTCTCGTCGCGCTACGCGGGCCTGACCGACCAGACCATCGTCGCCAAGGTGCTCGAGGAGGTGCAGGAGCGCGAGAACGCCGGTTACAGCTACGAAGCCGCCGACGCGAGCTTCGACCTGCTGGTGCGGCGTCACCTCGGCCTCCACCGGCCGTCGTTCGTCCTGCACCACTACCGGGTCCATGGGCTCGGCACCGGTCACGGCCCGGTGCGCGCGGGCGCGCGCGAGCCCGACCTGGTCGAGGCGACGGTGAAGGTCGAGGTCGGCGGCCAGACCCGGCTGTGCGCCGCCGAAGGCCACGGCCCGGTCGACGCCCTGTCGCGGGCGCTGAGCGATGCCCTGCGCCCGGCCTTCCCGGCGCTCGCCGAGCTGCAGCTGACCGACTACAAGGTGCGCGTGGTCGACTCGGCGGACGGGACCGCGGCCAAGGTCCGCGCGCTGATCGAGTACCGCTGCGGCGCCGAGACCTTCGGCACCGTCGGGGTCAGCGAGAACATCATCGAGGCCAGCTGGCACGCGCTGGTCGAGGGCGTCGAATACGCGCTCGCCGTGCGCGAGGCCGCCTCCACCCGCGCGCAGGGCTGACGCCCGCTGCGCTTCCGTTCCCCCGTCGTCGACTAGGCTGTACAGCCCGAGGACCCGCCATGTACCCCGCCGAGATGACCGACCCGATCCGCGACGAAGTCCAGGAGATCGGCCTGACCGAGCTCAAGACGCCGCAGGAGGTCGACGCGGCGCTGGCCAAGAAGCAGGGCACCGCCCTGGTCTTCGTCAACAGCATCTGCGGCTGCGCCGCCGGCGGCGCGCGGCCGGGCCTGGCGCTGGCGATCGGCAAGGCGCGCAAGAAGCCCGGGCTGCTCGCCACGGTCTTCGCGGGCGTCGACAAGGACGCGACCGCGAAGGCGCGCGGCTACTTCGCCGACTACCCGGCGTCGAGCCCGAGCGCCGCGCTGATCAAGGACGGCGAGGTGGTGTGGATGCTGCATCGCCACCAGATCGAAGGCCGCCATCCGCAGCAGATCGCCGAGGCGATCCAGCAGGCCTTCGAGACGCACTGCTGAGCCCTCCGCCGGTCGATCCCGCGCCCTCCGGACGCGACGTCGCGCCGTGGCGCGATCCGCTGGCGCCGCCGCGCAAACCCGACGACGCGCCGTTCGGCGTGTTCGTCGCCGGCGAGGTCAACGGCTGGCCCGAAGGCGCGCTCTCCGATCGCCTCGCCGCCGACGCCCAGGGCCGCATCGGCTGGGGCTGGTCGCCGGCGCACGATCGCGTCGTGCCGGTCGCCGAGATCGACGCCGCCGCGCCCGGCCTGATCGCCCGCGACCGCGCGCTGCTGCGCCGCTCGCGCCGCGACGCGCTGCTCCAGACGCTGGCCTTCGGCGCGCTCGGCCTCGCCGCCGCGACCATCGATCCCTCGGGCCTGATCATCCTCGCCATCGCGCTGGTCAGCATCGACCGCTGGTTCGCCAACACCCAGGCCCTGCGGCGGCTCGAGCGCGATGCCGACGACTACCGGCGCGGCGTCGCCGATACCGCGCGCTTCGGCTGGTGGCTGTCGCGCCAGCACACGCCGGCGGCGCAGGCGCTGGTCGCCTCGATCGCCCTGGCGGCGGTGGCGCAGGCCGTCGACGGCGGCATGGGCCACCGCTTCGACGTCGCCGCCGGCGCGGCGGCGCTGATCCCGGAACGCATCTGGGCCGGCGAATGGTGGCGGCTGCTCAGCCACGGCCTGATGCACGCGTCGCTGGCCCACATGCTGATCAACCTGCTGTCGATGTACGCGCTCGCGCGGCTCAGCGAGGCGTTGGCGGGACGCGCCGCGGTGATCCTGGCGTTCGTCATCGCCGTCGCCGCCGGCGGCGCCGCCAGCCTGATCGCGCCGCCGCACGGCATCTCGGTCGGCTCATCCGGCGGCGTCTTCGGGCTCGTCGGCTTCCTGCTGGTCGCCGTCCGGCGCCAGGCGCCGCCGGGCCTCGGCGCCGCGCTGACGCGCGGCATCGCGCTCATGGCCGTGGTCAGCCTGGTCTTCTGGAACGTCATCGACCACGCCGCGCACGCCGGCGGGCTGGTCGCCGGACTGCTGGTCGGCGCGCTGGTCCCGACCACCGCCGTCGAGCGCCGCGGTTGGGAGATCGCCGGCTGGATCGCCGCCGCGGCCTGGGCGATGGTGACCGCGCACACGCTGGGATTGTTGCTGCAGCCGTAGCGCGATCGCCGCGTCGCGCGGCGCGCCGCGATGCTCAGCGACTCCGCCACCGCGCGAGGTGTTCCCGGCGCAGCCCGGCGTACCACGCATCGAACGTGTCGCGATGACGCAGATCGGCGCGCAGCAGGCGATCGGCCGCGTGCGCGATCTCCATCCCGCGCGCGTCGTACACCGCGCTGTCGCAGTAGCGGTCGGCGACCGCGCTGTTGCAGAACGCCAGGGGCGTCGCCCACTCCGCCGCGCGCGTCGCCAGGAGGCGCGGCACGACCGCCGCCTTGGTGCCCGGATCCGGATCCGGCCCCGCCATGTGCGCGATCACGAGGAAGGCGTCCGCATCGGCGGCGGCGAGGTCGGCGAACACGTCCGCGAAGCGCACGTCGAAGCAGATGGCGATGCCCAGCTTCCAGCCGAAGGCGTCGATCGTGCACGGACGGTCGCCGGCGACGAAATGCTTGAGGTCGGTCGGCGTCAGGCAGCGCTTGCGATAACGCACCGGCGCGACGGCGCCGCACACCAGCGCCTCGTTGCCGCACCCGCCGCCGAACCGTCCGACGGTGCCGAGCACGAGCACGATGCCGCGGCGCTGCGCATCGAGCGCCAGCTCGTCCTCGGCGTCCTGCAGCGCGCACCAGTCGAGCGAGGCCAGATCGCCGCGCGCCGCGCTGGGATAGCCGGGCAGCGCGCACTCCGGCGTCAGCAGGACGCGCGCGCCGGCCGCGGCCGCGTCCGCCAGCGCACCGTGGATCGCCGCGGCGTTGGCCTGCGGCTCATGGCTGGCGGTGAAGGCGAACGCGGCGATCGGCAGTGGTCCTGGCATGGGCGCATCGTCCGCGGATCGGACCGCCGATCCACGTTCACCACCGGCGTTCTCCTGTAACCGGCTCGCCACGCGCTGGTATCACGTCGATCGTCGCAAACCGTCCCCCGTCCTCAGGAGCATCCGATGCCCGTCCGTCCCGCACTGGTCGCCGCCATGCTCGCCGCATGCGGCCTCGTCACCGCCGCCGACGTCGTCGAGGTCGATCCGGCGCCGGCTGAGCCGCTCGGTCAGCCGCCGTCCTGGACCGGCAACGTCAACGCGCTGATCGGCGGCAAGGTGCTGGACGAGGACGACTGGGAACCGGTCGAAGGCCATTCCGCCTTCGGCCTGATGTTCGACACCCGGCCACGCTCGTGGCCGGTCGCGCTGGCGATCAACATCATCGGCTCGGTCGGCGCCGACGAGGACGACGACACCGATGTCGAGACCGCCGCCAGCACCGGCGAGCTCCAGCTCGGCATCAAGAAGGTCTTCGGCGAGGACGGCGGGATGGGCGTCTTCCGCGTGTGGATCGCCGGCGGCATCTCGTTCATGAGCGCGACGGTCGTCGTCGATCGGCCGAACGAGGACGAGATCGATGAGGACGACAGCGCCATCGGCGGCTGGGCCGGCGTCGGCTGCTACTGGACCATCGCCCGCCACTTCAACATCGGCCCGGCCGTCCAGTTCTCGGCCGGCGAGGAGGTCGAGCTGTTCGGTACGCAGCGCCAGCCGGGCGGCCTGCTGATCGGGCTGAACCTCGGCTTCCACTGGTGACGACGATCCGGCGCGTCTCCCCGGTGGCGCGCCGGATCGCCGATCGATGACGCTGCGCGCGAGCGGATATGAGCAGCGGGGGGCGGTCGATCGCGCCCCGGCGCCCGCCGCGCCCTGACCCCGGATCGCCTGTCCCCGCGCGCGCCGCGGCGGCATTCGCTACGGTGATGGCCATGACCGCAGCCCGTCCCGCCCCCGGCCTCGTCTGCGCGCTCTCCCGGCTCGGCGCGTCGCGCGATCCCGCCGCGTGGGCCGAACTGGTCGAGGCGGTCGGCGACGACATCGCCCGGGCCTGCGCCAGCGTCGCCGGGCGCGAGCTCGGTCGCGACGCGGCGCAGGAGTGCCTGATCCGCGTCCGTGACCGCGCCGGGCGGTTCCGCGCTCCGGACACCGGCGATGCGGAGGCCGCGGCGCGCGCCTGGATCCGGCGCGTCGCCACCACCACGGCGCTCGAGCTGATGCGGGCGCGTGGCCGCGCCGCTGCGCGCGACGCGCGCGCGCAGCGGCCCGACGACGGCCCGGATCCGGCGGACGGGCTCGCGCGCCGCGAACGCGACGGTCTGGTGCGCGCCGCGCTCGCCACCCTGCCCGCCGACCAGCGCGAGGCGGTGGCGCTGCACCACGTGCTCGACCTGCCCCTGGCGCAGGTCGCCGCCGCGCAAGGCATCGCCATCGAGGCGGCGAAGAAGCGCGTGCAGCGCGGCGTGGAGCGCCTGCGCCAGCGGCTGCTGCGCCTCGGGTGCGCGCTCTCGCTGCCGGCGCTCGGCCAGGCGCTCGACGGCCTGCGCGCCGACGCGCCCGACTTCCACCGTGACCACGCCCTCGCGGCGCTCGCCGCACCACCAGCACCAGCCGCCATCGGCTGGCTCAAAGGAGCCGTCGTGTCCATCATCATCGGACTGCCCGCGGTCATCGTCTTCGCCCTCGTCAACGCCGACGATGGCACCAGGAGCGCGCTGCCCGTCGGCAGCGAACCGCCGCCCTCGTCCGCGCAGGCGGCCTATCCCGAGGTCACCGTCGCCTTCCAGGACACGTCGATCGAGGACGCCGCCGCGCAGCTCGCGCTGCTGAGCGGGATGCGCATCGTCGTCGATCCCGCTTTCGCGGTGGACGCGCCGTCGGTGACGCTGCAGGTCGACGGCATGCGCCTGGACAATGTGCTCAGCTTCATCACCCGGCTCAGCCAGACGGAGTGGTCGCGCGATGAGGACGGCACCATCACCATCGGCAGCGGGAAGCGCTGACCTGGTGGGGGGCTGATCCAAGCCGGCATCCCGACCGGCGGCGCCCGCCCCGGCGGGGGCCCACGCACCCCGCAGAAGCCAGAGGCGGATGCCGCGGGGAAGCCTGCCAGGCCATTGCCCGCCGAGGTCTGCCATCGATCCTGCGATCCCTCGACGACGATGGACAGCAGCAGCGCGCACATGGCCGGCACCCGCACCGATCGCTACGACAACCCCCTGGTATCGCGCTACGCCTCGCGCGAGATGGCGGCGCTGTTCGGCGACGACCGCCGCTACTCGACCTGGCGGCGGCTATGGCTCGAGCTGGCGCGCGCCGAGAGCCGCCTCGGCCTCGGCGTCAGCCAGGCGCAGATCGCCGAGCTCGCCGCGCACCTCGACGACATCGACTACGTGCTGGTCGCGGCCGAGGAGAAGCGCCGCCGCCACGACGTCATGGCCCACGTCCACGCGTACGGCGTCGCCTGCCCGACCGCCGCGCCGATCATCCACCTCGGCGCGACGTCGTGCTACGTCACCGACAACGCCGACCTCATCCTGATGCGCGACGGGCTCGGCCTGATCTGCGAGCGGCTGGCGCGCGTCATCGACCGCTTCGCGCGCTTTGCCGAGACGTGGCGCGACCTGCCGACGCTGGGCTTCACGCATTTCCAGGCCGCGCAGCTGACCACGGTCGGCAAGCGCGCCTGCCTGTGGCTGCAGGATCTGGTCATCGATCTCGGCAATCTCGAGCGCGCGCGCGCCGGGCTGCGCTTCCGCGGGGTCAAGGGCACCACCGGCACGCAGGCCAGCTTCCTGACGCTGTTCCACGGCGACCACGCCAAGGTCGAGGAGCTCGACGCGCTGGTCACCCAGGCGTTCGGCTTCCCCAGCGCCTTCCTGGTCACCGGCCAGACCTACACGCGCAAGGTCGACGCCGACATCCTCCTCGCGCTGGCGTCGTTCGGCGCGACCGCGCACAAGCTGGGCACCGACCTGCGCCTGCTCGCGCACCTCAAGGAGGTCGAGGAGCCGATCGAGGCCGATCAGATCGGCTCGAGCGCGATGGCCTACAAGCGCAACCCGATGCGCGCCGAGCGCACCTGCTCGCTCTCGCGCCACCTCATGGCGCTGGGCCAGGACGCGCTGGCGACGCACAGCGTGCAGTGGATGGAGCGCACGCTCGACGACAGCGCGGTGCGGCGCATCGCCATCCCGGAGGCGTTCCTCTGCGCCGACGCGGTGGCGCTGATCCTGCAGAACATCGCCGAGGGCCTCGACGTGCATCCGGCGGTGATCGCCCGCCACGTGCGCGACGAGCTGCCGTTCATGGCCACCGAGAACGTCATCATGGCGATGGTCGAGGCCGGCGGCAGCCGCCAGGACGCGCACGAGCGCATCCGCGTGCTGTCGCGCGCCGCGGCCTCCCGCGTCAAGGACGAGGGCCTCGACAACGATCTGATCGCGCGCATCGCCGCCGATCCGTTCTTCGCGCCGATCGTCGCCGACCTGCCGGCGCTGCTCGATCCGGCGACCTTCGTCGGCCGCGCGCCGCAGCAGGTCGACCGCTTCCTCGCCGCCGAGGTGCGCCCGGCGCTGGCGCCGTATGCCGGCGCGCTCGCGGGGACCAGCCGGCTGAGCGTCTGATGCGCGGGCCGCTGCTCGCGACGCTGCTGCTCGCCGGCTGCGCCCGCCAGGTCGGCGACGTCTCCGCCGACGAGGCGCTGGCGTCGATCAGGGCCAGCGCCACGTACCAGCAGCTGCATCGGCGCGGTGCCGACGCCGGCCATGCCACACGCCTGCTGCTCGACGATCTCAGCGATGGCTGGTGGCGGATCACCGTCGCCGCAGACCGCGACGACCACGTCGCGCGGCTCGAATCCTGGCGCGTCGAACGCCGCACCGGACGCATCGAACGCGAGGTCGACGGCGCGTGGGTCGGCGTCGCGGACTGAGCAGCGCCCGGCTCGCTGGCGGCACGCGGGCCGGGCTCGGCCTCTGCGCTGACATGCTTACGGATCGCGCCGCGCGCCGATGCTGTGCGGATGTCGCCCGCGCGTCCGTGGCTGCCGTGGCTCGCGTTCGGCCTGCTGCTCGGCGCGCTCGGGCCGCAGGCGGCGACGACGGCCGCGCAACGCGTCGGGCTCGGGCTGTCGCCGCTCGCCCTGTGGTGGATCCTCGGTCCCGTCGCACTGGTCGCGGCGGTCGCGCTCGCGCCGCGCCTGCCGCTCGCGGCGCGCTGGCTCGCGTTCGCCGCGGCGGCGCTGGCCGGCGCCGCCTGGAGCGACGCGCGCACGCCCGCGCCGCCCCCGGACGCGCGCCTCGCCGAGGTCCATGGCGAGGTGCGCAGCCTGGCGTGGCAGGGCTTCGGCCAGGGACTGACGATCCTCGGTCCCGATGGCCGCATCTTCGTCCGCGCCCCGCCGTCGCCCGGCGTGCGTCTCGGCGACGAGATCGTCGCGCGCGGCATCCTGGTCGACGACGTGCGCGGTCCGGCGCTGGACGCGCACGAGCTCGGGATCGCCGTCGCGCGCGAACGCGGTCCGCGCGCCTTCGCCTGGCGCGCGCTCGACCGCCTGCAGCGGCATCGCGAACTGGCGACGGCGCTGCTGCTCGGCCGCGGCCGACCTCCCGAGCGCGACGCGTTCCGCGCCGCCGGCCTCGCGCACGTGCTCGCGGTCAGCGGCATGCATCTGGTCATCGCCGCGGCGATGACCGCGTGGCTGCTGCGCGCGTGCGGCGTGCCCTGGGGGCCGCGCCTGGCGTTCGGCGCGGTGCTGATCCTCGGCTACCTCTGGCTGACCGGCGGGACCGCGACCACCCGCGCCGCGGCGATGACGCTGGCGGCGATCGCCGCCGGCGCCGGGCGCCGCGAGCCGCATCCGCTCGGGCCGGTCGCCCTCGCCACGGCGGCGATGGTGGCGTGGGATCCGCAGGTCGCGTTCGACCTCGGCTTCCAGCTCAGCCTCGCGGCCGTGCTCGGCATCGTCACCCTCGGCCGCGACCTCAACGCGCTGCGCCGGCGGGTGCTGCCGCTCGGTGCGTGGCCGCTCGACCGACCGGCGTGGATCGCGGTCCTGGCGACGGCGCGCACGTCGCTCGACTGCCTGGTGATCGGCGTCTGCGCGTCGCTGGCCACCGCGCCGCTGATCGCCTGGCATTTCGCCACGCTCAACCCGTGGTCGGCGCCCGCGACGCTGGCGGCGACGCCGAGCGCGACCGCGGCGCTGTGGCTGGGCCTGCCGACGCTGATCCTGGGCGGGGTGTGGCCGGATGGGCCGTGGGCGGGGCTCTACCACCTCCTCGAGGGCGATCTCGCCGTGCTGGCTGGCACCGCCGGGGCCTGCGCGCTCCTGCCCGGCGCGACCATGACCGTGCCGCCGCCCGCGCCGTGGCTGATGGTCGCCTGGCCGCTGCTCTTCGCGGTGCCGACGCTGGTGCGCCTCGTTCACGGCGGCGGACCACGCCCCCGCCGACCGCACACGGCTGACGCGGAGACTGGCGTGCTCGCGTGACGCGCGCCGGGACGCCGTAGTTGCGTGTGCGCAAACCTCCGAGTTGCTTTGACTTGGGTATCGCGCGATCAACCCTGCCCACCTGTGCGCCCCGACCTCGAGCCGACCTGGGATACGGAATCGCCGCTGAGCGGCGGCGATGCGCCGCGACCGCCGACCTCGGGCTCGCGCTCGCGGACCATCATCGGTCCGTACCTGCTGTCGGCGAAGCTCGGCGAAGGCGGCATGGGCGAGGTCTACCGCGCCACGCCGGTCGCCGGCGGCCGCGATGTCGCGCTGAAGATCGTCGCCATCGGCCAGCGGCCGCGCGAGGAGCTCGACCAGATCGCGCGCGAGGCCATGGCCGCGGCGGCCGTCAGCCATCCCAACGTGGTCGCCGTCCACAGCTTTGGCGAGGACGACGGGCATCTCTACCTGGCGCTCGAGCTGGTCGCCGGCGGCGACACCAAGCGCCTGCTCGCCCGCCAGCCGGACGGGCTGAGCGAAGGCCGCGTGTGCACGCTCGCCGCCGATGCCGCGATCGGCCTGGCGGCGATCCATCGCGCCGGGCTCCTGCACCGCGACATCAAGCCGTCGAACATCTTCATCGGCGACGACGGCGCCGCCAAGCTCGCCGACTTCGGCCTGGCCTGCGCGTCGGCGTGCGCGCGCGCGAGCCGCGATCTCGATCCCGACACGATCATCGGCACGCCCGCCTTCATGGCGCCGGAGCAGGCGCGGCGCGAAGCGCTCGATCGCCGCAGCGACGTCTACTCGCTCGGCGCGACGATGTTCTACTGGGCGACGGGCCGGCCGCCGTTCCAGGGCGAGGGGCCGTGGGACACGGTGCGCCTGGTCGCCGCCGGGCCGTCGCCGGATCCGCGCGATTCGCGGCCGGACCTGTCCGACGGTCTGGCCGACATCATCGCGCGCGCGATGGCGCACGCCCCCGCCGACCGCTACCGAGACGCCGGCGAGCTGGCGGCGGCCGTGGCGGCGCTGAAGGCCGGGGTCACCACCGCCAGCGGATCGCGCATCGCCCCCGCGCCGGCGCCGGCGCCGGCACGGCGCATGCCGGATCCGCGCTGGCTGATCGCGGCGATGCTGCCGCTGGCGGTCGTGCTGCTCGTCGCGCTGGCGCCGAGCGGTACGTCCACGCCGGTGCAGGCGCGGGTCGATCAGGCCGAGCCGCCGCTGTCGACGCAGTCGTGGCGCATCGGCTGGCTCGACGACACGCGCCTGCGCTTCAGCGAACAGGGTCCCGTGCGCTACGCGGCCGCCGGCGCGCGCCTGCACCTGGCGAACGGCGCGCATCTCGTGGCGCCGGCCGAGTGGCTGGATCGCGCGATCGCCGCGAGCGGCGCGTTCAGCGTCGAGCTGGTGATCGAGCCGGGCGACCTCGAGCAGGCCGGTCCGGCGCGCATCGTCAGCCTCTCCCTGAACCCGCGCCTGGCGAACCTGATGATCGGCCAGTCGGGCAGCCGCATCGAGGCGCGCGTACGCACCACCGCCACCGATCTCGACGGCACCCGTCCGCACCTGGTCAGCGGCGCCGACGCGCTGACCGGCGGCGTGCAGCACGTCGTGCTGTGCCACGGCGACGGCCGGCATCGCCTGTACGTCGACGGCGTCCTGGTCAGCGAGTGCGAGGTGCCGGGAACGCTCGCGACCTGGGAACCGGCGCTGCCGCTGGTGGTGGGCAACGAGCATCGCGGCGGCTTCCCGTGGAACGGCGCGATCCACCGCCTGACGTTCGCGGCGAGCGCATGGGACCGCGACGAGGTCGTGCGGCGCTACCTGGATTGGCACGCCCACGGGCGGCTCGACCAGCAGGACGAGACGACGGGCACGGTGACGGAGAAGCTGGCTGAGACGGTGACGGACGAGGCCGCGCAGGGTGGAACGGAGGAGAGGGGATCGGCATGGGGATCGGTGCATTAGCGGACGACGAGGCGTCGGGCTTGATCGAGCTCGCGCTGCGGACCGGCGCCCTCGACCCCGCGCATGCCCAGGCGGTGCGCCTGGCGACCGCCGCGGGCGGCTCGGGGGTCAGCGCGCTGATCGAGCACGGCCGCCTCGACCCGCGCCTGGCGCGCGCGCTGCGCGACCGCCTGCGTCAGGACCGCATCCCGGCGCTGATCGATGGCTGGCGCCTCGGCAGGACGCTCGGCGTCGGCGGCATGGCCATCGTCTTCCACGCGCGGCGCGAGGACGGCAGCGAAGCCGCCCTCAAGGTGCTGTCGCCGGCGATGGTCGGCGATCCGACCGCCGGCGAGCGCTTCCTGCGCGAAGCGCGCACCATGGCGCTGGTGCGTCACGCCAACCTGCTGGCGGTGCACGGCTCGGGCTCGGTCGATGGCCGGTACTGGCTGGCGATGGACTACATGCCCGGCGGCGACGTCGCCGCCCGCCTGAACGCGATCGGCGGCGTCATGCCGCCGATCGAGGCGATGCGCATCATCCGCGACGCGGCGCTCGGCGCCGCCGCGCTGCACGCCGCCGGGCTGGTGCATCGCGACATCAAGCCGGCGAACATCTTCCTCGCCGCCGACGGCAGCGCGCGCCTCGCCGACCTCGGCCTGGCCAAGGGCGATTCGGCGGACGATCAGCTCACGCGCCCGGGACACCGCGTCGGCACGCCGGTGTACATGGCGCCCGAGCAGGTGCGCTGCGACGTGCTCGACGAGCGCTGCGATCTCTACGGCCTGGGCGCCACGTTCTTCCACCTCATCACCGGACGCAGGCCGTACACCGGCTCGGTGCCCGAGGTGCTGCGCGCGATCCTGGTCGCCAAGGCCCCGCCCGATCCGCGCGCGATCCGTCCCGAGCTCGATCGCCGGGTCAGCGACCTGTGCCGCGACGCGCTGCATCCCGACCGCGACCAGCGGCCGCGCGACGTCGCGCGCTGGCTGCGCGACCTCGACGCGATCCTCGCCGGCCGCCGTCCGGTCTCGCGCTCGATGGTCGGCCGCCTCAAACGCCTGATTTCTCGACGTTGGCCCGCGAAGCGCGCCCCGATTGCGGCATAAGGCATCGCGCGCCATCGCGCTTCGCGACAACCAGGGGACTGCGGTCGTGTAGAAGGTCTGGCGCGCGTGGAGACCGCGTCCGCCAGGGGTCCTAGCGTTCGGCCTCTATGTCATGGCTCATCACCGGCGGCGCCGGATTCATCGGCAGCCACCTCGCCGGCGTGCTGCTCGGCCGCGGCGAGCACGTCGCGATCCTCGACGACTGCTCGACCGGTGCGCTCGACAACCTCGCGCATCTGCGCGGCGACCGGCTGAGCGTGCACGTCGGCGATGTTGGCGACGCCGACCTCGTCGAGCGCCTGACGCCTGCCGGCGGGACCATCGTCCACCTCGCCGCGGCGGTCGGCGTGCGCCGCATCCTCGACCACCAGGTCGCGGGCATCCGCACCAACATCCTGGGCACCGAGGCGGTGCTGACCGCCGCCGAGCGCCGCAAGGCGCGGGTCTTCCTGGCCTCGACCAGCGAGGTCTACGGCCGGCGCCGCGACGCGCCCTTCGCGGAGGACGACGACTGCCTGATCGGCCCGAGCTCGGTCCACCGCTGGAGCTACGCCGCATCGAAGCTGGTCGACGAGTTCCTGGCCCTGGCCTGGTGGCGCGAGCGCGGCGTGCCGGTCACCATCGCGCGCTACTTCAACGTCTGCGGCCCGCGGCAGAGCGCGCGCTACGGCATGGTCCTGCCGAACTTCTGCCGCGCCGCGCTCGACGGCAAGCCGCTCGAGGTGCACGGCGACGGCGCGCAGAGCCGCTGCTTCCTCCACGTCGACGACGCGGTGCGCGCGACCCTGGCGCTGATCGAGCAGCCGCGCGCGATCGGACAGGTGACGAACATCGGCTCGACCGAGGAGGTCACGATCGCCGAGCTCGCCCGACGGGTCGTCGAGCGCGCCGGATCCTCGTCGCCGGTGGCGATGGTGCCCTACAGCCACGCCTTCCCCGACGGCGGCTTCGCCGACATGCCGCGGCGCGTCCCCGACCTCGCCCGCCTGCGCGGATTGACCGGCTGGAAGGCGCAGCGCGATCTCGCCGGCATCATCGACGACACCATCGCCCAGATCCGCGGCGTCCGCGTCAGCGACCGCCTCGCCGCGGCGGCCGGCGGCTGACGGTGGAGTGGCTCATCGATCAGGTCGCGCTCGCCGGACGCGGCTTCATCGAGAGCGTCATCATCGACTGGCGGCGCCTCGGCGAGCACGCGTGGCTCGCCCTGCTGCTCCCGGCGATCCTGCTCGACGCGCCGCGGCTGCTGCTCGCGCCGCCCGTCCTGCTGCTCGCCGGGCTGCTCGGAGTCGGGCGGCGCGCCGCCGCGCGCGCCAGCGCGTTCGTCGCCAGCCGGCCGACCGTCAGCGTGATCGTCGCGGGGTACAACGAACGCTCCGCGATCGACGCGACCATCCGCACCCTGCTCGAGCTCGATCCCCCGCCGACCGAGATCATCATCGTCGACGACAACTCCGAGGACGGCATGTTCTCGCGCGCCAAGCCGTACGCCGACGCCGGCCGGATCCGCCTGATCAAGAACGCCGCGGCGAGCGGGCGCGGCGGCAAGCCGGCGGCGGTCAACCTGGGCCTCAGCTTCGCGACCGGCGAGTTCGTGGTGCTGATCGACGCGGACTGCTCCTTCGACCGCGACCTGCTCGCCCACCTGATCGGTCCCTTCGCGGACCCGCGCGTCGGCGTGGTCGCCGCCAACATCAAGGTGCGCAACGCGCGCGAGTCCTACTGGACGCTGATGCAGGCCATCGAGTACCAGGTCGGCATCTCGGTCGGCAAGCGCTGGCTCGAACTGTTCGGCATGAACTTCATCGCCAGCGGCGCCTGCGGCGCCTACCGCCGCTCGGCGCTGATGCGCCACGGCGGCTGCGATCCCGAGACCGCGGAGGATCTCGACAATTCGCTGAAGGCGGTGAAGGCCGGTTGGCGCGTCGCCTTCGCGTCGCGCGCGATCGTGCTGACCGACGTGCCGGCGAAGCTCCGGCAGCTGGTGCGCCAGCGCCTGCGCTGGGACCGCGACCTGGTCCGCGTCGCGTACCGCAAGCACAAGGCGCTGACCAGCTTGTGGCGGATCTCGCCGCTGGTCGCGATGCAGCTCGCGGTGCGCTGGCTGGCGACCATCGGCGCCACCTACCTCTATGCCGGCTGGGTCGTGTGGATGCTGTGCACCGAGCCGCACCTGCTGCTGCTGACGACCCTGATCGGCGCGGTGCTGACCGCCGCGCTGCTGTGCCTGCCGCTGGCCTACGCGGCGGCGACCAGCGAGCGTGGCCGCGACGATCTGGTGCTGATCGCCGCCGTGCCGCTCTTCGCCTTCTACAGCGAGGCGATCTTCCGTTGGGTTCGCGCCTACGCGCACACCCTCGAATACCTGCGCCTGAACCAGGAGGATCCCTTCCTGCCGCAGAGCGCCTGGCGCAACGCCCCCCGTTGGTGAGAGAAGCCGAGGACCCCATGCGACGCGATGCCCACATCCTGCTGATCTGCGACGACGAGGTCGCCAGCCACGAGGTCACCCACGCCCTTGGCACCGAGCTGACCGTCTCGCAGACCCTCGAAGGCGTCGCCTCGCTGTCGTTCGTCCTGCGCTACGAGCCGGTGATCCTCGGCGCGGCCTGGGAGATCAGCCTGCGCGATCGCCACTACGACCTGTGCATCGTCGCCGCCCGCGGCGATGCGCCGGCGCGCTTCCCGGGCGGCGACGTCACCGCGCGCAGCCAGGTCGCCGCGACCCTGTTCCTGGTCGACGGCACCCTGCAGGCGCGCGGCGCGTGGAGCCTGCGTCCGCGCAGCGACCGCGTGCTCGCCCGCCCGTTCAGCGATCGCGAGCTGGCCCTGGCGGTCGAGCGGCTGCTCCTCGGCTCGCTCGAGCGCGAGGCGCGGACGCTGCCCGACGGCGATCTGCTCGTCCTGCTCAAGGGCGTGGTCGGTGAGAACCGCCGCGTGCTCGCGCCCAGCCTCGTCCCCGGCCACCCGGACGGCGCGCGCTGGCCCGACGTCGCCAAGCACCTCGGCCCGCTGGTCGACGAGTCCGGCGCGCTCGAGCGCCTGACCGGCATGGGCATGGCGCGGCGCACGCTGCGCAACCGCCTGCGCGTGTGCCCGGCGTGCGAGTCGTTCGAGCTCGCCTACGGCGAGACCTGCGCCGGATGCGGCTCGGTCGACTTCGTCCAGGAGACGATGATCCACCACTTCGCCTGCGCGACGGTCGACACCGTCGCCGCGTTCCGCCGCGGCAACGACCTGATCTGCCCGAAGTGCGTCAAGCCGCTGCGCCAGATCGGCCGCGACTACGAGAAGCCGGCGAACTTGTTCCGCTGCCGCGCCTGCGCCGCCGTGACCAGCGACACCCGCGTGGTCGCGACCTGCCTCAACTGCCGCGGCCAGTGCAAGCCGGAGGAGACCCGCGAGCGCCTGATCCACGCCTACGAGCTGACGCCGCTCGCCGACGAGGCGATCGCCGCCGGCAACCTCGGCGGCTTCGACCTCGCGTCGGTGCTGCGCGACAGCGGCAACGGGCTCTACGCGCGCAGCTTCGTGGTCTACGAGCTGACCCGCGAGCTGGCGCGCTTCCGCCGCTACGCCGCCGCCTGCTCGCTGGTCATGACGCGCCTCACCGGCCTCAGCGAGATCCGCATGCGCCGCCCCGAGCGCACCGCCGACTACATCCAGGCCCTGGCGCGCGCCGTGACCCAGGAGCTGCGCGATCTCGACCTGACCGCGGTGTGGAGCGGCGACACGCTCGCGACGCTCCTGCCGATGACCGACGCCGCCGGCGCGGCGGTCGTCGCCACGCGCATCGAGAGCGCCGCGCGCCGCTGCAGCGCGGCCTTCGAGCTCGACCTGGTCGGCGTCACCGTCTCGCGCGCCAGCGCCGGGCCGGGCCTCGACAACACCGAGGCGATGGTGCGCGCGTGCAACGAGAACCTCAGCGCCGACGGCACCAGCATCGTCGACCAGTTCGTGATCCTCGACGACGAGACGGTCCACCCGACGTGAGCACCGCCCGCCGTTTCCGATCGTCGTCTCGGCTCGGGGCCGGCGTGGCCGGCATCGCCTGCGTCTCGGCGCTGCTGATCGCCGGCTGCGGGCGCGACGCCGCGACCCGGCACGATCAGGAACGCGAGACCGAGCGTCAGCGCCGCCTGTACGCCGACCTCGCGGCGCCGCTGACCGGCGGCCACGACGCGCTGCGCGTCGCGCTGGCCGACGCGCGGGCGCGCTGCGTGGCCTTCCGCCTCGGCGACGGTGGCGCGGACCAGGTCGACGCGCCGGCCCAGGACGGGCTGAGCGACGAGGCGCTGGCGGTGTTCTTCGTCTGTACGCGCGACGATCGCCGCGAGATCCTGCTCTTCGATCCGCGCTCGTTCTCGCTCACGGCGCTGTCGCCGGAGGGCGGGAAGGTCAGCATCGCGCGCGCGCTCGCCTCGAGCCTGCGCGGCGATCACGGCCTCGACGTCCACCGCTTCGACTTCGCGCTCGCCGATGGCGGGCCGAAGGCGGCGGGCCACGCGCGGCTGACCGACCACGGCCACGCGGCGCTCCCGCTGGTCTGGCCGGAGCGCGAGGTCGTGGTGTTCGCGGACGACCGCTCCGGCAACCGCCTGATGGCCGTGCCGGTCGGCGGCGGCGCGGCGCGGCCGCTGACCGAGGATGCCTTCGGCGCGTCGTTCGCCGCGCGGCGCGCGCTCGACGGCGGCCTGATCTTCGCCGGCGGCCCGGGTGAAGGCGCGTACCGCCTGTGGCGCTTGTCGCCCGGCGACGCCGCGCCGACGCCGTACGAGGCGACGGCGGACGCCGCGCCGCCGACCCATGTCCTGAGCTTCGCCGAGCGCGACGGCCGGCTCGAGCCGGTGCTGCTCGACGTGCCGCGGCGTCCCGATCTCGCCGCGCTGGCGGCGCTGGTCGAAGCGCGCAACCCGGCGATCAGCCGCCGCCGCGCGCTGCTCGCCGCCGCCCTGATCGAAGCCCGCCAGGCGCGCCTGGCGCTGCGCCCGACGCTCCACACCGGCGTGTACTGGTCGCCCGAGCACGGCATCGCGGTCTCGCCCGGCTTCACCGGCGACGTCCTGGCCGAGGGCCTCGCGCGCGGCGTCGTCGGCCTGGTCCAGCCGCTGCTCGACTGGAAACGCATCGACGCTCTCGCCGACGGCGCGCTCTCGCGTGCCGAGGTGGCGCGCGCGGTGCTCGACCTCGAGATCGAGACCAGGCTGGGCGAGACCCTCGAGCACGCCTGGGCGGCACGCGCCTGGAACGACGCCGTGGCGCGCGATGCCGAAGCCGTCGCCGCCGCCGAGACCGCGGCCAGCGCGACGCAGGCGCGTCGCGATGGCGGCGCCGCCGGTCCGGTGGAGACCGCGGTGGCCGCGCGCGACCTGGCCGCGGCGATCGCGCGCCGCGATCTGAACGCGCGCCAGCTCGCGCTGCACTGCGACGAGCTGCGTCGGCTCGCCGCGCTCGGGCCGGAGGCGCCGATCGCCGCCGACGCGCTGCCCGCGGCGCCCGACGAGATCCGGCCGTACGCCGACCTGCGCCGCCTGGCCGAGCTCAACCAGCCGCGCCTGCGCGCGGCGCGCCACGCGCTGATCGAGGCGTTCCATGTCGGTCGCTCCGGCTCGGCGCACCGCCCCGGCGCCAGCATCGGCGTCGAGTACGGGCAGAGCCGCCAGGACTTCGCCGATCCGGTCGACGACTACATCCTGCTCAGCCTGTCGGGCTCGCTGCCGACCGGCTGGTTCGCCGACCGCAAGCTCTCCGCGCAGCGCGCGCGCACCGTCCTCGCCGCCTATGCCGCCGGCGAGGAGATCGAAGCCGCGCAGGTCGCGCGCGAGCTCGAGGAGGCCTACGTGGCCTGGTGGCGCGCCCGTGGCGATGCGCAGGTCGCCGAGGCCGCCGTCACCGAGACCGCCGCGCGCAGCCGCCAGGCCCGCCTGCGCGCCGTCGAGGGCGAACCCGATGCCGAGCGCGGTCTCGATCAGCCGGCGCTCGCCGCGATCGACCGGACCGCGATGGTCGCCGCGCAGGACGCCGCCACCGCCCGCGCCGAGGCGGCCGTGCGCCTCGCCCGCCTGTGGCGCGTCGCCGGTGTCGCGCGCGGCGCCCTCCGCCCCGCTCCGGCCATTCCCGACGCCATCGCCGCTCCCATCGCCGCCAACTCCGCAGAAGCAACGCCATGAGACTGAGATTCCAGCCCGAGGACGTCACCAGTCCCGCGGTCACCGCCGAGCAGCGCCAGATGCGCGCCGCGACGCCGCGCTACTTCCCGGTCGCCGGCGTGTTCGCCGCGCTGGTCGCCGCGATGGCGCTGGCCTTCGGATTGTGGGCGCTGCTCACCGCCGGACGTGTCGCCAGCTTCGGCATGGTCGCGACCGGCGCCGAGGTCTTCCACGCGCCGGTGCTGTCGGTGGTCGAGGAGGTGCGCGTCGAGCCGGGCGACCGCGTCGAGGCGGACCAGGTGCTCTACGTGCTGACGTCGGACAGCGCCCGCTCCGAGCTCGACGGCGTCACCGAGTCGCTGGCCCAGGAACGCCGCGTGCTCGAGGTCGCCCTCGCGCAGCGCGAGACCCTGTTCGAGGATCCGGTCCAGGAGCTGCGCGACGTCACCGCGGCCCGCGCCCGCCTGGACGAGCTGGGCCTGTCGGTCGAGCGCGCCCGCGCCGCGGCCGAGGACGCCGCCGCCCGTCGCGCCGAGGAGCTGGCGCGCGCCGAGCGCCACGTCGAGCTGGCGCGGGTGATGGCCAGCGATCGCGAACGCCGCGCCGCCGCCGCCGTGAAGCTCGCCGCGCAGGGCGCGGCGCTGGCCGACGAGGTCCAGCGCGCCGACGAGGCCGCGCAGCGCGCGCGCCTCGAGCTGGCGGACGCCATCGGCGAACGCGACCGGCTCGCCGCCGAGGTCCCGCGCGGCGCGCGGGTCGACGCCGCCGAGGTCGCCGCCCGCGACGAGGCGCGCGACCTCGCCGAGCGCACGCTCGACCAGCTCGAGGCGAGCTACGTCGAGGTCAAGCGCCTGCGCGAGATGGAGAAGGAGCGCGGCATCGAGAACATCCGCTCGCGCGTCGCCGCGCTCGAGACGCGCGGCACGCATCTGCGCAAGCTCGCCGGCCCGACCGAGATCCGCGCGCTGGCCGACGGCGTCGTGACCGAGGTGCTGGTCAGCGCCGGCTCGACGGTGCCGCGCGACGGCGTGGTCATGTCGGTGTCCGGCACCGGCAAGGTCTGGATCAACGCCTTCATCCCGCCCGAGCGCGCGCGCGACGTGAAGATCGGCGACGAGGTCGCCGTCTATCCGACGACCGGCGTCGCCGAGCTCACCGGCAAGGTCACCGCCGGCGGCGGCATCCAGTACCGCATCCCGACGGCGCTCAGCGACCGCATCTCATCGCCCAGCGCGGTGTACGTGCGCGTCGATCTCGACGCGACCCAGCCGGACCTGATCCCGGGCAACGTGGTCAAGCTCGTCATCCGCTGATCGCTCGACGCGGCACGCGCGCCGCCGCGACCGAGGACCTGCGCCACACGGCGATGACGCGCTGACCGCGGCCGATGCAGCGCGCGTCCGCCGCGGCGTAGGGATGGAGCCTCCCGAGGAGCCCCGCCGCATGAGCGCCCACGCCGCCCCCCGCCCGCTGCCGCTGGTCCTGCTCGTCGCGTCCGCCGCGCTGGCCGCGGTCGAGCCGCTGCCGGAAGGCGCGACCGGGATCGCGGCGCGCCATCCGGGCGACGTCGGCATCGCCGCGGATCCGGCCGTGGTCTTCGCCGACGACTTCGAATCCTACGCCGACGCCGACGCCCTGCGCGCGATGTGGGACCTCGGCGTCGACGGCGGCGTGCGCATCGCGACCGCGACCGACGCGGTGTTCGCGGGCGGGAGGGCCGCCGAGTTCGCGCTGCCGACCCAGGACGCCGAAGCCGGCGCGAGCATCCGCAAGCGCCTCTTCCCCGAGCGCGACGTCCTCTTCCTGCGCTGCTACGCCAAGCTCGATCGACGCTTCGACGTGGTCGGCTCGAGCCACAACGGCTTCGGCGTCGGCGCGCACTACGACGTCGACGGTCGCGCGACCCCGGGGATCCCGGCCGACGGCCGGAACAAGTTCCTGGTCCACTGCGAATGCTGGCGCGGCGACGCCGGAACCCCGAGCCCCGGCAGCCTCAACGTCTACGTCTACCATCCCGAGCAGCGCAGCGAGTGGGGCGACCACTTCTTCCCCACCGGCATCGTCATGCCGTCCACCAGCACGCCGTTCCCGTACGCCGACGGGTTCGTCGCGCGGCCCGAGGTCGTGCCCGAGCTCGGCCGCTGGTACTGCTACGAGTTGATGGTGCAGGCCAATACCCCCGGCGCCCGCGACGGGCGCATCGCGTTCTGGCTCGACGGACGGCTCGTCGCGGATCTTCCCGGGCTGCGGCTGCGCGATGTCGCCGAGCTGACGATCGACACGTGCTCCTTCGGGCTGCACGTGCACGATCACGCCAAGGGCGAGACCAAGTGGTGCGACAACGTCGTCGTGGCGACGTCCTACATCGGGCCGTTCGCGGGTGCCGACCACGGCGCGGATTGAGCCGTCGGGTGAGGCCGGGCGCGGCGCCGACAGGCGCACGCGCTCCGCATCACGCGCGCAGGATCTTCTCCATCGCCTTCCCGTGCGCGAGCTCGTCGATCAGCTTGTCGAGCTGCCGGATCGTCCGCATCAGCGGGTCCTCGACCGTCTCGACGCGCACGCCGCAGACGACGCCGGTGATGAGCGCGCGGTTCGGATGGAGGCGCGGCGCCTGGGCGAAGAACGTCCGGAGATCATTGCCGTCCGCGATCTGGCGACGCAGGGCGGCCTCGTCGTACCCCGTCAGCCAGCGGATGATCCCGTCGACCTCCGCTTTCGTGCGCTGCTTCCGCTCCGCCTTCTGGACGTAGAGCGGGTAGACCGTCGCGAAGGGCATCGTGAAAATGGATTTCCTGGGCATCGTCATGCACCTCCATGATGGCCGGCCGCGTCGGCGGCGATGGACGTCAATCCCACGCCTGGTGGCGCGTCAGGTAGATGGCCATCAGTCCCGCGCCGCCCCAGGTGATGGCCATGAACGCGATCAGCGCGCTCAGCAGCCGCTGGTACCACGGCCAGCCCTGGTTTTCCCGCCAGATCCGTTTCACGGAGATGCCGAACGACAGCATGATGAGCCCGAGGTAGGCGAACACCGGCGGCGTGAAGATCAGCGGCATCAGCCACGATGGACACGCCGGGTGCGCGAGGAGCACGAGGAGGCCATACCACGCGGGCACGGACAGGATCAGGAACAGCAGACCGATGAGGCGCTCTCTCATGCCGAGGCGGGTGCTGTCCGTGCGGCCCGCCGCGCGTCCGACTCAGCGCGTCGGCGTCGGCAGCGGATCCAGGCAGTAGTCCCACTTCTCCTGCGGCTTGTACGCGCCGTGCTTGTCGCCGCGCAGCGTGTCCATGCCGGCGCCGGTGCGGCTGCGCGGGCGCCGGTCCCAGTCGCCATTCGGATAGCCGGGACGATCGACCAGCCCGGGGCCGTGGTCCTCGGGACGCTGGCCGGAGACCGGCAGGACGTAGTCGGGGCCGAGCGAGGCGACGATGCGCGGCCGGGAGTCGTAATCGCCCGCCTCGTCGACGCCGCCGGAGCCCGGCTCGTCGTCGCCGCCGTCGCGCCAGCCGGCGATGGTCTGCGGCTTGAAGCGCGCGCCGGGCATGCGGCATTCGCTGCGCTCGATGTGCTCGTCGAGGCCGGGAGGAGCCGCGGGGAGCTCGTAGATCTCGGTGTCGCCGGTCCAGCGCGAGCGCTCGTGGGACGCGTAGACGGCGTCGTTGCCGCCGGTCGGCAGGTAGCGCGTCTGGTAGTAGAGGCGCTCGCTCGAGCTCGAGCAGCCCGCGAGGGCGGCGACGGCGAGGGCGGCGATGCAGGCGGTCGGCGCGTAACGCATGGCCCGCGCAGTGCATGGGGAGGGTGACGGGCGGCAACTGCGAAACCGGTGGGAGAGGGGCTGGTGGGTGGCGCAGGGGGGGCGGAGGACCGAGCCCAAGACCGAGGCTCGAGGCCCGAGGCCCGAAGCTCGAAGCTCGAAGCTCG
>DASPLE010000071.1:0-8960 GCA_035627695.1 Planctomycetota bacterium
TGATCCACGGCTACGCCGACTACGTCCAGCGCCTCGACCGCGACGCCGCGCTGCGCTACTGCCAGGCGGCGCTGTGGTACGCGGCGCGCAAGGGGCTGCCGGTCGATGCAGGAGAAGGAGGTCACGATCGGCGCCAAGACCTACAAGCTCGACGAGCCGTTCCTGGTCCTCGCGACCCAGAACCCGATCGAGCAGGAGGGCACCTACCCGCTGCCGGAGGCGCAGCAGGACCGCTTCATGTTCAACATCCACGTCGGCTACCCGAGCGAGGAGGAGGAGATCGAGATCGGCCTGTCGACCACGGTCGACGACAAGCCGACCATCAACACCGTCCTGACCGCCGCCGACATCATCCGCTTCCAGGCGCTGGTGCGCAAAGTGCCGGTCGCGCGCCACGTCGTCGCCTACGCCGCGCGCCTGGTGCGCGCGACGCGGCCGTTCGAGGCCTCCGGCTGCGCGACCGCGAAGAAGTGGATCCAGTGGGGCGCCGGCCCGCGCGCGGTGCAGAACCTGATCATCGGCGGCAAGGCCAAGGCGGTGCTGCGCGGCAACCTGCACGTCGCCACCGCCGACATCCGCGCCTGCGCGATGAGCGTGCTGCGCCACCGCCTGCAGGCGAACTTCGCCGCCGAGGCGGAGGGCTACGACATCGTGCGCATCATCGACGAGCTCGTCGCGTCGGTGCCGGAACCGAAAGAGTAGGCGCTGGGCCTCGGCAGCACGCCATGAAGATCGTCGGCTCGCACTACCTGGATCCCGCGGTGCTCGCGCGCCTGCCGAACCTCGAGCTCGCGGCGCGCCGCCTGGTCGATGGCGCGTTCGTCGGCTACCACAAGAGCCCGAAGTTCGGCTACTCGGTCGAGTTCGTCGACCACCGCGACTACGCGCGCGGCGACGACTCGCGCTCGATCGACTGGAAGGTCTGGGCGCGCAAGGACAAATTCTACGTCAAGCGCTACGAGATGGAGAGCCAGCTCAAGGCGACGGTGCTGCTCGACGTCTCGCGCTCGATGGACTTCGGCGACGGGAAGCTGACCAAGCTGGCCTACGGCTCGTACCTCGCCGCCAGCCTCTGCTATCTGGTCATCCACCAGAACGACATGGCCGGGCTGGTGACGTTCGATGAGAAGATCCGCCACTTCATCCCGGCGCGCGGCAGCCGCGCGCACCTGCGCGCGGTGCTCGGCGCGCTCGGCTCGGTGAAGCCCGGGCCGAAGACCGACGTCGGCAGGTCCTGCCACCACCTCGCCGAGACCATCACCGCGCGCGGGATGGTCATCGTCATCAGCGATCTGCTCGACGAGCCCGAGGCGGTGCTCTCCGGGCTGCGCCACTTCCAGCACAAGAAGCACGACGTCATCGTCTTCCACCTGCTCGACGACGCCGAGCTCGACTTCGGCTACGACGAGCTGGCCAATTTCCGCGACCTCGAGGGCGGCGCGCGCGTCGCCGTCGATCCCGCGACCTTCCGCGACCAGTACCGCGGCCGCATCGGCGCGTTCTGCGACGACATCAAGGAGGGCTGCCGCAAGTCCTCGATCGACTACGTCGCCGTCCGCACCTCGACGCCGATCGAGAAGACCCTCGGCGACTACCTCCGCTTCCGCGCGCGCCGGAGCGTCTGAGTGGGCTTCCTCAGCGCCGCGTTCCTGCTGGGTCTCGCCGCGATCGCCGCGCCGATCGCGATCCACCTGATCCATCGCCAGCGGTATCCCGAGCGGCCGTTCACCACGCTGCGCTTCTTCGACACGACCGTGAAGCACAACGTCATCCAGCGCCGGCTGATCGACCGCGTGCTGCTGGCGCTGCGCATCGCCGCGCTCGCAGCGCTGGCGCTGGGCCTGGCGCGGCCGTTCGCCGGCGCCGGGCTCGGCGGCCTCGGCGAACAGCGCCTGTCCCTGGTCATCGTGCTCGACAACTCGCCGAGCATGGGCCGGGAGCGCGACGGCGTGACGCTGTTCGCCCGCGCGCAGGAGGCGGCGGGCGCGCTCGCCGCGAAGCTGCAGGACGGCGACCGCGCCGAGCTGGTGCTCAGCGCCGGCGCCGGCGGACCGCGCTTCACCGCCGATCGCGGCGAGCTGCTCGGCGCGCTCGGGCGCCACGCCGGCGCGCCGACCGCGCTGCTGGTCGACGGGCCCGAGGCCGCGAAGCGCTCGCTGACGGCGATGACCAGCGACCACGCGCGCATCCGCCAGGCGCTCATGGACCTGCCCGACGGGACGCGCGCCGCGCTGGTCGGCTGGGACGACGCCGACCAGCCGCGCCTCGGCTACGGCCGCGAGCGCCTGGTGCGCGCGATCGCCGACGCGACGGTCGCCGCCACGCCCGGCGACGCGCGCGCCGCGCTGGCGGTGGCGGCGCGACTGCTGGCGGGGTCGCGCGACGGCGACCGCCAGGTGGTGGTCTACAGCGACCTGCAGCGCGGCGAGTGGGATGCGGGGGCGGACGCTCCGGCCATGCCCGACCTCGACGGCGTCGGCCTCTCGCTCGTGGCGATCGAGCCCGGGGCCGGCGGCGTGAACATCGCCGTGACCGGCGTCGAGCTCGACGAACGCGACGCGAGCCTCGGCAGCGTGGTCGGCGGCACGGCGCTGATCGCCAACCGCGGCGACGCCGACAGCGGTCCGGTCACGCTGACGGTCGGCGCCGGCGACGGCCGCGAGACCGAGGTCGCGCTCGAATCCATCCCCGCCGGCGCCGCGGTGCGCGCCGCATTCCCGCTGCGCGTGATGGGGCGCGGCCGCGACCTGACCTGCACCGCCGTCGCGGCGTGCGCGCGCGACGCGTTCGCCTACGACGACCGCTGGCACTTCCAGGTCGGCATGCGCCCGCCGATCACCGCGCTGTGCCTGAGCGGCCAGGGCGGCAGCGGCGCGGCGCGCTCGTCCTTCTACCTGGTCAACGCGCTGTCGCCGCGCGCGGGCAGCAACCAGGTCCAGACCCTGGCCGAGCCGATCGAGCGCGAGCTCGCCGCGCTGACCGATGAAGCGGTGTTCAAGTACGCGGTCATCGCCGTGGTCGGCGCGACCGCGCTCGACGCCGCGCAGCGCGAGAAGCTGCGCCACTTCGCCGCCGACGGCGGCGGGGTCATGGTCTTCCCGCCCGCCGGCGCCGCGCCCGAGGAGTACAACGGCTGGGGCTTCCTGCCGGCGCGCGTGTCGTCGGCGCAGACGACGTTCACCCACATCGCCGCGCTGGCCGCGCGCGAGCCGGCGGTGGCCGAGCTCAAGGCACGCGGCGCCGGCGCGGCGACCGGTCTGAGCTGCGACGCGTGGCTGAAGCTGGAGCCGGCAGCGGACGCCACCGTCCTCGCCTGGTTCGCCGACGGCTCGCCGGCGCTGGTCGAAGGACGGGTCGGGCGCGGCCGGGTCATCCTCGCCGCGGCGGGCGCGCACCTGCGCGACAGCGACTGGCCGCTGCGTCCCGCGTTCCCGCTGCTCGTGCGCAACCTGGTCAAGGCGCTGGGCGCGCCGGACGTCGACCCGCCGCTGGTCGCCGAGCATCCGGTCGGCGGCGGCGCCGCGGCGCTGATCCCGGCGGAGCTGCGCGGCAGCGCCAGCGGCTCGTTCCGCGTCGGCGACGGCGGCGGCTTCATCCCCACCGCGTTCCTGCGCGCCGGCGACGCGCTGGTGCTGCCGCCGACGCGCGCGCCCGGTCACTACCTGCTGGCGGCGCGCCCGGGGGCCGCGGCGGTCGCGCTGGCGGAGCCCGGCCTCGGCGCCGCCGTGCTGCCGGTGTCGGTGAACCACGGCGCCAGCGAGAGCGATCTCGCCGCGCTCGGCGTCGAGCGCGTCGCCGAGCTGATGCCGTCGGCGACAACGTTGGCGATCGACGCCGATCCCGCGGCGACCCTCGCCGCGCTGCGCCGGCACGGCGAGCTCTGGCGCTGGCTGCTGGTCGTCGCGCTCGTCGTCCTGGTCGTCGAGAGCGTCATCGCCTGGCGTCAGGCCAGCACGGCGGCGGCCTGACATGGATCACCTCGTCACGCGCTTCGTGCTGCTGATCGCCGGCGCCTGGGACGCCGTCGGCGCGTCGATCGCCGCCGCCACCTGGACCTTCGCGCCCGGCGGCGAGGCGCTGCTCGGCATCGGCGCCGCGCTGGCCCTGGTGCTGGTGATCGTCGTCTACCGCCGGACCACGGAAGGCCTGACGCCGCGCGCGCGGCTGATGCTCGGCGCGTTGCGCTGCGCCGCGCTCGTGCTGCTGCTGGCGATGGTCAGCGGCGCCGCGGTGTCGCTCGACCTGGTCAAGCGCCTCAAGCCGCGCCTGGTGCTGGTGGTCGACGATTCGGCGAGCATGGCGCTGCCGCACGCCGATCGCGCCTCGTCCAGCCGCGGCGACACCGCCGCCGCCGCGCTCGCCGACGGCCTGCGCGCGCGCCTCGACGACGCCTTCGCGGTCGACGAGCACGGCACCGGCGCGGGGGCGACCCAGGACCTCGCCGTCGGGCTGATCGGCGCCGCGACCGGCGCGGCGACCCGGCCTCCGGCCGCGATCCTGGTGATCTCGGACGGCGCCGCGCTGGGCGCCGCCGCGCTCGAACGCGCCGCGCGCGAGCTGCCGGCGCCGGTCAGCGCGCTCGCGGTCGGCGCCGACGCGGTGCGCGACGTGGTGCTGGAGCGCGTGCAGGTCCCGTCCTTCGTCTGGGCGGAGGACCGCGCGCTCGCCACCGCCGAGCTGCGTTCCCACGACGTCGCCGGCGACGCCACGGTGCGCCTGTTCGCCGTCACCGCCGACGGCGCCGAGAAGGAGGTCGCCTCGACCAGCGTCGCGCTGGTCGCCGGCGAGGCCGCGCTCGCGCGCATCGAGTTCCGCACCGCCAAGCCCGGCCTGTGGCGCTACGCGATGCGCGTCGACGCGCGCCCGGACGAGCTCAGCGCCGACAACAACGCCGCGGCCTTCGATCTCGACGTGCGCGGCGAGAAGATCCGCGTGCTGTTCATCGAGGGCCAGCCGTCGTGGGAATACAAGTTCGTCAAGCGCGCGCTCGAGGCCGATCCGGCCATCGATTTCCACGGCCTGGTGCGCATCCCCGAGCAGGACTGGTTCTACCAGGGCAGGCCGAGGCGCCCCGACGGCAAGGCGGTGCTCGTCGAGGCGGCGAAGGGTTTCCCCGCGACGCTCGACGAGCTGGCGTACTTCGACGTGCTCATCATCGGTGATCTCGAGCGCAAGCAGTTCGAGCAGGCCGACCGCTACGCGATGGTCGAAGCGTTCGTCACCGGCCTCGGCGGCGGCCTCATGACCATCGGCGGCTTCCACGTCTACGGCGACGGCCAGTACCAGGACACGCCGGTGGCGCGCCTGCTGCCGGTGGCCTTCGGCGACGAGCGCGCCAAGCAGCTGGTCAACCGCTTCAACGTGCGCGTCGCCGGCCAGGGCCTGCTGCATCCGGCGATGCAGCTCGAGTACGACCCGGCGGCCAACCAGCGCGCGTGGAACGAGCTGCCGTGGGTCGAGGGCGGCAACGCGCTGAGCGGCGTGAAGCCGGGCGCGACGCTGCTGCTGACCCACGATTCGCTGCGCGTGCGCAACGCGCCGCGGCCGATCGCCGCCGCCTGGCAGCGCGGCAACGGCCGCGTGCTCGCCAGCGCGCTCGACGGCACCTGGCACTGGGGCATGGCGCGCACCACCGAGACCGACTACCACCAGCGCTTCTGGGGTCTGACCGCGCGCTGGCTGGCGGGCGATCCGCGGGTGAAGAAACCGCAGGGCGATCTGATCGCCGAGGATCCGTCGCTCGAGGTCGGCAAGCCGGCGCGTTTCCACATGACCGTGCGCAGCCCCGAGGGGGACCCGCGCCTCGACGCCGCCGTCGAGTTCACCGTCATGCCGCCGAGCGGCGGGCCGGTCATCGCCCGCGCCAAGGCCGATCCGCGCGTGCCCGGCCGCTACGGCTTCGCCTTCACGCCCGCCGTCGCCGGCGAGCATGCCATCGCCGCCGTCGTCACCACCGTCGGCGACGCGGCCGAGCCCGCGGCGCCGGCGGCGCCAGCCGCCGCGACCCGTTCGTGGCGCGTCGCGCCGGCGCGCGCGGAGCTGCTGCGCCCGGCGGCCGAAAGCGAGGCCCTGGCGCGCCTCGCCGCGGCCGGCGGCGGCGCGAGCGCGCCGTTGTCCGCGTGGCGCGACCTGCCGCTGCCCGCCGGCGATCCGACGCTGGTGCGCGAGGCGCGCGTGGTCGCCGTCTGGCAGTCGCCGGTCCTCTTCGCCCTGCTCATCCTCTGCCTGGTCGGCGAGTGGCTGATGCGCAAGCGCCGGGGCCTGTCATGAGCGCGACGATCGCCGAGAACGTCGAGCGCGCGTACGCCGCGGTGCGCGACCGCGTGCTCGCCATCGCCGCCGCGCAGCGCCGCTGCGTCGTCGCGGTCGGCGCCGGGCGCCTGGTGTGGCTGGTCGGCGCGCCGCTGCTGATCGCGATCGCCGCGCAGGCCGCGTTCGGCATGCCGCTGATCGTGCGCGCGCTGGTGCTGCCGCTGGCCGTCATCGCCGCGCTGTGGCTGGCGTGGCGCGGCGTGATCCGCCCGGCGCTCAAGCGCACGACGCCGGTCGCGGCGGCGCTGCTGGTCGAGCACGCGCGTCCGGGCCTCGAGAGCCGGCTGGTCAGCGCGATCGAGACCTATCCGGACCTCACGGCGGAGAAGCCGCGCTTCCACCGCGATCTCGTTTCGGCGCTGGTGCTGCGCGCCGGCGCGGACGTCGCCGCCGCCGATCTCGACGCCGTGGTCGATCGCCGTCCCGCGCGGCGCCAGCTGACCGCGGCGGCGCTGGCGCTGGTCGCCTGGATCGCGGCGGTCGCCAGCGCGCCCGGCGCGATCGGCGGCGGCTTCCGCGGCCTGGTCGACGCCTGGCGCGACCTGGCGGATCACCTGCGCGGCGCGCTCGGCGCCGGCATCGCCGTCGAGCCGCTCGAGCGCGCCTACCTCGCCGGCAGCGACGTGACCGTGCGCGCGCGCCTGCACGGCTTCAGCGCCGCCGAGACCATCGTGCGCTGGCGCCTCGCGGACGACGCCGAGTGGAGCGAACGCACGCTGCCGGTCGACGCCGACGGCCGCGCCGCGTTGCTCATGCCCGCGGCGACGCAGCCGTTCACCTGCTGGTTCTCGGTCGGCAAGCTGGTCAGCGAGCGCGTCTCGGTGGTCGTCACCGAGCGCCCGCGCATCGCCGTCCTGACCGTCGAGTACGCCGCCCCCGACTACGTCCGCCGCGCGCCCGAGGTCGACAGCCGCAGCGACGGCGATCTCGACGCGCTCTACGGCTCGACCGTGGTGCTGACCATCGAGGCCAACAAGCCGCTCGCCGGCGCGACCCTGGCCGTCGCCGGCGCGACGCCGATCGCCTTCAGCGTCGGCGACCGCTTCGCCAACGGCGTGCTCAAGCTCGACGCCGAGGCGTGGCTCGCTTCGGCGAGCGACGTCGAGACCGCCTACACCCTGGCGCTGGTCGATGAGTACGGCTTCGCCAACGACGACGCCGCGCGCGCCTACCGCCTGGTCGTGCGCAAGGACCAGCCGCCGACCATCGCCTTCAGCGGCCTGCCGCACAGCTCGCCGGCGCAGGAGCCGACGCTGCTCGCGCCCGATCTCGCGCGCGTCCCGCTGATCATCAAGGCGAGCGACGACCAGGGCGTCGCGCGCGTCGCGCTCCACTGGCGCCTCGAGTCTCTTCTTGAAACCGAAGCGCCGCGCAGCGGTGCGGGTAAAGAGCGCTCGTTCGTGTCGCCGCCGCGCCAGGTCAGCGGGCTGTCGCTGGCGCGCCTCGCCGATCTCGGCGCGACCGTCGGCGACCGCATCGTCTTCTGGGCCGAGGCCGCCGACGCGTACGACCTCGGCCCCGAGCGCGCGCCGCACATCGCGCGCACGCCCGAGTACCGCATCGCCGTGGTCTCGCGCGAGGAGATCATGGCCGACGTGATGTACGCCGGCACCTGGACCGTCGACCTCTACAACCGCCAGAAGCAGGCGGCGCTGGCGCAGCGCGAGAAGCCGCCGCGCAACGACCCGCCGCCCGAGCCGCCCGGCGTCGTCCAGGCGCGGACCATCGACGTGTCGCAGGTCGACGACGCGCTGTCCGGCATGGATCAGGAAGTGTACCGCGCCTACATCGGCAGCCTCGACGCCGAGGGCGCGCCATGATCCTGCGCATCGTCCTGACCGCCGCGCTGGCCGCGCTCGCGCTGCCCGCGGTCGCGCTCGAGGACTGGGCCGCCGAGGGCGGCGACGAGAGCGGCGTGCTCGGCATGAGCGCCGCCGAGCTCGACGACTACGCCGCCAGCCAGGGCGAGGGCCCGCAGGCGGACGACGAGAAGCCGCAGGCGTTCGTGCGTGGCCGCCGCCGCTTCGTCATGCGCGAGTTCAAGTTCAACTCGGACTGGGACACCGATCCCACGTCGCTGCCGGCGATGGTCGAGCAGTTCAAGCGCCTGACCGGCATGGACGCGCAGGCGATGCAGCCGCGCCAGCCGCTGACCATGGACGCCGCCGAGCTGACCGACTGGCCGTTCGTGTTCATGACCGCGCACAACGCCTTCACCCTGTCCGAGGCCGACATCGCCAGCCTGCGCACCTGGCTGGAGCGCGGCGGCTTCCTGCACGCCGACGACTGCCTCTACGGCTTCCCGTTCGGCCCGGCGTTCCACGGCGAGATGCGCAAGGTCTTCCCCGAGCAGGAGCTCCGGCCGATCCCGGTCGACAAGCCCGAGCTCGCCAACCTGATGCGCCAGAAGTACGCGATGAGCGACAACGAGGCCGGCCTGCCCAAGCAGCTCGGCACCAATCCGTTCGAGTTCATGGACGTCGGCGGGCGCATGGCGGTGCTCTACACGCCGCCCGACATCGGCTGCTTCTGGGAGATCTCGACCCCGCCGACGCCGTCGAACCCGCTCGGCGGCGGCATGCACAACATGGGCAACGAGCCGCGCGCCGTCGCCTACCGCATGGGCGTCAACATCATCTTCTACGCGA
>DASPLE010000072.1:0-12574 GCA_035627695.1 Planctomycetota bacterium
CTGCATCGCCTGCCTGCCGAAGCTGAAGGAGGACATCGAGCGCTACGGGCCGGCCGCGCTCCAGGGCGGCAAGGCGGAATGAGCATGCTCCGCCACCGCACCCTGATCATCGCCGCGCTCGCCGCGCTCGCCGGAGCGGCCGCGATCGCGCTGACGCCCGCGACGCGGCTGTTCGTCCGCGTCGACGACGGCGGCGAGGGCCGCGAACCCGGCGTGCGCTGGGCGTGCGCGATGATGGACTACCTCGCCGAGACCCGCGGCGACGGCCGCTGCCCGGTGTGCGGCATGACGCTCGAGCGCATCGTCGCCGGCGCGCTGAGCGATGAGCAGCGCCGGCGCATGGGCGTCGCGACCACGGTGGTCGAGGCCGTTCCGGCGGTCATCACCGTGCACGCCTACGGCACCGCGCGGGCCGACGAGCGCACGCGGCGCGCGGTCGTCGCGCGCGTCGCCGGCCGGGTCGTGCGCCGGCACCCCGGCGGGCAGCACGCGGGCGCGATCGTGGCCGCCGACGAGCCGCTGGTCGACCTCTACAGCCCGGCGTTGCTCGGCGCGCAGGCGGAGCTCGCGGCGGCGATCGCCAGCGGCGACGACCAGCTCGCGGCGGCGCTGACCACGCGCTTCGCCCGCTGGAACCTGGCCGGCGTGGCCGAGGCGATCAGGCGCGGCGAGCAACCGACCGACACCGTGACGATCGTCAGCCCGTTCGCCGGACGGGTGGTCGTCAACGGCGTCCTGCCCGCGGTGGGCGATGAGATCGCCGCCGATCGGCCGCTGCTCGACCTGGTGGATCCGCATCGCTTCATCGTCGTCCTGCACGTGCCCGAGGCCGAGGCGCGGTTCCTGCGCCCGGGTCAGCGCGCGGCGCTGGCGAGCGACGACGCCGGCGACCTCGCGGGGCTCGAGGCGCGCGTCGATTGGCTCTCGCCGACGCTCGACACCGCGGCGCGCACGCGCGAGACGCACCTGCACGTCGTCGAGCCGTCCGGCAGGCTGCTCGACGGCGCGCTCGTCACCGCCCGACTGCGCGCCGCGCTCGGCCCGGACCTCGCGCCGGCGGATCCCGAGGACGAGGCGTCCTGGGGCCGCTTCGTCGCCGTGCCGAGGTCGGCCGTGCTGTCGACGGGCACGCGCGATATCGCGTGGAAGGCCACCGGCGACGACCGCGGCGCGCAGCGCTTCGCCATCGCCGAGCTGGCGCTCGGGCCGCGCCTCGGCGATCGCGTGATCGTCCGCTCCGGCCTGGAGATCGGCGACGTCGTCGCCACCGCGGGCGCCTTCCTGATCGACAGCCAGGCGCAGCTCGCCGGCGCGCCCAGCCTGCTCTTCCCCGACGGGGCCGCGACGCCGTGATCGCCGCCACCGTCCGACATCCGTGGCTGACCCTGGCGGCGGCGGCGCTCGTCGCGGCGGCCGGCCTGTGGTCGTCCACCCGCGTCCCGGTCGACGCGATCCCCGACCTCTCCGACAACCAGGTGGTGGTGTGGGCGCAGTGGCCCGGGCGCAGCGCCGAGGACGTCGACCGCCAGGTCACCGCGCGCCTCGCGCTCGGGCTGCAGGGACTGGCGGGGGTGCGCACGGTGCGCGGCCTGTCGCTGTACGGCGCCGGCTACGCCTACGTCGTGTTCGACGACGGGCGAGACTTCTACGACTGCCGCACGCGCACGCTCGAGCGGCTGGCCGGCCTCCAGGCCGAGCTGCCCGCCGGCGTCACCGCGGTGCTCGGACCCGACGCGACCGCGATGGGCCAGGTCTACGCCTTCGTCCTGCGCGGCGGCGGCGATCTCGAGGCGCGGCGGCGCGCGCTCGACCAGGTCGTCGTCCCGGCGCTGACCGCCGTCGCGGGCGTCGCCGAGGTCGCGGCGGTCGGCGGCGTCGTGCGCGAATACCACGTCGACCTCGATCCGGGCCGGCTCGAGGAGATGGGCGTGACCCTCGCGCAGGTCGAGGCGTCGATCCGCGCCGCCGGGCGCGACGTCGGCGCGATGAGCGTCGAGGGGAGCGGCGTCGAGACCATGATCCGCGGCGTCGCCGCGGTGCGCACGCTCGACGAGATCGAGGACCTGGTCGTCAGCGGCGATCCGGACCGCGCGACCGGCGTGCGCCTGGGCCAGGTCGCGCGCGTCGCCCTGGGCGGCGCCGTGCGCCAGGGCATCCTCGCCGACGAGCACGGCGAGCAGGCCGGCGCGATCGTCGCGATGCGCGTCGGCGAGGACCCG
Source organism: Planctomycetota bacterium (assembly GCA_035627695.1). Taxonomy (GTDB): domain Bacteria; phylum Planctomycetota; class UBA11346; order UBA11346; family UBA11346; genus DASPLE01. The sequence goes on from DASPLE010000072.1 coordinate 2,220, forward strand.
CGCACGGTCATCGCCGCGGTGAAGCGGCGGCTCGACGAGCTGTCGGCCACGCTGGCGCGCGATGGTCTCGTCGCCGAGGCGTTCTACGACCGCTCGCGCCTGATCCTCGAGACCAGCGCGACGCTGACGCGCACGCTGGTCGAGGAGCTCATCGTCACCATGGCGGTGGTCCTGCTCTTCCTCATGCACGCTCGCGCGAGCCTGGCGATCGGGCTGATGCTGCCGCTCGGCGTCCTGGTGACGTTCAGCGCGATGCACGCCGCCGGCATGAGCGCGAACCTCATGAGCCTCGCCGGCATCGCCATCGCGGTCGGCGTCATGGTCGACATGGGCATCGTGATCTGCGAGAACGTCTTCCAGCACCTGGTCGCGGCGCAGGAGCGCGAACGCGCCGCGGGGCGCGCGCCGATGACCTCGTGGCGCGACGAGCGCGTGGTCGCCGCGGTGATCGCCGGCGCGCGCGAGGTCGCCCCCGCCATCGTCACCGCCAGCCTGACCACGATCGTCGGCTTCCTGCCGGTGTTCGCGCTCGACGGCCAGGCCGGACGGCTGTTCGCGCCGCTCGCGGCGACCAAGACCATGGCCATCGCCGGCGCGGCGTTCTTCGGCATCGCCCTGGTGCCGGCGTTGTGCCGCCTGCTGCTGCCGCCGTGGACGCTGCCGCCGCCGCTGCGCGTCGTGCTCGCGGCGCTGCCGGCCGGGGCGGCGTTCGGCTGGTTCGCGCACGGCTTCGCGATCGCCCGGGATCACGACCGCTGGGCGGTCGCGGTGCCCGGCTGGCTCGCCGCGCCGGCGATGGCGGCCGTCGTCGGCTGGCTGATGTGGCGCCTCGGCGGCGAGCGGCTGCGGCCGATCGAGGACAACCCGACCAGCCGCGTCGTGCATCGCACGTACGCGCGCGTGCTCGGCTGGGTGCTGGCGCACAAGTGGGCGTTCGTGCTGCGCTGCCTGGTGGTCGCGGCGTGCGGCTACCTGTTCGGCCTCGGCTGGCCGGCGCTGTCGACGCCGCTGCACGCGGTCGCCGGCTGGTTCGGCGCCGATCTGGCGCGCACCGCGCCGGACCGCTGGCTGGCGCGGACCTTCCCCGGGACCGGGGAGAGCTTCCTGCCGCCGCTCGACGAGGGCAGCCTGCTGTTCATGCCCAGCATCCTCGCCCAGGGCGGGCTGGGCGAGTCGCTGCGCGTGATGTCGCTGCAGAACGGCCGCATCGCCGGCGTGCCCGAGGTCGCCGGCGTCATGGGCAAGATGGGCAGGGCCGAGACCGCGCTCGACCCCGCGCCCATCGGCATGGTCGAGACGGTCGTCGTGCTCAAGCCGTACGCGGAGTGGCCGGTGCACGCGATGCCGCGCGGAGCGGGCGCGGGCTTCGAGCACCGACCGCGCACGCTCGACGAGGTCCGCGCCGTGCTGTCGGCCGAAGCGGAGATCCCCGGCGTCGCGCCGTCGTGGCTGCAGCCGATCGAGACCCGCGTGATCATGCTCTCGACCGGCATCCGCAGCCTGATCGCGCTGCAGATCCAGGGCGACGATTCCGCGGCGATCGAGCGCTTCGCCGTCGCCGCCGAGCCGATCGTCCGCGGCGTGCCCGGCGCGGTCGACGTGCAGGCCGCGCGCGAAGGCGGCAAGCCGTACGCCGAGATCCGTTTCGACCGCGAGCGCCTCGCGCGCTTCGGCATCACCGCCGAGGACGCGCTGATGGCGGTCGAGAGCGCGCTGGGCGGCATGCCGCTGGCGTGGACGATCGAAGGCAACCAGCGCTACGGCATCCGCCTGCGTTATCTGCGCGAGCTGCGCGACGATCCGGAGGAGCTCGGCGCGGTGCGCGTGCCGCTGATGGACGGCGGCCACGGCTCGATCCCGCTGTCCAGCCTGCTGGCGCGCCCGCGACGGTTCACCCTGGCGTTCGATCGCGCCGCTGGCGCGCCGTCGCCGCAGGACTGGCGGCGCACGCTGCCGCTCGACCTCGCGCGCAACCTCGTGCCGCTGTCGGGCGACCGCGCCGAGCTGACGCTGCCGGCGGGCGAGCGCCCGCCCGTGCCGGACGATGCGCGGATCACCGTCGTCGATGAACGCGACCATCCCTCGGCGTTGACCTGGACCATCGGCCCGATGCAGATCCGCAGCGAGGACGGCCGCCGTGTCGGCTACGTGCTGCTCAACGCGCGCGGCCGGGGCGAGGTCGATGTCGCCGCGGAGGCCGATCGCCGCCTGCGCGCCGCGATCGCCGATGGCCGCCTCACGCCGCCGCCCGGGTCGACCTGGCGCTGGGTCGGCCGCGCCGAGCAGAAGCGCGCCGCCGACCGCGTCCTGGCGCTGGTCATCGCCGGATCGCTGGCGGCGATGATCGCCCTGATCTACATCGGCACGCGCAACGCGGTGACCACGGCGATCATCGTCCTCGGCAACCTGCCGGTGACGGTCGCCGGCGGCCTGATCGCGGTGTGGCTGGCGGGCGCGCAGATGACCACCGCGGTGACCGTCGGCTTCATCGCCCTGATCGGCGTGATGTTCAACGACGGGATCCTGATCGGGCTGTACCTCGACGAACGCTTCCGGGATGCGCCGCGCGACGTCGCCGGGGTGCGCGAGCGGGTCATCGCCGCCGGGCTGCGCCGCATCCGGCCCGCGCTGATGACCAACGTCGCGACGCTGATGTCGCTGACGCCGGTGCTGTGGTCGTACGGGCGCGGCGCGGAGATCCTGCTGCCGATGGCCCTGCCGGTCATCGGCGGCATGGCCATCGACCTGTTGTCGCCGTTCATGGTGCCGTGCCTGTACGCGTGGTGGTGGGAGCGGAAGGTCGGCCGGGGCTGAAGCGCGAGGCTCGATGCTCGCAGCTCGCAGCTTGGCGCGGACGCCGTCATGCGCCTGGACCGGCGGCGTACGAGGTTGCGGCCCGTCATCACCGACGTCCGCAAGTACCTGCGCGACAAGGCGCAACGTCGCCGACCGTGGAAAAGTCACGGATCGTCCTGGTAGGTTCCTGTCATCCGGCGATCCGGTTCCCCGTCTGCTCGGGCATGCGCCGCCGCCACGCCATGACGCTCTTCGAGATCGCCATCAGCCTGGCGATCCTGTCGACGGCGGTGCTCACCGTCGCGCTCAGCTTCCCGGTCGGCGTGCGCGCGCAGCGCCTCGCGCGCTTCCAGGTGTACGCGAGCGCCAAGGTGCTCGAGATCGTCGACGCCTACGTCGACGAGCAGCACCTGCGCAAGCATCGCCAGGTCGAGAGCGAGCACCTGGCGCAGAACACCGCGATGCAGTGGGTGCCGGACATCGACCGCAAGATGGAGGACCCGAACCTCGGCCTGCTGCCGCTGCCGCGCGCGATCGCCGAACGCCTCGACTCGGACGGCGACGAGATCGCGCGCCTGATCGCCGACGGCGGGCGGATCTTCTTCTGCACGCCGCTGTCGTACGGCGGCACGACCGATCAGGTCGCGGCGGGCTACTTCATGACCTTCGGCGTGCAGGTCGGCGCGCTGGCCTACCAGGCCGTCGCGCAGAACCAGAGCCTGCTGATCGGCGTGATCGGCAACGCGCAGCAGAACGCGCTGCCGAACCATCCCTGCGTCGCGTGGCCCTATCACGACTGGTACCCGGCGCCGGCGCAGGAGCGCGAGCGCTTGGAGTGGCTGGAGCAGGGCTGGCCGGCCTACGGCGAGTTCCTCGCGGTCTGCACCCTGGTCAGCGGCCCGACGTACGAAGCCGTGCACCGCGACCCGCTGGTCATCGACGATTACATCCGCCGCGCCCGCGCGCTCGTGCAGGCGGCGGGCGTCGCGACCACCGGCATGGCCGGCTTCGAGGTGCCGGTGCCGCCGCCGGCGCTGCCGACGGGGACCTGGGCCGACACCGACCTCGACGTCTTCCCGCCGCCGTGGCGCATCCTGGCCATGCGCTGCCTGGCGCACGCCGCGATGGCGCGCACCGCCGCCTTCCCGAACCCGGCCGACGAGGCCACGCCCGCGCAGCGCGCCTACGCCGTCGACTGCCACGAGGCCGCGCTGGCCTGGGCCCAGCGCTACGCGTCGACCTCGATCTACGACTGGGGCGCGCCGCGTCCGCTCAACCGCCAGACCGCGTTCGATTTCCCGCTGCTGCAGTACGACCTGTTCTCGCCGCTGGTGACCAGCGCGCCCGGCGGCGACGTCAGCCATCTCATCGGCTGCCCGCTGCCGCCGAACCGCGCGCCGGCGAACGCCTGGCGCTCGCATGGCGACCACGGCTGGAATCCGATGCCGGATAATCGCGCCCGGATCGCCGCCGGGTGGAGCGACAACCGCGCCTTCAACCTGACGGCGCCGTTCACCGCCAGCGATCGCACGCGGCGCATCGTCTGCTGGGCGGCCGACTGGCAGGCCTACGAGGATGCCGAGGAGCTGCCCGCCGAGGCGACGTCGAGCGACAACGCCTTCCTCGATTCGCAGGGCGTGCAGGTCTCCGCGGAGCGCACCGGCTATCCGCCCGGCGCCTGGTTCCACTTCGAGGACGCGGCGCGCTCGTCGGTGTTCGACGTCGCGCTGCACACCGTCCTGCACACCGCGCACTACGCGCAGTGGAACACCGCCGCCTACAAGGCGGGCTACCTCGGCATCCACGGCGCGGATCGCAACGGCAACGGCCGCTTCGACCGCGGTCCGCTGCCGCGCTCGGCGCGCATGCGCGCCACCACGGTCGTCCAGTACGACGTCTACGACCGGCGCTTCCTCAGCGGGCTGCACTACTGATGCGCCGCCGCGCCTACACCCTGATCGAGCTCATGATCGCGACCGCGCTCGGCCTGACGATCTGCGCCGCGGCCTACGCCTGCGTCAGGCTCTGCGCCCAGGTGTCGTCGACGACCGCGCGCCTGTCGGACGAGAACCGCCTGCTGCGCGCCGGCTACCTCGCGGCGCTCGACGAGGTCGACTTCTGGACGTCCGTCGACGATCCGGGCGACGCCACGCGGCAGAAGCTGCGCTCCGCGGGCAGGCCGTTCCATCCGCTGCGCTTCGTCGCCCCGGCGCCCGGAGCGCCGACCGCGCCCGGTGATCTCGTCCTCTCTCCCGATCAGAGCCATCCCGAGGCGGCCTTCCGCGGGCTGCCGATCCGCAACGACGCCGTCGCCAACGAGTACGGCCGCTACGAGCTGGTGGCCGCCAGCGGCGGCACGGCGCCGAACCAACGCCAGGCGCGCTTGCTCAACCAGGTGTTCGACCGGCTCGGCTTCTACGCGTTGTTCAGCTACGCGCCGGCCAACACCATCTACAGCTCGGTCGACGAGACCGGCGCGACGCCATCCATCTGGTCGCGCTACGTCACGGGACCCTACCACGTCTCGACCAACGAGGGCGTCTGCGCGCCGCGCGATTTCACCTGCCTGTCGAACGGCGCCATCTACCAGGTCACCACGCACCCGAGCGTCGTCGACGCCGACGGCAACAAGGCGCGCTTCGACGTGTGGAACTCGATCGGCCAGGCCTGGCCGGACCCGTGGACCGCCGCGGGCTTCGCCGGCAGCGAGGAGCTGATCGCGCCGATGCCGCTGCGTCCGTCGCACTGGCCCGCGCTCGCGCTGGCGGTGCGCCGGGTGTGCGCCACCTTCCGCCGCGCCAACCAGGTCAGCCTGACGGTGCGCAGCCCGGTCTCGGGCGAGGCGATCAAGCTCAACTGGATCGTCGCCGGGACGACGCTGCGCGGCGCGCGGCGGCAGCGCGACGCGGTCGCGGGCTGGAAGGTCGCCGGCCGGCCTTCCCTGGACGAATGACATGAGCCACCGCTCCGGCGCCGTGCTGATCGTGATCTCCGGCATCGCCGCGATCGTCGCCACCCTCGCGCTGGGCTTCCTGGTGCGCGCGCGCGACGACGCCGACGAGGGCCGCGCCCTGGTCGTCGAGACCCAGGCGCGGCTGATGCTCTACGCGGCGCTGCAGTACGTGCAGGAGGGCGCGCGCCTCGGCTGGGACGATCCGCTGACCGACGAGCACGAGGAGGGCTACGGCTGGATCGACATCCGCGACGGCCGCTTCGGACCGTGCGGCCGCCTCGGACAGCCGCTGTGGCGGCCCGGCGCCTTCCCCGCCCAGGGCGCGGTCGCGCGCTGTCCGCTGACCCTCCTCGGACGTCCGCCGTTCGCCGTCGGCCTGGAGATCGCCAATCCGATGGTGCTCGACGCGGGCCTGCCATGGGACCAGATCCTCGGGCGCACGCGCCCCGATCCGATGCCGGCGGTCGGCGACCCGGTGGCGTTCGCCGACGGCGATCCGCGACCGCGCCGGCCGTCGCAGTCCTGGTTCCGCGTGCGGCGCCAGTCGCACGCCGTGTTCCTGCTGACGTGCGGCGCCGGGCCGACGCTGGGATTGCGCGACTGGGACGAGGTCGTCGTCGCCGGCCTGCAGGACGCGTTCGGCTCCGAGGCCGACTTCCTCAGCCTGCGTGCCGGCGAGCGGCTGCTGTGGTACGAGGTCGAGTGGAGCGCCGCGGTCAGCGGCAACACCATGTACCACTACAACTGGGCCGACGGGCCGCGGCACGAATACGTGATCCAGCGGAACGGCAGCCCGCACGTCTCGCACGAGCGGCTCAACTCGCGCCAGTTCGGCGGCACGTTCAGCTACATCCAGCGCCTGCGCGACGAGCCGCCGGCCTGGTGAGCGCTCAGCGCCGCGCGCGGAACCCGCGCGGCGTCGCCCCGACGGCATCGCGGAACACGCGCGCGAAATAGCTGCTGTCGCTGAAGCCGACGGCGAGCGCGATCTGCGTCACGGTGGCGTCGGTGGTGCGCAGCAGGTGGCGCGCGCGCGCGATGCGCAGCTCGGCGAGGAACTCCCACGGACCGATGCCGAAGCGCTGCTTGAAGCGCTCGCTGAAATGACCCGGGCTGAGCTGCGCGCGCGCGGCGATGTCCGCGAGCGTCAGCGGCCGGGCGTAATGCTCCTCGATCCACGCCCGCGCCTGGTCGAGCGCATCGCGGCCACGGCCCGGGCGCGACGGCAGCTCCTCGCCGCGCGTGCGCGTCCACGCCCGCGCCAGGTGCACCAGCAGGACGATGAGCAGCCCGCGCATGGCCGCGGCCTGACCCGGCGCGCCGCGCTCGGTCTCGTCGAGCATCGCCTCGATGCCCGCCATGACCGACTCGCGCTCGCCCGCCGTCAGGTGCATCTTCACGCCGCGCGGCCGGTCGGGGTCGATGCCGATCAGCGCGTCGACACCCGGCACCGCGGCGATGCCGCTGGCGTCGCCGACCAGCGGCTCGGGCGTGAACAGCACGTTGCACAGCTCGATGCGGCGCGGACGCAGCACCGCGTGCCGCTCGTCGCGGCCGATGACGAAGCAGTCGCCGGGCAGCAGCGGGTAGCGCTCGATCGCGCCGTCGGGGCCGGTGACCTCGTGCTCGGCCGAACCGCGCACGATGTAGACGATCTCCTGGAACTCGTGCGCGTGCGCCAGCACCGCGGGCATCTCGCGCAGGCGGTAGACCTGGATGCCGATGTCGGGCCGCTGGAAGTAGTCCTGCGCGCGCAACCGCGCGCCACGGTAGTCGACGATCTGCTGCGGCCATGGCTGGTCGGCGACGCTGGCGCTGCGACGTTGGCGCATGGCGGCACGGTAGTGCGTGGATCGCGACCGGCAGCCGACAACCGGGCTGCCGACGCGCTCTGGGCGGGCCGAGCTTCGTGCCTCGGGCGTCGGCCTTCGAGCTTCGGGCTTCGGGCTTCGGGCTTGGAGCATCGAACGCAGCCCCTGCCGACACCTCACGCCTCCGGAACGATCTCCACCAGCCGAGCCGTGGTGCGATTCGGCAACCGCACCGCGAGATTCCCCGCGGCGGCGTGCCACTGCACCGTCGCGTCGCTCGTCGCCGGGTAGATCACGCGCGCCGTCGCCGCCCGTCCGCGCAGGTGCGGTAGCGGGATGGTGCGCTGATCGCCGCCGCCGAGCCGCCACACCGCCAGGATCGTCCTGCTCGGATGCTTCAGGCCGAACGCGAGCCAGTCGTGCTCCATCTGCGGCATGCCCAGCGGCCAGATCGGCAGCGCCTCGGGGATGATGTGGCGGTAGCCCTTGTAGGCCGCCAGCGCCTCCTTCACCGACGCCAGGCGCTCCGGCGACAGCTCGGCGAGGTGGCCGCTCTGGTGGATGCGCATGGTCAGCGCGTTGACCATGTTGAACACGACCTCCTCGAGGTCGCCGTCGCGCAGCGGATAGGCCCACGTCGCGGCCTGCTCCGGCGCGCAGGCGCTGACCACCGAACCGGCGATCGCCGCCATCTTGCGGTAGTCGCACTGGTCGGTCGTGCTCTGCACGCTGTGCCGCGCGAGCAGGGCGTAGTCGAGGCGCAGGCCGCCGCTGCCGCAGTTCTCGATCACCAGGGTCGGATGCCGCGCGAACACCGCGTCCAGCCACGCCAGGTAGGCGCGGTTGTGGCCGAGCAGCCCGGCACCGATGCTCTCGCTGGCGTGCTCGGTGCCCGGGCCGCCGTTGATGTTGTAGTCCATCTTGATGTAGCCGACGCCGTAGCGCCCGACCAGCCGGTCGATCACCGCGTCGGCGTGCGCGCGCACCGCCGGATTGCGGTAGTCGAGCTGGTAGCGCCCATGGTCGATGACGCGTCTGCCGTGGCGCAGGAAGAACCAGTCGTCCGGCACGGTGGCGGCGAGCGCGCAGGCGGTGCCCATCACCTCGAGCTCGAGCCACAGTCCCGGAACCATGCCCTTGGCGCGGATGCGCGCGAGCGGCTCCTCGATGCCGCCGGGGAAGCGCTGCGTCGACGGCATCCACTCGCCCACGCCGTCCCACCACGAGCCGTCGGAGTACCACCCGCAGTCGATGCAGAAGTACTCGCAGCCCGCTTCGGCGGCCGCATCGATCAGCGGCGCCAGCTTCGCGGTGGTCGGCTCGCCGAATAAGCAGTTCATGTAGTCGTTGAAGATCACCGGCAGCGCGCGGTTGTCGTCGTTGGGACGGCGGATGCGGCGGCGGTAGCGCGTCAGCTGCTGCAACGCCTCCTGCATCGCGCCCTCGGCGACCGCCACGCCGACCGGCACGGAGGTGAACCGCTCGCCCGCGACGAGGGTCTGCCACCACAGCCCCTCGCGCTCCGTCGGCCCGGAGACCGCGATGTAGCACTGGTTGTCGAGGTGGTCGGAGATCTCCCAGTGCCACGAGCCGTTGTGCTCGATCTGGAACGAGATCGCGGTGCCGGTCTCGCGGTTCTCGGCAACGGCCATCGGCACGAGACCCGCGCTCGACCACGTCCCCTGCGAGGTGAACGGGATCTTGCGGATGGACTTGCCGATGACCGGGCGCAGGCCGAGCTCGCTGAGGCGGAATTCCTGCCACTGGGTCTCGCCGTGCCAGGTGTTGTGCGGCACCTGCAGGCGCAGCTTGTCCTCGGGCTTCCCCAGGCCCTCCTTGGTGATCGCCGGCAGGATCAGCGAGCTGACGTACTCGAGGGTGAACGGCGCGGCGCCGTCGTTGACGACCTCGCTCCACGCGCGCAGCGCGGGCACGCCGTCGACGAACTGCAGGTGGCTGATGACCTGGATGCCGGCGTGGGCCTGGACGACCTCCCACTTCACGCCGAGCGCGGTGCGCGACTCGCGCAGCTCGCGGAACGTCAGCAGGCGCGCCGGCGACGTGCCGACGTACTTGTTGCCGTGGTGCGCGCGCCAGTCGAAGCCGGTGGCCTGCACCTCGACCAGGCGCAGCTCGGCGCGCCACGCCTCGCCCTGCAGCCAGCGCTGGTCGAGCGGCTGCGCGCCGAGGTGCAGCAGGCGGACATCGCCGGAGGCCGTGACGTCGATGACGACGTGCAGGCCATCGGCGGAACGGGAGAAGGTGCGCGCATCGGTCATGGCGCTCAGCATGGGTCGCAGCGGGACGCGGCAAACCGCGGCGTGCGCGCCGTCGCGCTGCCGGTGGCACGTCGCGCAGCCGCTGCGATGTTCGCCGTTCGCTGCGACGCGCGGCGAACGACGCGACGCGCTGCGCGATAGGCTCGTCGTCGGGGAAGCCGATGCTCACGCGCGATCAGCTGGAATTTTTTGCCGATCACGGCTGGATCGTGCTCGACGACGTGTTCGACGCAGCGCGTTGCGCCGCGTTCCGCGCGGGCCTCGACCGCATGGCGGCGACCCGCCGTCATTCCGGCGGAAGCTGCGCGCAGACGGTCGTGGTGACGCACGCGGTGTTCGACGATCCGCTGTTCCTCGCGTGGCTGCGCGAGCCGCGGATCCTCGAGGCCAACGCGCAGATCATCGGCGACCGGCTGCGCTTCCAGGGCGACAACGCCTTCATCCGCGTGCCGCATCCCGACCGCGCGACGCGCCGCGACGAGCTCATGGATCCGGACACCTGGGGCTGGCACCGCG
>DASPLE010000073.1:0-19818 GCA_035627695.1 Planctomycetota bacterium
AAGCCCGAAGCCCGATGCGCGAACCGCGAAGACCGAAGCCCGCTTATTCCCCTCGCCGCTTCTTCAGCTGCCGCAGCGCTTCATGCAGTCCCTGATCCCGCTCCGGCCCCGCCGTCGGACCCACTGCAGCCGGCGCTGAAACCGATGCCGGCTGCGGCGGACGCGCACCGGTCGCCGCGCCCGCCGCCGTCGACTCCACCGCCGCCCGCGCGCGCCGCCCGAACGACACCTGCAGCCGCCGCACCGCGATCTCCACGACGAGCACCGCGAGCGCCAACGCCATCAGCAGCGGCGCCAACGCCGCCAGATCGCCGGGGCTGGGCGGGTTGTCGTACAACCCGATCAGATCGTCGCGCATCACGCCGTCGCCGGTGCGCACGACGCCGGCCAGCACGGTCGCGCCGGGCGTGCGGCCGAAGCGCGGTTCGGCCTCCGGGGAGTACGGCAGGCGCAGCGGCGGCCCGATCACCGCGCTGCGGTCGATCTCGACGGCGGGGACGATCACGTGCTCGTCGTCGAGGGTGATGCGCGCCTCGTAGACGCCGTCATCGATCGCCGCGAAGTCGACGCTGGCCGCGGCGCCGATGCCGTCGTGCGCCAGCACCGCGCGCGGCGGCGCGGCCGGCCAACGCGCGCGTTGAGCCGGATCGAGCTCGAGCGTCAGGCGCACCGCGCGTCCGGCGCGCTCGGCGGTCAACGCGCCGGGAGAGCGCTCGTCGCCGCCGGCCGCCCAGCGCACGATGCCGGGGATCAGCGCGCCGTAGCCGGGCCAGTCGATCAGGCCGGAGGAATCCGGGTCATCGCAGTTGACGCACGCGGCGACCGCTCGCCCCGTGCCGATGCGCCACGTGGTCAGGGCGGGTGCGCGCGGATCGCCGGGCGCCAGCGCCAGGACGTTGGCGCGGTCGCGCGCGTAGGTCAGGTTGTAGCCGCCGACCACCGGCCACTCGCCGGCCAGCGCGTCGTTGGCGCCGAGCTCGGCCGCCAGGGGCGGCTGCGCCTGCAGGCGGACCGGATCGCCGACCCAGGCGCTGCGCGCGACCAGCACGGTCTCCTGCGCGAACAGCCGCGGCAGGTCGCCGACGTCGGCGGCGAAGGTGATGCGGCCGCCGCCGCGGCGCGCGACGTCCTTGAGGAAGTCGGCGTCGCTGTCGGCCTCGGTGCCCATCGCGACCACCGACGTGGTGATGCCGGCGGCGACGTAGTCGGCGAGCAGGCGCTGGTAGTCGCCGGGCTCCTCGGCGTCGTTGGCGTCGGCGAACAGCACCAGGTGGCGCGTGCCGCTGCCGACGTCGATCAGCTCCTTGCCGGCGGCGAGCAGCGCCTGGTAGACGTAGATGCCGCCGCCTTCGGAGCGGATGCCGCTGATCGCGTCGATCACCGCGTGCTTGTCCGCAAGCCGGGTCATCGGCACCACGACGTGCGGCGCCGAGTCGACGGCGTGCACCGCGACCTGGTCCTGCGCCGACAGCAGCTCGACGGCGGCGATCGCGCCCTCGTCGGCGAGCTCCATCTTGGTCCTCCCGTCCGGCACCTGCACGCCCATCGAGCCGGAGCGGTCCATGGTGATGGCCATGGCCACGGCGAGCTTCCGATGCTCGTCGCGCAGCTCCATGGTCACCGGCAGGACGCGCTCGACCGGGCTCTTGTGGTAGCCGCCGGCGCCGAACGAGCGGCGGCCGCCGGTCATCACCAGGCCGCCGCCGAGGTGCTCGACCCAGCGCGCGATCGCCTCCATCGACTTCAGCCCCAGCCGGTCGGCGGGCACCTGCTCGAGCACCAGCACCGAGCACGCCATCAGCTCGTCGAGCGTCACCGGTCCCTCGGCCTTGCTGACGACGGCGATGCCGGCCGCCGCGAGCGCGCGCGCGATGTTGCCGGGGCTGCCGTCGCCGCCGACGACCAGCGCGCGTTCGCCGCCGAGCACGCGCGTCGCCGCCTCGGCGCGATCGTTGAGCGGCATGCGGTCGATCTCCTCCGCCTGGATCGAGGCGAGGTCGAGGGCGCCGACCATCAGCGGCAGCATGCCCGACGCGGTCGCCAGGGCGCGCTGCGCCTCGGGCGGCAGGGTCGTGCCGGCGGCGGCGATCAACGGCGCGAGCACGTCGCGCGGATCCTCGCCGGCGAGGATCCGGTCGAGGATCGGCGCGACGCCGTCGGCGGCGAGCGCGCCGAGCGCGTCATCGATCACCGACGACGTCGGCGCGGCGATGCCCGCGGCGGCCGCCGCGCTCTCGATGAGCGCGCGCGTCCCCGGCGCCGCGGCGACCTCGCGCAGCCGCGCGATCAGCGCCGCGCGGCGGCGCTCCGAGCCGGGGGCGACCAGCTCGACGCGGTAGCGCACCAGCCCGGCCGCCGTCGGCCGGTCGGCGAAGGTCACGGTCTGCGCCGCTCCCGCGCCCAGGTCGATATCGCCGCTGGCGATGACGCGCTCGCCGCGCAACGCCCGCCACGCGCGGCGCTGCGGCCGATCCGCGACCAGACGCGCGGCGCCGATGAAGCTCTCGCCCAGGCGCAGGTCGCTCGGCAGCTCGACGTCGATCACCGCTGCGTCGGGCAGCGCCGCGCGCCGCTCGACCATGGCATCGATGCGCACGCGGCGTCCGGCCAGGCGCGCGGCGGCGTGCTCGGGATCGAAGCCGGTGGCCTCGCCATCCGAATGCACGACGACGCGCGCGCTGCGGCCGGGCGGGATGAGCGCCGCCGCGCGCTCGAGCCCCGCCGAGAGGTCGCTGCCCGAATCGCGCACCGCGTGGTCGGCCAGGCGTTCGACGCCGCTGCCCGCCGGCGCCTGCGCGACGAGCGCATCCTCGCCGACCAGCACCACCGCGAGGCGGTCGCCGCGGCGCCGCTGCTCGCCGGCCAGGCGCGCCAGCTCGTCCTGCTCGGCGCGCGCCGCGCCCATCGAGGCCGAGCGGTCGAGCACCAGGACGACGTCGCTGCCGCCGCGGCCCCACGCCAGCTCGGGCTGCATGGCCGCCGCGACCAGCGCGATCAGCGCCAGCGCACGCCACCAGCGGCCGTGGCCGCGGCGCGCCAGCCACCACCACGCGGCGGCGGCCGGCAGGGCGAGGGCGGCGGCCTCCGGGAGGATGAGGTGCAGCGTCGGCATTCAGCGCTCCTCGCGCGCGAACGCGTGCCAGGCGGCGAGCGCCGCCAAGGCGCAGGCGATGACCGGCAGCAGGTGCTCGAGCGTCGAGCGGCTGCGCTCGATGCGCGCTCCCGATCCGGACGCGACCTGGCGCGCGACCGTCTCGGCGGCGACCACGTCGCCGAGACGCGCGTCGAGGATGGTCGCGTTCAGCGTCGCCCAGTCGTCGACCGCCGGCTGGTCGGCCGTGGCCGGCAGGATCAGGCGATGGCTGCCGGCGTGCGCGAGTCCGGGCACCAGCACCGCGCCGTCGCCGTCGGCGACCAGGCGCGCGCGGGCGCCATCCGGCCCGGCGATCTCGAGCGCGTCGTAGCCAGGCGGCAGCACCACGGTCGTCGGCTGGCCCAGTGGGAGGTTCGGCTGATCGACGCCAGGCAGCGCGCGCCGCCGCGCGTGCACCAGGTTGGCGATCAGCGACGGCCAGCCCGGATGGCGGTCGATGGTCGAGGCCGGCAGCGCGCCCCACAGGTCGAACTCGCGCACCCGCGGCCGGCGACGCTCGGCGAGCAGCACGGCATCGCCGGCCGCGAGCAGCACGTCGCCGTCGACCGCGCCGAGCGCGCCGCCGGCCCACACCGCGCCGGTGAAGTCGACGTCGTCGAGCAGCGGATGCCCGGTGCGGGCGAGGAACGGCCCGAGCACCGGCTTCGCGTCCCCCGCGACCACGCGCAGCCGCCAGGCGCCGAGCGGCGCGGGCGCGTCCTCGGCGCCGATCACCAGGTGCGCCGCGCCGCGCGCGGTGGCGCCGTCCTCCCGCTCGTCCTCGACCACGGCATCCGGCACGGCGGCGAGCGCGCGCAGCACCGCCACGCGCCACGCCGCCTTGCCCGGCGCCGCCTCGACCCGCACGCGCACGACCCGGCGCGTCGGCTTGAGCACGCGCGCCGCGTCGTCGACGCGGTAGGCGTCGTCGCCGGTCAGCGCGACCTCGACCCAGCTCCCCGCGGCCAGCCCCGCCGGCGGCGCGAACAGCGCGAGCTGCGCCACGCCCGGCTCGAGGCGCAGCTCGCGCTCGGCCAGGACCAGTCCGCCGGCGTCGCGCAGCACCAGCGTGCGGCTGCGCGGCGCGCCGCCCTGCGCCAGCACGCGGACGGCGATGCGTTCGCCATCGCCGTCGAGGTGCCAGCGCGCGTCGACCAGGCCGCTGGTGGCGGCGGCGGCGCCGACCGCGATCAGCGCCACGTCGGCGTCGAGGCGCGCCGGCGCGCGATCGCTGACCAGCGTCAGCTCGGCGCCGTCGCGGGCGATCTGCCGCGCCAGCGCCACCGCCGGTTCGAGGTCGTGCCACGGCTCGGCGGCCTGCCAGCGCGCCAGCGCGGCGCGCGCGTCGCCCGGGCGCGCCGCGGGCCCGCACAGCAGGCGGGGCGTCGCGCCGCTGGTGATCAGCGTCGCGCGGTCGTCGCGGCCGAGGTCCTCCAGCACGCGGTCGAGCGCCGCGCGGGCGCGCACCGCCGCGGCGACGCCGTCGGCCGCGGTCGCCTGCATGCGCGCGCGCGCGTCGACGACCGCGACGACGTGACGCGCGTCGCGCCGGTCGCCGAGGTGCGGATCGCAGAGGAACCACGTCGCGGCCAGCGCGGCGACCAGCTCGGCGACCAGGCTCGCGGTGGCGACCAGACGGTGGCGTCGCCGGCCGGAGGCCATGGTCCGCGCCTGCGGCGCGAACAGGAACAGCGCCGTCACCGGCCGCGGCCGGAAGCGCCGGCGCCAGAGGTGGATGACGATGATCGCCGGGACGGCGGCCAGCGCGCACAGCCCCCACGGTTCGCCGAGGATCACGCCGCCCTCGCCGAGACCACGCCGCCGCGCGCCAGCGCGGCGAGCGCCGCCTCGAAGCCGTCCTCGGCGACCACCGCGACGACGCCGGTGCCGCGACCGGCGAGCGCGCGCTGCCATTCGCCCTGGTGGCGGGCGAAGCGCTCGCGGTACAGCGCGCACGCCGCCGCGTCGAGCACCAGGTCGGCGGCCCCGCCCTCGACGTCCTCGAGCCGCACCGCGCCCAGCGGCTGCGGATCGGCCTCGTCGCGGCACAGCACCTGGACCAGGCACAGCCGGCCGGCGCCGTGGCCGAGCGTGCGCGCGACGTGCGCGCCGCCGGCGGGGCACAGGCCGTCCGAGATCAGCACGCGTTCGGCGCCCGCGGCGAGCTGCGCCACCGGCTGCTCCAGGCCCGCGGCGCCGGCGGGCTTGAGCGCGCGCAGCTCCTCGCGCCACTGGCCCGCCAGGCGGCGCGGCGAGCCGGCGAACGACCAGAGGTGGGCGCGCGCTCCGTCGGCTTCGGCCAGGGTCGCGATCAGCGCGGCGATCGCTGTCGCCAGGCCCAGCTTCTCCGGCCGGATCGCCATGCTCATGGAGGCGTCGAGCAGGATCTCGACGCGCGGCGTGACCTCCACGCGATGCCGGCGCAGGACCAGCTGCTCGCTGCGCCCGTAGACGCCCCAGTCGAGATGGCGCAGGTCGTCGCCCGCCACGTACGGCCGATGGTCGTGGAACTCGAGGCTCGCGCCCGGGCCGGAGCCGAGGCGGTTGCCGGCGCCGTGGCGGCGCCGGCGCGGATCGACCGCCAGGCGCACCCGCCGCGCCGCGGCGGCCACCGCGTTGGCATCGAACTCAGGCATGGATGGACCGCCGCGGCGCGATCAGCCGTGAGCCTCGGGCTTCGGCCTTCGAGCCTCGGGCTTCGCGCTTCGCGCTTCGCGCTTCGAGCTTCGCGCTTCGCGCTTCGGGCTTCGCGCTTCGCGCTTCGGGCTTCGCGCTTCGCGCTTCGGGCTTCGCGCTTCGCGCTTCGGGCTTCGCGCTTCGCTCCCCGCGCAGGCGGAGCCGTGGCGGCGTCGCGTGGCGGCGATCCATCTAGCCCGCCCGCGGATTGCGCTCGTTGTCGCGCGCGACGATGCGCTGGGTGCGGATGCCGAGGCGGCTGGCTTCGAGCAGCAGCACGCCCGTGGCGCAGATGCCGACGACGCTCAGCAGCAGGTAGGTGCCCGACGACGATCCGAGATCGCGGTCGAAGAGCACCATGCCGCCGATCGGCGACAGCGCGGCGAACGCCGACGAGTCGACCAGCGAGCTGTCGATCAGCACCAGGGCGAGGAGTGGCACCAGCGCGATCACCGCCATCGCCAGGATGGTCATGCCGCGGCGCAGCGGCGGCGTCGGGAACAGGGCGCGCAGCGGGCCGCGGTAGAGCCGGTCGCAGATCACGAAGACGATCGCGGCGTAGCAGTAGAGCGCCCAGCCCTTGATGGCCGCCTCCTCGGCGATGCGGTAGCGTTCGATAGCCCGCGCGGTCGATTCCTCGATCAGCCAGCCCGCGCCGCAGATCGCCAGGCTCAGGCTGGCGAGCACCAGGTACGCCCAGCGTCCGCGCGCCGCGCCCGGTCCGAGCAGCCAGGTGAACGGCCGCAGCCAGCGGTTGGGCGCGGTGATCGCGCGCGCCTGGCGCGGGCTCAGCTCGAAGTCCTCGGACAGCGAGAACAGCCCCAGGCACATCGCCCACAGCATCCCGCCGAAGCCGAACACCGCGAGGAACTCGCCCAGCTCGTCGCCCGCGTCGATCCGGTCGGCGATCAGCACCCAGGCCAGCGCGTTCGCCCACAGCGCGTACCACAGCAGGCGCGGCCCGCCCGAGCGGTCAGCGGCGCGGAAGGTCAGCAGCGCGCTCGACAGCACGAGCATGGTCGCGACGAAAGCGGCCCAGCCGTTGAGGTAGGCGCCGACCGCCGCCCAGACCTCGGCCGTCCAGCGGCGCACGTCGACCTCGATGCCGATGCGGTGCAGGGTGTGGAGCGAGAAGAACATCGACGCCGTGCCCAGCCACAGCATCACCAGGCCGATGATCAGGATCACCGCCAGCAGCGCGCGCGTCGCCTTGTTGTTGCCCAGGCAGGCGCAGAACGCGGCCAGCGTCGAGGCGGCGATGCCGTGCAGCGGCACCAGCAGCAGGACGATGACGATGGTGCCGAGGTCCAGGCCGCGCAGCAGGTACGAGAGCAGCATGAACGGCGCCAGCGCCGAGGTGTAGAGGATGCTCTGCACCACCGACGCGGTCAGCAGCCCGGCGAGCACGCGCCTGGGACGCATGCCGGTCAGCTCGACGAGGTCCCAGGTGTCCTCGTTGCGCTCGTTGGCGACGGTCAGGAACGTCACCGTCGGCTGGACCACGACCAGCGCGAACCACCACGCCCAGGCGAGCACGCCGAACAGCCCGCGCGCCGCCATGCCCTCGTCGGCCTGGTCGCTGAAGGTGCCGACGACGATCGACGCGATCAGCGCGGCGACCAGCAGGACGGCGAAGACGCCGATGAACGCGCGGCTGCGCAGCTCCTGGCGGACGATGCGCACGAGGATCGGATTGGCGCGCTCGCCGATGCGGTCGAGCCAGCGCAGGACGGCGCCCTTGGCGGCGGAACCGGCCGGCGTGGGCGTGGCGGTGGCGGTCTCGGCCTGCATGTCGCCACGGTAGGCGCGAGCGCGAACCGCCACAAGCCGGGCGTGGCTGCGCGCGCGCGACAGCCGGCGGTTTCGGAAGCGTCCTCTACCGTTGCGCCATGGGCCGGCATGCTGGGGAGCGGGTGGAACCGAACGACAGCCAGCCGAAGGGCGATCCCACTCCGACGCCGGATACCCAGCCGGCGAGCGTGCCGGTGTCGGCGCCCGCGACGGCGGTGGCGCCGGCGTCGCCGGACGGCGCCGCGGTCGCGGTCCCCGCGCCGGTCCCGCCCGCGCCACCGGTGGCGCGTCCGCCGCGCGGTCGGCTGCGGGTGTACTTCGGCGCCTCCGCCGGCGTGGGCAAGACCTTCGCGATGCTCGCCGACGCGGCGGCGCGCCGGCAGGCCGGCGTCGACGTCGTGGTCGGCGTGATCGAAAGCCACGGCTGGCGCGAGACCGCCGCCGCCGCCCTGGGCTTCGCCACGATCCCGCCGCAGGTGTTCGAGAGCCGCGGCGCGAAGCTGCACGAGTTCGACATCGACGCGGCGCTCGCGCGCCGGCCGACGCTGCTGCTGGTCGACGAGCTGTCGCACCTGAACGTCGCCGGCGCGCGCCACGCGCGGCGCTGGCAGGACGTGCAGGAGCTGCTCGACGCCGGGATCTCGGTCGCGACCACGCTCGATGTCCAGCACCTCGAGAGCCTCAACGACGTCGTCGAGCGCATCACCGGAGTCGAGGAGCGCGAGCGCGTGCCCGACGACATCCTCGAGCGCGCCGACGAGGTCGTGCTGATCGACCTGCCGGCCGAGGAGACGCTGGCGCGGCTGCATGGCGGCACGTTCCTCGCCCCGCGCCTGGCGCGCGCGCCGGAGGGCTTCTACACGCTGCCCAACCTGGTCGCGCTGCGCGAGCTGGCGCTGCGCGTCACCGCCGAGCGCGTGCACGCGCAGGTCCAGGCGTTCCGCGACGCGCGCCTCGACGCGCCCATGGTGCCCTCGCGCGAGCGCCTGCTGGTGTGCATCGGGCCGTCGCCGCTGTCGGCGCGCCTGGTGCGCTCGGCGCGGCGCATGGCGGGCAGCCTGCAGGCCGAATGGATCGCGGCGTTCGTCGAGCCCGCCAACCGCGCGCCGGACGAGCGCGACCGCGCCCACGTCGCCGACAACCTGCGCCTGGCCGAGCTGCTCGGCGCCGAGGCGATGACCGTCAAGGGCTTCGACGTGGTCGACGAGATCGTCGCCATCGCCCGCCTGCGCAACGTCACCAAGATCATCGTCGGCAAGCCGTTCGCGCCGCCGTGGTCGCGCTTCTGGCGCGGCACGCTGGTCGACCGGCTGGTGGCCAAGAGCGGCACCATCGACGTCTACGTCATCAACGGCGATCCGGGCGACGAGCGCGAACGCCCGAGGCGCCGCGGCTGGTCGTGGCGCTCGTACGCCTGGGCGATGATCCCGGTCGGGGTCGGCACCAGCCTGTGCTGGTGGCTGGGCGGCGAGGCGCTGATGGAGGGGCGGCCGCCGCTGGCGCCGGTGTACGTCTGCCTGATCTACCTGTTCGCCGTCGCGGTGGTCGGCCTGCGCCGCGAGCGCGGCCCGGCGATCTTCGCGGCGGTGGTGTCGTTCCTCGCGTTCGAGGCGCTGGCGTACTTCGGCCTGCTCTCCGACCGCTTCCGCTTCGATCGCCCCGGCTATCTCGCCGCCTTCGCCGCGATCATGGCGGTGGGGCTGCTGGTCAGCTCGCTGACGCGCCGCCTGCAGAACCAGATCGAGGCCGCCTACCAGCGCGAGGCGCGCACCGCCGCGCTGCACGCGATGAGCCGCGACCTGGCGACGTCGCGCGGGCTGGCCGGCATCCTCGCCGCGGCCGAGCGCCACGGCGGCCAGATGTTCGGCTGCGCGATCGCGATCTCGCTGCCCGCCGCCGACGGCCGCCTGGGCGTCCGTCAGGGCGATCCCGGGCGCGTGCCGCCGGGCAGCCCGGACGCGGTCGCCTGCCAGTGGGCGTTCATCCACGGCCGCCCGTGCGGGTCGGGAACCGACACCTTCGCGCGCATCGACGGCCTGCACGTGCCGCTGGCGACCGCGCGCGGCACGCTCGGGGTGCTCAGCCTGTTCGCCGGGCCGCAGGCGCAGCTCGCGCACACCGAGCGGCGCAATCTGGTCGAGGCCTTCGCCCACCAGATCGCGCTCGCCGTCGAGTCGGACAACCTCGCGGCGCAGGCGACGCGCGCCGAGCTCGACATCAAGACCGAGCGCTGGCGCAACGCGCTGCTCAGCTCGGTCTCGCACGGCCTGCGCACGCCGCTGGCCGCGATCACCGGCGCGGCCTCGGGCCTGGTCGAGCAGGACACGCTGCTCGATGCCGACGCGCGCCGCACGCTGGCGACGACCATCGCCGAGGAGTCCGAGCACATGGCGCACCTGGTGCGCAACCTGCTCGACATGACCCGCCTCGAAGGCGGGGGCCTGAACCTCAAGCGCGCGCCGCACCTGATCGAGGACGTGGTCGGCGGCTCGCTGACCGTGCTCGAGCGGCGCCTGGCGGGGCGCGAGCTGCGCGTCGACGTCCCCGCCGACGTGCCGCCGGTGCCGCTCGACGGCATCCTCATCCAGGAGGTGCTGGTCAACCTGATCGACAACGCCCTCAAGTACACGCCGCCGGGATCGCCGCTGGAGGTCCGCGCGCGCCGGGTCGGCGACGAGGTCGAGGTGCGCGTCGCCGATCGCGGTCCGGGCATCGAGGCCGACGAGCGCGAGAAGGTCTGGGACAAGTTCTACCGCGGCGCCGCCCAGGCCCAGCAGACCGGCGTCGGTCTCGGCCTCGCGATCTGCCGCGGCATCGTCGGCGCCCACGGCGGCCGGACCTGGGCGGAGAACCGGGCCGGGGGCGGCGCCGAGTTCTGCTTCACCCTGCCCATGGCGGCGGCGGGGTCGCCGGCGGCATCCCGTTCCGGGTGATCGGCCGACCGCTTGCGCTCGCGACCGTTCCCGCTGGCCTGTCGCCCCATGCACCGCCACCTCCTCCTGCTCCTCGCCGCGTCCGTCTGCACCGCGCTCGTCGCCGCCGAACCCGCGCCCGCGCCCGCGCTGGCGCCCGAGCCCGAGCCGATCGAGCCGCCGCCGCTGTGGTCGTCGGATGGCAAGGCCGGCGCCTTCCTCAGCTCGATCATCACCAAGGATACGACGACCTCGCGCGATCCGTCGATCGCCGGCGCGAACGAGACCCTCGCCTACCGCCTCGGGCTCGAGGCGGGCCTCGACTACCGCGCAGGCACGTGGTCGTTCGACCAGGACTTCCTGGGGAAGTACGGACGGACGCGCGACGAGGGCGAGGAGTGGATCGAGGATACCGACGAGGTGCGCTACGACGCCGTCGGGCGCTACGCCGTGCACGTGCCGCATCACCTCTACGTGCGCGGCGGCTGGGAGAGCGTCTTCACCGGGCCGGAGCCCGAGGAATATCCGTTCGAGCCGGGCCTGCTGAAGGCGGGCTTCGGCTATGCGCTGCTGCTCGAGAACCTGCTGCCCGAGAAGGACAAGTTGGAGCTGCGCGTCGGCCCGGCGCTGCGCAAGCGCTACGGCAGGATCCTGACCGCGTACGAGAAGGAGACCGAGACCGGTCTCGAGGGCTTCTTCCGCTACGAACGGACGCAGAACGCCTTGCTGCGCTATTTCGTGCAGTACGAGGCCTTCGCCGAGTTCGAGGACTTCGCGCACGTCACGCATCTCGTGACCGCCGGTCTGACCGCGCAGCTCGCCACCTACCTCACCGCCGAACTGGGCCTGCGCGCCTACTACGAATCGGAGCCCGAGGACGCGCCCGCCGGTTCGGTCGGCTACGACGAATGGGGCGTGCGCCAGGATACGCTGCTGGGCCTGACCTATACGTGGTGAGCGCTGCGAGCTCGAAGCTCGAAGCGCGAAGCTCGAAGCTCGAAGCCCGAAGCCGGAAGCCCGAAGCTCGAAGCCCGAAGCCCGAAGCTCGAAGCTCGAAGCGCGAAGCTCGAACCTCGAAGCTCGAAGCTCGAAGCTCGAAGCGCCAAGCCCGAAGCCGAGGCGCGAAGCTCGAGCCGCGAAGCCCGAAGCCCATCCGCTCGGTGCATCCGTCACCACGGCGACCGTCCCCGCCCCGCGCTTGGCAGCAGCCCTCATGCCCGCACCGTGATGCCGTGACGGACACCAAGGCCCTGATCCTCGCCATCGAAGACGATCCGCCGATCCGGCGTTTCCTGCGCACGACGCTGACCGTGCAGGGCTATGAGCTGGTCGAGGCGCCGACGGCCAAGGACGGGCTGATCCAGGCCACGACGCGCAATCCGGACATCGTCCTCGTCGACCTCGGCCTGCCCGACATGGATGGGCTGGACGTGATCCGCAAGATCCGCGAGTGGAGCCAGGTGCCGATCATCGTGCTGTCGGCGCGCGGCGGCGAGAACGACAAGGTCGAGGGGCTCGACGCGGGCGCCGACGACTACCTGACCAAGCCGTTCGGCGTCGGCGAGCTGATGGCGCGCATCCGCGTCGCGCTGCGGCGCAAGGAGCGCAACTCGACGCAGGCGTCGTCGCCGGTGATCAGCGCCGGGCCGATCGTCGTCGACCTCGACAAGCACCAGGTGACGGTCGACGACGCCGAGGTCCACCTGACGCCGAACGAGTACAAGCTGCTCGCGGTGCTCCTGCGCCACGCCGGCAAGGTCGTGACCCACGAGCAGCTGCTCAAGGAGGTCTGGGGCCCCAGCCACGGCGACGAGTCGCACTACCTGCGCATCTACATCCACCAGCTGCGCCAGAAGATCGAGAAGGACCCGGCGCGGCCCAAGTGGCTGCAGACCGAGGCCGGCGTCGGCTACCGGCTGCGCGACGAATAGGCCGCGCTCACGGCGACGTCGCGCCGCGCCCAGGCCGCCGGTTCTTGTCGATGATCGCCCAGAGGATCAGCAGGAACGCGACGAGTCGCAGCGTGCGGATCAGCAGCTGCGCCTCGTCCGGCAGGTGCATCAGCGTCAGCGCCAGGCGGCTCGCGGCGAGGATGGCGAAGGCGAGCGCGAAATAGGCGAACAGCCGGTCGAGCGACCGGCGCCAGAAGCGCAGGAAGAACAGGGCGATCACCAGGTAGCCCAGGAACAGGGCGCCTTCCATGAAATCCCTCATGCGATCTCCTTCCGAGCGCTGCGGCTCATTCGCGCACGTCCCAGATCAGCCCGTACAGCAGCAGCGCCACGCCCACCAGCGCCACCGCGTCGATGGCGATGCGCAGGTCCGGAGTGTCGGGAAAGAACACCGTGTCGAGGTGGATGCCCAGCAGCAGGTTGTTGAGGGAGAGCGCGGCGAAGCACAGCCCGCTCCACAGCAGCAGGCGGGCCCGTGAACGCGCGTAGCCGCGCAACAGCAGCACGGCGCACGCCAGGCAGGTCAGGGCGCCGAGCAATGGGACCAGGGCGGCGGTCATCGCTCGTCCTCCTTCTTCGGGTCGCGCAGGCGGAAGGCGTCCGAGAACAGGGTGATGTCGTTCGGCTTCGGCGCGTAGATCAGGTTGATCACCGACAGGCGGCGCTCGCGATAGGCGCGCTCGACGCGGCCGATGAGGTCGTCGAGGGCAGGCGCCGGCTCGTAGCGCCACGCGGCGCCGTGCGGCCTGGCGATGCCGATGGCCTCGAGCGCGCGCAGGCGCCTGCCGATGGAGGCCGCGTTCGACCCCAGCGCCCGCGCCAGGCCTTCGGCATCGTGGTCGCGATCGCGACCCGCGCGCAGCGCCAGCGCGACCTCCAGGAGCTCGATCGCATCGACGCGTTCGACGATGAAACGCCGCACGTCGGGATCGAGATCGTCCTGGGTCACGCGCAGCACCACACCAGCGCGAGGCTCGCGGCGGTCAACGTGACGGCGTACGGGAAGGCCAGCACCAGCATCTCGATGTAGCCGAGGCGGATCGGTGCGGCCAGCGCGCTGGTCAGCAGGAAGAGGAACGCGGCCTGGCCATTGGGCGTCGCCACCGACGGCAGGTTGGTGCCGATGTTGATCGCCACGGCGAGGCGTTCGAGCTGGTTGGCGTCGATGCACGTCGCCTGGTGCGCGGCGACCGCCTCGTTCATGAACACCGTGGCCACGAAGACGTTGTCCGAGATCGCGCTGAGCGCCGCGTTGGCGAGGTAGAAGCCGATCAGCTGGCCCTGCGCATCCTGCGCCAGCACGCGGTCGATGATCGGCCGGAACAGGCCCTGGTCGGCGATGACCGCGACCACCGCGAAGAACACCACCAGCAGCGCCGTGAACGGCAGCGCCTCGCTGAAGCGCTGGCCGATGCGGTGCTCGTCGCTGACGCCGGTGAACGTCGCCGCCAGCACGATCAGGAACAGCCCGATGATGCCGACCTCGGCGACGTGGAAGGCCAGCGCGCCGATCAGCAGCAGCGCGCACGCGCCCTGCATCCACAGGCGCAGGCGGTCGGTGGCGGTGCGCTTCGCGGCGAGCTCGCGGGCGTGCGCGACCAGGACCTCGCGGACGCGCTCCGGCAGGCGCGCGCCGTAGCCGAGCAGGCGGAAGCGTTCGATGAGCACGGTGGTGGCGAGGCCGATCGCCAGCGTCGGCATGGTGATCGGCGCCATGCGCAGGATGAATCCGAGGAAGTCCCAGCGTCCGGCCAGGTCCGGGCGCGACTCGGCGAGGGTGCGCTGCACCGAGTCGGCGATCATCAGGTTCTGCGGTTCGCCGACCACGGTCATGACCCCGCCCAGCGCGGTGCCGACCGCGGCATGCATGACGAGGTTGCGCAGGAAGGCGCGGAACTCGTGCAGCTCGGCGTCGTCGTCGGAACCCGACTGCGAGCGCCAGGCGTTGTAGGCGTTCCAGAAGCCGAGGCAGACCGTGATCATCACGGCGATCACCGTCAGCGCGTCGAGGAATGCGGACAGCACCGCCCCGGCGAGGACGAAGCTCAGCGACAGGGCGATCTTGGAGCGCACCGCCAGCAGCAGCGCGGTGAACACCGCCGACAGCCATTCCTTGAGCAGACCGACGCCGGCCACGACGAAGACCAGCAGCAGGATCACCTTGAGATTGCTGGCGGTCTCCGCGTAGAGGTGCGCGGGCGTGGTCAGGCCGAGCACCAGCGCCTCGAGCGCGATCAGACCGCCGGGCAGGAGCGGGTAGCACTTCAGCGCCATCGCCAGGCAGAAGATGAACTCGGCGACGATCATCCAGCCGACCACGAACCCGGCCGACGCCGGGGCCACGCCGCGCAGCACGAGGAACAGCGCGGCGTTGAGCGCGAGGAAGCCGATGATCGTGGCCTTGTACCACGTCGGACAGCTGCCGAGGAAGAGCTGGAACCAGCGCGGGCCTTGGCCCGGCGCGGCGGGAGGGGAATCGGGGTGCATGGTGGCGATCCGGGGGGTGAGGACGGACGCCGCGGCTGCGGCGTCTCAGTCGTCGACCGGGGGATCGAAATTGCCGCTGCGGCGGTGCACGTGCTTGGCGCGCTCCTGCTCCCAGCGATGGCAATGCCGCGGACCGTGCATGCGCACGACCGTGCGCCGATCGCGCCAGGCCTCAAGCACGGATGGACCGGCGCTGGTCAAGCGCCCGGACGGGTGGCGGCGAGCTTGCGCCGCTCCTCGGCCGCGGCGCGCAGCTGCGCCTTGAGGACACGCCACTCGCGCCACTGCCGCCAGCTGTAGACGATCAGCACGAGCATGAACAGCGAGCCGACGATGCCGATCGACCAGCCCCAGGTCTTGAGCTGGTCGCGATCGTTGATCTCGGTCCAGCCCTCGGCGACCAGCAGGATGGTGTAGACCTTGTCGGTCAGCGCCTGCACCTGGCGCGTCGGGTCCGGCGCCACGGGGCGCGCCAGGAACTTCAGGAAGCGGCCGCGCGCGGTCAGGCGCGTGCCGGGCTTCGGCAGGGGCTGATCGCCCGGGATCGCCAGCTCGTACAGGCGCAGGGTGAGCTTGCCGGCGTCCTTGGTGAATTTGGCGCGCTCCTCATCGCTCGCGCCGTCGGCGCCGAACACCACCGAGTAGGGCGACCAGTCGCGCTGATGCAGGATGACGCGCGCTACGCGGGTGACGCCGAACGGGCGCTCGCGGGCGATCTGCTCGTCCTCCCACGCCTTGACCACGGTGCCGACGACGGTGAACGGCAGGCCGCGGTAGTCGTCGGGCGCGGCGTGCAGCGGATAGGACTGGGCGTTGATCGACGGCGGCGCCGGCGCGGCGGCCGCAGCCGTCTTCTCCGGACCCGCGGCTGCCCGATGCGCCGCGGCTTCGTCGCGCACCAGGCCGATCAGCGCGTGGTACGGCCGCGGCTCGATGATCAGGCGCTCGTCGTCGACCTCGTGCCACAGCGCATCGCCGGGCGTCGGCTCGCCGGCGATGACGACGGGGTCGGCGCCGGTCGGCGCGACGCGGCTGGCCACCACCAGCGGCAGCGCGACCGGCGCATCGGCGCCGGGCAGGCGGTCCGCGCCGAGGAAACGCCCGGTGGCCTCGACGCGCTCGCCGACCGCGGGCAGCGCGCCGCGCGCCAGGATCTCGATGTACGCCTCGGCCTGCGGCGCGATCACGGCGCGGCGCCAGCCGCCGGTGTCCGGCGCGGCGTCGAGCAGATCGCCGGCGACGCGCACGGCGGTGCCGGGACGCAGGCTCCCGCTCGCGAGCTCCCAGGCGCCGACGCCGACCGGCGCGACGTCGCCGGCCTCGCCCAGCGCGAGCGCCGCTTCGGCCCAGGCGATGGCGAACGCGTCGGCGCCGCC
Organism: Planctomycetota bacterium; assembly: GCA_035627695.1. Lineage (GTDB taxonomy): Bacteria > Planctomycetota > UBA11346 > UBA11346 > UBA11346 > DASPLE01. The sequence goes on from DASPLE010000073.1 coordinate 16,328, forward strand.
CGCCCACAACGGCAGCAGCGGCGATTCCGCGAGCGCCGCCTCGGCATCGGCGCGCTCGGCGGTGATCGCCGCGGCATCGGGGAGCGCGGGAGCCTGCGCCAGCGAGGGCTGCGCCATCGGCGGCAGCGGCGGAGCGATCTCGCCGATGATCGGCAGGGTGGGCGGCTCGCTGGCGTAGGTCCACAGCCGCCAGGCGAAGATCCCGATCATGAAGATCGTGATGACGGCGAAGAGCAGGTACGGGCCGAGGCCGCGCCCACCGAAGAACTTCGGGCCGCCGTACTCGGGCGGCGGCGAGAGACGAGCGCGTTTGGCCATGGCTTCCCCGATGCAACGCCGTGGGTGGGATCATGCAAGCCGGCAGGCGGCCGACGATCAACCGCCGGCGTCGCGCGTGTCGAAGCGCAGGTCGGTGAACGGCCGGCGGACCGAGCCGCTGGGGCGCGGCTGCGCGGAGAGCGGGTCGATGGTGTCGGCGGCGATGGCCATCACGTCCTGGATCATGCGGTAGGGGGTGTCGGCGTCGGCGCGCACCTCGAGCGTGACGCAGGCGACGGCGACGCCGTCCTGGTGGCGCTTCGGGGCATGGTCGTAGGCGCGGTCGAGCAGCTCGCGCAGCGCGACCCACGGCTCGCGTTCCAGCGAGCCGCCGATGAAGGCCTTGGTGCCGATGCGCAGGTCGCAGCGCTGGCCATCGCCGTACAGGTTGAGCACCAGGACCGCCTCCTCGCCGTACGTGCGCGGCGCGCCGGTGAGCGTCGGCGGCAGGGTGATCTGCTCACAGACGATCGAGTCGTTGATGCGCCCGCCGATGATGAAGAACACCAGCAGGATGGTGATGACGTCGATCAGCGGGTTGAGATCGAGGTCGTCGTCGCGCAGCGCGAGCGTGGGCTTCTTCCTCATGTCGTCTCCGTGCGGAGATCAACGCGGCCGCGTCGCCTTCGTTCGTACGCGAAGCTCGAAGCTCGAAGCTCGAAGCTCGAAGCGCGAAGCTCGCAGCTCGAAGCGCGAAGCTCGCAGCTCGCAGCTCGAAGCCCGAAGCTCGAAGCTCGAAGCTCGAAGCTCGAAGGCCCATGAGCCCGACGTGCAAAAAAAAAAGACCGGCCGCTGCGTGTGCAGCGGCCGGTCCGAACGATGACGACGACAGCGGGTGGTCAGCGCAGATGCACGATCTCGTACAGCTCGTTGCCCAGCTCGCGCTTGCTGTAGTTGCGGATGCGCGGCGGGGCGAAGATCACCTCGCGCGCATCCTCGAGATCGTACGCGTCCTTGACGTAGTTCGTGGTCTTCTTGCCTTCGAACGCGCGCACGGCGTCGTAGGCGAGGATCGCGTACTTCCAGGACATGCCCGAATAGCACGAGATCACCACCGGCGGCTGCTCCTTGCGCGGCTTGCCGCTCTGCTCGCGGGTCTCGAGCTCCTGGAAGACGTAGGCGTGGAAGTTGTCGACCTGCTGACGCATCAGCGCCGACCCCTTCTTCGCGCCGCGGGCGCCGAGCGGCGCGCCGTTGACCTCCATGGGATTCGAGCCGCCGATGCGCAGCCAGCCGGTCTGGTCGAACGTGTTGTTCGCCCACATCGCCTCGACCGCGGCCTGGTACTCGGAGGGCTGCATGCCCTTCTGCAGCCCGGCCGGGTAGATCGCGATGTTGACCTGCTCCTTGGGCAGCGGCGACTTCGACGTGCTCTGCATCTGACCCTTGTCGGTCGGCAGCAGGCTGGCGATCGCCAGCTCGTCGGGCGTGAACTTCGTGACGATCATGAAGAACATGATCAGGAAGAACATGCAGTCGATCAGTGGCACGAGATTGGCGCGATCTTCTTCATCATCTGCTGAAACAGTCATGGCTCAGTCCCCTCCTGCTTCGGGCTTGCGCGAGGTGAAGTTGATGCTGACGAACGGCTTCGCCTGCTGCGCCGGATTCGTGTACTTCTTCGCCGTCATCGCCTCCTGGGGCGGGGCCGGCTTCGGATCGATCGAGTCCGCGACGATCTGCTGTATCTCCTGCACCACGCGGTACTGGGTATCCACGTCGCAGCGCAGCTCGAGCGTCACCTTGGGCAGGCGCATGCCGGTGCCCTTCGGATCATCGTACTTCTCGGCCGCGTCGTACACCCGGTCGAGCATCTGGCGCAGGCCGGCGTACGCCTCGTAGTTGTCGATGCCCTTCGAGACGTAGTTGTACTTGCCGACCCGGATGTGCGTCTCCGGGATGCCTTCCTTCACCTGGGTGTTGCCGAACACGTTGACGATCAGCAGCTCCCAGTCCTTGGGCACATCGAGCTTCGAGGCCGTCCGCGTCGGCGGCACGGTGATCTGCTCGGTGCGCACGTCCTGGCTCATCTTCCCACCGATGATGAAGAACACGAGGAGCATCGTGATCACATCGATGAGCGGGTTGAGGTCGAGCTCGTCGTCCTTCAGGACCATCTTCCATTTGGTACGCTTGTACGCCATGGGTGTGCCTCCGGAGCGATCCGGATCAGCCCTTAACCGGGGCGCGGAAGTAGTTCAGGATCTCTTTGACCGCGTCGTTCGACTCGCGGAAGAAGCCGCTCAGCTTGGTGCGCTGCATGAAGGCGAAGGCCAGCATCGGCACGGCGATGGCCATGCCGTTGGCGGTGGTCACCAGCGACACGCCGATGGTCTTGGACAGCTGCACGATGTCGACGCCGGCCGGGTTGGCGGCCATCGCCATGAACGACTCGATGATGCCCCACACCGTGCCGAACAGGCCGAGCAGGGTGGCCTGGTTGGCGAACAGCGAGAGGTAGCCCGGCTTGGTCAGCCAGCGCAGGGTCTCGGTCGTGGTGGTGTCCTCGGCGGCCTCGAGCATCGCGTCGTAGCCGAGGTCGCTGACGGCCAGCGACGCCGACAGGACCTTGCCGGTCATCGACGGATCGTTGTCGACCATCGCGCGGGCGTTCTCGATCGACTCCTCGGTCGGGCCGTCCTTCGACAGGACGTTGTGCAGATCCTCGGCGAGGCCGTTCGGGATGATGGCCTCCTTCTTGATGACCATGAAGTTCTGGATCGCGATCGCGAAGGCGAGGACCGAGAACGCGATCAGCAGGAACTCCGGCGCGCCGGCCGAGATGATCATGCCGAGCAGGCTGAGGTGCTGACCGCCGCCGGCGGCCGGCTCATCGGCGCCGTACAGGCCGGCCGCGAAGGTCACGGCGGCGAGCAGCGAAAGGGCGGACACGAGGCGGGTGACGCGCGGCGACATGGCGATTCTCCGGTTGGATGAAGGCGGTTATGCCCGGAACCTAATCGGCGCGCGGTTGGGATGGCGTTAAATGATGGGCCCGCGGCGTAAGGACGCCGTTAGGGGGTGTGTGAGCGGGCGCCGCGCGGCTTGTCGGAAGGCCTGCTTGGCGGGCGCCTGCGCGAGCAGGAGCGCGGCTTCGGGCTTCGGGCTTCGGGCTTCGGGCTTCGGGCTTCGGGCTTCGGGCTTCGGGCTTCGGGCTTCGGGCTTCGGGCTTC
>DASPLE010000074.1:0-9790 GCA_035627695.1 Planctomycetota bacterium
GAGCTTCGAGCTTCGAGCTTCGAGCTTCGAGCTTCGAGCTTCGAGCTTCGAGCTTCGAGCTTCGAGCTTCGAGCTTCGAGCTTCGAGCTCCGAGCTCCGAGCTCCGAGCTCCGAGCCGAACTTTAGAGCAACGCCTGCGCCAGCCCCACCCGGTACGCGCTGGGGCTCGTGCCGTGCGCGCGCTTGAAGGCCCGGCTGAAATGGAACTGGTCCGGGAAGCCGCAGCGCTCGGCGATCTCACCGACTGCGAGGTCGCTCGCCGCGAGCAGCTCGCGCGCGCGCTCCATGCGCCGGCGGCGCACCCAGCGCATCGGCGAGCAGCCGAGCGCGTCGTGGAACACCGCGTGCAGCCGCGACGGCGACAGCTGCGCGAGGCGCGCCGCGGCGGCGAGGTCGACCGCGGCGAGGTCGCGTTCGAGCGCCGCCATCACCGGCGCGAGGCGCTGGGCCGCGCGCAGCGCGTCGAGCGGACGCGCGTCGGCCGGCGCGGCATCGACCAGCACGCGCAGCAGGTCGAGCCCGAACGCCTGGCGCGAGCAGATCGCGGCCAGGCTCGCGCTTCCCCCCAGCCCGCCCAGCGCCGCGGTCAGCTCGCCGATGCGCTGCGCAGGCGCGCCGATCAGCCGCATCGGCGGGCGCGCCAGCAGCAGCGCATCGATCGTCGAGAACACCTGGAAGCCGCAGTGCGCGAAGCTCGCCAGGCCGGCGACCGGATGGGTGATGCGGTGCAGCACGCCGGCGGGGATGCACGACGCGACGCCGGCGCCGCCGGGACGCGGCGGCTGATCCTCGATCTCGACGACGCCTTCGCCCTTCAGCAGCACCGCGACCAGCGCCATCGGCATCATCCGCCAGCCGGTCGTGTAGCCGGCCGGGACGTCGACCACGCCGCCCTCGAACCAGTGGAAGCGCAGCGAATCGCCGACCAGGCGCGCGAACGCGGCGTCGGTCCCAGGCTCAGGAAGTTTCGACATCCCCGGCGTTCCGCGCGCCATGTCGCGATCGCGCATGCCGCTACGATACACCCTTCGGCGCCGCGAGAACCAGCCGCGCCACCGGAGCACCCCATGGCCCCCGCCACCGCCCCATCCCGCCTGCCGACCGTCGCCGAAGCGGCGGCGAGGATCCTCGAGCAGGGCTTCGTCAGCCTGCCGGGCCTGATGCCGCCGGCCGACCGCGCCGCCGCCGGCCGCGTCCTCGACGACCTGATCGACCGCGGCGAGGCGGGCGACCATCCGGGCTTCGGCTACGCCATCCATCCGCTGCTGACGCGCGATCGGCGGCTGGGCCGCTGGATCGCCGATCCGCTGCTGCTGGAGATCTGTTCCGCCGTGATCGGCGACGAGGCGGTCATCGTCCATTCCGGCTCGCGCGTGGTCGACGCGCGCCATCGCATCGAAGGCGGGCGCCTGCCCTGGCACAACCACGCGGCCACGCCCGCCCTGCGCGAGATCGCCCCCGGCGATCCCCGGCGCGGCACGCGGCCCAAGCGGCTGCTGTTCGGCTGGACCTTCGATGGTTCGGACGCCGAGACCGGCGCGCTGGTGATCATCCCCCGCCGCTTCGACGATCCGCTCGCCCCGCCGTCGGCCGACCGCAAGGCGGCATGGCCGGGCGAGGTCGAGGTCGATCAGCCGCCCGGGACCGCGGGCATCTTCACCCTCGACCTGTGGCACAGCGCCAAGTGGCCGGTCGCGGGCGCGCGCCGCCGCCGCGGCATGGGCTGCCATGTCCAGGGCCGCAATGATCCGGCGCCGCATCCGGAGGACCATGTCCACGCCGGCCCGGAGATCGACGCCGCCTGCGCCGAGTTCCCGGCGCTGGCGCGGGCGCTGCGCCGCTGAGCGAGGCGCGCAGCACGCATGGCAGCGGCCGCCGGCCCGAGGCGCGAAGCCCGAGGCGCGAGGCCCGAGGCCCGAGGCCCGAGGCCCGAGGCCCAAGGTCCACGGGCGCCGATCGATGGTCGACGCTTCGGGCTTCGAGCTTCGGGCTTCGGGCTTCGGGCTTCGAGCTTCGAGCTTCGAGCGCTGCTCAGCCGCTCACTCGTAGCGCAGCAGGCTGAACACCGGCGTGTCGAGCTTCTTGAATCCGCCGAGGAACGCGAGATCGACCAGGAACGCCGCGCCGACCACCGTGGCACCGGTGCGACGCACCAGGCGCAGCGCCGCGGTCATCGTGCCGCCGGTGGCGAGGACGTCGTCGACCAGCAGCACGCGGTCCTTCGCCGTCGCAGCGTCGATGTGCAGCTGGATGCGGTCGCTGCCGTACTCGAGCTGGTACGATTCCTCGTAGCACTTCCACGGCAGCTTGCCCGGCTTGCGGATCGGCGAGAAGCCGCAGCCCAGCACGATCGCCAACGCCGGCGCCATGATGAAGCCGCGGCTCTCGATGCCGACCACCATGCTGATGCGCTCGTTGGCGAAGTGCCTGGCGGTGACGTCGACGCAGTGCTTGAGCGCCTTCGCGTCGCCGAGCAGCGGCGTGATGTCCTTGAAGGTGATGCCGGGCTTGGGGAAGTCGGGCACGTCGCGGATCAGCGGCTTGAGGTCCATGCAATCGCTCCCGAAGGCGGCGCAGGGTACCGCTACGCGCGCTCGCGCCAGGGCTTCCGTGGACGACGCGCCGCGCAATCCTGGGCCCATGAAGAACGCGCCAGCGCCGGTGAGGATCAGCCGCGACGTCGTCATCGGCGGCGCGAAGCCCGTGCTGATCATGGGTCCGTGCGTCATCGAGTCGGAAGCGCACGCGCTGAAGATGGCGAAGCTGGTGCGCGCGGCGGCCGCCAAGGCGGGCCTGCCGGCGATCTTCAAGGCGAGCTTCGACAAGGCCAACCGCTCGAGTCACGCCAGCTTCCGCGGCCGGGGCGTCGCCGAGGGCCTGCGCATCCTCGCGCGGGTGAAGGAGGTCACGGGCCTGCCGGTGACCACCGACGTGCACGAGTCGGCGCAGGTCGCCGAGGTCGCGCGCGTGGTCGACCTGCTGCAGGTGCCGGCCCTGCTCTGCCGGCAGACCGATCTGATCGACGCCTGCGCGCGCTCCGGCCGACCGACGAGCATCAAGAAGGGCCAGTTCCTGGCGCCGTGGGACTGCGGCAACATCGTCGCCAAGTACCGGGCCGCGGGCGGGCGCGACGTCGTGCTGATCGAGCGCGGCACCAGTTTCGGCTACAACACCCTCGTCAGCGACTTCCGTGCCCTGCCGATCATGCGCTCGTTCGGGGTACCGGTGATCTTCGACGGCACGCACTCGGTCCAGTCGCCCGGCGGCCTCGGCACGCGCAGCGGCGGCGACCGCGCCTTCGCCCCGGGGCTCATGCGCGCCGCGCTGGCGGTCGGCTGCGAAGGCATCTTCCTCGAGACCCACGACGCCCCGGACCGCGCGCCCAGCGACGGGCCCAACATGATCCCCGTCAAGGACCTCGGCCGACTGCTCGCCGACCTGGTGGCGATCCACCGCGCGCTCGGGCGGCCGGCGCCGATCGCCCGCGGCTGAGCCGGGGCACGCCAGCGGCCACCGCCTCGGGAACGGCTCCGCCCGCCAACGCGAGACAGGGCAACGGCTTGTCGTATCATCCGACAAGTGCGCGCAGTCCGCGCGGTCTACGCTCTTGGGCTACACTTCCCCGTGCGACCGCTCCTCCTCATCCTCGCCTGCCTGCTCGCGTCGGCTGTCGCCAGCGAGGGCGAGGGCATGTCCGCGGAGACCAAGGACGCGGTCCGCGAGCTGCATCTCGACGCGGCCCGGCGCGGCGACCTGTGGACCGCGATCCAGCTCGAGGCCTACGCCCGCGGCGATGCCAAGCTCCGGCCGGTCCTCGGCGCGTCGCTGATCCACGGCGATCCGCTGTTCGCCTTCCCCACGCCGATCGCCGCCTGGTGGGACCGCGGCGACGAGGTCCTGGTCGCCAGCGCCGACCATCTGCACCGCATCGCGCCCGACGGCCGTCCGCTGGCGATCGCGTTGCCGCTGCCGCCCTCATCGGCGCGCGCGCTGTCGCCGACCGGCAGCTGCATCGGCGTCGTCGGGCGTCCGAGCGACGACTCCGACCGCTTCCTCTTCACCGTCCTCGGCGTCGCCGACGGCCGCGAGATCCTGCAGCGCTCGCTGAGCTGCCTTGACGACGAGCGGCCGACCGGCAACGCCTGCGTCGCCGACGACGGCACCGCGATCGCGGTGTGCGGCTTCCGCAACCAGGGCGACGACAAGGACCGCATCCGCTTGTGGGTGTGCGACGCCGGCGGCACCGACCGCGATCCCATGCCGCTGGTCAACCCGCGTGGCATCGGCGCCAACGCCGCCTGGCTGCTCTGCGAGAACCGCGACAACAAGCCGGTGCTGGTGGTCGGCGGCGGCGACGCCAAGGAGCCGCTGGTCCTGCAGGACGGAGCCGCCGGTCCCGGCATCGCGCTGGTGCTGATCGACGCGACCCTGCACCTGGTCGGTCGCGACGGCGCGCGCACGCCGGTCGACGTGCCGATGGGGCTGAGCGCGAGCGCGCGGCTGCTCGCGCTCGGCGGCTGGGTCGTGGTGTCGTCGGGCTACGATGCCGAGACCAAGCCGTCGGTGGACGTGCTCGGCAAGGTCACGCCGGGCGGCGAACCGCAGGCGCCGACGATGGCGCTGTACCGTTGGAGCGACCTGGCGAACGACGCGGCGGCGGTGCCCGCGGCGGTGATCGAGAACGGCTATCCGTTGCGCGCGGAGGGCGAACCGTGCGCGCTGTGGCTGTGGCGCGACAACCAGCTCGACCTGCTCGACCTGAGCCGCGACGAGCCCGCGCTGCGCGCGCTGTACACCGCGCCGGCGACCATCCGCTCGGTCGCGCCGGCGCCGTTCGCGACGATGCTGACCCTCGCCGACGAACGCCGGGTCGCCATCGACTCGCTCGGTCACGAGCTGTGGAGCGGCACGGGCGAGGCGCTGGTCTTCCACCCGCACTGGCTGGTGCAGAAGGCCGAGGACCAGGAGCAGCCGTACGCGATCGCCAACCTCGACACCGACGCGGCGCAGCGTCGCCGCTTCGCGCTCGACCTGCCCGAGAGATCATGGCAATTCTCGATCGCGCGCGCCGAAGGCTGGATCGTCGCCACGCACCGCGACCGCTGGCTGGCGTTCGATGGCGTCAGCGGCGCCCGCGTCGGCGATGGCGGCGAGGACGACGACCAGGACGAGCCGCGGCGACCGCATACCGAGGCGTTCTGGGGCGAGACGCCCGGGCGCTTCCACGCCGCGCCCGGCAGCGCGCGCCTGGTGCGCAAGCGCGCGCCCGAGGACGAGGCGGGTCCGGCGCTCGAGCCGATCGACGCCTGGCGCATGCAGCGCACGCTGCTGGTGCTCGACCGCCGCGGCACGCTGCTCGCCTTCGCGGGGCGCAAGGGCTTCAAGCCGATCGGCACCTGCCGCGCCGCCGATCGCCTGGCGATGGAAGGATCCACGCCGGTCGTGGTCGACGACGGTGGGCGCGCGCTGGCGATGCTCGCCGGCGCGACGCTCTCGACCGACCTGCCCAAGGACCTGCGCAGGAACAAGCCCGAGGATCTGCCCGAGGGCGCGTGGAAGGTGGACAACGACGACCACAGCTTCGGCATCAAGGGCAGCCGGCTGGTGTGGAACAGCGACCGCCTCGGCTTCGCGCCGCTGCGCCTGCGCTGCCCCGAAGGGCCGGGCATGCTCGTGATCACGCATTCGCTGGTGATCGAGCTCGATCCCGGCGCGGCGAAGGTGGTCGGCAAGGTCAAGTAGGCGCGAAGCTCCTCGCAGCGCGAGGCGCGAAGCGCGAAGCGCGAAGCTCGAGGCGCGAAGCTCGAGGCGCGAAGCTCGCAGCTCGCAGCTCGCAGCCCGAAGCCCGAAGCCCGAAGCCCGACGCGCGAAGGCCCGACGCGCGAAGCCCGCCATGGCGCCCGAGGCTGGGCTCCATTGGCGACCCCTGGCCTTTGTCTGTTTTGCCCGAACATCCCCCCATGAACCTCCTGTACGGCATCGCTGGCGGCATCGCGGCCTACAAGGCGCCGGAGGTGGTGCGCGCGCTGATGAAGGACGGTCACGTGGTGCGCTGCGTGCTGACCCGCTCCGCGCGCCGCCTGGTGTCCGCGGAAGCGCTGGCGGCGGTGTCGCGGCAGCCCGTGGCGACGTCGATGTGGCGGCGCGACGGGGCCATGCCGCACATCGACCTGCCGCGCTGGTGCGACGCGCTGCTGGTCGCGCCGCTGACCGCGGACTGCCTGGCGCGCTTCGCGCTCGGGCTGGCCGATGATCTGCTGACCACGCTGTTCATCGCGCTCGAGCCGGGGAAGCGCGTGGTGCTGGCGCCGGCGATGAACACCCAGATGTGGGGCAAGCCGATCGTCCAGGCGCACGTCGCCACGCTGCGTGGCTGGGGCGCGCGCGTCGTCGAACCGGTGCCGGGCGAGCTCGCCTGCGGCGAGACCGGGGTCGGCGCCATGGCGTCGCCCGAGGTCCTCGCGCAGGCCATGGCGTGAGCGTCGCGGTCGACGACGGCTCGCGGCGCCTCGGCTGGCGGCTGCGCTGCGCGTTCATCGCCACGCTCTACCTGATCGCGACGCCGCTGCTGCTGATCGGTCTCGCGCATCGCCTGTGGATCCGCCGCAAGGGCCTGGTCGGCCTGCGCGAGAAGCTGACCGGCGCCGGCCCGGCGCTGACCCCCGGCCAGGTGCTGGTGCACGGCGTCAGCCTCGGCGAGGTCATGCTGATGCGCCCGCTGGTGCCGCAGCTCGAAGCGGCGCTCGGCGCGCGCTGCCTGCTCGCGACGACCACCGAGACCGGCCGGGCGGCGCTCGATGAGCATTTCCCCGCCAACGAGCGCGCGTTCTGGCCGCTCGATCTGCCGTGGGCGGTCGAGACCTTCCTGGCGCGCGCCAAGCCGCGGCTGGTGGTGCTGCTCGAACTCGAGCTGTGGCCGTACCTGCTGAGCGCCTGCGCGGCGCGCGGCATCCCGGTGGCGCTGGTCAACGCGCGCCTGTCGTCGCGCAGCTTCGCGCGCTGGCGGGCGGTGCGCGCCTTCGCGCGTCCGCTGATGCGCTCGCTGACGCTGGCGCTCGGCCAGAACGCCACGTGGACCGCGCGCCTGGCGGCGCTGGGCGCGCGCGACGCCCGCGTCACCGGCTCGATGAAGGCGGACATGGTGCGCGCCGCCGATGCCGACGCGGCGCGCGACATCGCCCAGCGGCTCGGATTCGACGGGCGTCCGCTGCTGCTGCTGGCCTCGACCAGCGCCGGCGGCGCGGTCGAGGAGCTGGTCGCGCTGCCCGGCGGCGTGGCGCCGTGGCGCGCGCGCGGCTGGCGGGTCGCGGTGTGCCCGCGCCACCCCGAGCGCGGGCCGGAGGTGCTCGCCGCGCTCGTGCGCGCCGGCGCCTGCGTGCGCCGCTCCAGCCTCGGCGAACGCGTCAGCGATGACGGCGAGATCATGGTCATCGACGAGATCGGCCGCCTCGCCGCGCTCTACGCCCACACCGCCGCGACCGGCGGCATCGCGGTGGTCGGCGGCAGCCTCGGCTCCGGCCGTGGCGGGCAGAACATGCTCGAAGCCGCGGCGGCGGGCTGCTGCGTCGTCGTCGGCCGCGACACCCGCAACTTCCCGGACGCGATGGCGCTGCTGCGCGAGGCCGACGGCGTGGTCGAGACCGACGGCGCGACGATCGGCGACACGCTCGCGGCGCTGGCCGACGACCCGGCCCGGCGGCGCGCGCTGGGCGACGCCGGACGACGCGCGTGGCTGGCGGGCCACGGCGCCACCGCGCGCGCCGTCGCCGCCCTGGCCGAGGCTTTCGCCGCCGCGCCCGACGGCGACCATCGGGCATGCAGCTCACCGTCGACATCGTCTGCGCCGGCCTGATCGCCGTCCCGGCGATCATGGCCCTCGCCTCCGGTCCCAAGGACGCGGTGACGCGCGGCGTGCTGGTCGCCCTGGCCGTGATCGGCGCCGTGCTGATCGCGGCGATCCCGATCGGCGAGCTCGAGAGCCTGCTCGAGCGGTTCCATCTCGTCCTCGCCCTCGCCATCGCCGCCGGCGCCCTGGCCATCGCCGCCGTCATCCGTCTGCCGAACCGCGCGCTCGGCAGCCTGATCCTGGTCGGCGGGCTGATGCTCGCCGCGCGCGCCTGCGAGGTCCTCGGCGGCTGGGCGATCGTCTGAGTCGCCCGCCGCCGCGCGGCGTCGCGCCGCGGCCTGCGGCACCCTTCACATCTTCTCCACTTGCCCGCGACACGCTGGTGGCAGAATGGCCCATCGCTCCATCGACATGCAGCGATGGACGCTGACGTCGTCCCACCGACCACCACGCCGACCCCGCCGGAGAATCCATGGCCCGATCACTCTTCACTTCCGAATCCGTCTCGATGGGGCACCCCGACAAGGTCGCCGATCAGATCTCGGATGCGATCCTCGACGAGCTGCTGCGCCAGGATCCGAAGAGCCGCGTCGCCTGCGAGACCCTGGTCACCACCGGCCAGGTGGTCGTCGCCGGCGAGGTCACCACCCACGGCTTCGTCGACGCGCAGGACATCGTCCGGCGCACGATCAAGGAGATCGGCTACACCGAGGCCGGCATCGGCTTCGACGCCGATTCGTGCGGCGTGCTGGTGGCGATCCACAAGCAGTCGCCCGACATCGCCATGGGCGTCGACGAATCCAAGGGCCACGAGCAGGGCGCCGGCGACCAGGGCCTGATGTTCGGCTTCGCCGTCGACGAGACGCCCGAGCTGATGCCGCTGCCGATCGCGCTGTCGCACAAGCTGGTCGAGGAGCAGGCCAAGTGGCGCCAGGCGAAGAAGGTGAAGTACCTCCGTCCCGACGCCAAGAGCCAGGTCACGATCGAGTACGAGGGCGACCAGCCGGTGCGCATCCACACCGTCGTGCTGTCGACCCAGCACACGCCCGAGGCCAAGCTCGAGACCATCCGCAAGGACATGATCAAGATGTGCACGGCGGTGATCAACGCCGCGTCGAAGACCAAGGTCGACAAGGACACGATCTTCCACATCAACCCGACCGGTCGCTTCGAGGTCGGCGGTCCGCACGGCGATACCGGGTTGACCGGGCGCAAGATCATCGTCGACACCTACGGCGGCATGGGCCGCCACGGCGGCGGCGCGTTCTCGGGCAAGGATCCCTCGAAGGTCGACCGCTCGGCGGCGTACGCGGCGCGCTGGGTCGCGAAGAACCTGGTCGCGGCCAAGCTCGCGCGCCGCGCCGAGGTCCAGGTCGCCTACGCGATCGGCGTCGCCAAGCCGGTGTCGATCAAGGTCGACACCTTCGGCACCGGCGTGGTCGGCGACGAGGTCCTGGGCGAGGCGGTGCAGGAGGTCTTCGACCTGCGTCCGAAGGCGATCATCCAGGCGCTCGATCTGCTCAAGCCGATCTACCGCCACACGGCGTACCACGGGCACTTCGGCCGCAAGGGCTTCAGCTGGGAGAAGACCGACAAGGTCGAGGCGCTGAACGCGGCGGTGAAGAAGCTGGTGGCCCGGCACGACGCGCCGGTGAAGTCGGCGCGCGCGACGCGCTGAAGCGGGTTCCTCGCGAACGGCGATGAGCGGCGGTGGCGGATGCCATCGCCGCTCTTTTTTTTGCGGACGGCTGCGCATCAGCGCGAGGCTCGACGCTCGACGCTCGACGCTCGAAGCGCGACGCTCGAAGCGCGAAGCTCGAGGCTCGAGGCTCGAAGCGCGAAGCTCGAAGCCCGAAGCCCGAAGCGCGAGGCTCGAGGCTCGAAGCCCGAAGCCCGAAGCCCGAAGCGCGAAGCCCGAAGCGCGAAGCGCGAAGCTGAAGCTGA
>DASPLE010000075.1:0-19880 GCA_035627695.1 Planctomycetota bacterium
GAGCTTCGAGCCTCGGGCTTCGGGCTTCGGGCTTCGGGCTTCGGGCTTCGGGCTTCGGGCTTCGGGCTTCGGGCCTCGGCCCTCGGGCCTCGGGCCTCGGGCCTCGGGCCTCGGGCTCGGGCGCGAGCCTCGGCCCTTCGAACCTGCCGCCAAACGCCACGACCCGCGGGATGTCCGCGGGTCGTGGCCGGCTCGTCAGCGCGGGGTGGTCCTCAGACCTTGATCTCGGGCTTGCGCAGGCCGGCGCCGAAGGCGCCCAGCGCCGTCGACAGCTCCTGGACCACCGACTGGCCGCTGCCCTGGGCTTTGTACAGATCGAGGTCGGTGTACTGGAGCAGATCGCCGACCCGGGTCACGCCGAGGTGCTCGAGCACCTGGGTCGCGCGCGGCGACAGCTCCAGCTTCTCGACCGACTCGCCGAGGATCTTCTGGTCGGCCTTGGACATCAGGCGCTCGTCGCCCTCGCGGTTCATGCCCAGGCGCAGCCCGCGCATCGCCAGCATCTCCTTCACCTCCTTCAGCGAGGTCTCGCCGAAGTTCTTGTAGGAGAGCATCTCCTGCTCGGTGATCGAGAGCAGGTCGCCGAGGGTGAAGATGTTCATCTTCGCCAGGCAGTTGCGGCTGCGCACCGAGAGCTCGAAGTCGTTGACCGGCGTGCGCATGATCTTCTCCATGCGCTCGCGCTCACGCTCCTCGCGCTCGTCGTAGTACATCGAGCGGCTCGCGCGGGCGTCGCGCAGCAGCATCATCGCGCGGCGGTTGCGCGGGTTGTAGGCCAGCACCTGGCGGAAGCAGTCGACGCCGGCGTTCGATTCGCCGCGCTCGTCGTAGAGGATGCCGAGGTTGATCACGCCGGGCAGGTAGTGCGGCCAGACGTCGGCGCAGACCAGGAAGTACTCGACCGCCATGTCGTCATCGCCGATGCGGTCGAGCAGGACGCCGAGCTTGAAGGCGGCTTCGACGTGCTCGGGCAGTTGCTCGAGCGCGGCTTCGTAGGCGTTGATCGCCTGCTCGGTGGCGCCGCGCGATTCGTGCAGGCGGCCCTGCAGGAAGTCGCGGTCCGGACCCTCGGGCAGGCCGCTGAGCGCCTTCTCGGCCTCGTCGAGCAGGTTGCCGTCGAGGCAGGCGCGGCAGAACTCGGTCTTGGCTTCGGGCAGCGCCTTGCTGGCCCCGGCGAGCAGGGTCTTGGCCTCGGCGAAGTCGCCGAGGGCGCTGTTGATCAGGCCGAGCAGGGCCTGCGCGTACGGATCCTTGGCTTCGCCCAGCGCCTCCTCGGCGTCGGAGAAGAAGCCGAGGGCGTAGGCGAGGACCGCCTGACGGGTCTTGAGGTCGTCCTTGGGGCCGCTCAGCCCGTCCTGGTGCAGGGCCTGGAGCTTGCGGCTCTCCTCGAGGTCCTGTTCGGCGGTGCGGCGTAGCAGCCGGATCTGGGCCAGCGTCGGACGCTCGGCGCCGACGAGGGCCTGGGCGCTGCGGGGGACGGTCGCGGTGGGCATGGATGCTCCTGACAGCTGGGCGGAAAGGGGTCCAGAGGCTAGCCAGCGCTCGGGATCGGTCAAATAGGGGCGGACCGGCCGAGGGCGAGCGGGGGCACGAGCTCGAGCTCAAGCTCGAAGCGCGGAAGCTGGACGCTCGAGGCTCGAGGCTCGAGGCTCGAGGCTCGCGGCCCGAAGCCCGAAGCCCGAAGCCCGAAGCCCGAAGCTCGAGGCTCGAAGCTCGAAGCTCAAGGCCCCGGCCCGCGGCCCGAAGCCCGAAGCCCGGAGCCCCGAGCCCGAAGCCCGGAGCCCAAGGCTCGAAGTCCGAGCCCCGCCCTCACCCCACGGGTCTGTTCCGACCCCTCAGAATCCCGCCGCCTTCTTCGCCGCCGCCAGCTTCTCGACCAGCTCGCCGATCTCCGCCGCCGTGATGATCAGCGGCGGCGCCAGCCGCAGCGTGTTGCCTCCCGACGGTCCGACGACCAGGCCCTGCGCGCGGCAGGCGATGACCAGCGGACCCGGCGCCTGATCGAGCTGGACGCCGATCAGCAGCCCCCGGCCGCGGACACGGTCGGCGCCGAACAGGCCGGCGAGGCCGGCGACCAGCTCGCGGCCGCGGGCGGTGATGTCGGCGAGGAATCGCGGCGTCAGCACCTCGCGCACCACGGTCAGCGCCGCGGCGCAGGCCAGCGGGTTGCCGCCGAAGGTCGTCCCGTGCATGCCCGGCTTGAGCAGGCCGGCGATGGCCTCGCGCACCATCACCGCGCCGATCGGCACGCCGCCGCCAAGGCCCTTGGCCAGCGCCATGAGGTCGGGAGCGACGCCGTCGTGCTGCCAGGCGAACGCGGCGCCGGTGCGGCCGATGCCGGTCTGGACCTCGTCGATGACCAGCAGCGCGCCGTGCCGATCGCACAGCGCGCGCACCGCGGCGAGGAAGCCGGGGGGAGCGACGTGCAGACCGCCTTCGCCCTGGATCGGCTCGACGAACACGCCGGCGACGCCGCCCGCGGCCATCGCGGCGGTCAGCGCGGCGACATCGCCGAAGGGCAGGAACTCGGCGGGCGGCAGCGGCTCGAACGGCTCGCGATACGCGGGGTTCGCCGTGATCGACAGGCTGCCGAGGGTGCGGCCGTGGAAGCCGTTGTGGAAGGCGATCATCCGCCGTTTGACGCCGCCGTCGGCCTGGTTGCCCCAGACTCGGACGATCTTGTAGGCGGCCTCGTTGGCCTCGGTGCCGCTGTTGCAGAACAGCATGCGGCCGGGGAAGGCGCGCTGGACGAGCTCGCGCGCCAGGTCCTCCTGCTCCTGGATGCGATAGTGGTTCGAGACGTGGATCAGCTCGCCGGCCTGCCGCGCGATGGCCGCGGTCAGGCCGGGGTGGGCGTGTCCCAGGGCGCTGACCGCGACCCCGGCGAAGGCGTCCAGGTACTCGCGGCCGGCGTCGTCCCACAGCCGGCAGCCCTTGCCGCGCACGAAGCGCACATCCTGACGGGCGTAATTCTGCAACAGGTGGGACGGCTGCGCGGCGGGGGTGCTCATGGTCGGGATCCGATGCGGGACGATTCGCGTGGTCGGGTTCGGACGGATGACGGCGGTGCGACGGCATTCATCGCGGTGTGCCGGTCGCGCTCGGCCGACCAGCGCGATTTTTTCGCCGTGCGGCCGCATCGTGAGTCAGGAACCATGGATGCAACCGGATCGCATCCTCGGACAGTTGCCACTCAGGCGCCCACTCCTACCGTTGGCGCGTGATCCTGGGCGGTGTCGCCATCCGGGCGCGTCGGTGCCATACTGGGACGGGAGCGTGCGATGCCGTTGAACCGCTTCGAGGCCAGCCCTCGACGACCCGACGTGTCCGCGCGGCGCCGACGCCGCGTCGGCCCGGCGGCGGCATCGTCATCCCGCGCCATCGCCCTCGACCATCCCGAGGCCCGCGCGTGAGCGCGATCGATCAGCCGATGATGGACGCGACCACCCGGCCACCCGCGGCCCCGGCGCCGAGCCCGCGTTGGGCGCTGTGGTTCTTCCCGCTGATGCTCGCCGTGCTGGTCGCCGATCAGGTGACCAAGTACTGGCTGTTCTCCCTGCCGCGCGACGCCGACCTGCCGCGCTGGCTCGAGCGCACGATCAACCCGGGTGTCGCCTGGGGCGTGTTCGGCGACTCGCCGCAGGCGGTCGTGGCGATGACGCTGGCGCTGATCCCGCTGCTGGTCTGGGTCTGGTGGCGCCACTTCCGCCTGGCGGGCCGGATCGAGAACGTCGCCTTCGCGCTGATCCTCGGCGGGGCGCTCGGCAACGCCTGGGACCGCGTCAGCGCGCCGTGGCGGCCGGCCTTCGACGGCCAGCGCGGCGTGCGCGACTTCATCTTCATCGATCTCAACGTCATCGGCATCGACTACGAGTGGCCCAACTTCAACGTCGCCGACTCAGGGATCTGCGTCGGCTTCATCCTGCTCGTGCTGCTGTCGTGGCGCCATCCGCGCCCCGCCGGCGGCTGAGCTCGTCCGTACAGAGATCGCAGGGGCACCATGCAGGTCAACGCCGCCACCCGTGAGGTCACGTGCAAGGTGGTCTACTACGGACCCGGCATGTCGGGCAAGACCACCAACCTGAAGATCATCCACGAGCGCGCGCCGCGCAAAGCGGTCGGCGAGCTGATCACGCTCGACACGCACAGCGAGCGCACCCTCCACTTCGACCTGCTGCCGATGGATCTCGGCGTCGTTCGCGGCTTCGCCCTGCGCTTCGAGTTCTTCACCGTCCCCGGCCAGAGCTACTACGCGGCGACCCGCCGGCTGGTGCTGGAGGGCGCCGACGCGGTGGTCTTCGTCGCCGACAGCCGGCGCGAGGCGTTGGACGAGAACATCGATTCGATGAACGACCTGCTCGACAACCTCCGGCACCACCAGCTGCCCGAGGACCTGCCGGTCGTCATCCAGTACAACAAGCAGGACCTCGCGACCGCGCTCAAGCCCGAGCAGCTCGACCCGCTGCTCAACATCCGCCGCTGGCAGCGCTTCATCGCCGTCGCGACCGCCGGCCAGGGCGTGCTCGAGACCCTCAACTCGGTGACCGCGCTGGTCGTCGAACGCGTGAAGCAGCATCCCGCGCTGGCCGCGCCCTCGGGCCAGGTCCCGGCGCTGGCCGCGGCGCTGGCCGCCACGCCGCAGAACCGCACCTGGCTGATCACCTGCTACCGCTGCCAGAACATGCTGGAGATCACCAACGCGAAGCCGGGTGACCTGTTCACCTGCGGCGCGTGCGGCACCGCGCTCGAGGTCAACAACCTCGAGCACGGCGTCACCCGCGCGCCGCTGCCGGCGGCGTTGTCGGCGGGCATCACCCAGCCGATCAACATGAACGAGGAGGTCGCGCCGGGCTCGGGCGGCTACAACATGCAGCCGCTGGCCTCGGCCGACGGCGCCGCGCTGAACACGCCCGGCGGCGCCTCGACGCCCGGCGGCATGCCGTTCGAGATCGACGGCTTCGACCAGCTCGCGCTGCTCGACGAGACCGTGCAGGGCCGGCGCTTCCGCGTCCGCGAGCGCGCCAGCGGCACCGCGTGGCGTGCGCTGGTGCTCAGCCCGACGCTGATGCGCCAGCCCGGCTACCAGCCGCAGCTCGAGCCGTACGCGCGGCTCGCCGCGCAGATCAAGCACCCGCACATCCTGCCGCTGGGCAGCCTGCGCGCGGGACGCGAGACGCCCATCCTGATGAGCGCGGCGCCCGCCGACTACGAGTCGCTGGCGCACGTCCTGGCGCGGCGCCGCACGCTGGCGCCGCCGCATGCGCTCGGCGTCGCGCGCATGGTCGCCCTGGCCCTGGAGGAGGCCGCCCGCCACGGCGTGATCCACGGCTGGCTGCGGCCGGACGTGATCCTGCTCAGCCCGGACGGCAACACCCTGGTCGACGAGTTCGGCCTGCCCAAGCACCACCGCTACCTGGTGCGCGAGCTGGCCGGCGCCAGCGCCGCCACCGAGTACTACCTCGCGCCCGAGCACCTCACCGACGACGCGCGCTCGGACGCGCGCTCCGACATCTTCATGCTCGGCGCGCTGCTGTTCCGCATGATGACCGGCGAAGGCCTGGTGACCGGCTACAACGCGCACGAGGCGCTGCACAAGATCTCGGCGCAGGGCTGCCGCAACCTGCGCGCGGTCAACCCGCAGATCAGCCGCGATCTCGACGCGTTCTTCGTGCGCATGGTCGCCGTCGAACGCCGCGACCGCTTCCAGAACTACCGCGAGCTGATCGACCAGCTCGACAAGTTCGGCGGCGGCGCCAAGCGCGGCACGCTGCGCCTGACCGGCTCGGTCAACGCCGCCAACCCCGGCACGCGTCCGACCCGCGCCACCGGCGCGCGTCCCGGCGTCGGCAGCGGCGCCGCGCGGCGCCAGGTCGGCGGTTCCAGCGGCCACCGCACCCTGCCGCCGTCGGCCGAGGCGCACGCGCCGGCGCGCAGCAGGCACGACGAGTCGAACGCCTTCCTGATCGTCGCCGGCGTGATGCTCGTCGTCGCGCTGGTCGGCGCGATGCTCTACCTGAGCAAGAGCGGCAGCCACCTGAGCAACGGCTACGCGTCGTCGCGCGGCTCGTCCGACAAGAGCGACAAGCCGAGCACGTTCCCGATCGCCCGCGACCTCTACAGCAAGCACGCCACCGGCCGCGACCCGAGCCAGTCGGTGATCGAGCGCTCGACCACGCGCGCGCCGGCGACCGGCACGGCGACGCCGGGCACCGGCGCGCCGACCACCGCCACCAAGATCGAACCGGCGAAGACGCCGGTGAAGGCCGCCGTCCAGGGCAACCCGGCGGTGGCGCCCGCCACCGGCGACCGCGCCGAGCTGGCGCTGCAGATCGCGAACCTCGAACGCGAGGACCGCTACGGCGAGGCCCTGGCGCTGTGCCAGCAGCTCGACGCGTCCGGCGATGCCGAGACCCGCGAGTGGGCGACCGAGCGCGCCAACGACGTGCGCCTGCGCCACGACAACCGCCGCAAGGACGTGCTCGGCCGGCTCGCCTCCGCCGCGGACGTCGGCGAAGCCGAGGAGCTGCTCGAGGCGCCGCTCGCCGGAACCTGGGGCATGGACGGCGACGTCGAGTGGGCCCAGGACCAGCTGGCATCGGCGCGCGCGCGCCTGCCGCGCACCCGCGCCGCGGACCCGGCACCGGCGCAGGCCACGCCGGTCGCCGGCGTCCCCCCGACCGCCGCCGAGCAGAGCGCGAGCTTCGCCCTCGCCGACAGCGAGCTGGAACAGGCGCTGATCGCCGGCCAGACCGCGACCATCGAGCAGATCCTGGCGAAGCTCGACCAGAACGCGCTCGAGGCCAAGGCGCTGCGCCGCAAGGCCGAGCTGTGGACCAGCCGCGCCGACATCATCGGCGGCATCATCCGCAGCCGGAAGCCGAAGCTGCGCCTGCCGCACCCGACCATCGGCGAGCAGTGGGACGTCACCGACGCCGAGCGCGGCGGGGTGCAGATCACCTCGCCCGCGGGGTCGTCGACGCGCCTCGAGTGGACCCAGGTCGCGCTCAAGGACCTCGGCCGCATCGCCCGCGAGGCCGCCGACCATCCCCAGGCCGAATCGCGCGACTACGCGCTGGCCTGCGTGCTGCTGCTGATGTCGGGCGACACCGCGCTGGCCAGCGTCCAGACCATCAAGGGCAAGGCCGCGATCGACGAGCCGACCGCACGCGACCTCGACGCGCTGATCTCGCTCAAGCGCGGCCGCGAGGTCGACGACGCCATCGCGCGCGCCGACGCCGCCGCCACGCAGGGCGACCTCAAGGCGCTCGACGAGGCGCTCAACGCGCTCAAGCGCCTCGACCGCGACAAGCAGCCGCGCGCGCACGAGGCGCTGACCCGGCTCGATCCGGTGCGCGCGCGCCTCGCCGAGGGCAAGGTCACCGCCGCCGACGTCGCGGCCAAGGACGACCTGGCCTTCGACGCCGAGGACGACCTGCAGTCGTTCCCCCTGCGCCAGGGCGTCTGGCACGTCGGCAACGGCCAGGTCAGCCTGATGGGCGAGAGCGGCAGCCTGGCCCGCAAGGACCTGGGCAACGCGCGCTCGCTGTCGGTGACGTTCCAGAACAACGGCGGCAAGGGCGCCATGACCATCAACTTCCGCGGCGTGCGCGTGCTGGCCGAATTCGGCGGCAACCGCATCACGGTCGCCTCGCGCGAGCAGGAATCGCGCGGCAAGGAGTTCGTGTTCCTGCCCAAGACCGTGCATTCGATCTACCTGCGCGCCAACCGCGAGGCCGGCACCATGGCGATCGAGGTCAACAACGGCGCCGAGGTCTTCGAGGTGAAGAGCGGCACGCTGACCGAGCAGCTGATGATCAGCGCCGACAACAACGCCTCGATCGCGATCGAGGAGCTGTCGATCGGCCGCGACGGATCGCAGCCGGCGGGCAACGATCCGGCGACCGTCGCGCGGCACGAGGCGGTGCGCAACCAGACCGGCTGCGAGCCGCTGGGCGGCGTCTACCTCGACCCGCCGACCATCGTGCTGCCGGCGCCGGACAAGGGCGTCGAGAGCGGCCTCGCGTTCCAGCTGCGCGACACCGCCACGTCGATCACCATCGACGTGAAGGGCAAGGGCCAGCTCCAGTTCCTGCTCGGCCAGCTCGGCAAGGACGGCGGCGACTTCGTCAACGTCGACCTCAAGCCCGATCCGCAGCGCCTGACGATCAGCTGGCGCGGCGCGCTGGTGGTCAAGAACGAGCAGGGGCTGGTGATCGCCGAGAACAAGAACCTCGGCAAGGACCACACCCACCTGATGATCCTCGCCGCGAGCGAGGCGGTCCTCATGGTGTCGCCGAAGCTCAACCGCGAGTGAGGCCGCTCCGCCGGCAGCACCCGGACGACGACCGCGCCGCGGCGGCGTCGTCATCGCCTTCCCGTCCGTCCCATCGACGCGTCACGCGCCCTTGCCGGCGGACGCCGGCGGGCACGGTCGCTGCCGCCGATCCGACCTGACAACCTCCGCAGAGAGAACCGCCCGAGATGCCCGAGTCCGCCACGCCGCCATCGCGCACCAAGACCTTCATCATCGACACCAACGTCCTGCTGCACAATCCCAGCTCGCTGTTCGCGTTCGCCGACAACCACGTGGTCATCCCGATGGTGGTGCTGGAGGAGCTCGACAACTTCAAGACCGCCAACAACGAGCTCGGCGCCAATTCGCGCGAGGTCGCGCGCGCGCTCGACCGCCTGCGGGCGAAGGGTTCGCTGCGCGACGGCGTGGCGACGCCGCAGGGCGGCCTGATCCAGGTGGTGCTGCGCTACGACGACCTGGTCGGCATGCTTCCCGGGGTCAACGACAACCGCATCCTCGGCTGCGCGCACCTGCTCAAGCGCGAGGGCCGCAACGTGTTCTTCGTCTCGAAGGACATCAACGCGCGCATCAAGGCCGATGCGCTCGGCATCCCGAGCGAGGATTTCAAGAACCAGAAGGTCGACTTCGACGCGCTCTACACCGGCTGGACGTCGCTGATCGTGCCGGCGGCGACGATCGACGAGGTCCACGCCAACGGCGCGGTCGCGCTGTCGGCGCTGGCGCTCGACGCCGACCCGATGCTCAACAACAACCAGTTCGTCCTGCTGAAGACCGGCGACGGCAACGGCGAGTCCGACGCCGAGCGCCAGGCGCTGTGCCAGTACGACGCGACGAAGCGCGGCCTGCGCCGCCTGGGCGAGGACTCGACGCGGCGCTTCGGCGTGGTCGCGCGCTCGCTCGAGCAGCGGATGGCGCTCGAGCTGCTGCTCGACGACGAGATCAAGCTGGTGACGCTGGTCGGCCGCGCCGGCACCGGCAAGACCCTGCTCGCGCTCGCCGCCGGCCTGTCGAAGGTCATCCACGACGAGCGCTACAACAAGCTGCTGGTCAGCCGCCCGATCATGCCGCTGGGCCAGGACATCGGTTACCTGCCGGGCACCAAGGACGACAAGCTGGTGCACTGGATGGGACCGATCTTCGACAACCTCAACTTCCTGCTCGCCAGCGAGGAGCGCGATCCCGACGAGGTGATCAAGCGCCTGATCGAGGACGAGTCGGTGACCATGGAGGCGATCACCTACATCCGCGGCCGCTCGATCAGCAAGCAGTACGTGATCGTCGACGAGGCGCAGAACCTCACGCCGCACGAGATCAAGACCGTCATCAGCCGCGCGGGCGCCGACACCAAGATCGTCCTGACCGGCGATCCGCAGCAGATCGACAATCCGTATCTCGACACCAATTCGAACGGCCTGACCTACGTCGTCGAACGCATGCGCGGCCAACCGCTGGCCGGGCACATCACGCTGACCAAGAGCGAGCGCTCGGAGCTGGCGGGAGTGGCGGCGAGCCTGCTCTAAATCCGAGGCTCGAAGCTCGAGGCTCGAGGCTCGAGGCTCGAGGCTCGAAGGTCGAAGGTCGAAGCTCGAAGCGCGAAGCTGCGAGAGGCGCGGACGACCTGGGCCAGACCGTCTCCGGCGGGCGGCCATCGGATCCGACGACGTCGATTGCACCGATCGGCCGCCAGCGACACTCGCCGACATCCGCATCCGCACCCATAGCTCAGCTGGATAGAGCAAGTGCCTTCTAAGCACTAGGTCGCAGGTTCGACTCCTGCTGGGTGCGCCATCCCCACCACAGGGCGGAGGATGAGGGGCGGCGTGCGTCCACGCTCCCATCGCGCCGGACGCCCGGAGCCGCTGCGCGCGCATCGTAGGCCAGAGCTGCATGTCACCGCGCAGGTCGACCCTGGTGAGGCGCGGCATCTAGCCTGCCGATGAGCGGTGATCCTGCGGGAGCGGAGGCGGGGGCTGATCCGTCGCGGCCGCTGGATCCGAGCGTTCCTCGTCTGGCGGAAGGCCATGCGGCTCTCGCGGCTTCTCCAGCAGGTCATGCGATCGCTGGAGAAGGAACAGCGCCCGTTGCACGAGCCGCATCGATTCGATGCACGTGGTGAGACTGTCGGACTCGCCCCTCCGAGGGGACGGCCCCTTGGCGTCGGCTGTCATGGCTGATCGTCTCTTTCAGACGCAGAAGACCGCTTCCGCTTTCAGTCGGGGCGCGCGACGGACCGGTTCGGATCGTGGACCGTCGCAGCGCGTCTGCCGCGACAGCCGGGATCCGGTCACAGCGCCCCGGCAAGGCCTTGTCAGGACGCCGCGCCGGAGCGGCACTGGGCGCCGGCGATACGCGTGTGGATGATCGCTCGCACGCGCTCGGCCCACGCGATGAGATCGCGCTCCCCTCCGCCGGCGATGATCGCCTCCACCACGCTCAGCGCGTGATGGTGCCGCCCTTGGGCCACCTCGTGCGCGAGCCACGGCGCCTCGTCTTCCATAGTCGTCTCGGGGATTCCGGTCTGCATTGGGCAGGTTACGCCGCGTCGAACGCGCTCCGCCAGCGCCGGACGGACATCTTGTACAAGCGTCCCGTGCCCTGCGCGAGCCGGGGCGGCACCGCGCCGCGGATCGGCTCTCCGGCCGCGTTGCGAGATGCACGGGTCCTGGTTCGCACACCGGCACGCGACGCGAGGCTGCGGCGATGATCCTCGCCAGCTGGAACATCAATTCGATCCGCGCGCGCATCGATCTGCTCTGCGACTACCTCGCCTTCCGCCAGCCCGACATCCTCTGCCTCCAGGAGCTCAAGTGCGAGACCGCCCAGGTGCCGGTCGAGCGCATCGCCCAGGCGGGCTACCGCGCGGTCATCCATGGCCAGCGCACCTACAACGGCGTCGCGATCCTCAGCCGCCTCGACGCCACGGATCCGGTCCCCGGCATCAAGGACCGGGTCGTCGACGACCACGCGCGCCTGGTCATGGCGACGATCGCGGGGATCCGCATCGCGTCGGTGTACGCTCCGAACGGCCAGGAACCGGATTCGCCGGCATTCCGCTACAAGCTGCTGTGGTTCGAGCGGTTGAAACGGTACCTGGGACGCCGTCACCGGGCGTCCGACGCGCTGGTCCTGATCGGCGACTTCAACGTCGCGCCCGAACCCATCGACGTGCACAACCCGAAGCGCTGGGAAGGCCACACCCACTTCACCATTCCCGAGCGCGCCGCGCTGGCGGACCTGCGTTCGTTCGGCCTCGTCGACGCGATGCGGCTGCTGTTCCCCGACCGCACGCGGATGTTCACCTGGTGGGACTACCGCCTGCGCGCGTTCGAGCAGGATCGCGGCCTGCGTCTCGACCACATCCTGATGACCGCTCCGGTCGCGCGGCGGTTGCTTGACGGCGACGTCGACCGCGACTGGCGGGCGCGCGAAGGGGCCTCCGACCATGCGCCGCTGTGGGTGCGGATCGCGGACGAGGACCGTCCGGAGCCGCGAAGGGCGAAGACGTCGACCGAAGGCCGCTCCGCGACGCCGCGCGCCGCCGTGACCAGCGCGAAGCCGCGCGTCTTCAGGGCGAACCGACGGGCTGGGCGGAGCCGGCGCGGCGCATGATCGCGTCATCCGCCGCCACCGGGCATGGCGACTGGTCGATCGCCTGTCCCGGTCGCAGCGCCGGGTTCCCGCACGCGTTGTAGCAGACGATGAACGCGCGGCGATCGCGTGCGCTGAGGTTCGGGCCCGATCCGTGCAGCAGGTTGCAGTCGAAGAACAGCACCGAGCCGGGACGCATCTCGCAGTGCACGTGCTCGAAGTGCGGACGCACCAGCGCCAGGCGCTCGGGATCCGCGCCGCTCTGCGCGTTGAACGGCCGGTGCTCGAGCCGCCCGAGCCGGTGCGAGCCGCGCAGCACCTCGAGGCAGCCGTTCTCGCGCGTCGCCGGATCGAGCGCGACCCAGGCGCTGATCAGCCGCGGCTGGAGGAACTGCCCGTACCAGTAGCCGTAATCCTGATGCCACTCGACCACGCCGGCGGTGCCGGCGTTCTTGAAGATGATCTTGCCGTGGAAGAAGGCGATGTCCTCGCCCAGCAGCATGCGCAGCGGGTTGACGATGCGCGGACACGTCGACGCCGCGCTCCAGACGTCGTCGCCGAGCGTCGACCACAGCGACATCGGCGAGGAGGCGCCGGCACCGTCGGCGGCGTCCCACACCTCGGCGGCGCGACCGCTGTCGGTCGCCGCCCGCAGCACCGCCACCTCCGCGGGGGTGAGCACGTCCTCCGCCAGCAGATAGCCGTCGCGGTCGAACGCGGCCACGGCGTCCCGGTCGATGAGCATGGGGTGCATCGTACCGGATCGGGCTCGGTCTGAATGCAGGCGATTGCGCGAATCATGCGCTTTCCTGCTGGGCCATGGCGGTTCGGGCTTCGGGCTTCGAGCTTCGGGCTTCAGGCTTCGAGCTTCGAGCTTCGAGCTTCGAGCGCGGCGCAGCCCGGCGGCAACGCCGCCGCGCCGCGCGCGGGGATCTCCCAGACCTCGGCGTAGTCGTAGGCGGTGAACCGCGCGCCGGGGATCGCGCGCCGCTTCAGGCCCAGGCCAGCCAACGCGTCGTACACCGCGGCGCGGTTCGAGGCGATGTACGTCGCCGTGGGCACCCAGGCGTGCGCGAAGCCCCAGGCGTCGGCGCAGCGCCGCGCGAAGTCGAGCGCCGCGCCGAGGAACGCGGCGGCGCCGACCTCGCCCAGCAGGCGCAGCGACGGATTGATCCCGGGCGCGACCAGGGCGTCGCCGTGCGCGCCGCGCAGCGCGTACAGGTGCATGCCGCCCTGCGCGCGTCCCACCTCGTCCCAGGCGACGACCTGGAGGAACTCCGGATCGTCCCACAGCCCGCGGTCGCGCGCGGTGCACACGCCTTCGCAGAAGCCGACCGCGGCGTGGGCGCGGCGCTTGGTCGCCGCCAGGCGCAGCCGCCGCGTCGCTCCGCCGCCGAGGCGATGCTCGAGCTTGCCGCGCCGGTCGTTGTCGCCGAACAGCTCGCGCTGCATCGCGGCGATGTCGGCGCCGACGAGATCGCCGAGCACGCGCAGGTGCTCATCGCCGAGGATGACCGTCGCGTCGTCGCGCGCCAATCCGGCGAGCCGCGCATCGACCGCCGCCTCATCGAGATCGACGAAGCGCGCGACCTCGTCCTGGTCGGCGAACCCGGCGAGCTGGCGCCCGAGGCGTGCCAGCGCCTCGTCGCGCGGCACCTCGCCCGTGCGCGCGGCGGCGACGGTCAGGCGCACCGCGCGCGCGAGACCGGGGCCGATCGCCGAGCGAGGCGCCAGGCGGACCCGGGCGCGCCGGTCGTAGCGCTCGGGATCCTGCGCGCGGTGGGCGGCGAGCGCATCGCGGACCACGTCGCGCCCGCCATCGGCCAACGCGTCGCGGCAGGCGATCATGCCGAGCACGCTGTCGAGGTCGTCGGGCAGCGGCCCGCGCGCGCGGCGGTGCGCGGCCAGGACGCGCGCGATCAGCGCGCCGCGATCGGGCTCGCGGCCGATCCGTCCCTCGATCCACGCGGCGAACAGATCGCGGCCGAGCGCGGCATCGTCCTCGGCCGGCTGCGCCGCTATCGCGGCCGCGGCCGCGCGCACCGCCGCCCACGGCGCCGGATCGAGGCGTTCGCCGTCGCGCACGCGATACCCGCCGGCGGCGAGCGCGTAGTCGGCGGCGCGCGGCGCTCCCGGCGGAGCGAAACGATCGAGGTGCGCGGGATGATCGGTGAAACCATCGTAGAGCGCGCGGTAGGCGTCGCGTCCGACGCCGGCCGCCGGCGGGAAGACGTGGTACAGCACCTGCGCGAACAGCGGATGCGCCTCGTCCGCGCGGGTGGGCTCGCCCGCCCGCACCGCCTGCGCCAGGCGCGCGAGATCGCTGCCCAGGCGGTCGATCGCGGCGCGGCGCTCGACCGATGTCAGCGTCGGGTCGGCGTGGATCGCACGCCACGCGGCGTAGGCGCGGGCGTCGGCGAACGGAGCGCCGCGCACGAACTCGACGAGGTCGGCCGCCTCGGCGCCGAGATCGGCGATGGCGCCGTCGCGGATGCCGGCGACCAGCACCCCCGCCATCAGGTCGACGCAGCGCACGCCCTCCTGGGTGGCGAAGCGCTTGATCAGCGCCTGCGCGCGGCGGTCGCGCGCGTGCTCGCCCAGGCGCGTGAGCTCGAGCAGCGCCTCGGGCGCGGCCGGGCCCTGGGAGACCACGATCGGCACGATGGTCTCGCGCCACGCCGCCGGGGCCGCGCGGGTCAGCGGCTTCAGCGCGTCGAAGAGCGCCACGCATTCGCCGACCCGTTCCACGACCACCGGGTTGCCGAGCAGGCGCGCGATGTCGTCGACCACGCCGCGCGCACCCGCGGCATCACCGACCAGCCCGGCGTGCGCCATGACCGCGGCGATGAGCTCCGCCGGCGCCCCCGACGGCGTACGGCGCAGGACGTGGGCAGCCAGCGCCAGCAGCGCGTCGCCGTCGCCGGCGCACACCCGGGCGGCGACCGCGGCCGCTTGGCGGACCAGCGCCCGATCCGATCCGCCGTTGACCGCGATGAGCTCGGCCAAGGCGGGCAGGAGGCGGAGCGCGGCGGCGCCAGCGCTCATCGCGCGCAGCGCCGGCCCAAGCACGTCGCGAGCGGTCGCGGCGTCGATGCCGCCGTCGGACAGGCGCCGCAGCGCGCCGGACAATGCGGCGATCAGCCGGGCGAACAACGTGACGTCCGCACCCGCGAGGACGACCAGCGCCGACACGTGGTCGCCCAGCGCCGAGCCCAGCGCGGCGGCGTCGGCGGCGCCGAGCGCCCGCTCGATCACCGCCAGGCGCGCGTCCAACGCGTCAGCGGGATCGGCCAGCGCGGCGACGACGTCGCCGAGCCCGCCCGGCACGGGCGCGCCACGCGCGGACAGCCGTTGCGCCAGGGCCATGGTCGCGTTGGCGAGACCGCTGCGGCGCTGGTCGCCCGCCGCGGCGACCGCCTGGGCGAGACTGTCGGCGATGCCGCCGACCGCGTCGCGGTCGCGCCGCCGCAGCGCGCCGATCGCGGCGATCAGGCCGTCGACCGCGGCGGCGAACGCGTGACGGTCGCCGCCGGCCAGGGCGAAGAGCGCCGGACCCGCGCGCTGCACGACCAGCGTCGGCGCCGCGCCCAACGCGGCGCAGCGTCGCGCGAGATCGCCGACCGCCTCCAGCCCCCACGGCGCGCCGCGCGCCGCCGCCAGCGCCGCCGACAAGGCGTAGCCCGCCGAGCGCGTGCCGTCGCTCGTGTCGGCCATCGCCGCGGCGAGCTCGTCCAGCCGTCCGAGCAGCGCGACGACCGCGTCGACCCCGAGTCCGCGCGCGAGGTCGAAGAACGCCGCGCCGAGCATGTCCTCGGCGGGGAAGCCGCGCGCCGCCAGCGCCCGCGCCGCGCCGAGCACCGCCGCGAGCAGGGTCGCGAAGGCGGCGTCGTCGTCGGCGATCGCGACCGCGGCGCGCGCCGCGTAGCGCAGCGGGTAGAGCGGCGAGACGCCGGCCTCGGCCAGCGCCGTGGCCAGGGCGATCAGCGGGGCGAAGCGTCCCGGCGCGTCCTCGGCGCTGGCCAGCGCGACGGCGAGCCCGTTCTCGCACGCCGGTCCGGCGTCGATCCCGGCGCGCAGCATCGCCGTGACCGTGTCGAGCGCGGCGACCCCGACCGCCGGGCCCGCCATCAGCGCACGGGCGATCACCGGCGCCGCCCCGCTCCACACGCGCCGGGCCGGCTGACCCGACGCGCGCGCCGCGGCGAGCGCGCTCGCCGCGGCGGCGAACAGCCGCCCGCGATGTCCCGGATCGTCGCTGGCGCCGGCGAGATCGCGCGCCGCCTCGGCGAGGAACGGCCCGGGATCGCCACCGCCGGCGGCGTCGACCTGGGCGACGGCGATGACCGCGCGGGCGCCGTGCTCGTCGAGCGCGGCGATCTGCGGCCAGCCGTGGGCGAGCAGCGCGCCGGGGGCTACGCCGCGCAGCAGCATGAGCCTGGCCAGCGCGATGACCTCGTCGCGCAGCCACGGCCGCGATCCGGCGGCGTCGAGCGCGACGCCGACGCCGCCGAAGACCACGTGCACCTCGTGCCCTGCGGCGCGCGCGATCGCGGCCAGCCCGACCAGCGCCGCCAGCGCCGTCGCCGCGCCGGCGTCGTCGTCGGGCCAGGCGGCGAGCGCTCCGGCGAGCGCCGCCACCACCGCCTCGTACATCTCGACGCCGAGCGCGTCGAGCGCCGCCACCGCGTCCGCCAGCGCCGACAGGCGCGCGTCGAGCCGGTCGCCGGGCGCGATCGCCGCCGGAACGGCGAGGCGCAGGAGCGACCTCGGCTCGATGCCGAGGCGCGCCCAGTCGCGCCCCAGGCGCAGCGCCGCGAGCGCGACGCGCGCATCGCAGCCCGGCGCGTCGAGCGCGGCCGGCAGTCCCTGCTGCAGCGCCAGGCTGTCGCGCCCGGCCAGCGCCAGCGCGAGGTCGACCAGCGTCGTCAGCGCGGCGCGGTAGGCGGCGGCGTCGCCGGCGCAGATGCCGGCGAGCGGTCGCGCGCAGAAGCGCAGCGGCGTCCAGATCTCGACACCGGCGGCGCCGAGCCGCGCCACCGCGTCGGCCAGCGCGCTGGCGGTCGGGCCGTCCTCCGCCGGGGCGGCGAGATCGGCGAGGATCCCTGGCGCGTATTCGGCGAACCGGTCGCCATCCGCGCCATGCGCGCGCAGCTCGTCGGCGAGGCGGGCGAGGCGGGCGAGGCGGGCGAGGAGGACGTCGCGCATGCCGCCGCTATGCCGCTGCGCACGGCGCATGCCAGCTGGCGTCAGGCGCGCCGCCGGGTGGAGCGGGCGGCGACGGCGAAGCTGGCGTATCCTCCTGAAGCGCGGGTAACGCGCTGGTGGGCCGGCAGCTGCGTGCGCCGCCCTGCGTGCCATCCGGCGGACGCGGCCGAACTGATCGTCGGATTGCATTCCGCTCGCAGAAATGCACGCTATGCCATCGTTGGCATGCCATGACACGACTCAAAGACATCGCTGAGGTCGCCGGGGTCTCGATCCGCACGGTCGGGCGGGCCCTGAAGGGCGAAGGCTACGTCGAGGCCGGGGTGCGCGAGCGCGTGCTCGGCGCGGCGCGGTCGTTGGATTACCGCCCGCATCGCCTGGCGCGCAGCCTGCGCACCGGGCGTTCGCAGGAGGTGCTGGTCCTCGCCGGCGGCATCGGCGGCCAGTACGACGAGCTGCACATCGCGAAGATCGCCGGCATGGAGCGCACCCTGCGCGCCGCCGGCATGTCGCTCGGCCTGCTGTTCGGCATCGAGAGCGAGGCGCGCCGCGCCGGGCGCGACGTGCTCGATGAGCTGATCGCGCGCCGCCCGGCGGGCCTCGCGCTGTTCGCCAGCCCGACCCTTCCCGCGACCGCGACCGCGCGGCGGCTCGACCAGGCGCGCGTCCCGTACGTCTTCTTCGACACCCGCGAGTCCGACGTCGACACCGTGCGCCACGACCGCTCCGGCGGCATCCGCGAGTCGGTGCGGTGGCTGGCGGGTCGCGGGCACCAGCGCATCGCCTATGTCGGACCGACGGATGAGCGCAGCCGTCTCGACGGCTACCTGGAAGCGCTCAAGACCCTGGGGCGCGAGCCGCTCATCGTACCGGGCAGCGCCGATTGGGAGACTGCCCGCGCCGCCGCACCGGCGCTGATGGCGCTCAAGCCGGACGCGGTGCAGGTGTACTCGGACATCCTCGCCCTCGGCCTGCTCGCCGGGCTGCACGAGATGGGCGTGCGCGTGCCGAAGGACATCGCGGTGGTCGGCTTCGACGATCGCTTCGCCGCGTCGCTGTCCTATCCGCCGCTGACCACGCTGCAGCAGTCCAACGAGGCGATGGGCGCCGCCGCCGCCGCGATCCTGATCGCCAAGTCGCGCGACGAGGTGGCGCCGCCCGGCGGCTGGTCGCGCACGCTGCCGATGTCGCTGGTGATCAGGGCCTCGACCTGACGCCGAAGCCCGAGCCGACGGTCGAAACCCGAGCCGAAACCCGAAGAGGAAGTCTCCCATGCACGGATGGCGTCGTCTCGCGATCGCAGGTGCCGGTTCACGCGGCGAGTGGTGGACGCGCGAGGTCGCGCGGCGCTTCAGCGACCGGATCGAGATCGTCGCGATCTGCGACCGCAATCCCGGCCGCGCCAAGCGACTGGCCGGAGTGATCAGCGAACACGGGCAGAAGCCCGACCTCTACGGCAGCGACGGCTACCGCCGCATGCTCGCCGAGAAGAAGCCGGACGTCGTGCTGATCGCCGTGCCCGACAAGGACCACGGCGAATACGCGGTCGACGCCATGCGCGGCGGCGCCGATGCGCTGGTCGAGAAGCCGCTGGCGGCGAGCGTCGACGACACGCGCGCGATCCTCAAGGCGCGGCGCGAGACCGGCAAACGCTGCGTCGTCACCTTCAACATGCGCTGGGCTCCGTCGATCACGCAGCTCAAGGACATCCTGATGACCGGGGTGATCGGCGTGCCGGTCGCGGCGACCATGCAGTGGCTGCTGAACACCAGCCACGGCGCCGACTACTTCCGCCGCTGGCACCGCAACCTGGCCAATTCGGGCGGCCTGCTGGTCCACAAGTCGACGCACCACTT
Organism: Planctomycetota bacterium; assembly: GCA_035627695.1. Taxonomy (GTDB): domain Bacteria; phylum Planctomycetota; class UBA11346; order UBA11346; family UBA11346; genus DASPLE01. Next base: position 18,964 of record DASPLE010000075.1, read on the forward strand.
CGACACCGTGAACTGGCTGATGGACTCGACGCCGACGGCGGTGTTCGCGCGCGGCTCGCGGCGCTTCTACCGGCCGGAGACGGCGGTCGAGCTCGGCCTGAGCGGTCGCGGCGAACGCTGCCTGGAATGCCCGGTCAAGGCGAAGTGCCCGTATCCGCTCGACCTCCAGGCGAGCCAGGGCCTGCGCGAGGTCTACCTCGAGAACGAGGGCCACGACGGGTACCAGCGCGACCGCTGCATCTTCTCGTCCGAGATCGACATCCCCGACAGCATGAGCGTCGCCGCGCGCTTCGCCTCGGGCGCGTACCTGACCTATTCGCTGCAGGCGTTCTCGCCGTGGGAGGGCTTCACCCTCGCGATCGACGGCACGCGCGGCCGCCTCGAGCACCGCTCCGAGGATGGCGTCGGCGCGACCACGCGCGTGCTGCCGCTCAACGGTCCCGCGCAGAACCCGGCGGTGTGGGTCGGCGAGGGCCAGCACGGCGGCGCCGACGATCCGCTGATCGATTCGCTGTTCGGCGACGAGCGCCCGGCCGATCGCTGGGGCCGCCACGCCGACGAACGCGCCGGCGCGTGGTCGGCGCTGGTCGGGCTGACGGCGAACGCGTCGATCGCGCAGGGCCGCGAGATCCAGGTCAGCGAGCTGGTTCCCGAGCTGTTCGAGACGGCGACGCGCGCGGGCGCCTGAACGCGCGAGCGCCGCCGTCCGCCGGTCAGGCGTCGGCGGCGACGCGGGCCGCGCGGCGGTAGGCGCGCGGGCTGGCGCCCATCACCCGCGCGAAGAAGCGCGAGAAGGCGAAGACGTCGGCGAAGCGCATCGCGCCCGCGACGTCGCCGATCGCGAGGTCGCTCGACGCGAGCATGCGCGCCGCCGCCTGGGCGCGACGGCGGTCGAGCCAGGCCTTGGCCGTCAGCCC
>DASPLE010000076.1:0-52394 GCA_035627695.1 Planctomycetota bacterium
AACCGACGAAACTGACTACCAGAAAAACTCGGGTGCCTGGGGTCGGACGGTACTCCGGCCGCCCCCAGAACCATCGGCGTCGATTTCCTGTGGCGATGGAGTGCCATCGACCCCGGCCACGAGATAGAAATAGAACTACCCCCCTTACGCCAACAGCGCCTTCACCACATGCCCGCTGACATCCGTCAGCCGGAAATCGCGCCCCTGGAACTTCATCGTCAGGCGGCGGTGATCGATGCCCAGCAGGTGCAGCATGGTCGCGTGGATGTCGTGCACGTGCACCACGTCGTCGACCGCGTGGTAGCCGAGCTCGTCCGTCGCGCCGTAGGTCATGCCCGGCTTCACACCGCCGCCGGCCAGCCACATCGAGAACCCCTTGATGTGGTGGTCGCGGCCGTCGCCCTGCGCCATCGGCGTCCGCCCGAACTCGCCCCACCACAGGACCAGCGTGTCCTCCAGCAGTCCGCGACGCTTGAGATCGGTGATCAGCGCCATGCACGCGCGATCGGTCAATCCCGCGGTCCCGGCGGTCCCCGCCTTGACCCCGCCGTGGTGGTCCCAGCCGCGGTGATAGAGCTGGATGAAGCGCACGCCGCGCTCCGCCAGGCGGCGCGCGAGCAGGCAGTTGGCGGCGAACGAGCCATCGCCGCCGCGCGTTCCGTACAGCGCGAAGGTCTCCTCGCTCTCGTCGGCGAGGTCCATGAGTCCCGGCACGCTCGCCTGCATGCGGTACGCCATCTCGTACTGGCTGATGCGCGTCTGGATCTCCGGATCGTCGACCAGCGCGTGGTTGGCGCGGTCGAGCGCGCCGATCGCGTCGACGACCTCGCCCTGCCGCGCGCGGTCGACGCCGTCGGGATTGCCGACGTACAGCACCGGATCGCCCTTGCCGTGGAACGGCACGCCCTGGAAGCGGCTGGGCAGGAAGCCGCTGTGCCACTGCCGCGCCGCGATCGGCTGGCCCTGGCCGCCGCCGACCGAGGTCAGCACGACGAAGCCGGGCAGGTCGGCGCACTCGCTGCCGAGCCCGTAATCCAGCCACGATCCCATCGCCGGCCGGCCGCTGATGGTCGAGCCGGTGTTCATGAAGGTCTGCGCCGGATCGTGGTTGATCGCCTCGGTGACCATCGAACGCACGATGCAGATATCATCGGCGATGGCCGCGTGGTGCGGCAGGATGACGCTGATCTCCTGGCCGCTCGCGCCGACCTTGGCGAACGCGTGCTGCGGGCCCAGGATCTTGAGCTCCTGCCCCTGCAGCTGCGCGATCGGCTGGCCCTTGGTGTAGGAGTCGGGCATCGGCTTGCCGTCGAGCTCGGCGAGCTTGGGCTTGTGGTCGAAGGTCTCGAGGTGCGACGGCCCGCCGGCCATGCCGAGCACGATCACCCGCTTGGCGCGCGGCTTCAGGTGCAGCGGGTCGACGATCCCGCGCCAGCGGCCCTCGACGGCCGGTTCGCCCGACCACAGCCGCGGCTGGACCAGCGACGCCAGCGCGAGCGAGCCGAGCCCGAGGCCGGTGCGGCCGAGGAGCGCGCGACGGGTGAGGCGATCGTTCATGGCGATGTCCCGAGCAGTCAGAACCGCGTGATGGTTTCGTGCAGGTTGAGGATCGCGCGCGCGACCGAGGTCCACGCCGCGAGCTCGGCCGCGTCGAGATCGGACGCCACCGGCGCCTCGCCGATGTCGATCAGCCGCGCCGCCGCCGCGCGGTCCTGCTCGTAGGCCGAGCGGTGCTTCGCCAGGAGGTCGCCGAGCACCGCGCGCTCGTCGTCGCGCGCCGGGCGCGACACCGCCTGGCGGAAGGCCCAGTCGAGCCGCGCCGCGGCGTCGGCGCCGCCCTCGCGCAGGATGCGCTGGGCGAAGACCCGCGCCGCCTCGACGAAGGTCGGATCGTTGAGCGCCGCCAGCGCCGCCAGCGGGGTGTTCGAGCGGGTGCGCTCGGCTACGCATTCCTCGCGCGACGGCGCATCGAAGGCGAGCAGGCTCGGATGCGGGAAGGTGCGCTGCCACCAGGTGTACAGGCCGCGCCGCCACAGCTTCTCGCCGGCGTCGGTCTCCCACTCGCGCGGCGGGAAGTTGAGGTGCTGCCAGTAGCCGGCCGGCTGGTACGGCTTGTCGCTCTCGCCGCCGATGCGCTCCGACAGCAGGCCGCTGATCGCCAGGGCGTGGTCGCGCACGAACTCGGCGTCGAGCCGCCAGCGCGACTGGCGCGCGTGCAGCCGGTTGTACGGATCGCGCTCGACCAGCGCGCGCGGCGCGCGCGAGGACTGGCGATAGGTCGCGCTGACGACGAGGTGGCGCACCAGCTTCTTCACGCTCCAGCCCTCGGCGATGAACGTCGTGGCGAGGTGGTCGAGCAGCTCCGGGTGCGCGGGGTACTCGCCCTGCGAGCCGAGGTCGTCGAGGGTCTTCGACAGGCCGACGCCGAAGAACATCCGCCACAGCCGGTTGACGGCGACGCGCGCGGTCAGTGGATTCTCCTCCGCCACCAGCCAGCGCGCGAGATCGAGCCGCGTCGGCTCGGCCGCGCCGATCGCCGGCAGGAAGGACGGCACGCCGGGAGCGACCGGCGCGCCGGACTCGTCCAGCCAGTTGCCGCGCGGCAGCACGCGCACGACGCGCCTCGGGCCGGTCGTCGACACCAGGGTCGTGGGCACCACGGCGAGCAGCGCGTCGCGCTCGGCCTGCGCCGCCGCGCGGCGCGCGCGCGGCGCGGCCAGGGTGTCGGCTATCGAGCGGAAGTAGACGTCGATCGCGCCGACCTGCGCCGCATCGCGCGCCGTCGCGCGCAGCGCGACGAGCACCGCCTCCGGCGCCGGACCGACCACGCGGAAGTAGAAGCCGAAGCCCCCGCCACCGTTGTGGATCTTGAGAAGGATGCGGTGCTCGCCCGGCGTCAGGTGCAGCGTCGCCGCGTCCTGATCCGGCGCGGCGCCGCGGTAGACCTCCTTGGCCAGGACCGGCTTTCCGTCGATCCACAGCGCGAAGCCGTCGTCGCTGCCCAGCGACAGCTGCACGTCCTGCTCGCCGGCCACGGCGATCGTGCGTTGCAGGTACCACGCCGAGTTCTCGCCGGTCAGCGGGTGGACGACGCCGTCCGCGAAGTCGGGGCGCGGCGTCCACTGCGGCGCGTCCGCAGCCGGCACGTCCTGCGATCCGATCTCGGGCGCGAACGCCGTGGCGAACGCCTCCGGCGGCGTCGCCGCGGCGAACGGCCCGATCGCCTCCCACGGCGACAGCACCGGCGTGCCGCTGCCCAGCGTGCGCGCCTCCCACGCGACGCGCTCGGCGTCGAACTCGTCCGAGGCCGCGGCGGCGATCTCGCGATCGGCCGCGGCGATCACCGCGTCGAGGCGGTCGAGCTCCGCCTGCTGCTGCGGCGACGGCACCGGCATGCCGTCCTCGCGCCGGCCGATCGCGGCCTCCTGCACGTCCGCGAAAAACGCGCCGAGCGCGGCGAAATCGTGCGCGCTGTACGGATCGAACTTGTGGTCGTGGCACTCGGCGCAGCCGATGGTCGCGCCGAGCCACGCGGTCGAGACGTTGCGCACGCGGTCGGCGAGGTTCTTGGCCTCGTACTCCTTGGGCTGCGCGCCGCCCTCCTCGGTGGTCTGGAGCAGGCGGTTGTAGCCCGAGGCCACGCGCGTGCGCATGTCGGCGTCGGGCAGCAGGTCGCCGGCGATCTGCTCGATGGTGAAGCGCTCGAAGGGCAGGTCGTCGTTGAACGCGGCGATGACGTAGTCGCGGTACGGCTGGACGTTGCGCGGGTTGTCGGAGTGGTAGCCGATCGAGTCGGCGTAGCGCACCAGGTCGAGCCACCACACCGCCATGCGCTCGCCGTAGCGCGGGCTGGCGAGCAGGCGGTCGACCAGGCGCTCGTAGGCGTCCGGCGCGGGGTCGGCGAGGAACGCCTCGACCGCGGCCGCGCTCGGCGGCAATCCGGTGAGGTCGGCGCTGAGCCGTCGGATCAGCGCGACGCGATCGGCCTCGGGCTGCGGCGCCACGCCGTCGCGGTCGAGGCGCGCGCGGACGAAGCGGTCGAGGTCGTCGCGCGCCCACGCGCCGGCGATCGCCGGCGGCGCGGGAGGTGTCGGCGCGATGTACGACCAGTGCGGCTCGTAGACCGCGCCCGCCGCGATCCAGCGCTCGAGCGTGGCGATCTGATCCGCGCTCAGCTGCTTGTGGCTCTTCGCCGGCGGCATGCGCTCGTCGGCGTCGTCCGACCGGATGCGCGCGATCATCACGCTGGCCTCGACATCGCCGGGGACGATCGCGGCGCCGTCGGAGTCGCGCAGCGTCGCCAGCGCCAGCGCGCGGTCGTGCAGCGCCAGCCCCGCCTTGCGCTTCTTGGCGTCCGGCCCGTGGCAGTGGAAGCAGTTGTCGGACAGGATCGGCCGTACGTCGCGGTTGTAGCCGATGCCGTCCTCGGCGGCGATGAGCGCGGCGGCGCCGAGCACCACCAGGAGACGACCGATCATCAGCATCGCCGACCTCTCCACGCGCTGTGCGCCAGCGCTACGTACCGCATCCGCGCGGACGCGTTGCGTCGCGGATCATGCGCGCCCGACACGTGATCGTGACCGGGAAACGGCGGCATGCCCAGGAGTCGCAATTGCCTGATCCGCCCTGCTCCTGCGGGCCTGCGCGGCGCCCGCTTGCGTCCCGCGGGCCATGCGAACGTTGCATCCGTGACCCGCCTCGTCCTCCTCCCCGGCATGGGCGCCACCGCCCGGATGTACGGCCCCCTCGCCCGCCGGCTGGATCGCGCGCTCAGCATCCCGCCGTGGCGGGCGCCCGGCGGGACCCTCGCCGACTACGCGCGCCGCCATGTCGCCGCGGGCGACGTGCGCGCGGGCGACATCGTCGGCGGCTCCTCGTTCGGCGGCTTCGTCGCGCTCGAGATCGCGCGCCAGGTCGACTGCGCTGGCGTCGTGCTGATCGGTTCCGCGCGCTCGACGCGATCGTACCGCCGCCTCGCCGCCCTCGCGCCGCTGACGCGGCTGCTGCCCCGCGTCCGTCCGATGCCCGCGCCGGTCATGCGCCTGATCGGTTCGGTCCTCGGCAGCCTGCCCGCGGTGCCGCAGCGCGACGTGTTCGTCGCCATGGCGCGATCGGTGCCGCCGGATTTCCTGCACTGGGCGTGCGATGCCGCGGCGCATTGGACCGGCGTCGAGCGCCCGCGTTGTCCCGTGCTGCAGATCCACGGCGCAGCGGATCGCGTCATCCCGCTCGCGGAGGTCAGCGCCGATGTGGTGATCGCGCGCGCCGGGCACATCCCGGCGCTGACGCGGCCTGGCGCGGTGGCGGCGGCGATGGCGGCGTGGATCGAGCGGGTCGGCTGACGAGCGGACGCTTCGGGCTTCGGGCTTCGGACTTCGAGCGTCGAGCCTGGAGCCTCGAGCTTCGAGGTTCGAGCTTCGAGCTTCGAGCTTCGAGCCTCGAGCCTCGAGCCTCGCGCTGCGACGCTGTCGCTACGCCGCCCGTTCCGCCTTGAGCAGCGCGCGGAATTCCGTGTAGCTGGTGACCTGCATGACCAGCTCGCGCATGTTCGGGTCGGCGAAGGCGCGGGCGATGTCGGCGAGCAGATCGAGCTGCGCGCCATCGTCGTCGACCGGCGTCAGCAGCAGGATGATGATCCGCGCCGGCGCTCCATCCGGCGAATCGAAGTCGATCCCCGCGCGCGCGAGCCCGACCGCCGCGACCGGTGCCTGCAGTCCGGCCAGCCGGCCATGCGGCACCGCGATGCCGTTCGACAGGCCGGTCGCCATCTGCCGCTCGCGATCGCTGACCGCCATGGTCGCCGCCTCGACGTCGATCCCGGCCTGCGCGGCCGCGGCGACCACCAGCTCGCGGATCGCCTCGAACCGGTCCGCCGAGCGCAGCCGCGCGACGAAGGCCTTGGCGCCGAGGTGGTCGGCGAAACGCCGCTGCTTCTTGCGCTTGAGGATGCGTTGGATCAGCGGCCCCGACAGCATCGACGTCACCAGCGCCATGATCACCAGCGCCACGAACAGCCGTTCGCCGATCACGCCGTACTGCAGCGCCAGCGTGCCGAGGATGATCTCCATCGCGCCGCGCGAGTTCATGGCGCAGCCGATCGCCCAGCTCTGGCGCCACGGCGAACCGGCCAGGCGCGCGCCCAGCCCGCAGCCGATGACCTTGCCGATGCAGGCGACGACCAGCACCAGGGCGACCAGGGCGAGGTCGAAGTTGGCGATGAAGTCGACCTTCAGCGCGAGCGAGGCGAAGAACAGCGGCGCGAAGAAGAACGACACGAACTGCTCGATGGTGGTGCGCGTCCGCTCGCGCAGGTGCGGCGAATCGCCGAGCGCGACGCCGGCCATGAACGCGCCGAAGATCGCGTGGACGCCGATCCATTCGGTGAAGGCCGCCGAGAACAGCGTGACCGTCAGGACGAACCCGAGCACGCCGCCCGGCCAGCTGGCGTAGGCCTGGACCCACGGCAGCACGCGGTGGAACAGCCCGCGGCCGATGGTCAGCATGCCGACGGCGAAGACCACGACCCAGGTGATGGTCTCGCCGATCGGCAGCGTGTGCCCCTGGTCCTTGCCGATCAGGCCGAGGACGATGGCGAAGACGATCCAGCCGATCAGGTCCTCGCAGATCGCCGCCGAGATGACGATCACGCCGAGATCGGTGCGGAAGAGGTTGATGTCCATCAGCGTCTTGGCGATCACCGGCAGCGCCGAGATCGACAGCGCGGTGGCGAAGAACAGCGCGAAGTGGTGCTGGGCGATGCCGCGCTCGTTGTCGAGCGCTCCGGGGACGTACAGCGCGATGAGGAAGCCGATGGCGAACGGGATGACGATGCCGGAGAGGCTGACGGCGATCGCGGTGCGCCCCTGGCGCCACACCGCCGAGAGATCGATCTCCATGCCCGCGACCAGCAGGAACAGCGTCACCGAGAGCTGGTTGAGGCCGGAGCGGAAGATGCCCGGCGAGCCGCTCGGCGCGAACAGGTAGGCGCCGACCTCGGGCGCGAACTTGCCGAGCACGGTCGGCCCGAGCAGCAGGCCGGCGAGGATCTCGCCCAGGATCGCCGGCTGGCCGACGCGCCGCGCGAGCTCGCCGAGGATGCGCGCCGACGCCAGCAGCACGCCGAGCGAGAGCAGGATCGCGGTGACGTCGGCGGCGCTCATGCGTCGGTCATTGCCCGGTGCCGGAGACGCCGCGCGTCGCGGTGCGGCGGCCGCCGCGCGGCGGCCGGTAGATCAGCAGCGGGCACGTCAGGTCGCGCAGCGCGAGCTCGGTGTCGTGCGGGAAGAGCTTGTCCATCAGCCCGGCGCGGCGCGTCGGCGCGCGCCACAGCAGCAGGTCGCGGCCGTGGTCGTGCGCGTGCTCGAGGGCGGCGAAGCCGCGGCGGCCGGGCACGCAGAAGCGCCGCACCACCACGCCGCCGGTATCGAGCGAGGCGACGAAGCCGGCGAGCGCCAGCTCCTCCTGGTGCTGCAGCGCCTGGCGATCGGCCTCGGCGAGGCCCTCGTCGGCGGTCGCGGCGAGGTGCAGGCCGTGGGCCTCGTACTCGACGACCGCGTGCAGATCCTGGGCGTGCTCGCGCCGCGCCAGCGCCAGCCCGAGCGCGATCAGCGGCCGGCTGCGCTCGAGGCCCTGGACGTTGATCTGCGGCCGCGTGAACGGCGCCGGCTCGACCCGCGGATGCGCGAGCAGCAGCACCGAGCACGGCGCCGTGCGCGCGACGCGGCGGGCGACCGACCCGCGGTACCACGTGACCCCGGCCTCGTGCTCGAGGGCGCCGATGAGGATCAGCCCCGCGTTGCGCTCCTTGGCCGCGGCGCACAGCGCCTGGTCGACGCGCGACCCCTCGGCGAAGGCCAGCTCGGCGCCGCTGGCGCGCGCGGCGACCAGCTTGGCCAGCTCGGCGCGCTCGGCCGGATCGGCGCCGACATTGAGGAAGGTCAGCGACAGGCCCCACGCCGTGGCCAGGCGCGCCGCCTCGCAGACGATGGACTCGGCGCGGGGCGACGGCGCCAGGGCGGCGATGACGCCGCCACCGAACAACGAGGCCGCGTCGTTGGCGGCGGCGGCGACGCGAGACCAGCGCGAGGTGTCGGATTCGCCCATGGCGGCGGACCATCGCGGAACGGCGGGCCTCGTCCAGTCCCGTCGCGGACCGCTCCGCGTCCCGTCGAACGGATGCGAACACCCTCAGGCGGGCGGCCGCATCCGCATCAGCTGTTCCAACCACGCCCGGAGCGTCGGATTGGTCCCGTCCTGGGCGACCTGCTTGCGCACGATGACGTCGCCGCCGGCGGCGACGATGCGCGCGCTGGCGTCGGCGACGCTGGAATAGCCGACGATCACGCAGCGGACGCCCGCCGGCTCGAGCTCGCGCAGGCGGCGCGTGACGTGGTCGCCGCGCTCGTCGCCCAGGTAGAAGTCCATCAGCACGACGTCGGGCAGGACCCCCCCGCGCGCCAGGCGGGCGAAGGCGCTGAGCGCCTCGCGGCCGGTCAGGAAGCTGTCGAACTCGACGCCGTCGATCCGGACGATGGTGTTGCGCGCGACCTCGTGGTGCGCCTCGGTGTCGTCGACGAGCCAGAGGCGCAACGTCATGCCCCATGGTAACCCGCCGGGCGGCGACGGCACCAGGCCAGACGTGGCGCGCCGGGGCCGGGAATATACAACCCCCGGCGGATGCATCCCATCAACCCGTTCTCCTACGTGCGCCCCGTGCGCACGGCGCGCGGCATCACCGCGCTGCTCGGGCGCTGGACGCTGACCACGGTCGCCACCGTCGGCGAGCTGGGCACGCTGCTGCGCGACGTGGTGCGCGCGCTGATGCACGACCGCCAGCGCCGTTCGGTGATCGTCATCCAGCTCTACCACATCGGCTACCTCAGCCTCCCGGTCGTCCTGCTGACCGGCACCTCGATCGCGATGGTGATGGCCGTGCAGAGCTTCACCACCCTGGCGAGCTTCAACGCCGAGGTGATGGCCGGCCCGATGGTCAACTACGCCATGGTCACCCAGCTCGCGCCGGTGGTCACCGGGCTGATGCTGGCCGGGCGCGTCGGCTCGAACATGGCGGCCGAGATCGGGACGATGAAGGTCACCGAGCAGCTCGACGCGCTGCGCGTGATGGGCACCGATCCGGTGGCGTACCTGGTCGCGCCGCGCTTCCTCGCCTGCGTCCTGCTCATGCCGCTGCTGACCGCGCTCGGCGCCGCCGCCGGCATGGCCGCCGCGGCGATCCTGGTGACCGGCGTCTGGCGCGTCGACGCCGGCGCGTACTGGTCGCGGTCGAACGACTACGTCGGCGCCTGGGACATCCTCACCGGCCTCGGCAAGACGCTGATCTTCGGCGGCATCCTGGCGCTCGTCGCCTGCCGGCGCGGCCTGCAGACGCGCGGCGGCGCGACCGGCGTCGGCGAGGCCTGCACCCAGGGCGTGGTCCAGGCCAGCGTGCTGGTGCTGATCGCGAACTTCATGCTCACGCTGATGCTGCAGAAGATCTGGACCGTGCTGTTCGGCGACTGAGCGTGGGCGACACGATGTCCCGACGCCCGAAGCCAGAATCCAGAATCCAGAAGCCAGAAGCCCGAAGCCACGGGCTCGAAGCTCGAGGCCGGACTCGAGCTTCTGCTTCGGGCTTCGAGCTTCGAGCTTCGAGCTTCCCCCTTCGAGCCTCGAGCCTCGAGCCTCGAGCCTCGAGCTCCGCGCCCCGAGCCGGCCTGGCGTGACCGCATGCGCGTGACCGTCATCGGCGGCGGCATCATCGGCCTGGCGACCGCGTGGCGGCTCGCCGCGGACCGCCACGCGGTGACGCTGATCGACGCGGCGACGGAGGCGCGCGAAGCGAGCTGGGCGGCGGCGGGCATGCTGGCGCCGCATCACGAGGCGGCGGAGGTCGACGACCTCTGGCGGCTCGGCGTCGACAGCCTCGCGCGCTGGTCGGGCTTCGTCCGCGAACTCACGGGCGACGCGGGGGCGCTCGATCACCGTCAGCTCGGCGGCTTCGAGCCCGCGCTCGACGACGGCGACGACCAGCGCATCGAGGCGCGGCGCCGCCTGCTCGACGCGGCGGGCATCGCCACGCGCTGGCTGGAGCGCGCGGAGCTGGCGGCGCTCGAGCCGGGGCTGGCCGCGCCGCGCGCGCTGCTGATCCCGGGCGGGCAGGTCGATCCGCGACTGGCCACGGCGGCGCTGCGCGCCGACGCCGGTGCGCGCGGCGTCGACCTGCGCTACGGCACGGCGGTGACGGCGATCGCCGACGACGTCGTCCACCTCGCCGACGGCGCGCGCATCGCGCACGACCAGACGGTGCTCGCCAGCGGCGCGTGGACGCCGGCCCTCGCGCGTCTCGCCGGCGTCGATCTGGCGGGCGAGCCGGTGAAGGGCCAGCTGCTGCGCCTGCAGCTCGGGGCCGGCGCGCTCACGCGCTTCGTGCACAGCCGGCACGCCTACCTCGTGCCGCGCGGCGATGGCAGCGTGGTCGTCGGCGCGAGCATGATCCGCGCCGGATTCGATCGCAGCGACGACCCCGCGGTCATCGCCGAGCTGGCCGCCAACGCCCGCCGCCTGCTGCCGGCCGCGTCCGCCGCGCCGATCACCGAGACCTGGACCGGTCTGCGCCCGCGCCTCGCCGGAGGCCGGCCGGTGATCGCCCGCGTGCGCCCGCGGCTGATCGTCGCCACCGGGCATTTCCGCAATGGCATCCTGCTGACGCCGGTCACCGCCGAGACCGTCGCCGCCCTGGTCGCCGGCGCCGAGCCGCCCGCGGCCGCGCGCCCGTTCGCCACCGCGGCAACGCTTGGCACATGCTGAGGGCGGAATTGCGCCACGCTGGCCAGCGGCGTATCCTCGTCAGGCACCGCCGCACGCCGCCCGACTCCGTCCCCCTCGCTCCATCTCCCTGGCGCCCAGGCACTACCGCATGACCGACATCCTCATCGTCGAAGACAATCCGGTGAACCGGAAGCTGATCAGCCTGCTGCTCAACCGCGCCGGCTACAGCTTCGCGGTCGCCGAGAACGGCGTGCAGGCGCTCGAGCAGCTCGACAAGACCGACTTCAAGCTGGTGCTGATGGACATGATGATGCCGGTGATGAACGGCTACGAGGCGACGAAGGCGATCCGCGCGCACGCCAAGCACAAGGCGCTGCCGGTGATCGCATTGACCGCGAACGCGATGCGCGGCGAAGAAGAGAAATGCCGCGAAGCGGGCTGCAACGACTACATCGCGAAGCCCTATTCCAAGGATCGCATCCTGGCGGCGATCGGGTCGCTGCTGCCGAAGCCGTCGACGCCCACGGTGGGGTGAGGGCGGTCGGGGTTCGCAGGCCGGAGCTCGGAGCTCGGAGCTCGGAGCGCGAAGCCCGAAGCCCGAAGCCCGAAGCCCGAAGCGCGAAGCCCGAAGCTGGCCGCAGCCCGGCGCACGCCTCCTACCGATCATGCCCAGCCGGTCCTCCGGTTGACGGACCAGCGTGCGCCCGACCATGCGCGCCACGCGCTCGTAGCTCAGCGGTAGAGCAGCGGCCTTTTAAGCCGTGGGTCGGTGGTTCGATCCCACCCGGGCGCACCATCCTGGAACCCCCCGGCGCGAGCCGGGGGTTCGCCGTCTTCAGCGATCGCTGGCGTCCGTGCGCAGCACCTCGGGCGCGGTGATCGTCGCTTCGAACGAACCGAGATATGCTCGCAGCGCGAGCGTGCGGACGCTCGCCGGCGCGAGCGGCTCGAGCGCCTCGCCCGGGCGCGACCAGTTGAGGCGCGCGGTCGCGAGTCGTCCGCTCAGGCGCAGCCAGCGATCGTCGCCGGGGAACACCTGGACCTGCGCGACCAGGTGGTCGGCGCCGTCCTGCGCGACGACCAGCGCGACGTACGCGCCGGCGTGGCGGGCTGCGGGGGACACGCGGCTGGCGCGGATCCACATCGCCACGCCGGTCTCGTCGTCGGCCAGGGTCACCGGCCAGACGACGCTGGCGAAGGTCGGCTGCGACGGCGCCGCGTAGGTGAACGACGCCAGCGGCAGGCCGCGGCGGCTGCCCGGCGCCGGCGCGAATGCGCAGGCGTCGAACGCGCGGTCGACGCGCGCTGCGGCGCGATCGAGCGTGCGCGCGGCGCCAGCGGCTTCGCGCCGCACCACGCCCGATGCGGAGATCGTCATCGCGCCGACGGGCAGCTCGAGCGGACGACCGGCGACGAGCGCGGCGACGGCGGCATCCGCGGCGATCCAGGTGCAGTCGGCGTCGACCTCGATGGTCATCGCCGCGAGCGCGACCTCGGCATGGGGCGTCGCGATCCGCCATGGCGACCGCGGCGCCGAGCGCGCCGCGATCGCGGCGCCGCGCTCCAGGCTCAGCCGCGCGGGCCCATCCGCGCGCAGCGTCGCCGCGCCGCGGATGGTGGCGACGGTCCCGTCGCGATCGCTGATCAGCGCCTCGTCGCCGGCGGCGACGGTCGCGATCGCGCCAGCGGTGAGCTCGCGCCGGTCGCCCGGCGCGAGCGCGAGTCCATCGACCACCGCGGTGCCGCTGATCGTCGCCTCGGTCGCCGGCGCCTCCGCCGGCACGCGTGCCCCGGCACCGAGGATGACGACGATGAGCGCGGCCGCGGCGATGGCCGCCAGCGCGAAGGCGCCAGCGACGATCGGCCGCGCTCGCCGCGCCGCTCGGGCGCCGCGGATGCTCGTCATCACCCTGTCGGGCAGGACGCCATCCGCGGCAGCGAGGTGCGACGACACCGCGCGCGCGAAGTCGCGACCCTCCGCCGCCGGCGCCAGCAGCACGCCGAGGGCGACGTGCATGCCCGCCTCATCGCGCAGCGCGCCGGCGCGCCGCGGATGCGCGGACAGCCACGCGACCAGGCGGGCCGCGTCCGCGGCGCCGCAGGTGCCGTCGAGCCACGCTGCGAACGCCGCGGCGATGTCGTCCGGAAGGCGCTCCTCAGGCATGGCGTTCCATGCAGGGGAGCAGCGCCTGGCGCACGCGGGTCAGGGACGTGCGCACGCCGCTGGCGGCGCGGCCGAGCCGCCCGGCGATCTCTGCGGGCGACAGCGCATCCTGGTAGCGCAGCCCGAGCAGCCGGCGCGCATCCTCGCCGAGGCGATCGAGGCAGCGCTGCAGGTCGCCGACGCGATCGGCGAGGTCATCGTCGCGCGGCGCCTCCTCGGCGGCGAGCGCGGCGCCGATGTCCTCCAGCGGCACGCCGCCCGACCGGCGGCGGCGCTCGCTGCGCAGGTGGTTGAGGGCGATGGCCTTGAGCCAGGCGAGGAAGCTCGTCCCCGGCTGATACGCGGCCAGCTTCTGGAACGCCGTGACGTAGGCCGCATGGGCGACCTCGTCGATCAGCTCGCGGTCGGGCGCGCGGAAGGCGAGGAAGGCGCGCAGCCGACGCTGCGTGCCTTCGACCACGATGGCGTACGCCTCGTGGTCGCCCGCCTGCACCGCCACGACCGCGTCCTCGATATCCATCCCTCGCCTCTATGCCGCGACTGAGTGAAACGCTACGGGCTTTTCCCCCGGCGGCTGCGCAGCGCCGCGCCCGGCTCCGTCATTGGGTATGGGAGCGACCATGAACCACCGCCGACGCCTCGCCGCCCTCGTCCTCGTCGCCGCCACCGCGGCGGCCGAGACCGTCACCGTCGACGCCGGCGCCGACCGCCGTCCCATCGACCCGCGGATCTACGGCGTGGCCTTCGCCGACCGCGCGGCCATCGCCGACCTCGGCGTCCCACTGCATCGCCACGGCGGCAACGCGACCAGCGCCTACAACTGGCAGCTGAACGCGGACAACCGCGGCAACGACTGGTTCTTCGAGAGCGTGCCGAGCGGCCCGGCGACGCCCGGCGCGGCGGTCGACGACGTCATCCAGGCGAGCCGCGACGGCGGCGCCGCGGCGATGATCACCATGCCGCTGATCGGCCGCGTGGCCAAGCTCGGCCCGGGCCGGTCGAAGCTGTGCTGCTTCTCGCAGGCGAAGTACGGCGCGCAGACCGCGAACGACGCACAGTGGTTTCCCGACGCGGGCAACGGCATCCGCGTCGGCGGCGGCGTCATCGTCGCCGATCCGGACGACGCGAGCGTCGCCTGCGACCCGCCGTTCCAGCGCGGCTGGATCGAGCACCTCATCGCGCGCTGGGGCAGCGAGCGCCCGCGCTGGTGGATCCTCGACAACGAGCCCGGGCTGTGGAACTCGACGCATCGCGCGCTGCATCCGCAGGGCGTGACCATGGACGAGCTGCGCGACCGCATGGTCGCGTACGCGACGATGATCACCGCGGCCGACCCGGCGGCCATGACCGCGGGGCCCGAGGAATGGGGCTGGACGAACTACCTCTACAGCGGCGCCGATGCGCAGTGGGCCGCGACCCATGGCTGGAGCGGCCTTCCGGATCGCGCGGCGCACGGCGGCCAGGACGTGATGCCGTGGCTGCTCGGCGAGCTGAAGAGCGCGAGCGATGCCGCCGGCCGGCGGCTGCTCCACGCCTTCACGCTGCACTACTATCCGCAGGGCGGCGAATTCAGCGACGACGTCTCGACCGCCATGCGGCTGCGGCGCAACCGATCGACGCGTTCGCTGTGGGATCCGGACTACGTCGACGAGAGCTGGATCGCCGACCGCGTGAGGCTGATCCCGCGGATGAAGGCGTGGGTCGCCGACCGCTTCCCCGGCACGCAGATCGGCATCACCGAGTACAACTGGGGCGCGGAAGGCCATCTCAGCGGTGCCACGGCGCAGGCGGACGTGTTCGGCATCCTCGGTCGCGAGGGCGTCGACCTCGCGGCGCGCTGGACCACGCCGGCGGCCGGCACGCCGACCTACGCGGCGATGAAGCTGTGGCGCAACTACGACGGAGCGCGCTCGGGCTTCGGCGCCACCAGCGTCCGCGCACAGGCGCCGGATCCGGACACGCTATCGGCGTTCGCCGCGCTGCGCGACGACGGCGCGCTCACGGTGATGGTCGTGCACAAGCGCCTGAGCGGCGCGACGGCACTCGATCTCGCGCTGCTCGGCTTCACGCCGGGGGCGCAGGCGCAGGTCTGGCAGGTCGCCGGATCGTCGATCGAGCGCCGCGCCGATGTCCCCCTCGCCGGCGCGCGGCTGGCCGCGACCCTGCCCGGGCCCAGCGTCACGCTGTTCGTCATTCCCGCCGCGGACCACTCCGACCCGGTCGTCCCCCCGGCGGGCGGCGGCGGCGGGAGCACGGGCGGCGGCAGCGGCACCGGCGGTGGCGGCGGCGGATGCGGCTCGGGCGGGATGGCCGTGCTCAGCGCGAGCCTGGCGCTGGCCCTGGCGCTGCACGCGACGCGGATCCGCCCGGCACCGCGTCAGTCGACGACCACCGGCATGCGGTGATCGCCGCTCGCCAGCTCGGCGTCCGCCAGGTCGCGGCGCGCGAAGCGCAGGAAGAAGCCCCACGCCCGGCCCTCGTTCAGCGCCATCAGCACCGCGATGCGATGGCGACCGCGGCGCAGGCGGAGCGGCACGCGCACGCGATCGGCCAGCGCGGGATTGGTGCCGGCGAGGTCGGTATGCACCTCGCGCGCGTCGACCCACAGGCGGAACGGGCCGTCGTAGCCGGTGCGCAGCTCGACCGCCATGTCCTCGCCGCACGCGATGTCGGTGACGAACGCGACGTGCCCGCTGCGCCCCTGCCAGCGCTCGTGCTGATCGACGAAGCTGCCCGGCGCCGTCCGCCTTTCGAGCGCGCCGTAGCGCGCGCCTTCGGGTCGCGGCAGGCGGCGGATGTCCTCGCCGTCGCGCACCGCCGACACGCTCCACGTCGTCACGTACGCCGACACAGGCTCGAGGCCCTCGATGCGCATCGGGCCGAAGACCGGCAGCGCCATGCCGCGCGCGTCGGCGACGTTGCACACCGGATCGCGGCCGTGGCCGTACATCAGCCGCACGTCGCCCTGGTCGAGGCTGATCACCTCGAGGATCGCGCGGTCGCCGTCGAGCACGGTCTTCGAGATCACCGGCACGGCGCGGTGCTGGCGATCGACCAGGGCGAAGCCGAGCGGCCGCCCGGGCGCGCGCAGGCCGCCGACCACGTCGGCGAAGCGCACCTCGATCGCCTGGCCGAAGGGGTGATCGGGGATGACGCGCGCGCGCAGCGGCCGCGGCGCGGGGCTCTCGCCGCGCTGGCCGTGCGCGAGGCGCGCCGCGACGCGCGCGAGGCGGGCGGCCAGCGGCCGGTACGAGAGCGCCGAGATGTGGATCGAATCGTCGAGCTCGAGATCGATCGACGACACCACGTCGAGCGCGCGGATCGACTCCGGCAGGCGGCGCTGCGCGTCCTGGATCGCGTTCCAGGCGATTTCGCCCGCCGACGGTCCGACCACGCGTCCGATCTGGACAATCGCGAACGGCAGCCGCGGCTGGCGCTGGTCCGCGCGGATCGCCGCTACGAGCACCTGCATGCGTTGGCCGTAGACGGCGGCGTCGGGCGCGTTGGCGTCGCTCTCGCCCTGGTACCACAGCACGCCGGCCAGCGGCTGGCCGACGACGCGCAGGCTCTCGAGCATCGAGCCGTACAGCGATCCGCCGCCGAGACCGCGCTTGGCCGGATCCCACTGCTGCATGCTCGTCCCGCCGTGCGCCGTGGCGATCAGGCCCTGGGGCACGCCGGTGCGCGCAAGCATGTCGCGCGCGAACGGCAGGCCGACGCCCGCGCCCTTCACGCGCTCGCGCTTGAACCGCGCGGCGGTGGCCGGGTCCTGCTGCGTGCCGCCGTTGTGCACGACGTCGGGCGACTCGCCGGTGTGGTGCAGCGGATCGCGCGCCAGCTCCCAGCGGCGCGCCATGGTGAAGTTGCGCACCAGCGCGTGGGGCCTCGCGGCGTCGACCAGGTTGCCGACGCCCTCCATGTTGCTCTGCCCGGCCATCAGCCAGAGGTCGCCGACCAGGACCTGGCGCACCGCGACGCGCTCGCCGCCGGCGCGCAGCTCGACCGTGAACGGCCCGCCGGTCGGGATGCCGGCGAGGCGCGCACGGAACGTTCCCGCGCGGGCGGCGCCGACGCGTCGCGCCTTCCAGCCGCGCAGCGGCCGCGCGCCATCGCGGATCGTCGCCGTCACCGCGCCGGTGGCGTCGGTCGTGCCGGCGACCTCCGCAGTGGCGCCGCGCGGCGTGCGTTGCAGGACCTGACCCGGCATGATGCCGGACGTGATGCGCATGGAGACCTCGTCGCCGACGGTGGCGGCCCACGGACGATGGACCGCGCGTCCGGTGACGCCACGGGCTAGCACCTTCGTTGGCGTGGCGTGGTCGTTTCCGGCCCCCGTTCACACAGGGCAGGGCGTGCAGCGTCAACTAGGTGGGTCCTCTTGACGTCATGCATCAGTTTCCCCTCAGGAGACTGTTCATGGCCAAGCAGATTTTCCTCGCCCTCGGGCTCACGGCTCTGATGGGCGCGTGCGGCGGCGGCGGCGGCGGTTCGTCGCAGGCATCGCCGACCACGCCGGGCGATACCCGGATGGTCACCACCTACCACGATCCCGACCAGCGCCGCATCGCCTCGCGTGGAGCGGTGAAGGTCGACGCTGCCGGGGCGAACCAGATCCGCGACGGCGAGCCGGTGCGGGTCGGCCAATGGACGTGGCACTACGACGCCGCCGCCAGCCCGATGTCGCGCGTCGAGCGCTTCGACGACTCCGGCGCCTCGGTTCGGTGGACGGTCTACAACAGCGACGGAGTCGATCCGACGACAGGCGCGGGATCGGTGCGCGACGATTCGCGCGACGCGGTGCCCTGACCGGCAGGAGCGGCTGACGCGTGCTCCGGCTCGGGCTCACCGATGCAGGCGCGCGCCGCGACGGCGACCATCAGGATCCAGATGAATCCGTTCGGGCGGAAGAAGATCGCCTCCGGCACGCTGTAGATCGCGAACAGCACCAGCAGCGCGAGGCTCCAGCCCCGGGCGGGAGTCGGGTTCGCCGCCAGCTGGCGGTTCGCCGCGGCCAGCGATGCGGCGTACCAGGCGACGAACGCGATGGTGCCGACGATGCCGAGCTCGAGCAGCACGTTGAGCAGGCCGTTGTGCGCGTCGATCGGCTGGAAGTACCCGTCCAGCCAGATGCGGATGACGACCGGATTGGTCTCCTGCCAGAACGCCCCGAAGCCGCTGCCGAGGAACGGCCTCTCCATGGCGGCATCCCAGAGCATCCGCCACATCGGAACGCGGCCGGTCAGGTCGCTCGATTTGCCGAGCCCCGCCATCGCCTCGTCCAGCGAGAACGCGCCCATCGCGACCAGCGCGTACGCGCACCATCCCCCGGCGGCCACGACGGCGACCTTCACCCAGCCGGACAGGCGCGTCGTCGCCACGACCGGGTAGGCGGCGCACGTGGCGGCCAGCGTCGCGACGCCCGTCATCGAGCGCGATCCGATCAGGGTCGCGAGCGATACGAACAGGGAGAGGTACCACAGCGGGCTGATCCGGGAGCCGCGCTCGCGGATCGCGAACAGCGCCGTCAGGACGCTGATCGCGCTGAACACACCGAGGTTGTTCTTGTGCTTGTAGATGCCGCGCCAGTTGCCCGCGAGGTTGCCGCGCGGCATCAGCCCCTGCTGCGGCGCGACCGCGATCAGCGCCAGGCTCAGCACCATGCACGTGGCGAGCGCCCCGCCGGCGAGTCCCAGGAGCTTCGCCGGCGTCAGGCGCCAGCCGAGGTAGAGGCCGACGAACGTGCTGCCGATCAGGCCGACCGAACGACGGATGGTGACGGCGCCCTCATCCGACCAGGCGAGCGACGCGACCGCCAATCCGGTGAGCAAGGTCAGCGCCGGCATCTGCTGCGCGATGCGCAGGATCGGCATGCGCGCGCGCAGCGCGAGGCCGCCCGTCAGCAGGTACAGCGCGCCGTAGATGAGCTGGTTGCGGAGGTCGCCCTGGGCGAGCTGCTTTCCCGCCTCCTGATCGAGTCCGGTCCCGGTGCGCCAGAGGAACGAGGGATCGCCCGCGAACGCCAGGCAGATGAGGAACAGCAGGACGTACTCGCCCCTGCCGGGTTCGTCGCGGGCCTCGGCGGACACCGTCGGCGCGGGCGCGACCGTGGCCGGCAGCGATGCCGCGACCGCATTCACGCCGCGGGCGTCCGGACGATGACGAACGGCGTCTTGCCGGCGGGCGTACGCTCCAGCCGGTCGGTGAGCTCGACGCGCACGCGCATCGATTTGGGGATGCGCGCCTGGGCGTTGGCCACCACGCGTTCGCGGTCGCGATCGGTGAAACCGGCCATCGGCATGAGCAGCAGCAGCAGGTCGGAGCTCGACTCCTGCACGACCTGGAAGCGATAGACGTGCTCGACGTCGTAGAGCAGGCGGCTGAGGCCGACGATGTGCGTCCCGTCGGGAGCGGCGATGAACTCGCCCTGGCGTCCGAGCAGGCGAAGGAACGGGCGCAGGCCGAAGCGCAGCTCATCGAGCGCCGCGGCATCCAGGCCGGCGGGCGCGACGATGAAGTCGCCGGTGCGGTAGCGGACCAGCGGCATGCGCAGGTTCCACAGCGTCGTGCCGATGATCTCGTAGCAGTCGCCGTCCTCCTTCTCGCCCGCGGGCTCGAGCTCGACGTGCGCGTAGCCGGGCATGAAGCGGTATCCCGCGCCGTCGTGCGCCGCGGCGAACGCGACGCGCTCGGCCTGGCCGTAATAGTCGGCGACCGTGCAGCCCAGGACCCGTCGCGCGAGCCGCAGGGTGGACTCGTCGAGCACCTCGGACGAGGTCAGCGCCAAGGGCACGTCGAGGCGCAGGCCGTGCAGCTCCATCAGCGCGCACAGGGCATGGAGCGAGCTCGGATACGCGTAGATGCAATGCGGCGCGAAGGCGCGCAGCTCCTCGACGAAGGCCCTGACCGTGCTCGCGGCGAGATGGTTGGAGGACATCACCAGCCACCGGCCGCCCTGCGACACGCGCCCGAACGGCGCCTCGTGGTCGTCGAACGACTTGACGAGATCGCCGCGCATGACGGCCGTGCGCATGGTCCGCGGATCGACGCCGTGCTTCTCGACGACCATGTCCCACGCGACCTGCTCGACCGCGAGCGACGGCAGCGAGCGATGGACCGCCATCGGACTGCCGGTCGTGCCGCTGGTCTGCCCGCGCGATCCAGGCCAGGAACGGCCGTTGATGAACGATGCCTGGTCGCTGCGCACCTGCGCCTTGGTCAGGATCGGCCAGGCCTCGAGGCGCTTGGCATCGCGGCCCTCCGGGGCCCGGTCGCGGCCGTATTTCATGCGCGACGCAGCCGCCAGCACCCGATCCAGGCGGCGACGATGGAAGGCCTCGCGCTGCGCGAGCGGGGCCGCCTCCAGCGCCGCGAGGCGGCGCTTCAGCGAGCCGTACACCAGCACCGGACGACGGATCGCGTCGAACAGGAGCCGGTTGTTCTTGATGACGTGCGCGATGTCCATTGCCCACTTTCCAACCGCTCAGGCTAGGCCCGCCGTACGCAGGCCCACCCTATGTCCGCCTGAGCCACGCCGATCGATTTTAGCGCGCGATTACACGGCGGTGCTCGTCTCGCCGCGGCCGTCACAGCCTGCGAGCCGGGATCGGAGCCGTAGAAGGCCGGCGGACGCCGGTTGCCGGTCCGCCCGGAGACGGGGTGATGGGGGCATGCGCGCGCGCTCGACGGGTCTGATCGCCGCGTTCATCGCGGTATCCATGGCGGTCACCCGAGCGGGCGCCGAGGAGACCGGTCGCTCGCTGGTCGTCGCGCCGGATGGGGATGATCGGACCGGCACCGGCGCCAGCGACCGGCCGTGGCGGACGCTGCGCCACGCGGCGACCCAGCTGCGCGCGGGAGACGATCTGGTGGTGCGCGCCGGCGACTACGTGGAAGGCGATCCCGACGACCGCGATGCGGGCGTGCGCGTGGCGTGCGTCGGGCGCGCCGACGCGTGGATCCGCATCCGCGGCGAGGACGGGGCCCGACCGACCATCACCGCGGCGGCATGGTACGCGCTGCGCATCGAGGATTCGGCCTACGTCGCGGTCTCCGGCCTCGCCGTGCGCACGCGGCCGTTCAAAGCCGGCTCGTTCGCGGGCGACCTCGGCTGCGGCATCGGCGCCCTGCGCTCGCAGCACGTGCGCTTCCGCGGCAACGACGTGCGCGGCTGCGGCGGAGGCGGCATCTCGGCGATCCACAGCGACCACGTCCACATCGTCGACAACGTGGTCGTCGGCAACGCCTTCGGCAACCCGTTCCAGTGCAGCGGGATCTCGCTCTACCAGTGCCGCGATCTGGATCCGAGCGACGGCTACCGCAACTTCATCATCGGCAACGTCTGCGCCGGCAACGAGAACCGCGTTCCGCACCACCGGACCGCCAAGCTGACGGACGGCAACGGCATCATCGTCGACGACGGCCGCAACACCCAGGGCCGCGGCCCGCACGTCGCCTACGACGGCGCGACGCTGATCGCGGACAACCTCTGCGCCGGCAATGGCGGCCGCGGCATCCACGTCTTCCTCAGCGACAACGTCGATGTGGTCGGGAACACCTGCCACGGCAACGGCCGGACGCTGCCGCGCGCCGCCGAACTGTCGGTCGCGCGATCGGACGCCGTGCGCCTCGACCGCAACGTCGCCCAGGCGATCCCGGGCGGCCTGGCGGCGATGATCGAGCGCATCGGGGATGCCGTCGCGTGGCGCGACAACGTGCTCGACGGCTCGATCGTGGCGCCCCAGTCGCTCGGCGCGGGCGGCGTCGTGGCCGATCCGCGCTTCCTCCGAGCCAACGACGATCCCGAGCGCGCCGACTTCTCGCTCGATCCGCGCAGCCCGGCGCACGCCCTCGGCGCGGGCCGCGGCCCCGAGGCGCGCGCCAGCACGCCTTACCCGTCGGCGACCGGCACGCGGATGATCTCGAGGTAGCAGACCTTGTTGTTGATCGAGCCGGCCGCGTTGCTCAGCGTCAGCCGCCCATCCCTGACCTCGACCGTCACCGCCCCCTCGCAGAAGCGGTTGGAGGACGTCGGCCGCGCGTCGACGACCCGCACGCCTTCCACATCCATGCGGTATTCGCTGTTGGTGTAGCCGGCATCGCCGCACACCAGGCGCACCTGGTAGGTGCCGTCGCGCACCGCCAGTTCCCAGGTCGGCGCCCCGCCCCAGCGCTGGACCTGCAGCAGCGCGTCGCGCAGCTGGTTGCTGTCCAGGTTGCGGTCCCGCGCATCGGCGGAGATGTCGGCGCTCCAGCCGTAGATGAAGCCGCCGGCGCGATCGCCGTAGACCTCGCCGCCGTCCGCCATCCACCCCGGCAGCGTCGGCGATGTCGCCGGCTTGAAGTCGACGCGCAGTTCGTCGAACAGATCGACCAGCCTCTCGTAGGCGCCGCAATCGGGCTGCGCGCCGCGCCTGAGCCCGACGCGGTCCTTCAGCGGGGACAACGTCGAGTCCGCGGCCGCTTCGGCGATGCTGCCGGCGGTCAGTCGGTAGTCGCCCGCCGCCGCATCGACGAAACGCGGATCGCCGACGCAGCCGCGCGTTTCGTAACCGGTCGCCGCCCGCGTCGCCTCGATCGTCGCGTAGCCGGCGCTGTAGCCGTTGCGCATCACCGGCGTCCCCGGGACGAGATCGTAGACGTTGGCATCGACCCGGGCGTGGCGGAAGAGATCGGCCGCCATCAGCCCGCCGCGGCTGTTGCGGCACAGGATGTTGTTGGCGACGGTGGCGCCGACGTCGACGGTCTTCGCGAAGCGGATGCCGACCCCGTTGTACGCGTGCGTCGTGTTCCAGCCGTTCTCGACGCAGGTGTTGTTGATGATGGAGGACCCGGGCGACAGCGTCTGGGTGATGCCCGAACCCATGTTGCGGTAGCAGAGGTTGTTGGTGACCAGGACGTGATTGGACGTCGTGTCGATGATGATCCCGTTGCCGTCGTAGTGCGTCCAGTCCTGCCAGTACGCGCAGTAGTTCGCGTCGACCACGCAGCCGCTGCCCAGCCCGTAGACGCTGATCGCCGACGCGCCCGGCGCGCGCATGGTCTCGCTGTAGAAGCCGCCCGACTCGATGTGGTTGCCGCGCAGGGCGCAGTCCTGGGCGCCGGCCTGCAGGCCGATGCCGTTGACCGCGTGGTTGCGGGCGGTGTTGCCGGTGACGGTGGTCCGCTGCGGCCGGCCGTAGATGAAGATGCCGTGGTCCCAGCACTGCTCGGCGGTGTTGCCCTGGACCAGCGAATCGCTGATCGCGACCGATCCCGACGGCGCCCAGCTCTGGATGCCCCATTGGCAGTAGCGCACCGTGTTGCCGACGATGGTGATCGAGGAGGACGCCTCACCGACCAGCACGCCGCGCGTGTGGTGCGACACCGTGTTGCCGATCAGGGTGATGTTGTGCGACCGGTGGACGCTGATGCCCTTGGTCTGCCCGCTCGACCAGTGGTCGAGGATGCCCATGAACGTCGCGTACTTGCGGCGGACCTTGGCCTCGCGCGTCGACCACGACTCGCCCGGGGTGATGCGCAGGCCCGGCTCCTCCATGACGCGCGTCGGCAGATCCTGCCAGCTGGCCGGCAGCTGCTTCGGTCCGCGGAAGGTCAGGCCGCGGATGACGATCCACTGGCGGTCGGTGATGTCGAAGCTGCTCGATTGGATGACAGGCGACTCGCCCTGGGCCGCGGTGAACGTGATCGGCGCCGTGGCGGTGCCGCTGGCGGCGACCGAGGCGCGATCGAACGCGTAGGTGCCGCCATGGATGTGGACGGTGTCGCCGGCACGCGCGGCCCCGACGGCCTTGGAGACGCTCCGCCACGGCCGATCGGCGCCGCCCGGGGCGCCATCATCGCCATGCGTCGCGACGTGGTATTCAGCGGCCACCGCCGAGCAGCACGTGAGGATGAGGGCGGCGCAGGCGAGCGTCGTGGTCGGATTCATGGGGCTCCCTCAAGCTGCGCCCGCTGCGACGCCCATCGTTGAGCGTTGAAGGCATCGGGGCTGGTGCTTGCGCAGAGAACCTAGGGTCAACTCGGCGACGATTCGGATTCGCTAATCGCCTGCGAACTCAACGGTGTGAGTCGCCCGCTCATATGAAACCTTAGCACCCGCACCGCGCGCGTGGTGCAACGTCTGGGCGAGGTCGAGCTCGAGCGTCGCATGGGCTGGCGCGCTCGCGGTCGCGGGTGAGCTCGCGCGGCATACCGCTTCGAGCCTCGCGCTTCGCGCTTTCCAGCTGCGAGCTGCGAGCTGCCAGCTTCGCGCTGCGAGCTGCGAGCTGCCAGCTTCGCGCTGCGAGCTGCGAGCTGCGAGCTGCGAGCTGCGAGCCGCGAGCCGCGAGCCGCGAGCCGCGAGCCGCGAGCCGCGAGCTCGTCTCCGCGACGGCGTGAACGCGATACCTCCACAACGAGCGCGGGTCCGGAACATCGTTCCGGACCCGCGCTCACGGCTCGACTCGATCGCCCGGCTCAGGCCGTGGCGTCCCCGGTCACGGCAGACGCGTGATCTCGACCTGGCACACCTTGTTGTTCCGCGATCCGCTGGCGCTGCCGAGCGTCAACCGGCCGTCGGACACCTGCACGGTCACCGTGCCATCGACGAAGCGGCTGCCCGAGGTCGGCGTCCCATCGACCACCACCGTCCCCTCCGCCTGCATCCGATAGACGCTGTCGAAGTACGCGGGATCGCCGCACACCACGCGGACGCGGTACGACCCGTTCGGCAACGCCATCTCCCAGCGGGGGCTGGTCGACGAACGCTGCATCTGGATCAGCGTATCGCGGAGCTGGTCGCTGGACTGGTTCCGCTCGCGCGCCTCGCCGCTCATCGATGTGCTCCAGCCGTAGCTCAGGCCATTGCCGCGCGAGGCGAAGCTGGCGCCGGTATCGGCGAGCCAGCCCGAGACCGATGCGGCGTTGCCCGGCTTGAAGTCGACGCGGTAGCTGCCAGTCGACGGCTGATCGATCGTCGACGAGCCGACGCGCTCGAACGCGCCGCAATCCGGATCGCCGTCGCGGTCGCGGCCATCGAGGTCGGTCCCCGTGGCCAACGAGCTGTCGGCGGCGCCGACCGCGGCGCTGCCCGACGCGAGGCGGTAGTCGGCGGCGCCCGCGTTGACGAAACGCGGATCCCCGACGCGACCGCGATCCTCGTACTTCGTCCCGGAGCGCACGGCGTCGAGCGTGGTGAACCCGCTGCTGTAGCCGTTGCGCATCATCGGCGTGCCGCCGACCAGCGTGTAGACGTTGGCGTCGATGCGCGACTGGCGCATCAGATCGGCGCCCATCACGCCGCCGCGCTTGTTCAGGTACAGGATGTTGTTCGCGACGACGGCGTTGACGTCGGACGTCTTCGCGAAGCGGATGCCGACGCCGTTGTAGGCGTGGGTGGTGTTCCATCCGTTCTCGGCGCAGGTGTTGTTCACGATCGTGCACCCCGGCGACATGGTCTGGGTGATGCCCGAGCCCATGTTGCGGTAGCAGACGTTGTTGCTGACCCTCGCCGGATTGCGCGAGGTGTCGATGATGATGCCGTTGCCGTCGAAGTGCGTCAGGTCCTGCTGGTAGGCGCAGTAGTTGCCGTCGATCACGCATCCGGTGCCGAGCCCGAAGGCGCTGATCGCCGACGCGCCGGGCGCCTGCATGGTCTCGCTGTAATAGCCGCCGTGCTCGATGCGGTTGCCGCGCACGGTGCAGTCCCTGGCTCCGGCCTGGATGCCGATGCCGTTGACCGCGTTGTTGCGGCAACGATTGCCGCTGATCGTCACGCGCGTGGGCGTACCGATCACGAAGATGCCGTGATCCCAGCACTGCTCGGCGGTATTGCCGCGGATCTGCGCGTCGCTGACCGACACCGAACCCGAGGCGGCCCAGCTCTGGATGCCCCACTGGCAGTAGCGCGCCGTGTTGTTCTCGACCGTGATCTGCGCTGAGCCCTCGCCGATCAGGATACCGCGGGTGTGGTGGGTGAGCGTGTTGCCGGTCAGCGTGATGTTGCGCGAACGGTTGACGGTGATGCCCTTGCTCTGGTTGTTCTCCCAGGAGTCGAGCATGCGCATGAAGGTGGCGTACTTGCGCCGGACCTTGCCCGACCGCGTCGACCAGGACTCGCTCGGGACGATCTTCACCGAGCTGTCGTCGATGATCCGGGTCGGGATGTCGCGCCAGTTGCCCGGCAGCTGCTTGGGGCCTCGGAAGGTCAGGCCGCGGACGATGATGTAGCTGCGGCCGATGATGCCGAACTCCTGCGCCTCGATGACCGGGCTCTGGCCGGATGCGGCGGCGAAGGTGATCGGCGACGACGAGGTGCCGCTGTTCGCGACGTACAGGCGGTCGTGGCGGTAGGTGCCGCCGCCGATCAGGACGGTGTCGCCGGCGCGCGCCGCGCCGACGGCCTTGGTGATCGAGCGCCAGGGAGAACTGGAGCTGCCGGAGTTCGAATCGGAGCCGGACGTCGAGACATGATACTGCGCGGCTTCGATGCGACCGAATGCCGCGGCTGCGATGACGACGGAGAGCAGCAGGTGGCCATTGATCATGAAAGACGCTCCTTCAGGTAAGGCCGGCACGCATCGCATCCGGGTGGATGCCATACGAGGCCGGTCGTGCTCGAGGCGGGACCGTAGGGAGACCCGATGCGCCTACGGGAATCGCAATTGCCCGAAGGCCCGAGGGTGTGATCCGCTTGGCGATTGGCTAAAACGATGAGCTTGAACACCGTCGCAGCGGCTTCGTCCCTTGCCGGAATGCGTGCCAACTTGCGTTAGTGATGCGTGATCGCGCCCCGGCGCGCAGTACCTTGCGATTTCATGACGACGACGAGCGGGCTAGGCGGAAGGATCGCTCCGGCGACGGCGGCGCCGACGGGCGGAACGGGTGCGCTCGAGAACGCCGGCGGCACCCGCGTCGCGTACCTGATCGCGCGCTATCCGTTCCCCGCGCGACGCGGCAAGAACGTGCGTCAGGCCGCCATCCTGCGCGCGCTGATGTCCTGCTCATCGACGGCGCTGGTGATCTGCGAGCCCGACGGCAGCGACGCGACGGCGGCAGCGGATGGCGTCGAGGTCCATGCATTGACGCCGACGCCGCGAAGCGGGCGCCTCACGGACGGGGCGCGCGCGATCGCCGCCCTCGGCCGCGCGCATGGCGTCCTGGCTCGGCGTTATCTGCATCGACGGGCTCTGGCGCAGCTCGACGAGGTCCTCGCGCGCGTCAGCCCGGACGTCCTGGTGGTCGGCTCGCTCGATCTGATCGCGGCGGCGGAGATCGGAAGGCGGCGCGGCTGCATCGTGGTGGTGGATTCGGACGACGTGCAATCGATGCGGACCGCGAGCATCGCCCGATCCCTGCCGCGATCGGCGCTCGCGGGCCGCGCCTACCACTGGCTGTTGACCGCCAACTACCGCGCCATCGAGCGCCGCCGGCTCGTCGCCGCCGACCAGGTGTGGGTCAGCTCGGCGACGGAGGCGCAGGAGCTGGACCGCCTCATCCACCATCCCGTCGTGGTGGTGGTGCCGAATGTGCTCGACCTCGATCGCTACCGGGTCGTCGCGGAGCCGGCCGGCGAGCCGGTGATCGGCTTCCTGGGCAACTATGGGTACCAGCCGAACGAGCAGGCGGCGTTCGATCTCATCGCCATGCAGCGGCGGCTGCGCGCGCGCGGATGCGCAAGCCGCCTGAAGCTGATCGGCATCGGTCCGACAGCGGGGATGAGGGCTGCCGCGCAGGGCGAACCGTCGATCGAGATCACCGGCGAGGTGCCGGACGTCGCGACGGCGCTGGCCGGGATCACCGTCCTCGCCGCGCCGCTGCGCGCCGGGGGCGGGACCAAGATCAAGATCCTCGAGAGCATGGCCTGCGGGCGATGCGTGATCACGACCGCATCCGGCGCGGAAGGCTTGGCGGCGCATGCCGGCGAACACCTGGTCGTCGCGGACGGTGAGCATTTCGACGCCGCTGTGACCGATCTGCTGACCGATGCGGATCGCCGGGCCAGGATCGCGAGCGCCGGGCGCGCGTTCGTCGCCGAGCGCTTTTCCCTGACCTCGCTGCGCCGGACCCTGGGCGTGGAGCTCGGCCACCTGGTCGCGCGGCGCGCTCCGGTCGCACGTGTCTGAGCTGAAACGAGGCGCGGACACACGCACCGAGGTCTACCCGAGCGGTCGCGCAGGCACGGATCGATGGGCGTGAAGGGACGCCGTACGTAGTTCGACGGCGGTAATCGGGCGCGCGAAGATCCTGGCTTCCCTCCGGGAGATGCGCTGTGAATGAGAAGGTCCACGCCATCGGGTCGATGGTCGTCGTGTTGTTCGTCCTGGCGGCCTCGCTCGGCGCCGGCGAGACCAGGCTCCTCCATCCGCAGCCGTGGACGGTCGACGGCTATCCCTACAACGCGCATTGGGCGACGGATGCGGCGGGACGCCAGGTGGCGTTCGGCTCGGCTCGGGATCCGGTGACCGGCGTCGACGTCGGCGAGTCGCTGTGGATCTACGACGTGGACGCGGCGCGGTTCCAACGAACCCCGATCCCCTACGGTTCCGGACCGTCGCGCTTCGCGCCTCGCTACATCTCCATGAGCGGCGACGCCCGGTTCGTCGTCTTCGCTGCCGAGGCCGCCCGTTACGTCGCCGGAGCCTCCGGCGATGGACTCGTCTGGCATGACCGCGGCACCGGCGCGTTCCGCCTGGTGTCCGCCAATGCGATCGCATCCGGGCACGCGCTCAGCGATGACGGGCGGCGCATCGTCTTCGCGCGCCAGATCCGCGATTCGGCCACCGATCAGACCTACCTGGCGTTCTTCGTGCGCGACCTCGCTTCCGACACCACGACCGAGATCGGGCGACACCATCTGGGCAGGAGCACCATCGATCTGTTCGCTGCGCTTCCGGTCATCAGCGCTGACGGATCGACGGTGGCCTTCGCGACCGACACGACGCTCATGCCGGGCGACGAGAGCCTCTGGGCGGACGTCTACATCTACGACGTCGGCGCACGGCAGCTCGGGATCGCCACGCAGACGGAGACCGGCGGCGAGATCGAACGGTCGGCATCGCACCCGCGCCTGAGCGCGAATGGCCGCTACCTCGCCTTCGCCTCGGACCAGTTCTCGGACGGCGGCGAGGGCGGCGGCATCCACCTCAAGGACCGACTGCTCGGCGGGATCCGCACGATCGATGGCGCCATCGACGACCTCTGGTTCGGCCACACGCTGGAATTGGACCGTCTCGGCCGCTTCATCAGCTTCGACTCGACGATCCGGGGCTCGAACGCGATCCAGGTCTATCGATGGGACCGCAACCTGGATGCGGTCGTGCGCGCCAGCGTCGATGCGAGCGGGGCGGATTTCCCTCAAGGAGCCACCTCGCCCATCCTCTCGGGCGACGGCTCGCGGGTGTTCTTCGTCGGCGCGTCCGGTGACGGCTCGTACCCGAGCAGCGGGACGTGGATGGCGAGCTTCGCCGATGGGACGACGACACCGCATGCCCGCATCGACTTCAAGCCGGCATGGACGACGACGCAGCCCGGATACTCGTCCGACTCCGGAGCGGTATACGGCGCGCGCGATGGCGGATTGGAATACGGCTGGAGCAGCGAGAACGCGACAGGGCGGGACCGCAACAGCCCTGCCTCACCCGATCAGCGCCACGACACCCTGCTCCATGTCGCGGGCCACATGTGGGAGATCGCGCTGCCTTCCGGGCTCTACGACATCCAGATCGCCCTCGGCGACGCGACCTATCCGGACAGCGTGGTCGACCTCTCGCTCGAGGGACGGACGTTCGCGCTGGGGCGGCTGAACTCGCACCGTCGCTGGATCTCGTTGCACCGCCGCGTCGCGGTGACCGACGGCCGGCTGACGCTGGGACAGGGCCCGACCGCGCGCGCTCTGAAGGTCTGCTTCCTCGACATCCATCGTGTCACGGGCGTCGACGCGGCCTTCGCGGCGCGCGTGAACTTCCAGCCGATGTCCTCGCCGGTCCCGCTCGGCTTCGTGTCGGACCACGGCTCGCCGTTCGGCGATCGCGGCAACGGGCTCCTGTACGGCTGGAACCTCGCCAACTACACCGCGCGCGACCGCGGCATGAGCCCGGATGACCGCTACGACACGCTCATCCACACCCAGAAGGCGTCGAATCCGGACGCCGTGTGGGAGATCGCCGTCCCCGCCGGACCGTACGAGATCCGCGCCGTCGCCGGCGACAGCGCGTACGCCGACAGCGTCCACGATCTGCTGATCGAGGGCACGCAGGCGTTCAGCGGCACCAGCCAGCAAGGCGACTTCCACGACGAGACCGTCGGGATCGAGGTGCTCGACGGGCGCGTGACGCTGCGCAACGGACCGGGCGCGGCGAACGCGAAGCTGAACTTCGTCGAGCTGGTGCGCGTGCCGACCGGTCCTGGCTGATCCGACTCTCTCGACGCCAGCAGCGAGCCGGTGCTGCTTTGGCGCACGTGCACCTCGGTGAAGGCCGTCATGACCACGCACCCGTTCGTGAGCTGACAATGCTGGCACCAGTCCGGCCGTCGACGTCCAGCTGATCCAGGCCGGAACGATGGCCGGAGGTCCGGCCGCGGTCGACGGAGCACCGACAACCCGGCCGGTACGTCGCGTTCACGCGCGCCGGCGAGGGTGGCATCCCCCGGCTGATGACGCGAGCGACGTCGGCGGTCGGCGCGTGATCGCGTCGCGAGCAGCGCTCGCGGTGCGGACCGCATCGGGAAACGCAGCGCGCGCGTGCATCGCTGCCGAAGCGCCAAGACCAACGTGGTCAGGAGGCGGTCGGCTCCGAGGAACGGATCGGCAGGCTCTGCGTCGCGTCACTGTCGGCGCGCTTGCGCTCGATCCCCGCGAAGGCCCGCTCATACGCCTTCAGCAGCTTCGGCACCTGGTGCTCCCACTCCAACCGGCTCTCCATGCGCCAGCGGCCGACCTTGCCCATGCGCTCGCGGCGGCGCGGGTCGTCGATCAGGCGGACGATCTCGCGCGCCATCGAGCGCGGGTCGTTGCGCTCGGCGTAGACCGACGCCGGACCGGCGGAGTAGCGGCCCTCGACCAGGTCGTATTGCACGATCGGCCGCTCGAGCGCCATGTACTCGAGGATCTTGTTCATCGTCGAGCGGTCGTTGAGCGGATTGTACGGGTCGGCGTTGACGCAGACGTCGCAGGTCGAGAGGCGCTCGATGAGATCGGCGTCCGGGATGCGGCCGGTGAACTCGCAGCGGTCGGCGATGCCGAGCTCGCGCGCCAGCTCGATCAGGGACAGGCGCGTCGGACCGTCGCCGATGAAGCAGAAGCCGATGTCGTCGCGGCCGGAGTCCTTCACGACGTGCGCGGCGGCGCGCACCAGGTGGTCGACGCCGTCGAACTCGCTCATCACGCCGAGATAACCGACCAGGAAGCGCCGGCCGCGGCGGTGCTCGTCGCGCGGCGGGACCTTGGTGAACTGCTTGAGGCGCGGGCCGGAACGCACGACGAAGACGTTCTCCGGCTTCTTCGCCCCGCGCTCGATCGCCACCTGGCGGTACGAGTTGTTGGTGCTGATCACCACGTCGGCGGTGGCGAAGGTCAGGCGCTCGAAGATCGTCAGCAGGCGGTGGAAGAAGCCGCGCTTGCCGAACTTCGACTCGTAGAGCTCGGGGTTCAGGTCGTGCTGGTCGAAGACGAAGCGCTTGCCGAACAGGACCTTGAACCACAGCGCGACCAGGAAGATGAGGTCCGGCGGGTTGCAGGCGTGGATGACGTCGAAGCCGACCGAGCGGCGCACGCGGCCGGCGAGACGCCATTCATGCCACAGGGCGCACGCATACTCGCGCAGGTAGCCCAGCGCCGAGCCGTGCTCGGGCGGCAGCGGGTGGCGCCAGATGCGCACGCCGTCCAGCTCCTCGTACGCCGCCTCGTAGCCCTTGCCGGTCGGGCAGATGACCGAGACCTGGTAGCCGGCGCGGCGCAGCGTCGTGGCCTCGAGCCACACCCGCCGGTCGAACGGCACCGGCAGGTTCTCGACGATGATCAGGACCTTGCGGCCGGCGCCGCCGGCCTGACCGACGGCGTCGACCGCCGGGACCTCAGGCGGCATGGGCATGCGCCGCGCCTTCCGGACGGACCGGGACGAGGAAATCGGCGAGGTTGACGATCGGCACGTCCGGGCGGACGCGCGCGATCAGGTCGCGGTAGCGCGACGCGCTGTGCGCGAGCACGATCAGCTCGGAATGCACCAGGAAGCTGTCGACGTCGGTGAGCAGCTCGCTCAGGTGCGGCAGGTGCTCGTCGACGAACTTCTTGTTGGCGCCGTTCAGCCAGGCGTTGCGCACCGCGTCGTCGAGGATGCGCAGGTGGCAGCCCTTGCCGATCAGGCGCTCGGCGAGCTCGATCGACGGGCTCTCGCGCAGGTCGTCGGTGCCGGCCTTGAAGGCCAGGCCGACCAGGCCGACGCGGCGCACGTGGTGGTCGAGGACCAGGCGCACGCCGTGGGCGATGTGCGCCTCGTTCGACTGCATCAGCGACGACAGCAGCGGCACGCGCACGCCGTGCTCGCGCGCGGTCGCGGTCAGCGCGCGCACGTCCTTGGGCAGGCACGAGCCGCCGTAGGGGAAGCCCGGGCGCAGGTAGGCGGGCGAGATGTTGAGCTTGGTGTCCTGCACCACGACATCCATGACGCGCTGGCCTTCGACGCCGAGCACGCTGGCGAGGCGGCCGACCTCGTTGCCGAACACCACCTTGGTGGCGTGCCAGGCGTTCGAGACGTACTTGACCATCTCGGCCTCTTCGAAGCGCAACATCATCACCGGCGCCTTGACGCCGCCGTAGATCGTGCGCAGCGCCTCCTCGGCGGCGGGCGTGGCGACGGCCAGGACGGTGAACGGCGGCGCGTCGAAGTCGCGGATCGCCTGGCCCTCGCGCAGGAACTCCGGGTTGTAGGCCATCGCCACCAGCCCGCCCGAGCGCTCGTCGAGCACGCGCTGCATGCGCGCGGTGGTGCCGGGGATGACGGTCGAGCGCAGCACGACCACGTGCTCGCGGCCCTTCGCCTTC
This sequence comes from Planctomycetota bacterium, assembly GCA_035627695.1. Lineage (GTDB taxonomy): Bacteria > Planctomycetota > UBA11346 > UBA11346 > UBA11346 > DASPLE01. The sequence goes on from DASPLE010000076.1 coordinate 32,949, forward strand.
ACCGCGTCGGCGATCTCCTCGCAGACGCGCTCGACGTAGGTCAGGTCCAGGCCGCCGTCCTCGCGCGACGGCGTGCCGACGCTGACGAAGGAGACCTCGGTCGAGGCGACGGCGACCGCCGCCGACGAGGTCGCGGTGATCAGGCCGCTGTCGACGCCGGCGCGCAGCAGCTCGTCCAGGCCGTTCTCGTGGATCGGGGACTTGCCGGAGGCGATCAGCGCCGCCTTCTGCGGGTTGACGTCGACGCCGACCACGCGCACGCCGTTGCGCGACAGGCACCCGATGGTGACCGCGCCGACATATCCGAGGCCGAAGACGCTGACGTTCATGATCCCGACTCCATATCCAGTGTGGTGAGCCATTCCTCGCCGGCGCGGACCCGCGCCGACATCCTGATCGTGGCCGCGGGCTCGCGGTGGCCGAAGTGCGATGAGAACCAGCCGCCCTCGTCGTCGCCGCGCAGTATCTCGACCGAAAAGCCCGTTGGTACGACCACGCGCACTCTAAGGCCCTCGCGGCGGATGTGCACGCCGGCCTCGTCAGCTTCGACAACGCACGCCGGATGGCAGTGCAGGTGGTGCGCGACGCGATGCTCGCCGCGCCCGACCAGCACGTCGGTGATCTCGAGGCGGTCGCCGGCGAGCCGCCAGGTGCGTCGGTGGCGCACGCCGAGGTGGCGGTAGCCGTCGTGCTCGGCGGTGAGGATCGACTCCTCCTCCGCCGCCGACCACGCGAGCGCCTGCGCCTGCGCCTTGCGCGTCCACAGGAACGCGCCGCGCTGCTCGGACTGGTCGGCGCCGTCGACGGTCACCGTGTTGTGCGCGGCGGTCGAGCGGAAGTACGAGCGCCAGCGTTTGTTGGTGTGGTAGGCGAACGTCCCGGGATCGACCAGCAGCGGCACGCCGCCGATGCTCAGCGTGAAGGCGTTGGCGTCGGCGTGGCCGTGCGCCGCGATCGACAGGTAGCCCAACGGACCGGCGTCGGCGAGGACGAAGACCTCGCGCGGCGTGCCGCGGCGGTTGGCGAGCAGGTACAGACCGGCGTCCGTCCACGCGCTCGGCCCGGTCAGCGGAACGCTGCCCGGCCCGGCGACGGGCAGGCGCATCAGCGTCGAGGTCAGCGACTTCCTCGCCGGGACCGCGGCATCGAGCAGCGCGCGGCCGGTGGCGAGGATCCAGTCGAGGCGCGCCGCCGCTTCCGGCTGCAGGCGGATGGCGACGCCGTCGTCCTCGTCCCCGTAGCGCGGCAGGTTGCCGCGCGCGTCGCGCAGGTGCCAGATCGCCTCGATCATGCGCTTCAGGCGCTCGCGGCACGGCGCCGAGAAGGCGTCGCCGCCGCGCCGCGCCTCGATCAGGCTGACCAGGTAGAACTCGGCGACGAACAGCTGGTAGGAGAACGCCATCTCGCGGTTGATGCCGGACGGGCAGGTCTGCGCGAGCGCCTCGCGTTCGAGCGAGCGCCGCGCCAGCGATGCCCAGCGCTTCGACTGCGGCCACAGCGGCCACGCCGATGCCGCGACGTAGAGCCCCGCCATCTCGCCGATCAGGTGGTTGTTGGCCGAGGAGCCGCGCGAGCGCCAGCCGGCGATGAAGCGCTGCTGCTGCCAGATCGACGCCCACAGCGGGCTGTCGGCGCCGAAGGCGCGCGCGTGGTGGACGCTGCCGCGCAGCAGGCGGTCGCACCACACCCAGGCGATCAGGCGGATGCCGCTCTCCAGGGCGTGCGTCCAGTTCACGCCGATGAGCACCGGATTCGCCTCGACCCACGAGCGCAGCTGGTCGACGGCCTCGGCCGCGTAGCGCTCGTCGCGCGTCACGTGGTAGGCGGCGGCGAGGATGGTCAGGTGGTGGTGGCGGTTCTTCTCCCACGTCACCTTGATGTCGCCGACCAGGCGCTCATCGCGGTGGTTGATGTCCGATCCGAAGATCCGCGGCGCGCTGATCCCGGCGACCGGATCGGCGTGCCAGTCGATGACCGGCTCGATCGCGTCGATGTCGAAGAAGTCCCAGCGGTGCGCCAGCGCGTCGTCGGCGGCGGCGATCAGCGCGGCGCGTTCGTGGGCATCGTCCGCGGCCAGCGCCGGCCATGGCGCCGCGTCGCGGCGCGCCATGTCGGGCGTGGGCGCGGCCCACGCGCCGCGCCGCGCGCGCGCGCGCAGGAACGGCGTGCGCACCTTCGAGCTCACGCGCCAGGCGATCTCGCCCGGCGACATCGCGCGCAGGCGGTGGACGTACCACGCGACCCCCTGGCTCATGCGGGCACCGGCGTCGAGTCGGCCATCGAGCTGCGGCCCAGCGTCATGCGCCGGATGACGAACGGCGTCTTGCCGGCCTTGGTGGTCTCGAGGCGCTGGCAGGTGGCCACGGTGACGTCGATGGCGTGCGGGATCTTGGTGCGCGCGTTGGCGATGATCGCCGCGCGGTCCTCGTCGCAGAAGCCCTTGGCGGGGACGACGTTGATGACCACCTGGTCCATGGTCGGCTGGATGATCTGCGACTGGTAGACGTGCTTGATGCCGTTGAGGATCTTGGGCACGCCGTAGATGCGGCTGCCGCCCGGACCGTGGATGTAGATGCCGTCGTCGCGGCCGTAGATCCGCGTGAACGGGCGCATGCCGTAGGCGATCGCCTCGAGCTCGGGCTCGGTCGTCTGCTTCGGCACCGAGATCAGGTCGCCGGTACGGAAGCGCACCAGCGGCATCAGCGTGTTCCACAGGCTGGTGCCGACGATGTCGTAGAGCGCCTCGTCGTCCTCGTTGCGGTTGAAGTGCAGCTCGACCAGCGCGTAGCCGGGGACGAAACGGTAGCTGCCGTCGTCGAACGACTCGGCGTAGGCGACGCGCTCGGCCTGGCCGTAGAAGTCGGCGAAGCGGCAGCCGAGCATCGACCGCGCCAGCGACACCGTCGCCGGATCGAGCACCTCGGACGAGGTCAGCGCCAGCGGCACCGACAGGCGCTGCCCGGCGTGGTCGAGCAGCGCGCACAGCGCGGTCAGCGACGACGGGTACGCGAACAGGCAGTCCGGCGCGAAGCTCTTGAGCTTGCTGATGTAGTGGCCCAGGGTCTCGGCGGTGAGGTGCGCGCTCGACAGGATCAGCACGCGGCCGCCTTCGCACTCGGTCCAGTACGGCGGGGTGCGGTCGTCGGGCGGCTTGATCGCGTCGCCGCGCAGGACGGCCATGCGCATCTCGCGCGCGTCGAGGCCGCGCCGGGCGATGGTCAGGTCGATGCACGCCTGCTCGGTGGCGATCGACGACAGCGAGCGGTAGACCGTCAGCGGCGTGCCGGTGGTGCCGCTGGTGCGGTTCTTCATCCGCGGCCACTGCCATTGCGAGAGCAGGTCCTGCTCGTGCCCGCGCAGGTCCTGCTTGTCGAGCAGCGGCCACGACGCGATCGGCGATCCCGCGTGCCGGCGGCCGTAGGCGGTGCGTCCCGCGCTGGCCAGGACCGTGCGCAGGCGCGTCTCGGTGAACGCGCGCCGTTCGGGCAGCGCCGCCTGGGACATCGCCTCCAGCTGCGTCCGCGCCTTGGTGTACAGCACCGGCGCCCGGCGCAGGCAGTCGGTCATCATCCGGCTGCGTTTGACGAATCCGTTGAAGTTCATGGCTGGGTCCCTTGCCCGATCACGATCGATTCCGGTGCGCCTGGGCGGCGGGCCACGGCGGCGTAGATCCGCCGCAGCCGCCGCGTGATGAGTCCGAGTTCGAAGCGCTGCGCGACCAGCTCCCGCGAGCGCGCGCCGAAGCGCTGCCGCCGCTGCGCGTCGCCGACCAGCGCGGTCAGCGCGTCGGCGAGCGCGACGTGGTCGCCGGGCGCGGTGAGGTAGCCGTTGCCGCCGGGCTCGACCATCTCGGGGATCCCGCCGACGGTGGTGCTGACGATCGGCAGACCGGCCGCCATCGCCTCCAGCACGCCCATCGGCAGGCCCTCGTTGTGCGACGGCAGCGCGAACACCTGGGCGCGCGCGAGGCAGGCGGCGCGCTCGGCGCCGGCGATCCAGCCGGGGATCTCGACGCGGTCGCGCCACGGCTGCGCCGCGACCAGGGCGCGGACCTCGTCGATGTCGCCGTCGCCGGCGATGACGAACGCCGCCTGCGGCGCCCGCTCCAGCACCAGCGGGATCGCGCGCAGCAGGTCGTAGGTGCCCTTGCGCCGGCCGAGGCGGCCGAGCACCAGCACGGGCACGCGGCCGTCGTCGGCGCGCGCGGGGGCGATCGGCGTCGCCGGCATCGGCACCGGGTTGGGCAGCAGCAGCGTCCGCCGCACGCCGACCTCGTCGCGGTAGAATCCGGCCCACGAGCGCGAGATCGCGATGACCGCGTCCATGCGCCGGAAGATCGAGCGGATGAATCCGCGGCGCGCGTCGCCGCTCTCGCGGCCGAAGAACTGGTCGAACTCGGCGCCGTGCGCGTGGCCGAGGACGCGCACGCCGCTGACCCGAGCAAGCAGCACGAAGATGGTCTTGCGCCAGAAGCTGGCGCGCGACGCGAAGTGGATGTGGACCAGCTCGGGCCGCACGGTCAGGCGCAGGACGATGAAACGCGCCACGCCGGCGAGCGCGGCGAACGCCTTCATCGGCGCCGAGCCGTCGACCAGCGTCGGGACGTGGACGACGAGCGCCTGCCCGGCGAGCTCGTCCAGCAGCAGCCGCTCCACCGAGGAGACGCCGCCGCGCACCTTCAGCGACGGCCCGAGCATCAGCACGCGCGGCCCGGACCGACGCCCAGCGCGGCGCCGCGACGCGGCGGACGCCGCCGGCGCCGGCGAGTCCACGCGGGGCGGACTGGTCCTCGCATGGCCGTCATACTGCACCGGCGCAGCCGCCTCGGGCGTCACAGGCGGTGTCGGCATCGAGACTCCCGTGAATGTCATGCCCGACATCAACATCCCATTCCTTCCAGCGTCCAAGTTACGTCCGCCTACGAGGCGCCCACGACCACCGGTGACCACCGCTTGTAATGGCGGAATGCGCTACGTAGCGAGCCGTCCGCATCAGATTCGACAGGGCTCGCGGCGTGTAGACTGGGTGGCTTCAGCCGCCGTCCGCGTCGCGATCCGTTATCGTGCCGTCGACCCTCAGCAGCGGGATGGAGTGGTGATGGCACCGGCGGTTTCAGTGATCGTCCCGGCGTGGAACACGCGCGCGTGGATCGGCGAGGCGCTCGCGTCGCTGACCCGTCAGACGTTCGCCGACTTCGAGGCGGTCGTCGTCGACGACGCGTCGACCGACGGCACCGCCGAGGTCGTCGAGGCGTGCGGCGATCCGCGCGTCCGGCTGATCCGCATGCCGGTCAACGGCGGCGCGGCGATCGCGCGCAACACCGCCCTGGCGCACGCGCGCGGGCAGTGGATCGCGCTGCTCGATTCCGACGACTGGTACGGACCGCGCCGCCTCGAGCGCCTGGTCGGGGAAGCCGAACGCCTCGACGCCGACCTGGTCGCCGACGACATCCTCTACGTCCGCGACGGCGAGACCGCGCCCTGGTCCAGCCTGTTCGCGCGCAGCGGCGCGACCTTCACGCAGCCCGAGTGGATCGACGCGGCGCGCTTCGTCGCGACCGACGTCTACGCCGGGCGCGGCCTGCAGCTGGGGCTGAGCAAGCCGCTGATGCGCGCGGCCTTCCTGCGCGAGAAGGGCCTGCGCTACCAGCCCGAGCTGCGCCTCGGCCAGGACTACTGGCTGTACCTCGACTGCCTGGTGCGCGGCGCGCGCTTCGCGCTGATCCCGGAAGGCCACTACCACTACCGCGCGCGGCCCGGGTCGCTGGTGCGGCAGAGCCAGGCGGTGCGGCTCGACGGGTACTGCCGCGCCGGGGACGCGTTCCTGCGCCGCGACGACGTCCAGGCCGATCGCGCGCTGGTCGCGGCGATGCGCCGCCACCTCGCCAACGTGCGCGCCTGGCGCGCGTACTACCGCGTCGTCGAACCGCTGAAGCGCCGCGAATGGACGGCGGCGGCCGCCGCCGCGGCGCGCAACCCGGGGTTCGTCTCGCGTGCGCTGCGGCGCGCCGGCGGCGCCGCGCTGCGCCGGGTCGGCGCTGCCGCGCCGGTGTCGGACGCCGCGTGAGGCCGTGAGCGGAGCCCGGTTCGCCCGCAACTCGCTCGCGGTGATGGCCCAGCGCGTGACCCAGGCGGGCAGCGCCTTCGTGCTGTCGGCGATCATCGCGCGCACGCTCGGCGCCGACGAGCTGGGCGTGTACATGCTCGCCTTCACCTTCTATTTCGTCGCGGCGACGGTCGCGTCGCACGGCATGCGCGTGCACGCCACGCGCCAGCTCGCGCGCGAACCGGCCGGAGCGGGCGACCAGCTGGTCAGCGGCGCGGTGCTGCAGCTGGCCGCGGCGCTGGCGGCGCTGGCCGTGATAGCGGGGATCATCGTGGCGATGCCGTACGACGCGCACGCCACGCGCATCTGCCTGCTGCACGGGCTGATGGTCGTGCCGACGTCGCTGGCCAACGTCGCCGATGCCGTGCTGCAGTCGCGCGAACGCATGCACGTCGCCGCGGCGATCACCGTGCCGATCCACCTCCTGCGCCTGGCGGCGATCGCGTGGGCGCTGATGCACGGCGCCGACCTCGCGACCGCGTGCGCCATCCTGATCGCCAGCGAGTGCGTGGTCTTCGCCGGCCAGTGGCTGGCGGCGGCGGGCCTGGCGAGGCCGCGCTGGCGGATCGATACCGGCCTGATGCGCGCGTCGCTGCGCTCGGCGCGCGACTTCGTCGCGATCGAGGGCCTGGCGGTGTTCAACGCCCGCATCCGCCTGGTGCTGCTGTCGCTGGTCGGGAGCGCGGCGACGATCGGCATGTACGGCTGCGTGCTGCAGATCCTGCAGCCCTTCCACATCGTCATCCACAGCGTGGTCCAGGCGGTGTTCCCGGCGCTGTCGCGCACGGCGACGCTCGGCGTGGATCAGCAGCGCGCGCTGGTCACCAAGGTCATGCGCCTGCTGCTGATGCTGATGGCGCCGGCGGTGGCGCTGATGGGCTTCGCCGGCGGCGACCTGCTCCTGCTGGCCTATGGCGACGGCCGCTTCGCCGCCGCGGGTCCGGCGCTGGCGATCACCGGGGCCGCGCTGATCACCAGCGCGAGCAACCGCGTGCTGGCCTACCTGCTGGTCGCGACCGGCCACGAGCGCGTCAACCTGCACGAGGTCATGGTGGCGACGCTGGTCGGCGTGCCGTTGAGCTTCCTGCTCATCCAGCAGTTCGGTCTGATCGGCGCCGCGGCGGCGGTGCCCGCGCAGGGCGTGCTCGGCTTCCTGCAGTTCCACCACGCCGTGCGGCGCCATGTCCTGCGGCTCGACTGGCCGCGCATCGTCGCGCCGGGCTGCGCCGTGGCGGCGAGCACCGCGCTGGCCATCGCGATCGCGCGCGAATGCGTCGGCGTCGCGCCGCTGGAGGCCATCGCCGCCGGCTGCGGCGCCGGCGGCATGGCGGCGCTGATCGCCTGGCGCCTGGTGCGCGAGACCTCGGCGCGATCCGCGACCGCGCCGCGGCCCGCCGCCGGCGCCGCGGTGGCGGCGGGCTGAAGCGCTCAGCGCGGCCTGGCGCGGTCGACGACGAAGCCGACTTCCGCGATGCCGATGGCCTGCGCCGCGTCGAACGCGCGCACCACCTCGCGGTACGGGCAGTCCTGGTCGCCCTTGATCAGCAGCGCCTGGGCCCTGCCGCCGTCCTTGAGCGCGCGCAGCGCATCGGCGAGTTCCGTCGCCGGCACCAGCTCCTGGCCGATGGCGTAGCGGCCGTCGGCGTCGATCAGCAGGGTGGTGGCCGTGCCCGCCGCGTGCACCGCGGGCTGGTCCGCGGTCGGCAGCGTCACCTTGAACAGGCCGCTGTCGTCGAAGGTCGTGGCGATGATCAGGAACAGCAGCAGCACGAACACGCAGTCGAGCATCGGCGTCAGGTCGATGTGGTCGTCGAGCTCGATGTCGTGGGCGAGGGCGCGGCGCCTCATGCGCGCGCCTCCTGGAGCAGCAGCGGTTCAACGACGGCCGCGGCCGCGCGACGGGGCACCGCGACGCCGGCGCGGACCTGCTCGCGGGCGAGCGCCAGCCGCGCGATCTCGCGTTCCGCCGCGATCACGTAGCCGGCGATGCGCGCCGTGAAGAAGCGGCTGCCGATGATCGCGGGGATGGCGAGGATGATGCCGCCGGCGGTGCCGAACAACGCGATGCCGATCGCGCGCGCCAGCTCGGCCTTGTCGGCGCCGCCGGCGACGCCCATCTGGCCGAACGAGATGATGATGCCGAGCACCGTGGCGAAGAGCCCGAACAGCGGCGAGACCACGCCGATGGTGGTGATCGCCTGCAGTCGCCGGCGCAGCGGCGCCAGCTCGATGACCACCGCGTCGCCCAGCGCATCCGACACCGTCGCGCCGCCCAGCGCGGCGCGGCGCAGCCCGTGCGCCCAGGCGCGGCCGAGCGCGGTGTCCGAGGCCGCCGACGCCGCGATCGCGCCGGCGTCGTCGCCGGCGGCGACGCACGCGAGCGCCGCATCGAGCGCGCGCTGGTCGAGCGCCAGGCGCTCGCGCGTCGCGCGGGCGCGCTCGACGAGCAGGGCCAGCAGCAGCACCGAGCCGAACCACAGCGGGATCATCGGCCAGTGGAACATGCCCTCGCGCAGCAGGTCGACCTTGTCGCCCGCGGCGGCCGGCGCGGCTTCGGCGGCGAAGCCGACGGCGGCGCATGCGGTCAGCGCCGCGCACGAGATGAGTCGGTGGATGATCATGGGTCAGTCCTCGATCCGGCCGATGGCGGCGAGCGGGTGGGCGACGGCGATCTCGGCGACGACCTCGCGGCCGGCCTCGCCGAAGGCGGCGCGCGCGTCGGTGTAGGCCAGGCGGACGATGTCGCCGCCGGCCAGCGACAGCTCGCCGGCGAGAGGTGCGAGCGCCCAGGAGCGGGTGTCGATCGTGGCCCGGAACACGCCGCTGTCGGCCCTGGTCTCCTCGAGCACCACCGCCACCGGCGCGCCGCCGCCCAGGACCCGCGCCGAGCCCAGGACGCGATCGATGACGCGCGGGCTCAGGTTCATGTCGCCGTCGGCGATGGTGAACGCGAGCGGCCGGCCGGGCACGACGTGCGCGCCGCCGTCGTTCGCGGCGATCGTCGCCTCGGCGTCGGCGCCGAGCAGCAGCACGTCGCCCCAGGTGTCGGGCTTGTTCCAGGTCTCGATCGCCTTCGACGCCGACCACTGCCGCTGCAGCGACCAGTCGCTCCCCTGGTTGATCGACACGTTCACCGCGAGGTACTGGCCCGGGATCAGCCGGGGCGAGGCCAGGCAGGCGCGCGGCAGGAAGGCCTCGACGCTATAGCCGTCGGCCAGGCGCAGGCCCACCGCGCGCGCGCCGACCGGATCGAGCCAGCGCTGCTGGAACTCGGGCAGGCCGCGCAGGCCGCGGCCGATCTCGCACACCGTGCGCGTCGCATCGCCCTGGAAGCCGAACGGATCGAAGCAGAACTGGTGCGTGGCGCGGCTCTCGCTCATCCACGGCTTGCGCAGGTTGTCGCTGTCGATGAACAGCTCGAGGCAGTCGCCGTCGTAGGGCGCCTGCGGATTGGCGACGATGGCCGTCGGGTCCTTGGCGATGCGGTAGCCCATCCACAGGCCGTCGGGCGACCAGCGCAGGTGCAGCGTCGGGCCATCGGCGAGCTGCACCTGCTCGTACGGGCCGAAGCGCGCGCACAGGCCATGCGTCAGCTCGCCCCAGTCGGCGAGGTCGCCATCGAGCGTCAGCGCGCTGGTCACCATCGGCGCGGCGCCGAAGGCGCGGGTCGGGAAGTCCGGCACCGGTACGGTCCGCGGCGCGGCGGCGACGACCGGGCGCGCCGGTCGCTCGGCCGCGACCGCGGTGGCCGGAGCGGGCGCCGCGGCGGCGCGCGCGCGTGTCGTGTCCAGGACGTCGCCGACCGCGCCCGAGGCCGCGCCGGTGTCGTCGCCGTAGAAGTTCGCGGGACTGGCGCGGTCGCGCAGGTCGGCGACGAACGCCTCGTAGGCCGCGCGGTTGAAGACCGCGAGGGCGGCGGCGCCGGCGCCGTCCCCCTCACCGATGGCGGCCTCGCCCTCGCTCGTGCCATCGCCGACGCCATCGCCGGCGAACAGCCCGCCGGCGGCTCCCATGCCGAGCGCCGCGAGCGCATTGCCGCGCGCGCCGGCGGCGTCCGCGCCGTCGAGCCTGGCCTGCAGGTCGGCCAGATCGCCAAGCGCTCCGCCGCGCCGCGAACCGGCGAGCGCCTGGCCGATGCCGGCCGCGACCGCGTCGGCGGCTGCCGTCGCCGCGCCCGGCGCGGCCTGGGCAGCGGCGGTGCCGGCGCGTGTCGCGGCGGCATCGCGCAGCGCGGCGACCGCGGTGGCCGGGGCGCCGGCGCCGAGCGCGGCGGCGAATTCCGCGCGCGCCGCGGCGGCGGCGACGGCGGCGGCCTCGGCGCCGGCGAGCGCGTCGCCGATCGCGGCCAGCGCCGACGCCGCCTCCTCCAGCCCGGTCGCCGCATCGCTGGCGGCGGCCGCGGCGGCGGCGCGGTCGCCGCGGGAGATCGCGTCGGCCGCCTGGGCGGCCTTGGCGACGGCGTCGCCGCCAGCGGCGGCGCGCGCGCGATCGGCCTGGGCCGCGGCGGCGGTCGATGCGCCGGCGGCCGCATCGGCGGCGCGCGCGGTGGCGGCCAGGGCCGACGCCGACGACCCGCCCAACGCGTGCTGCGCGGCGACGGCGGCGGCGACGGCGGCGCGATCGGCGGGATCGGTCGCGGCGAGCGTGCCGGCGGCATCGCGTTGGGCCTGGGCGGCGGCCTCGGCGGCGGCGCGCGCCGCATCGACGTCGCGCCGCGCCGTGGCGATGGTCGCTCGATCGATGGCGCCGAAGGTCTCGCGGGCGCGCGTCAGCCCCGCGTCCGCCAGGCGCGGCCCGGCGTCGAGCGCGGCGCGGATCTCGCGCTCGAGCGCGCGGTCGAGATCGGGCGCGTCCTGCGCCGGATCGAGCCCCGCGGCGCGCATCGCCTCCTGCGCCGCCCGCGCCAGCGCTGCAGCCGCGGCGGGCACCACCTGGTCATCGGCCGCGCCGTCGATGGCGGACTGGACTGGATCGTCGAGCCCGTCGAGCGCGGCGCCGGCGGCGGCGCGGCGCGCCGCGTCGTCCGCCGGCGCGATCGCGCGCGCGCCCTGGTCGAGCTCGTCGCGCACGGCATCGCCGACCGCGGCGGCGAGCTGGCGCAGCCGTTCGCGGACGTCGCGCGCGACCGGCCCGCGCGCGTGCGCCCGCGCCAGGCGCTCGATCGCCGCGCCGCGCGACGCCGCGCCGGCGCGTCCCAGGTCGGCGCGCGCGTCGGCTCTCAGCCGGTCGCGCAGCGCGGCGCGACCCGCCGCATCGAGTCCGGCGATCGGCGCGGCGGCCGCGGCGTCGGCGAGCCGCCTGGCCAGGCTGTCGGCGACCGCGCGCTCGAGCTCGGCGGCCAGCGCGTCGTCGCGCACCTGCTCGCGCACCAGCGCCGCGATCTCCTGGTCGACCTCGGCCGCCAGGGTCGCGGCGGCGCCCGCCTCGCGCTCGGCCTGGGCCTCGGCCCGTTCGCGCGCGACCGTCCGGCGCAGGTCCTGCTCGACCCGCTGCTCCTGCCGCGCCACCGCCGCCCGCTGCTCGCCGACCAGACCGACCAGGGTCGCGACCAGCGCGCCGTGCGCGACCAGGCTGACGACGACGTGCGGGGCCAGGGTCGATCGCATGGCGGGTCCCGGGGGTTCTCGCATGACAACGCCCGCGCGGGTCGATGTGACAATTAAGACGGCACATCACTCGTGTGCGTTGATGACCACGCCTGGTGCCGCCGGCGTCGCCCGGAAGCGCACGCGTGCCGCGGGGCCCTACGCCCCGAACAGGCTCTTGCGGCGCACCAGGGCCATGGCGGCCCGGTCGAAGACCGCGATCGCGCGGTGGTGCGTCCACAGCAGCGAGGCCGGGAAGGTCGTCGCGACGTCGCCCTCCATGAGCCGGCGCACGCCCTCGGCCTTGCTCGCGCCGGTGGCCATCAGCACCACCTCGCGCGCGGCGAGGATCTCGCCGATGCCCAGGGTCAGGCCGTGCTCGGGCACGTCCTCGGCGTTCTCGAAGCGCGCGTTGGCCCGCGTGCTGCCGGTCAAAGCGGCGATATGCGCGGCGGCGGCGAGGTGCTCGCCCGGCTCGTTCAACGCGATGTGGCCGTTCACCCCGAGCCCGAGGACGCACAGGTCGATCCCGCCGGCGGTCGCGAGGTGGTCGCGGATGCGGGCGCATTCGCCATCGAGGTCGGAGGCATCACCGCGCCAGCCGACGAAGCGCTCATCGGGTATCGCGAGCGGGGTCAGCAGGTGTTCGCGCAGGAAACGTTGGCAGGCCGTGGTGTCGTCGGGCGGGGCACCGGCCCATTCGACCATCTGGAGGAAGCGCGCGCGGGCGAACGAGGTCTCGCCGGATCGGACGCGCTCGACCATCAATTCATACGCGCGCACCGGTGTCGTGCCGGTGGCCACGCTGAGCTCGGCTGTGGGCTTCCACGCCACCGCCGCGCAGACGAGCTCGGCGACCACGCGGCTGGCGGACTCGTGGTCGGGCAGGACGAGGACGTTCACGCCCAAGTGTACCGCCAAGCGCCCGGCCGGGCCAGGGCGCGCGCGATCCTTCGTGAAGGATCGCGGGCCTCGGGCGTTGCCGCCCGAGGCCCCGATCACCCGTCCGTCAGTGCTCCTGCTTCAGCGAGCTGAGGATGGCGTGGGTGCGCTCCTGCTCGGGCAGCAGATCGCCCTCGACGAGGTCGCGGACGTCGAAGTCGAGCTTGTCGAGCCCGCGGCGGTAATCGGCCAGGCCGTGGTCCTCGCCGCGCTCGAGCGCCGCGATAGCGGCGTCCTCGCCGAGGATGGTCGCCGTGCCTTCGACGGCCGTGGCGAACGTGCCCCACGGGCCCGACGATTCGGACGGCTCGCCGCCGAGGTCCTCGATCTCCTCGCGCAGGATGTCGACGCGCATCTGGTGCGAGCGCTGGCATTCCTCCAGCTGCTGGCGCACATAGGGATCGGCGATCTTCTCGATCGCCTGCTCATACGTCTCCACCGCCGACATCTCGCCGCGCAGGAACGAATTCAAAGCGTCGATCGTGGTGCTGTCTGCGTCCTTCATGACCAATCCTCTTTCCAGGTGAGACCCGGCCCGGAGGACCCGCGACAGCGAGCGACCGGGAACGGACCGATGTCGATTGTAGTCGCGACGCAGGCGGCGCAGGCCCTGCGGGCCAAGCTGCAACAGGATCGTCGCAAGGGCAGTGGTCTCGACGTCGCCGCCGGCGCCGGACCCGCCCCGCTGATCGCAAGCGCATGGTTTGACCAGGGATCGGATGAAATGGGACAACCACCCGGCATCCTACCTTGATCAGTGGAAACCGACTCCACCCCGCTTCGGAGGCTGCGATGAAGATGCTCGCGTCCCTGCTCCTGCTCACCGCCGCGCTGGCCACGCCAGCCCAGGCCGAGGACCTGGTCTGGGTCGCCGGTCACTGGACCGTCGTCGGCTGCGAGCGCGTGTGGGTGCCCGGCTGCTACGTCGACACCTGCGCGACCGAGGTCGCCTGCGCTCCCGCCCCCTGTGCGCCCGAGCCCGAGTGGGTTCCCGGTCGCTGGGTGCGCGGCTGCCATGGGTGGACCTATGAGCAGGGCCACTGGGTCCAGCCGGCGGTGGTCTGTCCGCCTCCGGTCGTGGTCTGCGCACCGGAGCCGGTGTGCGCGCCCGCGGTCGTCGTGCACCGCCCGCGGCGCGTGGTCTGCGCGCCCGAGCCGGTGTGCCGCCCGCGGACCTCGGTGTCGATCTCGATCGGCGCCGGTTTCGGTCACGGCCACGGTCATGGTCATGGCCGTCCGCGCCACGCCGCGCCGGTCCACGTCGCCCGTCCGCCGCTGCCGCACGAGGTGATCGCCAACGCGCCGCACCACCGCGCGATGCGCAAGCTGTTCGGCAAGGACTGAACCAGCCGCCACGCCGCGACGACCGCGCCCCCGGCCACACGGCCGGGGGCGCTTTGCTTCATCGACGCGTCATTCGCCGACCAGCCGCTCGATGTCGTCGCGGCTCATGACGAACCCGGGCTCGCCCGGCTGCATGGCGCCCAACGCGATCAGGCACTCGGTGAACAGCTCGCGCGTGCGCAGCTCGAGCGCCGGCATGTCGAGGTCGGTCATCGCCTTGAGGATCGGCTGGCCCTTCTTGACGTGCGTGCGTTCATCGGAGCGGATGTAATCGAGGACGTGCGCCACCGGCAGGTCGTCGTGCGCGCGCGCCTGCTCGATCAGGCCCGGGATGGTCTTCATCACGCCGACCTCGCCGAACAGGTTGATCTCGGCCATGGCGAAGGCCGCCTCCATCGGGCCGCGGCAGGTCGACGAGGTCAGCCGGTTGGGCAGCTCGAACGGGTCGTAGCCCATCATCTGCAGCGTGCGGTGCCCGATCTCGGTGTGGCGCGTCTCGTCCCAGGTGATGCGCGCGAGATGGTATTCCGCGTCGAAATCGCGCAGGCGGATGTCCCAGAGGAAGGTGCCGAAGGCCTCGATCGCGTCGACCTCGTCGCGCTGCGAACGCAGGAAATGCAGGCGCTCGTGCGCGTAGCCGTGCTCCAGCCGCCGACCGTCGTTGACGTCGTAGTCGCCGGTCTTCGTGAAGGTGGTGAAGCGCGCGTCGCGCATCGGGATCGTGCCGCGGGCGTACGGACGCTCGGCGCCGCGCAGCGCCGGCATCGTCGGCCGCGCATCCTGCCCGCCGGCGACGCCGCCGATCGCCGCGAGCACGCGCTCGCCGTGCACGCGCCAGCGCTCGAGCTGGGCCTCGTCGACGCCGCCGGCCACGTAGGCGGCGATCGCCGCGCGCGCCCAGGCGAGCATCGGTTCGTAGTCGACGAGGCACTGCTTGAGCACGCGCACCGTCGGCGCGTCGGCGACCGGACACGTGGTCTCCAGGTGGTGGCGCATGGCGCTGATCAGCGCGCGGCCGGCGACGACGTGCAGGCCGACCAGCATCTCAGGCACGTCGCGCGCGCACAGCAGCTCGTCGATCAGGCGATCGATGTCGGCGTCGCGGTGCGCGTCGATCTGGGCGAGCCGCTGCTCCTGCTCGGTCAGGCGTTGGCGCAGCCGCGCGGCGGCGTCGTAGTGCCAGAAGATGTGCCGGCCGGTCTCGACCTTCACCTCGAAGTCGGCGATCGCGAGCGTCCACGAGCCGAGCGCCCCGCCCAGCCGGCGCGCCAGGTAGAAGAAGCGCAGCAGCCGCCGGGCGTTCTCCGCGACGGGATACGCGCCGCCGATCAGCCGCTCGTCGCGCGGGAAGCGGAACGGGAAGGCGGCGCGGCGCGCGGCCGCGGCGGCGCGTTCAGCCGGGCGGCTGGCGGGGGGCAGGTCGACGGGCTGTGCGGATGACATCGCGAGGGCTCCTGCGCGCGGCGGCGCTCCGGCCATCGTATCAGCGTCGCGGCTCCGGCTCCGCAGGGCGGGACCGGGGACTGGTACTTTTTTGCCGGCTAAGCCGCTGCCCCCTGCCGGCGCGCGGCATCCGCGGCATACTGGACCCATGCTGATCCCGCGTCGCCGTCGTCTCGAGCGCGAGGACATCCCGCGCGACGGCGCGTCGTCCTACGCGCTGCGCTCGTACCAGCACGGCGGGTTCCGCTTCAACTGGCACCACCACCCGGAGGTCGAGATCGCCTACGTCACGCGCGGACGCGGGCGGCGCTATGTCGGCGATTCGATCGAGGATTTTTCCGAGGGCGATTTCTGCCTGCTCGCCGCCGACCTGCCGCACACCTGGCATTCCACGCCGGAACGCGGGCGCACCGTGGCCTCGCTGTGCATCCAGTTCGCGCCCGAGCGCCTCGGCCCGGCCCTATGGGCGGCGCCGGAGATGCGCGCCATCGCGCGGCTGCTGACGCGCGCGGCGCGTGGCCTGAAGGCGACCGGGCGCATCCGCGCCGAAGCCGGCGCGCGCATGCAGGCGCTCGCCGATGCCCCGCGCGGCGGCTGGCGCGACATCGCCGGGCTCATCGACCTGCTCGGCCTGCTCGCCGATGCGGATGGCCTGGCGCCGCTGACCAGCGCGGCCTACCGCGCGACGCCCGGCCTGAAGCCGGATCGCCGGATCAACGAGCTGGTCGCCCTGCTCGACCTGCACCCCAGCGAGATCCCGAGCCAGGGCGAGGCCGCGCGGCGCATCGGCCTGGCGCCGCCCGCGTTCAGCCGCTTCGTGCGCCGCGCCATCGGCCGCACCTGGGCCGCGAGCGTCGGCGAACGCCGGATCGCCGCCGCCTGCCGAGAGCTGATCGAGAGCGACGAGCGGATCATCGACATCGCGCTCGGCGCCGGGTTCGATAACCTGTCGAACTTCAATCGCCGCTTCCGCGCGGCGAAGGGCTGCACGCCGCGCGACTACCGCGCGCGCGCACGCGGCGACGAGCGCGAGGACCTTTGAGGCCGACGTCGCCATCGTAACGTCGGCGCATGACCCTGCCGATCGCCCACCTCGCCGCCCGCGACGGCATCCGCGCGCTCGCCGGTCACCCCTGGATCTGGCGCAACGAGATCGCGCGCATCGAAGGCCGGGCGACGCCGGGCGACCTGGTCGAGGTCCGCGACGCGCGCGGCGCGACGGTCGGCGTCGCCTACCACAATGCGCGTTCGGTGATCGCGGCGCGGCTGCTGTCGCGCAGCCTGCGTCCGATCGACGCGGCCTTCTGGCGCGAGCGTCTCGCGACCGCGCTCGCCTACCGCCACGCGGTGATGCCCGGTGCGGAGTCGCTGCGCCTGGTCAACAGCGAGGCGGACCTGCTTCCCGGCCTGATCGTCGACCGCTACGGCGGCGAACTCGTCGTCCAGCTGACCACCGCCGGCATGGACCGGCAGCGCGCGGCGATCGTCGCTGCGCTGCGCGAGGCGTTCCCCGACGCCGGGATCCGCGAACGCAGCGACCTGCCCGTGCGCGAGCTCGAAGGCCTGCCGATGGTGGCCGGCACCCTGGCCGGCGAGGGCACCGGCGCGGTCACCGTGCGCATCGGCGACGCGCGCTTCGCCATCGACCTCGCCGATCCGCACAAGACCGGGTCGTACCTCGACCAGGCCGCGAACTACCGGCGCGTCGCGCGCCATGTCCGGCCGGGCATGCGGGTCGCCGACGTCTGCTCGCATATCGGCGGCTTCGGCATCCACGCCGCGCTGGCCGGCGCCGGCGAGGTCGTCGCGGTCGACCAGGCCGAGGCCTCGATCGCCGGCGTCGGGCAGGCGGCGGCGCTCAACGGGGTCGCGGCGCGCGTCAGACCGGTCCGCGCCGATGCGTTCGCCTGGCTGAAGGCCGAGCAGGCGTCGGGAGCGCGCTACGACCTGATCATCCTCGACCCGCCCTCCTTCACCCGCTCGCGCGAAGCGGTCCCGGGCGCGCTGCGCGGCTACAAGGAGATGCACCTGCGCGCGCTGAAGATGCTCGCCCCCGGCGGCGTGCTGGCGACCTTCTGCTGTTCCCACCACGTCTCGGCCGAGGCATTCATGGGCTCGGTGGTCGCCGCGGCGGCGGACGCGCGCGTCACGGTGCGGCTGGAGGAACGGCTCGGCGCCGGCCCCGACCACCCGGTGTTGCCGACCGTGCCGGAGACCGAGTACCTCAAGGGTTTCGTGCTGGGCGTGATCGCCGACTGAATCAGCGGCCCGGGACGGGCCCTGGGCGCGGTGCGCGGCGGCGCCGGGAAACAAAAACGCACAGCCAGAGCTCCTGAAACGTCCGCGCGCGCTTTATGGCTGCTCCCGTCAAGGCCTGACCAGATTCAGCGGCGCTAGACTCTCAGGTTCCGGCTGTGCGGGCGCGATGGTAGGACCGACGCGCACCCGGCAAGATCAAAGGCCACCGGCCTTGGCCGATCACGCTCCCGCCGGCGCGACCCAAGTCCGCGCGCGACAAGCGCATGCCACACACCATGGCAAGCGGCCGACCCCCCTGGTTGGCGCTGCCGGCCGCTGATCTAGGCTGGCCCGGATGCGTCGTCCGCTGGCCCTGATCGTGCTGCTGCTCATGGCCGCGTCGTGCAACGTCGGCTCGCAGCGCGAGAAGCAGGCGATCCTCGACGAGGTCGAGCGCGGCAAGCTGGCCGAGCAGCGCGCCTGGGAGGAGCTGGTCGTCGACATCGAGCGCTACGCGCTGGCGAACGCGCTCATCGGCAAGAGCCTGCCGCTCGACACCGAGCGCTTCATCGAATGGCGCAAGCGCGAGCTGTGGCACCTGCGCGAGGCCATGGCCAGCATGATGATCTACGAGTGGCAGAACGTCGAGCGCCTGACGCGCGAGGTCGGCCGCTATTACGGCTACAACATCGTCAACTTCCCGCGCGCGAAGAACGACGTGCTGCGCTTCTTCCACAAGGCCGACACCGAGTGGCGCAACCTGGTCGTCGATGCGATGGTCTTCTTCGAGTACAAGCAGCGCGAGGTCTACAAGATGGAGGACGACCTGCGCCGCTTCTACGACAAGGTCCAGTGGGAGGCCGCGAACCTCGAGATCGACGTGCGCAGCTTCGTCGAGTGGCGCAACCGCGAGTACAACAAGCTGGTCCAGGACGGCCGCGACTGGTTCGCCTACGCCGAGGAGGACGCCCTGCGCCTGCAGGACGACGTCGAGCGCTTCCGCCTGCACGCGGCGATCGAGAACGAGCGCATGGTCGTCGACTTCGCCATGATGATGGAGCACGAGCGCTGGGTCGCGCCGCGCCTGATCGACGACGTCTACCGGGTCACGCAGTTCAGCGAGCGCGAGTGGGAGAAGCTCAAGCTCGACGTGCGCCGCTACGGCGAGAAGCAGCGCGCCGACGCCGAGCACATCATCGACGACGCCCGCCGCCTGCGCGACGCCGAGTTCGGCGCGATCGCCAAGCTGCTCGCCGACGTCGACCGCTTCTTCGAGACCTACGAGCGCGAGGTCACCCCTCTGCGCGAGGACGTGAAGCGCTTCTGGCGCCAGAACATCGCGACGCAGCAGCTGCTCTACGCCGACCTCGTCCGGTTCTACCAGCACGGACGCGAGGAAGCGGCCGAGCTCGAGGCGGATGTCACCCGCTTCATCGCCTACGGCAGCGTCGAATACCGCGACCTGCGCGACCGCTTCAAGCGCTTCGCGACCAGCGCCCACGACCCGGCCTTCGGCGACAGCTTCCCGGCCCACGGCGAGCACTCGGTCGAGGTCTTCGGCGACTACTCGACGCCGCGCACGCGCGTCGAGAACCATTACTGACAGCGCTTCGGGCTTCGGGCTTCGGGCTTCGAGCTTCGAGCTTCGAGCTTCGAGCTGCGAGCTGCGAGCTGCGAGCTGCGAGCTGCGAGCTGCGAGCTTCGAGCTGCGAGCTGCGAGCTGCGAGCTGCGAGCTTCGAGCTTCGAGCTTCGAGCTTCGAGCTTCGAGCTTCGAGGACGAGACTCGGC
>DASPLE010000077.1:0-17718 GCA_035627695.1 Planctomycetota bacterium
GACGCCATACAGGCCGCGCCCATCACCTCCGGTATCCGGTAACCCGCTGATCGGGACGGCCTTCCGTTGATGTGGCAGGCCGCCGCTGCGGGCGCGCCGACGATCGGAGCCCTGCCGGGCCCCTCACCAGGTGAACGACAACGCCGTGACCTCGGCGGGTCGGTCGCGCAGGCGGCGGTAGGCGGCCGGAGCGTCGCTCGCGGGCGTCGGCGCGGCGAGGAAGTCGGCGGTCGCGAACCAGCCGCGGGCGATCGCGGCGACCGCCGCGTCGCGGTCCTCGCGCGAGCGGTCGCAGGTCGTCAGGACCAGCGCCCCCTCGGTGTCCTCCGCCCCCGACGGAGTGATCGCCATGGTCGCCGTGTAGGTCGCGAGATAGAGCAGGCGCGGCCAGATCGCCGCGCTGCGCGCCAGATCGGGCCGGAACGTCGCGTGCGCCAGGCGCATCAGGCCGGGCCGCACCAGCGTCCGCGCCAGCTGCGCACCGGCGATCGACGCCGAGGCCTCGACGACGATGTCCGCGCCGACGCCGAGCGTGGCGCGCAGCCGTTCGCGCGCGTCGTCCAGCCGCCCCTCGATGGTGGCGTACGCGCCCCAGCCGCGCGCCCGTTCGAGGCGCGCGGGCACCAGATCGGTGACGCTCACCCGCACGCCGGCGTGCATCAGCCAGCGCGCGGCCAGCGCGCCGACCATGCCCTGCCCAACCACCGCCGCCGACTCGCCCGCGGCCGCGCCGGTGGCGGCGATGCCGCGGTGGGTGATCGCGATCAGCTCGGTGAAGACGTAGGCCCAGGGGTCGGCGTCGGCCGGCAGCTTCACCACGTCCTCGGGCAGGTAGCGGTGCAGGCTGGCGTGGCCGCCCCACAACCGGGCATGGCCGGGGAAGCGCTCCTCGCCGCCGCTGGCGGCGACCAGCTCGCCGACCGACCAGCCGCGCACCGCCGCGCCGACCTCGATGACCCTCCCGACGACGGCGTAGCCGGGCACGATCGGGAAACGGTCCTGCGATTCCTTCGTCCCGGCCAGACCGCGCAGCTCGGTCCCGGGCGAGACCGTCGAGTAGATGGTCTCGACCACCAGGTGCCCGGCCTCCGGTTCGGGCAGCGCGAAGTCGCGCAGGGCGATCTCGCCCGGGGCGGTGAAGACGATGGCGCGCACGGCACGGGACATGACGGATTCCTGGGGTGTCCGCCGAGCATCGCCGACGGGCACGGGCGGCAGCGTCGGCAAACGGCTGGCGATTCCGTTTTCCGGTCGCGCGCGAGGATGGAGCGATGCCGCGCGCGACCGACCTCGCCGCCTTCCTGCGCCGTCACCCGCCGTCGTTCGCGCTCGGCTTCACCGTGCGCGTCGACTGGACGTGCGCGCTGCACGGGCATCCCGACCTCGAGATCGTCTACCATCCGACCGGGCGCGGCAGGACCACGCTGTCGGACGGCACCGGCATCGATTTCGCGCCCGGCGACGTGGTCATCTATCCGCCGCACCTGCGCCACGCCCAGCGCATGAGCGAGCTCGGCGACGACTGCTGCCTGCAGCTGCGGCTGCCGACGGTGTATCCCGCGCCCTTCGATCGGATCTGCGTGGTGCGCGGCGTGCGCGCGCGCGGCCTGATCGCCGAGCTGCGCGCGCTGGCGGCGCCGCAATCGCGCGGGCCGCTGGCGCGCCTGGCGCTCGACCATCGCGCCGGCGCGGTGCTCGCCGCGCTCGCCGCGCGCATGGCGACGGACGACGACCCGCGGCCCGATCCCGCCGCCGCCGCCATGCGCCTGATCGCCGAGAACGCGCACGCGATCGATCGGGTCGACACCGTCGCGCGCGCCGTCGGGCTCAGCGCCGACCGCCTGCGCCACGTGTTCAAGGCGCGCTACGGCTTCGGCGTCGTCCAGGCGCTGACCGAGGCGCGCATCGCGCGGGCCAAGGAGCTGCTCGCGCGCACCAGCCTGCCGCTGGCGGTGATCGCCGGGGACTGCGGCTTCGCCAATGCGCGCTGGCTGTGCACGGTGTTCAGGCGCGTGACCGGGACGACGCCGGCGGCCTGGCGACGCTCGGCCGGGTGATCAGACCGCGCCGGTGGTCGGCGCCGCGCGGAAGGCGGCCGGCGTGCAGCCGAAACGGCGGCGGAAGATCTGGTAGAAGTGGCTGAGGTTGTCGAGCCCGCACGCGTGGCACACCTCCTGCACACCCGATCCGCCGAGCCGCAGCAGCCGGGCGGCATGGTCCAGGCGTCGCCCGGTCACCAGCTGCATGGTCGTCATGCCGAGATGACGGCGAACCTGGCGGTTGAGGTGCTCGCGGCTCCAGCCGAGGCGCTCGGCGAGGCCCGCGGCGCCGCGGCGCAGGCCATCGGGATCGTCGAGCAGGCGCAGCGCGCGCGCGATCGGGGCCGGGAGCGCCGGTCGCGGACGCCGCGCCTCGCGCACCGCGCGCATCGCCTCGAGCAGGAACGCCTCCAGGCGCAGGCGGTCGACGCAGATCCGCTCGGCCTCGAAGCCGGCGAGGCGCGAGCCGAGCGCGCGCTCGGTCTCGCCATCGAGGCGCAGCGGCCGCGGATCGTCGGCGGACCACGGCCAGTCGCCCGCCGCGGCGTAGCGCGTCTCGAGCTCGCGGTGCAGGCCGGGGCGGATGGTCAGGTTGATGAACACCAGCGGGCTCGCGCCGGTCGCCTCGAGGCAGTGCGCGAGATCGGGGTGGACCAGCACCAGGTCGCCGCGCTCGACCGGATGGGCGCGCGGGCCGACGCGATGCACGCCCGGGCCGCGCACCACCAGGAACAGCTCGGCGAAGTCGTGGCGGTGCAGGGGAAAGCGGAAGCCCGGCGGATAGAACGCGCGCTCGGTGTGCGCCCACGGCTCGCGCTCGGCATCGTGCGTCCAGGGCAGGCGCTGCGGAAGAGTCGGCGATGCGCGTCGCGAGGTCATTTTACCATAACCACCATCGCCTTCCGCCAACGCCGGGCAACCGCCGGCCGCCATGCTTCCGGCGGAGATCGGCATGAAGGTCCTGTTCCTGGGCGGCACCGGCAACATCAGCACGGCGTGCAGTCGCCTGGCCCTGGCCATGGGCTGGGACCTCACCCTGCTCAATCGCGGGCGGACGCGGTCGGACTCGCTGCCCGGCGCACGCACGCTGGTCGCCGACCTCGGCGACCCGGCGGCGGTCGCCAAGGTCCTCGGCGACCAGGTGTTCGACGCCGTCGTGCAGTTCATCGGCTATTCGCCCGCCGACGTCGAGCGCGACATCGCGCTGTTCTCCAGGCGCTGCCGGCAGTACGTGTTCATCAGCAGTGCGTCGGTTTACCAGAAGCCGCTCGCGCACCCGGTCGTCGACGAGTCGACGCCGCTCGGCAACCCGTTCTGGGACTACTCGCGCGCCAAGATCGCCTGCGAGCTGCGCCTGACGGAAGCCTGGCGCGCCAGCGGCTTCCCGGCGGTGATCGTGCGTCCGTCGCTGACCTACGACACGGTCATCCCGACCGCGATCGGCGGATGGACCGACTTCGGCATCATCGAGCGCATGCGCCGCGGCGCGCCGGTGGTGGTGCACGGCGACGGCACGTCGCTGTGGACGATCACCCACTCCGACGACTTCGCGAAGGGGCTGATCGGCCTGATCGGCCACCAGCAGGCGCCGGGCCACGCCTTCCACATCACCTCGGACGAGCTGCTCACCTGGGATCAGATCTACCAGGCCGTCGCCGCGGCGGCGGGCGTCGAGGCCCGCCTCGTCCACCTCTCGTCCGACGCGATCGCCGCCATCGAGCCGTGGCAGCGCGGCAACCTGCACGGCGACAAGGCGCACAGCGCGATCTTCGACAACGCCAAGATCAAGCGCTTCGTCCCCGGCTTCCGCGCGACCATCCGCTTCGCCGACGGCATCGGCCGCACGCTCGCGTGGTTCGAGGCCGATCCGGCGCGCCGACGCGTCGATGCCGCCGGCGACCGGCTGCTCGACCGCCTGGTCGCGGCGGCGCAGGCGCAGCGCGTGGGAGCGGCGTCGTGAGCCGCCTGCGCTTCGGCGTGCTCGGCTGCGGCGACTTCCTGCGCTGGAACGAGCCGGTCATCGCGGCGTCCGACGACGCCGTGGTCACCGCGGTGTTCGATCCCGATGCCGCGCGCGCCGGCGCCTGGGCGACGAAGCTCGGCGCGCGCGTCGCGGATTCCGCCGCGGCGCTGATCGCCGCCGCGGACGTCGACGCGATCGCGCTGTTCGTGCCGCCCTGGGCGCGCCGCGACCTGCTGCTCGCGGCGTGCGCCGCGGGCAAGCACATCCTGACTACCAAGCCGCTGGCTCCGGACGTCGCCGCCTGCGCCGAGATGGGCGACGCGGTGCGGCGCGCCGGCGTGCGCTGCGGCGTGATCTACAACCGCACCGGCTCGGCGCTGATCGAGACCCTGCGCGACGTGTTCGACGGCGGCGCGATCGGCCGGCTCGCGCTCTACAAGCACGACTGGATCCACGCCTACCCGCGCTGGAACCGGTGGGCGACCGATCCGGTGCGCAACGGCGGCCCGTTCCAGGACGCGATGATCCACAACCTCAACGCAGCGCGCTACCTGATGGGCCGCGAGCTGACCGCGGCGACGTTCTTCGCCGATCGCCACAGCCAGGACATCCCGTGCGCGGACACCGAGTCGCTCAAGGCGGACTTCGCCGGCGGCGGCTCGGCGCACCTCTTCATCACCTGGGCCGCCGACCTCGCGACCTACGGCACGGCCGGCAACGACCGCGAGCACCACGACATCTTCTGGCTGGTGACCGACCAGGCGTGGCGTGTCACCGTCGACGGCGCGGACCTGGTCGCCAGCCGGCGCGGCGAGACCCGGCGCTTCCCGTTGGTGACGCCGGCGACGACCGTCTACGACGGCTTCGCCCGTGCGGTCGCGGACGGCGCGTGGCCGCGCGATCTGCCCGATCTCGCCGAAGCGGCACGCGACATCGCGATCATCCGCGGCGGCATGGCGGCGCCGAACGCGCTGGTCGCGTACTCCCGGACGGCGTCGGCGTGACGACGACCGCCACCGCCGCCGAGATCGCGACCTACCGCGAGCGCGGCTACGTCCTCCCGGACCGGCCGCTGTTCGCTCCGGACGACTTCGCCGCGCTGCGCGAGCGCTTCGCCGCGATCGAGAGCGACGCCGCGGCGACCTACGGGATCGAGCCCGAGCAGCTCGACAAGCCGCACTTCCTCTATCCAGACCTGTTCGCGTGGCTCATGCACCCCCGCGTGCTCGACCTGGTCGAGGGCTTCATCGGCCCGGACATCGGCCTGTTCACCAGCCACTTCATCAGCAAGCCGGCGCGCACCGGCAAGCGCGTGCCGTGGCACGAGGACTCGTCGTACTGGCGGCGGCTGTTCGAGCCGATCGACGACATCTGCACGGTGTGGCTGGCGATCGACCCATCGACGACCGCGAACGGCTGCCTGCGCGTCGTGCCGGGATCGCACCGCAACGGCTACTCGCGCTACTCGCCGGTCGCCGATCCCGCCGCGGCGGTCTTCGGCAGCGAGATCGACGCCGACCAGATGGACGCGGCGAGCGCCGTCGACCTCGTGCTCGAACCCAACCGCTGCTCGGTCCACCACGCGCGGATCATCCACGGCTCGGAGCCCAACCGCAGCGCGCAGCGGCGCTGCGGCTTCACGATGCGCTACTTCTCGACCCGCTGCCGCTTCGAGCCGGCCGCGATGCCCGACACCTTCCGCATCTTCCTCGCGCGCGGCCGCGACCACGCCGGCAACCGCTACGCGGAGCCCGGCATCGCCAACCAGGCGTGGATCGACGAGCTGCTCGCGGGACGCGTGCAGCGCTCGCACCTCTGAGCGTCGCCCCCCCCGCCGCGACGACGCGCTCACGGTGCGCCGGCGCGCACCAGGCGGCGCGACGCGCGCGCGCGCAGCACGATGCGCGTCGGATGCAGCTCGGCCTCGGACGACCACGGCATGGCCTCGCCGCGCGCGAGCGACGCCAGGACGAGATCGTGGTACTCGGGGCGGGCCCCGCCGATGGCGAAGGCGCCGTGATCGCGCTGGTGCGTGACCAGACGGCGCCGCTCGCCGTCGTCGACCGCCTCGATCATGCCCGCGCTGCCGGCGACGCGCAGCTGCACGTTGCCCCACGCCGGGAAGGCGCGCGGCTGGCAGTAGTTGATCGTCGCCTGCGCGAGCCCGCCGTTGGCCAGCGTCATGGTCAGGGCGACGGCGGTGCGCAGGTCGCCCGTGCCGGGATTGCCCAGCTGGGTCTCGCGCGCGTCGACCTCGGCGATCGCGACGCCGCCGACCTGCTCGATCAGGCGCACGGCGTGCACGCCGGCCTGCGCCAGGAGGCCTCCATCGACGGCCTCGTCCTGCGGCCGGCGGTCGTGGAGCGGATAGCTCTTCTGCGCCCACACCTGGATCGGCGTGCCGATGGCGCCGTCGGCGACCAGCCGGCGCATGCTCCACCACGGCTCGGCGACGGCCGTGCCGGCCATCTCGTGGAAACGCCGGCGGGCGCGCGCGGCGGCGGCGAGCACGCGATCGAGCTCGGACTCGCTCAGCGCGCAGGGCTTCTCGGCGTAGACGTGCTTGCCGGCGGCGAGGCAGCGGATCGCGTCGCCGGCCTGATCGGCGCGACGCGGCGAGCACAGGCTGACGAGCTGCACGCGGTCGTCGGCGATCAGCGCGTCGAGCGTCGCGTGGCGCGCCACCCCGCGCCAGTGCGATGCCAGCGCGGCGTCCTCGATGCCCGCCACGGCGACGACCTCGCCGTCGCGGTGATCCGCGGGCAGATCGCCGATCTGGTGTCCGTTGGCGCCGTACAGGCCGATGCCGATGCGGTTCATGACCCGACCTCCATGACGCGCCGGCCGGGCCCGATGCGCACCCGCGGACCGGGCGCCACGGTCGTGGTGGTCCCCGGGCGCCCGACCGCTCGCGCGTTGAACATGACCAGCGCCATGCGCGCCGCCAGCGACCTCGCGCGTACGCTTTCCCGGCGGAGAAGCACATGGCCAAGCGCATCGTCTATCACGTCTCGCCCAGCGAGCGCGGTTGGGAGATCCAGAAGGAAGGCGCGTCGCGCGCGAGCAACATCGTCGCCTCGAAGAGCTCGGCGATCGCCCGCGCCAAGGAGCTCGCCACGCGCGGCTCGCTCGGCCAGGTCAAGATCCATACCCAGAACGGCAGGGTCGAGAGCGAGCGGACGTACGGCGACGATCCGCGGCGCACGAAGGGCTGAGGCGGCCGGACGCCGCGCGGTTGAGCGGTGCCGACATCGGCGGCGACCTCGGGCAGCGGCTCGGGACACTGCGCCCATGCCAGCCTCCCGCCCCGGTCGCCGCGCGCGCGACGAGAACAGCCCGGCCCCCGACCCGGTCGCGCAAGCCGAGGCGGCGGTGCGCGCCGCCGAGGAGCGCCTCGCGGCCGCCCAGGCCGATCTCACCCAGGCGCGTGAGCACGCCCAGCACGCGCGCTGGCACGCCCAGCGCGCGGAGCAGGCGCGACGCGAGCGCGTCGAGGCGCAGGAGCGCGAGCGTCGCGAGCACGAGCAGCGCAACCGGCCGACGACGCGCAGCGAGCGCGACGATGATCGCCCGACGCCGTCGCGTGCCGCCGCGGAGCGCCGATCGGCGGGCGCCACGAAGCCGCGGCGCGATGGACCGCTGGCGACACGCGGGGCGACGAAACGGCCATCCTCCCGCAAGCGCGAGGCGGCCCTGGCGGCGCTCACCGCGCTGCTGCCGAAGCGCATCACCGCGACCATCGGCAAGCGCAGCCGGATCCTCGCGCTGGATGCCGGCGCCCGCTACCGCGTCGAGCCGCTCAATCCGGCGAAGAAGCGCCATCGCGGGCGCATCGGCCGTCTGCTGACCTGGGATGCCGCCGGCACCACGGGCGTGATCGCCTGGGACGACGGGGAGCGCGAGAGCGTCCCGCTGGCCGATCTCGTCAAGGCCTGATCGCGAACCCGCCGTCGGCTCGCCACGAGCGGCCGCACGTTCAGACCTGTCGAACCAGCCTTTGGCGGACGGGAGGTCGGCGATCCACTGGGGGGATGACGCGATCCCTCCTCATCGTCGACGACAGCGAGGGCGATCTCGGCCTGATGCGTCTCGCGATCGACGAGATCGGCTGGGGCGTGGAGGTGGCGACGGCCAGCGACGGGGTCGACGCCCTCGAACGGCTGCACGACGCGACCGACGGCGCGGCGAACCCCGACCTGATGGTCATCGACCTCAACATGCCGCGGATGAACGGCTGGGAGCTGCTCGACCGCCTGCAGAGCCGCGAGTTCCACGGCATCCGGCGCGTCGTCCTGACCAGTTCGAGCGTGCCCGCCGATTGCAGCCGCGCGCAGGCCCTGGGCGCCGAGCGCTGCTTCGTGAAGTCGCCGGATTTCGATGGGCTGGTCGCCACCGCGCGGCAGATGCGCGCGATGATCGACAGCGGCGCGCACCGCGTGCCCGGGCAGTCGTCGCCGTAGTCCTCGGATCACGTGCGACGGCCGGCGCTCGAATCGTCGGAAGCATTTCGCCATACCTCGCCGCTCGCGTCCGTGTCCGCCATTACCATGCCGCGCGCGGCTTGTACCGCCCTGCAGGAGAAGCATGAGATACGGGATGGCCGACGTCACGCAGTGCATCCTCGTCATCGACGACGACCCCGCCGTCGGCGTGAACATCCGTCTCGCCTGCAGGACGCAGCAGCCGGGCATGTGGGTGGTGCAGGCCGACTCGGGCGCCGATGCGGTGCGCATCATGGCCACCAGCGCGCCCGATCTCATCGTCCTCGACCTCGTCCTCGCCAACGAGACAGGATTCGACCTCATCCCCGAGATGCGCGCGCTGGCTCCCGAGGTGCCGATCGTCGTGCTGTCGGCCCACGACAGCCAACCGACGCGCTACCTGTGTCGCCAGCGCGGCGTCAACGCGTTCGAGCCGAAGCCGAAGGAGGGCGGATACGAGGGGCTGGTCAGCCGCCTCGTCGGCTACATCGCGAGCGGTCCGACGAAGCCGTCCTGACGATCGCTGCGAGCGCCCGCGACGCCCTTCCGGAGCGCGCGTCCGCGGAGGCTGTGGTGCATGCTCGAGTTCGCGCTTGCGCAATCGGTCGGTGTCCCGTCTATGCCTCCATGACATCACGGTTCGTCCTGGTGATCGACGACAACCGGGGAGACGCCGACCTCCTGGTCGAGGCGTTCGCCGAGGTCGCGCCGACGGCGCGCGTGGTGGTCGCTCCGTCGGTCGCCGAAGCGGTGTCGCGCTCGGCGGCGGGGACCAAGCCGGCGCTGATCGTCACCGACCACGGACTGCCGGGCATGTCGGGCGACGAGGTGCTGAGCGCGTTGAGCGCCTCGCCGTCGCTGCGCGATGTTCCCGTCGTCATCCTCTCGGGCAGTCCGCAGGCCATCGCCTCGGCCGAGCTGCCCATCGACGACTGGATCGTGAAGGCGCCGACCTACGCGGGCTCGCTGCACATCGCCGGGACGCTGGCGATGAAGTACCTCGCCGTCTAGTCCGCGGCGATCGCTCGCCGACGCGGCCCCGACATGGCCGATCCACCGCGCGCCCGCGCCGTAGAGACGTCAGGAAGCGGCCTCGGTGCCATCGGGTTGCGCGGCGAGCGCCTCGACCACCGACCACCGCGCCTGCCGCAGGGTCGACGCTTCCGCGTCGGTCTCGACGTGCGCCTCGAGCCGGCTGATCGTCGTCAGCGCGGTGAGGAAGTCCCGTGACGCCAGCGCGTGCGCGAGCGTCTTGGCCAGGCCGTCCGACGTGGCGCGATCCTTCACGGCTCAGACCATCCGGGTTCCGCCCGCGAGCGGGACGGGGGGATGCGCGCTCGACCGCGCGTGCTCCAGGTGGGTCCGCAGCTGCAGCAGCTGCAGCAGCTCGGCGTTGGTCAGCGCGTCGCGCCACGAGCCGACGAGCGCGAGCACGTCGGCCGGCGCGCCGAGGTCCTTGAACGCGCGGTAGAGCCGCCAGGCACGGTCGGTCGGCATGCGATCGGGATCGCCGCCGAGGTCGCGGAACAGTCCCGCGAACGCGCGCAGGACGTCGTGGTCGGTAGGTGCGGGCATACGAGCGAACGTAATCGCGACCAGGCAACGGCATCGCAAGGAGTGGGCGGCCTGTACAAGAATGCCCAAGCGGCATGCAACGTTCGCGTCATGTCGCCCACGCGATCGGCCGACCCATGGCGTGGGCGATGAGCGACGCAGGCGCAGGCGCATCAGGCGCAGCTGCCACGGCCGCCACGTCGAGAGCGGGACCAGCGCGCGATGCCGTCAGCATCCGCATCCTCGCGAGCGAGCAGATGTGCAGCCCGCACGAGGCGCCTCCGGCCTCGCCGCGCGTGGACCTCGGCATCGGAACGCGTGGGCTCTCCGCCCGACTGATCGAGCGTCGACGCGCCGCCACCGCGGCATCGTGAGGCGCACGGGTCGCGAGGTACTGGTGGGCCCACCGGGATTCGAACCCAGAACCAAGTGATTATGAGTCACCTGCTCTAACCGTTGAGCTATGGGCCCATCATCGTCGGCGCGAGGTTCGCGTGGGCGTCGCGCCGATGCAAGCCTAGCCAGGTCGCCGGCGGTGCGATGGAAGCGCTGCCGCACCGCCCAGGCTATCGGTGCCCATGCGCCCCGGGCATGCCCCGGTCCGGATCGGGCCTGGCGCACCCGACCCCGGCCGGACGCGGCACCATCGCTGGACTGCGGGCGGAAGTGCTTACTCCTGCTTCGCTTCGGCGAGAGAAAAAAGGCAGATACCGGATGATCCCACCGGACCGCGGTCCGCGCAGCGCGCTCACCAACTGGATCCCGTTTGCGGCGGGAGGCGGCTACCGCTGGTTCACCGGCAGCCTGGCCTATGGCCTGCACCGCGTCAGCGGGCTGGCCCTGCTGGTCTACCTGATCTTCCACATCCTCTCGATCACCAAGGCGAACAGCGCGGATCCGACCGCCTACGACCTGATGATCCGGCGCTTCCAGGAGCCCGACTTCAAGGTCGGCGAGGTGCTGCTGTACGCGGCGCTGCTGTTCCACGGCATCAACGGCCTGCGCATCCTGTTCGTCGACTTCGCGCTCGGCTCGACGCGCTTCCACAAGCGGCTGTTCTGGATCTTCGCGGCGCTGGTGCTGGTGCTGCTCGTCGCCGGCGCCGTGCCGATGATCCTGCACACGAACGTGCAGCCGCTGCTGCGCGACGACGTCCTGCCGGGAGGACGCTGACATGGTCGTCCGCCCGTACGTCTCGACCCGCACCGGATCCGGCCAGTGGATGGCCCAGCGCGTCAGCGCCGGGCTGCTGCTGATCCTGGCCTTCGCGCATTTCGGCATCCAGCACTTCACCAGCGACGCGGTGTCGACCGGACTCACCGTCGCGGCGCGCATGCACGACGCCTGGTGGCAGGCCTACTACGTGGTCTTCATCGCGTTGGCGATGTACCACGGCATCAACGGCGTCATCGGCATCCTGCGCGACTACGCTTTGCCGCCGCGGCCGCGACTGCTCGCCGAGATCATCCTATGGACGGTCGGCGGCGTGTTCGCCGCGGTCGGCATCGTCAACATCCTCAGCCCGCGGCCGCTCGGCGGGATCAAGGAGATCTACGCCACGCACGGCTTCGTCGCCGGCGAGTCGCGTGGCAGCCCGCCGCTGGCGCCCGCGATCGCGTACGACTTCCGCGCCGAGCTGCGCGAGCTGCACCTGCTCTCGCACTACTGGGACCAGCACACGAGCTGGGACGAGGAGGAGACCGACGAGCCGTTCCCGGAGCGCCTCGCCAAGTCGGAACCGGTGAATGCGGAGTCGGTGGCCAAGGTCGGCAAAGACTTCGACGAGTGGGCGCTCGACCTGATCGAGTCGCCTGCCGGAGGCGTGCGCGACACGCACATGACGTTCGCGAGCCCGCGTGAATTCGCGCTGTGGGCGGCCAACGTCCGCAAGGCCAACGCGCTGGCGCGCTCCGCCGCGACGCCGTCGCCGCGCGAGACGGCGATCCTCGAACGCCTCGCCGACGTCCCCCCCTACCGCGCCAGCGACCGGCACTGACATGATAATCTCCCACGACGTGGTGATCGTCGGCTCCGGCGCCGCCGGCCTGTACGCCGCCTACTGGTCGAGCACCAAGGCCGACGTGGCCGTGCTGTCCAAGCTGTTCCCCACGCGCAGCCACACCGGCGCCGCGCAGGGCGGCATCGGCGCCGCGCTCGGCAACGAGGAGGAGGACTACCCGCTCTGGCACTGGTTCGACACCGTGAAGGGCGGCGACTACCTCGGCGACCAGGACGCGCAGCACATCCTGACCTACGACGCGCCGCAGACGATCTACGAGCTCGAGCACCTCGGCGTGCCGTTCAGCCGGACGAAGGACGGCAAGATCGGCCAGCGGCCGTTCGGCGGCCACACGCGCAACTTCGGCGAGCGCGCCGTCAAGCGCGCCTGCTACAGCGCCGACCGCACCGGCCACGTCATCCTGCACACCCTGTACGAGCAGTGCGTGAAGCAGAACGTGAACTTCTACTCCGAGTTCCAGGTCCTCGACGTGCTGCTGACGCCCGACAAGTCGAAGGTGCTGGGCGTCATCGCCTACGACATCATCTCGGGCGAGATCCACACCGTGCACGCCAAGGTCGTGGTGTTCGCGACCGGCGGATCCGGGCGGAACTTCGCCGTGACCTCGAACTGCCAGGCCAACACCGGCGACGCCTTCGGCATCTTCCTGCGCAACGGCCTGCCGCTCGAGGACATGGAGTTCATCCAGTTCCATCCGACCGGTCTGGCCGGGCTCGGCATCCTGGTCACCGAGGGCGCGCGCGGCGAGGGCGGCTACCTGACCAACGCCAGCGGCGAACGCTTCATGGAACGCTACGCGCCGACGGTGAAGGACCTGGCGCCGCGCGACATGATCAGCCAGTGCATGTACAAGGAGGTGCTCGAAGGCCGCGGCATCGCCAAGACCGGGCGCATCTGCGCGGAGGACTACGTCTACCTCAACCTGCAGCACCTCGGCAAGGACGTGCTGATGAAGAAGCTGCCGGAGATCTGCGACTTCTCGTCGACCTACCTCGGCATCAAGCCATGGGAGGCGCCGGTGCCGGTGATGCCGACCTGCCACTACATCATGGGCGGCATCCCGACCGACAAGGACGGGCGCGTCCGTCGCGACGAGGGCGACGGCATCGTCGAAGGGCTCTACGCCGCCGGCGAGGTCGCCTGCGTCAGCGTCCACGGCGCGAACCGGCTCGGCACCAACTCCCTGCTCGACCTGGTGGTGTTCGGCCGCCGCGTCGGGCTGCACGTCGCCAAGAACGTCGATGTCGTGAAGCTCGGCGAGCTGCCGCACCACGCCGACCAGGCGGTGACCGATCGCATCGCCGCGCTCAAGGCATCGACCGGCAAGGAACGCGCGGGACTGCTGCGCCGCGAGCTGTCCGAGACCATGATGACCAACTGCGCCGTCATCCGCACGACCAGGACCATGGAGCAGGCCAAGGCCGACGTCATCGCGCTGCGCGACCGCTTCGCCAACGTCGCCGTCGACGACAAGGGCGGCGTGTTCAACAGCGACGTGATGGAGGCGCTCGAGGTCGGCTTCATGCTCGACTACAGCCTGGTGCAGATCGAAGGCGCGCTGGCGCGCAAGGAGTCGCGCGGCGCGCACGAACGCCAGGAGCCGGCGGCGGACGGCAGCCTGGCGAAGGTGCCGCGCGACGATCCGAACTGGCTCAAGCACACCTTCGCGTTCATGAAGACGGATGGCTCGGTGCGACTCGCCTACCGCGGCGTCTATCTCTGCCACGAGCATCCGGAGGACGGGTGGGAGCCGGAGCTGCTGGCGAAGATGAAGCCGAAAGAGCGGAAGTACTGAGACCGCCATGAGCGTCGACTACCGCCAGTTCATCGTCGACTGGCAGGCGTTCACCCGCGCCGCCGCCGGGACCGGCAGCGTCATCGCGGCGCTGCAGGTGGACGAGGAGCCGGATGCGCAGGACGAGGAGGACGTCGCGCCGCTCTCGCCCGCCGTTCTCGCCGATGTCACCACCGCCGAGACCGCCGCCGGGGGATTGCGCGAGCTGTCGATCGTCGCGATCCGCCACCTGCGCACGGCGCTCGGCAGCGAGGCGTTCACGGATGCGACGTCGACGCTGTTCTGGGGGTCCCTCGACGGCGAGATGACCTGCGAGCTGCCGGGCGCGGACGACCTCCAGATCGACTGCGTCGAGACGATCCTCGCCCCGGCGAGCGTCGAACTCGTCGCGAAGGCGTGGGCGGACGCCCGGCTGCCGGCGCGGCAGGCCGAGATCGCCGCCGCCGCCGAGCGCGTACGGTCGACACGGTTGACCCCGGCGGTGTTCGGAAAGTTCCTGTACGATTGGAACCACGCGCTCGACGCGGCCGTCGAGCGTCGTGCTGGTTTCGTCGAGATGGTCTACGACTGACGCCTGAGGAGGACGCACCATGCCCGCGACCATCGCCAAGACCTTCCGCGTCCTGCGCTACGACCCGGCGAAGCAGACCAAGCCGACGTACCAGGAGTTCACCCTCCAGTGCGATCCGATGGAGCGCATCCTGACCGCGCTCAACCGCATCAAGTGGGAGCAGGACGGATCGCTGTCGTACCGCCGGTCGTGCGGGCACGCGATCTGCGGCTCGTGCGGCATGACCATCCAGGGCGCGTCGCGCCTCGCCTGCCGCACGCTGGTCAAGGACATCGCCGCGCCGGTCATCACCGTCGAGCCGCTCAAGGGCTTCGCGGTGATCAAGGACCTGGTCGTCGATATGGACCAGTTCTACCACAACCTGCGCGCCGTCGTCCCCTACTTCGTCAACCATTCGCCCAAGCCGGCGAAGGAGCGGCGGCAGAGCCCGACCGAGCAGGAACGCATCGACGATCCGGTGAAGTGCATCCTGTGCGGCTGCTGCACCTCGGCGTGCCCGAGCTACTGGAAGAACAACAGCTACCTCGGTCCCGCCGCGCTGCTGAAGGCCTGGCGCTTCGTCGCCGACACCCGCGACGAGGCCGCCGCCGAACGCCTCGACGTGGTCAACGGCGCGACCGGGGTCTGGCGCTGCCACACGATCTTCAACTGCATGGAGGCGTGCCCGAAGGACATCGACATCGTCGCCGCCTTGTCGCAGCTGAAGCGCGCGGCGGCGACCGGGCACGCCTGAGCGTCCGCCGTCGTTCGAGACCGGGTTGCCCAGGGGCGACGTGGGCTGATCGGCCGTCGCGCTTCCGGTCGTCCGCCAGCGGCACGCGCGCACGCGGTCGCGTGCCCGCTCATCGACGCTCACAATTCCACACGGCTTGCTCATCGTCGCGCGTCCGGCGCCCGCAGGATCCCGCACGTGATCCGATCGATGCCGCACGACCGCCGGGCCGCAACGACGACCTCGGTCAGGTACTCCGATGAGGGCCGTCCTACCCGACCTCCGACGCCGGAAGCACGCCGGTTTCGCTGCAACGCGAAGGGCACCGATGACGTCTATGACGCAGTGATCGCCGATGACAGGATCGCCATGGAACCATTGTCCATCTCATCCGTCCCTCATCACAAGCCCCGTGTCATCTGCCAGGCTTGCGATGGCGGACGCCGGCGTTAACCCATTACCGATCTCAACCACGGTTTCTGTATCGAAAGATCGCCTCATGTGCCTGATCGACTGCCTGCGCGCCTTCGCCCTGACCCTGCTCCTGACCGCCTCCCTGTCGGCGGCCACCGAGCTCGGTGAAGCCGAGGGCTTCGTCCAATCCGGCTTCCAGGCCATGCAGGAGGCCCAGGCGGGCAGCAAGAGCCGCATCGTCGACGCTGCCTTGGACTTCACCAAGGCGCGCTCGCTGTTCGAGGAGCTGCAGCGCTTCGACCGTGTGCAGGAGATGAACGCGAACATCTTCTGGTGCAAAAAGCAGATGAACGAGTCCGACATCACCGCCTTCGTGGCGCAGAAGCCGAACGACCGCGAGCTGAGGAAGGCCGTCGAGATGATGACCGAGGTCGCCGAGCGCGAGGTCCCGATCGAGGAGGCGGACGAGTACTTCGCCCGCGCCAAGGCCTTCGCCGAGGAGAATCCGGATCAGCTGCTCGCCGTGACCATGCGCTGGTTCGAGGTCGCCGAGCGCTTCGCCGGGACCAAGGTCGCCATCGACGCGCAGAAGCTGTCGCTCGCCAGCCAGGACCAGTACCTGAAGACCGAGAAGGCCAAGCAGGACGCCGAGCTGGCGAAGCGGGAAGCCGGACTCGAGGCCCAGGTCGAGGCCCGGGTCAAGGACATGCGCCGCCAGACGCTGTTCAGCCGCCCGCCGTCGGCCGGCCCGGGCGTGGTCGCCATGCCGACCGAGGCCGAGGTCAAGCGCCGCGCGCCCGAGGTGAAGGCGTTGTTCAAGGACGACTCGCGCGCCAAGAAGCGCGACAAGCGCCTGCTCGCCGAGAAGGCGTTCGCCATGGCCAAGGACACGCGCGACGATCCCGTCCTGCGCTACGCGCTCTTCGCCGAGGCGATGAGCCTCGCCTCCGCCGCCTACGAGGTCGCGCTGCTGGTCAGCATGGTCGACGAGGTCGCGCTGCATTACGGCGAGGGCTACAGCCGCCTCGGCGAAGCACAGAAGTACCTGTCGCGCATCGACGGCCAGGAGGTCGCGGGCGCGGTGCTCGCGCTGCTCGCCGATCCGGTCGATCCCGCCGCCAACACCAAGGCGGGCAAGTACTGGTGCCTGGTCGCCAACCAGTGGGACCTCGGCCTGCCGATGCTGGCCAACGGCGACGATGAGAAGCTGCTCAAGATCGCGAACATGGAGATCGAGTCGCCGGACGGCGCCGCGCAGCAGGCCGAGCTGGGCGACTCCTGGTACGCGCTCGCCAAGACCACGTCCCGTCCCTACAAGGACCTGATGTTCGACCGCGCGCGCCACTGGTACAAGCGCTGCCAGGCCGACATCACCGGCGCCAGCAAGGACCGCGTCGCCAGCCGCCTGTCCGAGATCTTCGCCATCCGTCCCGATCCCGATGCCGACTACAACGACCTCACCGTCGAGCAGTGGGACGCGCTCAAGGGGACCGTGGTGGTCGTCGAGGCGGTCCGGAACAGCAATGACGCGCGCCTGACGCTCAAGGAGGGCCAGAGGGTCCGCGTCGTGCCGCACCCGACCGACGAATGGTTCGGCGACCGCTGGTTCGGCGATGGCAGCGACGAGCAGCCTGCCTTCACCTGGAAGGGCGAGGACCGCTTCGCGCGCTTCGGTTTCGGGCGCGACATGGAAGACGAAGCCCCGAAGGAGAAAGAGAAGGAGGCCGACCCCAAGAAGCCCGCGCCGCGCGCGCGCCAGCGTGGCTGGGACTTCAACACCATGGCGCTGGTCTGCTGGGTGGGCGGCAACAAGGGCGAAGGCGGCACCAAGAAGATCCCCGGCATCTTCACCGGCCCGGGCAAGCTCTGGCTCGGCTCGGCGCAGCCCGATGACGCGGCCAGCGGCAAGATCCGGGTCAAGCTGATCATGCTGGACGACGAGGACTGACCCCGCGCGTAGCCGACGTTCGCCGCTCGCAGCTCACAGCTCGCGCGTCGCTGCTCCCAACCCGAAGCTCGAAGCTCGAAGCTCGAAGCTCGAAGCTCGAAGCTCGAAGCTCGAAGCTCGAAGCTCTCGATGAACGCCGGCGAGTAGCGCGTCCACGCCCCTACGCAGGCAAGGCGGGGCCATGCCTGCCACGCTTTTGCATCGCCCAACGCATGTCTGGC
>DASPLE010000078.1:0-47038 GCA_035627695.1 Planctomycetota bacterium
TCTGGTGGCGACGCTCGCGGAGCTGCAGCGTGCGCACGGGGCGCGTCTGCCCATCGCGATCCTGCCGCGCGGCCCGTTGACCATCCCGACGCTGGCGGCGACGGCGCGCGGAGGCTGAGCTCGAAGCTCGAAACTCGAAGCTCGAAGCTCGAAGCTCGAAGCTCGAAGCTCGAAGCCCGAAGCCCGAAGCCCGTGGCTGCCCTCAGACGTGCACGATCACGCGATTGTCGGAGCCGATGACGAGATCGAAGTCCTGCGTCGCCCGCGGCGCGCCGCGCCCGACGGCGATGCGATAGCTGCCCGCGAAGCCGCGGAACGCCGCGCTGCCGTCCACACCGGTCGTCAGCGCCACCCGGGTGCGCCAGGTCTCCCGGATCAGTTCGCGCACGCGCGTGAACGCCGGCTTCGGCGTCAGATCCGCGCGCAGCAGTCCGCCCGGGTTGCGATCCCAGTCGCCGTCGACGAAGTTCCACCAGCCGATGCTCTGCACCGCGGGGTGCGAGAAGAGCAGCCGGTAGAAGCGCTCGACGTAGTCCGCCTGGCGTCGTTCACCATCGGCGGTGCTCGGCCAGGACTGGGCGTGATCGGCGGCCGGGTCGTCCGAGAGCACGGTGACCTCCGTGAAGTGCAGCGGATGGCCGAGGCGGGCGAAGGTCTCGGCGGTCTCCCACACCTTCTCCAGCGGCCAGTCGGACCCGATCATGTGCGCTTCGAGCCCGAGGATGTCGAGCGGCGCGTGCGCGGCGTGCAGATCGGTGATCAGCCGCGTGAAGTCGTCGTCGAGCTTGTAGTCGTTGTAGAGCAGCTGCGCCGACGCGTCCGCGGCGCGCGTCCAGCGCAGTGCGTCCTCCGTATAGCGCGCGGCGCCGGCCTCGCGCGCCCACGCGGCGAGTCCGTTGCCCGCGCCCGCCGCGGTGGTCGCGTCGCCGACGACGTCCCACATGCCGATGTCGGGTGACAGCCGGCCGACCACGTCAGCGATCCACCGGCGGGTCAGGTCGCGCGTCGCCGCGATCTCGCTGGGCGCCCAGGGCGGGCTCGATTGCGCCAGGACGAGCGGGTGGCCCTTGATGCGGATGCCCAGCGCCTTCAACCGCGCGACCTGATCGATCACCGGTCCGAGGTCGAGCCGGCC
Organism: Planctomycetota bacterium; assembly: GCA_035627695.1. Lineage (GTDB taxonomy): Bacteria > Planctomycetota > UBA11346 > UBA11346 > UBA11346 > DASPLE01. The sequence continues at coordinate 1,136 of DASPLE010000078.1, forward strand.
GCGCTCGGGTTCACCGACGTGCCAGTACGTCAGCACCGTCGCCAGGTTGAACAGCTCGGCGAAGCGCTCCTGGTAGAGGCGTTCCTGCGCCGCGTCGGCGTGCTTGAGCAGGGACAGCGCCGCGCAGCCGAACAGGAAGGCGTGCTGCGTCTGGTCGACGTCGAGCGCGACGCCGGCGACGCCGCGCCCCTGCGCGTCCTGCACGACGATCGTCGCATCGGCCTTGCGCAGACGCTCGATGCGTTCGTCGGCGCCGGCCATCAGCGCGGCGGCGTTGCCATCGGTCGGCGATGCAGGCATGGATCCCTCGTGCTCGGGCGACCGGTCAGGGAGATGGCGCGGTGGGCGGCGCCGGCGCCACCGCCTGCAGCGGCGCGGCGCCCCACGCCGCCCCCGCGTCGATCCAGCGGATCAGCACGTCGACCTGCTCCGGCGTCAGCGGATCCTTCTTGAGCGGCATCAGGTCCTCGCCCTCGACGCCCGGCGGGTTCGAGCGCAGCACCAGCAGGCTGTTCGCGCCGTCGCCGGGGACGATCGCCGCGCCGCCGTTGCCGCCGGTCAGCGCCGCTTCGCGGGTGTCGAGGCGCAGCTTGCCCTTCTGCTTCTTCGCGCCGTGGCACTCGATGCACAGGTTTTCCAGCAGCGGGCGGATCTCCCGATCGAAGTCGATCGCCGCGATCGCCGCGACGGCCGGCGGCGCCGGCGCCTCGACCGCGATCGGCGTCGCCGCCGGTGCGCCGCCATCGAGCCCCGCGGTGAGGAAGCCCTCGCCGTGGACGCTCTCACCGCCCGTGTGCGCGCCCAATCCAAGCACCACGACGCACGCCACCAGCACCGCGCGGAACGACCAGTCGCATGCCGCCGTGGCGCTGCGCCGCGCGCGCCAGCACAGCCCGGTCGCGACCAGCGCCAGCCCGGTCGCGATCAGCCCGAGCAGCTCGTGGCGCTCGATGAGGTCGTTGTGCAGCCCCTCGACCTCGTGGTGGACGAGCCCGGTCGCCGTCGCGGCGACCGCGCTCACCGTGCCGAGCCCGACCATCAGGAACGTCGCGTCGGACGGCGCCGCGCAGCGCCCGCGCCGGCGCAGCGCATCGACCGCCAGCGCGGCGATCAGCAGCGCGATCGGGAAGTGCAGGATCAGCAGGTGCAGCCGGCCGAAGACCGTGGTCGCCGCCCCGGACGGCTCGGCCTCGCCCGCCGCGGCGACGGCGACCAGCAGGAGCAGGATGGCGCAACGCCCGGTCGGATGCATGGCTCGCTCCCCGCGATGGCGATGGTGGCGGGCCCGGGGGCGGTTGTCACCATCGCCGCATGCGCGGCGTCCTGATCGAACTGGCCAACGTCGCCGGCCGCATCGCGCGCGAGCACTTCGCCCACATCGGCCTCAAGGACGCGATCGTCAAGGCCGACCGCGACTACGTCAGCCATGTCGACCGGAAGATCGAGGGCGAGCTGATCGCGCGCATCCGCGCCCGCTTCCCCGACCACCGCGTGCTCGGCGAGGAGGGGGGCGGTGACGCGCTCGGCGAGCTCGGCGACGGGCCGTGCTGGATCATCGATCCGATCGACGGCACGGCGAACTTCCTGCACGGCATCCCGGCGTTCGCGATCTCGATCGCGTACTGCGACGCCAAGGTCGATCCGCGCCACGCGATCGTCCACGATCCGATCCGCCAGGAGTCGTTCATCGCCGAGCGCGGCGCCGGGGTCTGGCTGAACGATCGCCGGGTGTGGACCTCCGGCTGCGCCGACCTGTCCAAGGCGCTGATCGCCACCGGGCTGCCGTTCCGCGTCATCGAGCCGCTCGACGACGCGCTGCGGGTCTTCGCCGACCTGCAGCGTCGCTGCGAGGACCACCGCCGCGCCGGCTCGGCGGCGCTCGACCTCGCCTACGTCGCGGTCGGCAGGCTCGACGCCTACTGGGAGCTCGGCATCCACCCGTGGGACACCGCCGCCGGCGAGCTGCTGGTGCGCTGCGGCGGCGGCGCCGCCACCGACTTCCGCGGCGACGCCGGCGGTCTCGCCGGGCGCCGGTCGATGGTCGCGGCGGCGACGCCCGCCCTGCAGCGCGAGATCCTGGCGGCGATGGGGCCGCTGGTGCCCTGGCTCGACCGCGCGCCGTACCGCCCCCGGGCATGACGGCGCGTTCGGCCCGGCCACGTCGCGGGGGCCTGGTGCGTGCCGGGCACTACGATCGCCGATCAGCGGAGGCGCCCATGGCAGGCCACAGCTATCGCATCGAGCTCCTCGAGGACGGCGCCTGGAGCGTCGCCACGCTCGACGCCGACGAGCCGCCGCGGCGCTTCGCGACCCAGGACGAGGCGCTGCTGTGGTGCGCGCGCCAGTGCCCGCTCGCCATCCAGATGCCCGACCACCGTTTCGCGCCGACCGCGCAGGGCGCCGGGGTCGAGGTCTCGACGGACCATTCCTTCTCCGGCGCATGACTCCGGAAGCGCTCGCCGCCACCCAGGCGGCCTACTTCGGCGCGACCGGCCTCTGGCCGCTGGTCCACCTGCGCTCGTTCCAGGCGGTGACCGGACCCAAGCACGATCGCTGGCTGGTGCTGACGGTCGGCGCGCTGGTCTGCGCCGTGGCCGCCGCCCTGGCGCTGGCGGCGGTCGACGGCGTCGGGCGTAGCGACCTGGTGCTCGCGGTCGGCGCCGCGCTGGCGCTGCTGCTGGTCGACGTGGTCTTCACCGCGCGGCGCGTCATCGCGCGGATCTACCTCGGCGACGCGGCGATCGAGGCGGCGCTGATCGGCGCCTGGCTCGCGGTGTGACGCGCCCCTGCGATTGCGCCAGGCGGGGAGGGGCGAGGATGCGCGCCCCATGACCACGATCGATCTGCAGCCCGTCAAGGGCACGCGCGACTTCTATCCCGACGACATGCGCCTGCGCACCTGGCTGTTCGCGCGCTGGCGCGAGGTCGCGACGCGCTTCGGCTACGAGGAGTACGATGCCTGCGTGGTCGAGAGCGAGGAGCTCTACATCCGCAAGGCCGGCGACGAGATCACCGCGCAGCTCTACAACTTCCAGGACAAGGGCGAGCGCCGCGTCGCGCTGCGCCCGGAGATGACGCCGTCGCTGGCGCGCATGGTCATGGCCAAGGGCGCGGCGCTGCCGCTGCCGGCGCGCTGGTTCGCGATCCCGCAGTGCTTCCGCTACGAGAACATGCAGCGCGGCCGCAAGCGCGAGCACTTCCAGTGGAACATGGACGTCATCGGGCTCGAGAGCGTCGCCGCCGAAGCCGAGCTGATGGCGGCGCAGGCCGAGTTCCTGCGCTCGACGGGGCTGAACCTGGGCACCGACCAGCCCGACATCGTCTGGCGCGTGTCGAACCGCCAGGTGCTCGGCCACGCGCTGGCGCAGATGGGCATCGCTGGCGACGCCTTCGCCCAGGTCTGCGTGGTGATCGACAAGCGCGACAAGATCGGCGACGACGAGACCGCCAAGCAGCTCACGGCGCTGAACGTCGCCGCCGCCGACGCGCGCCGCATCCTGGCGCTGCTTGACGTGCGCGGGCTCGACGCGCTGGCGCAGCACGTGCCGGCGGACAACCCGGGGTTCGTCGCGCTGCGCCAGCTCGCCGAGCTCTGCGCGTCGTTCGGCATCGGCCACCTGATCCGCATCGACCTCTCGGTGGTGCGCGGCCTGTCCTACTACACCGGCACGGTCTGGGAGGTCTTCGACGCCACCGGCACGCTGCCGCGGGCGATCGCCGGCGGCGGGCGCTACGATCGCCTGGTCGAGCACTTCGGCGGCACGGCGCTGCCGATGGTCGGCTTCGGCTTCGGTGACGTGGTGATCCTGGAGATCCTGCGCGAGCGCGGCCTGCTGCCGGCGACGCCGCGCGCGCTCGACGACGTGATCTACCCGATGCAGGGCGACGGGATCGCCCTCGCCAACCGCATCGCCGCCAAGCTGCGCCGCGACGGACGCAACGTCGCCGTCGACTACACCCTGCGTCGGTTCAAGCACGTCGTGCAGCGCGCCGAGGCCGACGGTGCCAAGCGCCTGCTGATCCTCGGCGGCGACGAGATCGCCCGCGGCGTGTGCAAGGCGCGCACGCTCGGCGCGCGCGACGAGGTCGAGATCCCGCTGGGAGAGCTCACCGGCTGAGCGGGGTCGACGAGGCTGCTCGTAACCGGTGGAACGATGCCCAGCGGATGTTGGAGACTGCCGCCATGCGTGCACCGTGGGGGTCCACGGCGATCCAGCCGTCCACACCACAACGGAACTCAACCATGCAGCTGATCACGTTCGTCGCCCTCCTCGCCCTGGCCGCCCCGCTGATGGCCGCCGACACCGCCCCCGGCCTCGGCTCGGATGCCGGCAACGCCTCCGACGCCGCCAAGGACGCGGGCGGCAAGGCCGGCACCGAGAACGGCACCGGCAAGGGCACCGAGAACACCGCCGGCGCGGCCAAGGCCGGCGGCACGGGTGATGCCGCGGCCACCGCCGACACCGCGAATTCGGACCCCGCCGGCCGCGAGGTCGAGCTCGACACCCTGCCCGCGGCGGTGAAGTCGGCCGTGGCCAAGGAAGCGGCGGCCGAGGAGATCTCGACCATCCGCCAGCGCACGGACGCCGGCAAGACGCGCTACGACGTCGATGTGAAGCGCGCCGGCAAGACCGAGACCGTCTCCTTCGACGAGAAGGGCACCAAGCTCGAGAAGGCCGCCCGCGCGAAGTGACGCGGCGGTTGTCGTGAACGACGCGCAGCGAGGAGGGCTACGGCCCTCCCCGCTGCGTTTCTGCACGTCCCGAGTCCATCGATGACGATCGATGCAGACGTGCCAGTCGCCGGCAGCCAGTGCAGATGACGCGCCTGTCACCCACGCGCTCTGCAAGGCGACGCCTGCCCGTCAATGACGACTGCGGCGGCCGGTGGTACAGTTACCGACCGCCATGCCCACCGCCCTGCCCGCAGCCGTCCTCCGCGTCGCCACGGCCAAGCGCCTCGACGCCTCGCAGCTGCGTCGCATCGCGGCGCGGCTCAAGGCCGGCGACAGCAAGCAGGCGATCCGCAGAGCTGAGAAGCTCAGCTACGAACGCGTCGACGCGGTCGCCCGCGCCATGGGGTGGAAGCGCGACTGGCTGGCCGCCGCGGTCTGGGACCACCGCCGTACCTGCGCGATCGACGAGAAGGAGATCCTCAAGCGCTTCGACGCCGGCGAGACGCTGCAGGCGATCGGCGACCGCGCCGGCATCACCCGGGAGCGCGTCCGCCAGATCGTGCGCGATTCCGGCCGCACGGCGCGGCGCATCGCCCAGAAGCCCCTGGTCGAGGAACGCCGCCGCGAGCGCGAACGCGAACGCGCGCGCGCCAAGCTGCAGCGCCAGGTCGAGGTGCTGCGCCGCCGCCGCGACGCCGACAAGCGGCTGGAGAAGCATCTCGCCAAGGCCAACGCGCTGTGGCGCGACGGCCGGTCGATCAGCCAGATCGCGAAGGCCTACCGCGTGCCGTCGAACAGCATGGGCTGGTACATCTTCATGGCCCGCACGCGCCTCGGCGCGCAGTGGTTCCCGCGCCGCATCGGCGTGCGCAAGACCGGCTGAGGCGACCGCTCGAAGCTCGAGGCTCGAGGCTCGAGGCTCGAGGCTCGACGCTCGACGCTCGACGCTCGACGCTCGACGCTCGACGCTCGACGCTCGACGCTCGACGCTCGACGCTCGAAGCTCGACGACCCGCTCAGCCCGCAGCGCGCCTCACCAGCCCAACGGCATCGCCCAGCACGGATCCCCCGCCTCGAGCGCCAGCGCGCGCGCGTCCGCATCCTCGAGACGCACGCCCAGCCGCGCCTGCTGCGCGCGCATCGCGGCGAACACATGCGTCGCCGGATTGACGACCAGCTCGACCGCGCCGGTGTCGGCGGCCGGCGGCAGGTCGAGGCGCACCAGGCTGCGGCTGGCCTTGATCGGACCGATGTCGGCGACGTTGGCGCCGTCGTGCGGCCCGGCGTCGAAGGGGTCGACGGTCTCGAGGTAGCGGAAGCCGGCGCGGCGCAGCAGCGCGCGCACCGGCGCGGTCGCCGGGCCCTCGACGCCGATCAGCTCGCGCGCCTCCTTGGGCAGCAGCTCGACGACGATCTCGTCGTGCGGGAAGAACGCCTCGATGAACTCCTTGTCGGTGCGGCACAGCAGATCGGCGCGGTAGTAGTTCAGGCCGGTCAGCGGGCCGCCGACCGCGTCCCAGAAGGCGTTCGAGCCGTCCTCGCGCCGCGCCGGCAGCAGCTCGGCGATGATGCGCGTGCAGAAGCGCGTCGGGTGCATCGCCACCAGCATCAGGCGCGCCGCCAGCAGCAGCTTGCCGAGGCCCTTGCCACGCGCCTCGGGATGCACGACCAGGCCGCCGAGCTCGGTCCACGGCTCGGTGTCGCGGCCCAGGCGCAGCAGCGTGCGCTTGCGATCGGCGCCGAGCTGCTTGCTGTGCACGGTCTCGTGCACCACGCGCAGGAAGTAGTGCGGGTCGTCGGGCATGCCGTGGAACGCGAAGACGCTGCCGGTGCCGAGCAGCTTCTCCGTCCCGGCGTCGTCGCGCTCGACCGCGACCAGGGTGTAGCCGGCGTGGCGGTGCTCGTCGCCGGCGAACGAGCGCTGCGAATCGGCGATGATCTTGGCGAGGGCCGCGGGATCGTCCGGCAGGTTGACGGTGTCGAGCAGATCGGCGAGCTCGCGCAGCGCCGCCGCGTCGTCCTCGCGCACCGGCCGGATCAGGATGCGCGAGGCCATGCCCCTGGTTCTACCCCGCGCCGCGCGCCGCGCCAAGCCGTGGCCGCGCGGGCTTCTCCCGCGGCATCAGAACGTCGGATACCAGCGGAACTCGAGGCGCGGCCGGGTCAGCCCGCCGAGCAGCTCGGCGTCGACCTGCACGCCGGCGTTGACGTTGACCTGCGCGCCCGCCTCCGGGTCGAACAGGCTGAAGAGCCCGCCGACGTGGCGATAGCGGATGATCCGCGCGTCGTCGATGCCGGCGAGCTCCTCCGCCTTGGCGTAGGCGGCCTCGATGTGGCCGTTGCTGTCGGCCAGGCCGTTGGCGACGGCCTGCTCGCCGCTGTAGATCCGCCCGTCGGCCAGCACGCGCACCGCCGCGGTCGCCGCCTCCGATTCGGCGGGGATCGGACCGCGCCCGGCGCGGCCCTTGGCGACCACGGCGACGAAGCGCGTGTACATCTCGTCGACCAGCGACTGCAGCAGCGCGCGCTCGTCGTCGCGCATCGGCCGCGACGGCGAGCCGATGTCCTTGAACGGACCGCTCTTCATGGTGTTGAGACCGACGCCCAGCTTCTCGTCGAGCAGGCGGTGCAGGTCGGGCACCTGGAAGATCACGCCGATCGAGCCGGTCAGCCCGGTCGGCGAGGCGACGATCGCGTCGCACGGCGCGGCGATGTAGTAGCCGCCCGACGCGGCCAGCGCGCCGAAGTGCGCGACCACCGGCTTGCCGGCGGCGCGCAGCGCGGCGACCGCGTCGTGCAGCGCGTCCGAGGCGGTGACCTCGCCGCCGGGCGAATCGATCGCCAGCACCACCGCCTTCACCGCGTCGTCGCGCTGCGCCTGCTCGAGCTGGCTCTTCACCCGCTCGGCCAGCGACTGCCCCGGACCGAACATGCCGTCCCCGCGATCGCCGGAGATCACCCCGCGCACCTCGATCACCGCGATCTTGGCCGCGCCCGAGCCCTCGATGGTCTTCTCGCCCCACTCGCGCTTGCCGACCTGGTCGCCGCCGGCCGCCGCCGCGGTCGCGCCCACCGCCATCAGCAGCGCGAGGTTGATCAGCAGCGAGAACCCCAGCGCGATCGCCAGGATGATCGCGGCCCAGAACGCCCCCGAGCGCCCGCCGCGTGGACCTTGGGTCGACGGCAGCGGCTGATAGGGAGGGACGGGATCGGCCATGGCTGGGTTCTCGGGTGGTGGTCGTCAACGGAACGATCGGCGGCGACGGCGGAAGTCACTACCGGCGAGGTTTCAGCGTCGAGCGTCGGGCTTCTCACCTTGCGCGGCTGATCCAGTGCCCGCCCCCGCGCCCTCGTTCGCCTGGATCCGGCTGCCGCGGCAGCGCGCCGGGCTCGCGATTGTGCGGCGTCCGCCCGCGGATCACATGTGTCGGTGCCATCGGACAGCGGTTTCGTCGCCACGCGCTGGAGCGTGGTCAGCCGCGCCGGCGGACCGGGCGACAGCGAGGCCCGCGCCGCGCTGGCCTGGCTGGTCGAGCGCTACTGGGAACCGCTGCGCCTCGCCGCCCGGCGCTGGGGCTGCGACCAGCCGGGGGCCGAGGACGCGGTGCAGGATTTCTGCTGCCGGCTGGTCGAACGTCGGCTCGAGCTCGGCGCGGTCGTGCCCGAGCGCGGCCGTTTCCGCGCCTGGCTGCTGGTGGTCTTCCGCAACTTCCTGCGCGACCGCGTGCAGCGCGACGGGGCCGCGAAGCGCGGCGGCGGCGCGACCATGGTCGACGCCGCGCTGGCCGATCCGCCGGCTCCCGAGACCGCCGATCCGTGCTTCGACCGCGACTGGGCGCTGGCGCTGCTCGACCGCGCCGAGACCCGTCTCGCCGGCGAGCACGCCGGACCGCCCGAGCGCCTGCGCTTCGCGCAGCTGAAGCCGTTCCTGACCGTCAACGGCACCGGCGCCGCCTACGCCGCGGCCGGGATCGCGCTCGGCCTGGGCGAAGGCGCGGTCAAGGTCGCCGTCCACCGCCTGCGCCATCGCCTGCGCGAGCTCGCCCGGCTCGAGGTCGCGGAAACCCTGTCGGAGCCGACGCCGCGGGCGATCGACGACGAATTGCAGGCGCTGGCCGAGGCGCTGACGGCAAGGATCCGGTAACCGGCGGGACGGGTTCCCGTAGGTGCGGCGGGCACCATCCACGCCCAGGAGAGGCTCACTCGATGCTATCGCTCTGGCTGTTCGTCGTCGTCGTCGCGATCCCGGTGATCCTCGTCGTGGGCCTGGTATGGATCGCGATCCGGCGGCGCAGCGTCATCGGCCTGACGGTCCTCGCCGCGCTGATCGTCGGCATGCTGGCCGTCCTCGGGTTCCAGAAGATGTCGCGGCCGCAGCGGTCCTGGAATTGGATGCTCGAGCAGATCGATTCGGGCCGGGTGGCGAGGATCACGCGCGGCATGGATCGTGCGGACGTCACGCTCAGCCGCGCCGGAGGTGGCCTGACCTACCGGGTGGAGTACCCAGGCGGCCGCCTGACCGAAGACGATGCGATGGAACTCGAGAAGCACATCGACGGCCACGCCGAGCGCGCGCATGCCGCGACCGCCGCTGGCCAGGCGATGCCGACGATCGAGGTCGTCGGCTCGTCCCCGCCGTCGGTCGCCTCCAGCCTGCTCCCGATCGTCGTCATCGTGGGGCTCGGTAGCGGCGCGATCATCGCGGTCGTCGTGCTGATCGTCGTCCTGTCGCGTCGCCGGCCAGTCGCCGCGATCGCCCCTGCGCCAGAGGCGTCGGCCGCACGCGGCCCGCAGCTCGCCGCGGCGCTCGCTCCGGCGAGCCGCGCCTCCGGGCAGCGATCGCCGGCGCCGCCGATCGACGAGCTGCAGGCCGCGTTCCCCGAGCTCGAGATCCTCGAGCTGATCGGCCAGGGCGGCATGGGCGCCGTCTACCGCGTGCGCCGCCTGGCCGACGGCCGGATCCTGGCGCTCAAGGCCGTCGCCGGCGACGGCGAGCACGGCGAGGCCTTCGCGTCGCGCTTCCTGCGCGAGGCGGAAGCGCTCGAGCGGTTGGACCACCCGAACATCGTCGCCATCCGCGCCCACGGCCGCAGCGGCCGGTGGTGCTGGCTGCTGATGGACCACATCGACGGCGCGAACCTGCGCCAGGTGATGGCGACCGGTGCGCTCAGCCCGGCGCAGGCGCTGGCGCTGGTGCCGCCGCTCTGCCAGGCGCTGCAGTACGCGCACGACCAGGGCGTCGTGCACCGCGACATCAAGCCGGAGAACATCCTGATCGACCAGCGGGGCGTGCCGCACGTCGTCGACTTCGGCCTGGCCAAGCTGAGCCAGGAGATCAGCGGCGAAGCGCTGACCGGCAGCGGCGTCGCGCTCGGCACCCTGCACTACATGGCGCCGGAGCAGGTCGAGCGCGCGCGCGTCGTCGATCACCGCGCCGACATCTACGCGCTCGGCGTGGTGATCTACGAGGTGCTCACCGGCCGCCTGCCGCTGGGGCGCTTCGAGGCGCCGTCGCACAGCGCCGCCGTCGACGCGCGCATCGACGAGGTCGTGCTGCGCGCGCTCGAGCGCGACCCCGAACGGCGCTGGCAGCGGGCCTCGCAGGTCGGCGACGCGCTCGAGCGGCTCGAGCGCGCGCCGCGCAGCGTCGGCGCCGACGCCGTCGCCGCCGGGGACGCCCGCATCTGGGGCATGGACGAGCGCGGCTTCCTGCCGCTCCTGCACCTGTCGCAGTTCGCCAGCTACATCGTCCCGCTCGCCGGCCTGATCCTGCCGCTGGCGATGTGGCTGAGCGGACGCGACCGCAGTCGCCAGGTCGACGCGCATGGCCGGGCGGTGCTCAACTGGACGATCAGCGCGCTGATCTACGCGTTCGTCAGCGCCGCGCTGTGCTTCGTCATCATCGGCATCCCGCTATTCATCGCCCTGGCGCTGTTCTGCATCGTCTTCCCGATCATCGGCGCGGTGCGCGCGGGCGAGGGACGGCTGTGGCGGTATCCGCTGAGCATCCCGTTCCTGCCGGTCTCCGACGATCCGGAGGTCGCGCCGCCGCGCCCCGGCGCCGGCGGCGTGCTGCTCGGCTGCGGTCTCGCGCTGGTGCTCGCGGGGCTCGTGGTCGGCGGGCTTCTGCTCTTCAGCGCGCGCCAGTCCCCTCGGGTGACGACCATGGAGATACAGCCACCGCCAGAGTTTCAGCAGGCGATGGAGCAGGCGAAACAACGGGCGCGGGAGCAGGGCGCCCGGGAGCAGCAGCCCGTCGAACGCCCGTGAAGCCGCCGCGTCAGCGCGCCGGCCAGACCACGCACTCGTCGGCGAATATCTGGCACGCCGCCACCGCCGCCGGCCGTCCGTTGCCGCTGTGGCCGGTTCCGCCGAACGGCAGGTCGCTGCGCGCGCCCGCGGTCGGCCGGTCGTGGTTGACCTGCCCGTACGGCAGCAGCGCCGCGCAGGCGAGGAAGCGGTCGCGCTCGCGCGTGAAGACGCTGGCGGCGAGCCGGTACGGATTGGCCGCCATGCGCGCGAGGCACTCGTCGAGCCGGTCGTAGGCGTCGACGATCAGCGCCGGTCCGAACTGCTCCTCGCGGTACAGCGCCGCCTCGCGTGCGCGCGGCTCGTCGACGCGCAGCAGCAGGGGATCGGCGCGCGCGTCGTCCGAGCGCACCGCGCCCGCGACCAGCGTCAGCCCCGGCGGCAGCTCGCGATACGCGCGCTGGAAGCGCTCGCGCTCCGCGACGCCGATCATCGGTCCGACCGCGCCAGCCGGATCGGCCGCCGGCGCCCAGGCGCTGCGCCGCTCGGCGATCAGCGCGATCAGCGCGTCGCGCCGGGCCCGCGGCACGTGCACGATGCGCGTCGCCGTGCAGCGCTGCCCGGCCATGCGCCAGGCGCCCTCGGCGATCGCCGCGGCCGCGGCGCCCTCGTCGGCGTCGTCGAGCACCAGCGCCTGGTTCACGCCGCCGAGCTCCAGCGCCAGGACGACCTCGGGCCGATCGGCCAGCGCGCGCGCCAGCGCCACGCCCATCGCGCGGCCGCCGACCGCGGCGACGGTGGCGATCTCGCGCCGCGCGACCAGCGCCGCCGCGGTCGCGCGCCCGCCGAGCACGACGCGGCAGACGTCGGCGAGCCCCGCCGCGGCGATCAGCTCGCGGTACAGCGCGCCGAGCGCCGGCGTGCGCTCGCTCGGCTTGGCGACGACCGTGCAGCCGACGGCCAGCGCGGGCACCACCAGCCCGTGCAGCAGGTGCAGCGGGAAGTTGAACGGGCCGAGCACCGCCGCGACGCCGCGCGGGCGCCAGGCGATGAGCGCGCCGGACGACGCCGGCGCCGCGGCCGGCGCGCGGGCCAGCCCCTGCGCGAGCGTGATGTCGATCTTGGTCGGCAGCAGATCCGCCTCGGCCTCGGCGTCGGCGCGGCACTTGCCGGCCTCACGCACCAGCAGCGCGACGATGTCGGCGCGCCGCGCCACGACCCGCGCGCGCAGGCCCGCCAGACGCTCGCCGCGATCGGCGGCGCGCGACCAGTCGGGGAACGCCGCGGCCATCGCCGTCGCGCCCGCGGCGACCTCGGTCGTGTCCGCCTCGGCGCCCGTGAAGACGACGTCGCGCGCGTCCCACGGGCTGAGCGACCGCAGCGCCTCGCTCACGAGTCCGCCAACGTGCCCGAGCGCATGCCGAGGACCGACTCGAGGTGCGCGGTGGCGGTCTGCGCCTCGAGCGCCAGCTGCGGATCGGCGAGATCGGCGAGCTTGAGCGACTCGCGGTAGTACATGTCGATGTGGGTCTCGAGCTTGCGCAGCGTCGTCGCGTCGATGATCGCGCCGGGCGCCAGCGAGGCGCGCTCCGCCGGCGTCATCGCCACGCGCAGGCGCAGGCAGGCCGGCCCGCCGCCGTTGGCCATGCTCTGGCCGAGATCGATGAACTGGACGCGGCCGATGAAGCCGTCGTCGATCAGGCGCTGCGCCAGCTTGGCCGGCGCGCCCTCGGACGACTGCATCGGCGCGAGCAGCACCATGCCGTCCGCGGTGTCGATCAGCTGGCTGTTGAACAGGTACGAGCGCACCGCCTCGGCCAGCGGCAGGTCGGCGTCGCGCACCTCGTGGATCCTGAGGCCGGGAACCAGGCGCGCGATCTGCTTGAGCACCGCCGCCTGGTCGACCAGCGCGCGCTCGTGCACCAGCAGGCGGTCGCGGTTGGCGACCATCACCACGTCGTTGTGGAACGCGCCGGCGTCGATCGCCGCGGGCAGCTGCTGGGCGTAGATCGTGCGCGCCGGCGGCAGGCCGAGCGTGCGCGCGACCGCCATCGAGGCCTCGCGCGTCTGGCGCGCGGGGAAGCTCTTCGGCAGGCGGTCGGCGGTCAGGCCGTGGCCGCGACCGTAGACCAGGAGGTGCACGCCGGGCAGGCCGTGCTCGAGCGCGAAGCGGCAGTGGTTGGCGGCGCCCTCGTCGCCCAGCGCGGTCGAGGCCGGCAGCGGGGCGTGCACCGTCGCCAGCGCCGGATCGCGGAACAGCCGGCGCAGCTGCGCGGTGCGCGCCAGGCCCTCGAGCGCGCGATGCGGCGTCGCCATGAGGTTGGCGCCGATCAGGTGCAGGCGGCCGTCGGCGGTGTCGACGCTCGGCGCCACGGTCGCGGCGTTGGCGGCCCACATGAACGCGCTCGACGACGCCACCGAGAGCAGGTGCGGCTCGGCGGCCGCCTGGGTCAGGATCGCGCGCTCGTCGCCGGCGAAGCCGCAGCCGCGCAGGAAGCCGATGTCGGGGCGGGCAAGCGGCGGCAGCACCGCCTGGACCACGCCGAGCTCCATCACCGCGCGCATCTTCGCCAGGCCCTGGCGCGCCGCGGCGCGCGGCCGGCTCGACCAGCCGGCGTTGGCCAGCGACGCGAGGTTGCCATGGCTGAGCCCGGCGAAGTGGTGGGTCGGCCCCGCCAGGCCGTCGATCTGCACTTCCACGGCATCGCTCATCGTCCGGCGATGCTAGACCGGCCGCGCCCGATCCGAAACCCCCAGGCGTTCAAGGCTCATGCACGCGTCGCGCGGGCTCATGCACGCGGCGCGCGGCCTCGTGCATTGTGCGGCGCGGCGCCGCCGGGCACGCTGCCGCGCCCGGAGATCCGCATGGCCAGCGCATCGTCGTCCGCAACGCCCGCCGTCCTGCCCGCGATCGCCGTCATCGGCGGCGGGAACATGGCCACGGCGATCATCAAGGGCCTGCGCGCGCTGCCGACGCCGCCGACGCTGGTGGTCTCCGAACCCGATGCGCAGAAGCGCGAGCGCTTCGCCGCCGACGGCGTGCGCGCGGTCGCCGACAACCGCGTCGCCTGCGCCGACGCGCGCATCGTCCTGCTCGCGACCAAGCCGCAGGTCGCAGCGCAGGTCCTGCCCGAGCTCGGCCAGGCGTGGCGCGCCGACCGCGTCCTGGTCTCGATCCTCGCCGGCACGCCGACGCGCGCGCTGGAGGCCGGCATCGGGGCCGCGGCGCGCCCGCGCGTGGTGCGGGCGATGCCCAACACGCCGCTCGCCATCGGCCTCGGCATGGTCGGCCTGTGCCGCGGCGCGTTCGCCGACGACGGCGACCTCGCGCTGGCCGAGTCGCTGTTCGCGCCGTGCGCGAAGATCCTGCGCGTCGCCGACGAGCGGCGCATGGACGCGGTCACCGCCGTCAGCGGTTCCGGCCCCGCGTACTTCTTCCGCTTCGCCGAGGCGCTGGTCGCCGGGGCGATGGAGCTCGGCTTCAGCCGCGACGAGGCCGTGCTGCTGATCTCGACCACCGGCGCCGGCTCGTGGCGCTACCTGCAGGAGAGCGGCTTCGAGGCCGCGAAGCTGCGCGAGCAGGTCACCAGCCCGGGCGGCACGACCGCGGCGGCGCTCAAGGTGATCAACGACTCGGGCTTCGACCAGATCTGGAGCCGCGCGCTGAAGGCGGCGGACGAGCGCGGGCGGGAACTCGGCAAGCTGGCCTGAGCGCACGGCTGGCGCCGCGACGCGCGTCGTCAGACTCGCCGCATGCGGCGCGGGCAGGAGAACGCGGTGATGGCGGCTGGCGGCGCCATCGCCGCCGTCGGCGCGGCCATCGTGGCGCTGTTCCTCGGCTGGCCGCTCGCGCGCGTCATCGACGCGCGGTCGTGGGTGGGCACGCCGTGCGTGATCGAGCACTGCGCGCTCGTCGCGCGCGAGCACCGCGATCGCGACGGCCGGCCGAGCACGACCTGGTCGGTCGACACGCGCTACCACTACGTGGTCGATGGCACGGGATACATGGGCACGCGCTTCGAGCTCGGGCCCTTCGTCGGCGGCGGTCGCGCCTGGCGCGAGGACGCGATCGCGCGCGCGCGTGGCGAGCTCACCCTGTGCTGGGTCGATCCGGACGATCGCGGGCAGGCCGTGCTCGAGCGCGGCCTGGATCCCGGCACGTGGTGGGCGCTGCTCGGGCTGGTGCCGATCGGCGTCGGCGGCGTCCTGGTCGGCGTCGGCGTGCGTTCGCGCCGCGGCCGCCTCCGTCGCCTGCGCGATGCGGGCTACGAGCGATCGGCCTTCGACGGTGACGCGGCCGGGCCGACCGGACCGGTCGCGACCGACGCCGACCTGGTCCCCGTGTCGCGCCTGGTCGAGGATCCGTATGGGCTGCAGGCGCCACGCGTCGGCCGCACGGGTGCGCCGCCGGCCATGCCGCGGACGCGCCAGCTCTCGGCCGCGGGCCGGCGCAGCGCCGGCGAGGCCGCGGGAGCGCTGGTCCTCGCCGGCCTCCTCTACGTGGTCTTCCTGCGCGGCTTCGCGCAGCGCATCGGCCGCGGCCTGCCCGAAGGCTGGAGCGACGTCCCCGGACTCGTGCTGCTCGCGATGCTGCTGGGCCTCGCGCTGCGGATCGGGTGGCGCGTCTGGCGCGGCCGTGCGCCGATGGCGACCCTGACCATCGATCCGTCCGCGATGCATCCGGGGGCGACCGTGCCCGTGCGATGGGCCCTGCCGACCGCGCGCGTCACCGGGCTCGAGATCTCGCTCGCCGGGGAGGAGATCATCCGCCACGACGGCAAGCGCGCGCGCTTCGAACGCCGCGGGCTCGCGCCGATCCTGCTGGCGCGGATCGATGCGCCGGCGCTCACCGGCGTCCGCAACGTCACCATCCCCGGCGCGCTCATGCATTCGTGCGGCCTCGGCGCGGCGAGCGTGCGCTGGTGGCTCGAGGTGCGCCTGGCGATCCCGCAGGCGTTGGACGCGTGCGATCGCTACCCGCTCGAGATCCATCCGTGCGCGCCGGCGGGCGGCGCATGAGCGGCCTGACCATCCTGCTCGCGGGCGGCCGCCTGGCGTACGCGCCGGGCGAGACCATGCGCGGCGCCGTGGCGTGGTCGGACGCGGCCGCCTCGCGCCGCCTCGAGCTGCGGCTGCTGTGGCGGGTCACCCATGCCGGCGGCGAGGATGCCGGCACCGCCGACGTGTCGGTGATCGACGGCGAGACGGCGGCGGGCGAGCGGCCGTTCACGCTGCGCCTGCCGCTCGCGCCGTTCAGCTACCGTGGCGCGAGCTGGCGGCTCGACTGGCACCTCGAGCTCATCGACATCGCGGCGCGCGTCGCCGCGCGGGTCGATCTGGTGATCGCTCCCGGCGGCGAGCCGGTGACGGTGGTGCGCTGACCCGTCTCGTCGGCTCGCGGCTCGCGGCTCGCGGCTCGCGGCTCGCGGCTCGAAGCTCGACGCTCGAAGCTCGAAGGCCTACTTCGTCGCCGGCCAATACGCGATCGGCGTCAGCTTCCCATCCGGCGCGCGCCCGCCCTGCACCGTGCCCTTGAGCGTGACGATGTACGCCGCGACCGCCGTGATCTCGTCCGCCGTCAGCTGCGACTTCCACGCCACCATCAGCGGATTGGTCGGCGAGCCGTTGGTGATGGTGCGCACCAGATCGGTCATGTCCGAACCGTGCACCCAGTGGTCGTCCGTGAGGTTGGGGCCGAGGCCCGGCATGCCGCCGCCGCCGGCCGTATGGCAGGCGGCGCACTTGCCGGCGAACACGCCCTTGCCGATCGCGACGCACGCGGCGTCGGCGATGCGCGCGCGCAGCGCGGCCTCCTGCGCCGCGCCGTCATCGGCGGCGGCGTCGGCGCCGGGAGCGCCCGGCATCGCGCTCGCCGAGGCGCGCACCACCGTCGCGCGCGGCGCGCGGCTCAGCCCCAGGCCCAGCGCGCTGAGCGTCACCAGCCCGCCCAGCGTCAGGGCGAGGACGGCGACCCCGACAGGCAGCGGGATGCGCCCGGAGCGGTCGGACGGTGCGGGCGGAGGCGTGTTCATGCGGTGACCAGGGATCGGGAGGAGGGTGACAGGAGCTACGGCGGCCGGCAAGGCGGTGTTGAACGACGGACGCCGTTCGCACGCCGCGCGTTCCCGCACGTCAATCGAAAAATCGCCGCGTTGCGCCTACCGCACCCGTTCTACCATGAGCGGACGAGGGAGTCGCCATGGTCGCGCCGCGTCGCGAGCCCACGCCGCTGCTGCCGGCCTACGAGCGCTATTTCGGCGCCGCGCCCGGCGGCGTCGACCTCGCGCAGTCGCTGGTCGAGCTGCCGGTCGACGCGATCGAACGCTGGCTGTATGCGGTCGAGGCGATGCCGGCGCGCGGGCGCATCGTCTTCTTCGGCAACGGCGGCTCGTTCGACAACGCGCGCCTGCTCGCGCAGCGCTGCCGCGCCCATGGCCTGCGCGCCAAGACCCCGGGCGAGGCCGACGACTACTTCGCCACCGCCATGTCCGAGGGCTACGGCCGCATCTTCGCCAAGGGCCTCGAGCAGGACGACGTCGGCGTCGGCGACATCGTGGTCGGCATCTCGGGCTCGGGCAATTCGGAGAACGTCGTCGCCGCGCTGACGCTGGCGCGCGCGCGCGGCGCCGACGCCTTCTGCCTCGGCGGCCGCGACGGCGGACGCATGCGCGGCGTGTGCGGGGACGAGCGCTCGCTGATCGGCCGCAACCAGTGCATGGAGGCGATCGAGGACCTGCACGCGGCGATGATCCTGATCGCGCTCGACGCGCGCCGGCGCGGCGTGTCCGTCGCCCAGGCGGCCGCGACCTTCCGCGAGCGCTTCGCCGCGTTCATGGCCGGCGACAACCTGGCGGCGCTCGCGGCGCTGGGCGGCGGCATGCTGCGCGCGCTCGGCGAGCGCGGCCACGTCTTCGTGCTCGGCACCGGCATCGGCGCCAACCACTTCCGCGCCGACATGGGCCGCGGCGCGTCGAACACCCTGCCGATCCGCGGCCTGTCGACGCCGGAGTGCTTCACCCTCAATTCGGCGCAGGCCACCGCCAACGACGACGGCATGGACTTCGTCATCGCCGACGGCCTCGCCAAGTTCGAGCCGGGCGCGCGCGACTGCGCCATCCTCTGCGACCTGCCCGGCGCCGAGCGCATGCTCGCGCACTGCGCGACGCTGCTCGACGCCGGCCGGGTCGAGCGCCACGCCGTCGGCGCGCGCGGCGTGCGCCTCGACGCCTTCGCCGACCACGACGCCGAGTTCGCGGTGGCGATGCTCGGCCACGCCTGCGGCGAGGTGCTGCGCGGCTGGCTGACCACGCGCTGGGCGGCGCGCGCGCTCGACCTGACGCCGGCGTTCCCCGCCGGGCAGAAGAAGCTGGGCGTCGCCGAGACCGAGGCGCTCGAGCGCGAGCTGCGCCGCGCCGGCACCATGCAGGCGCGCGAGCTGCTGACCTTCTGCTATGGCCGCTGCTATGCCGTGACGCCGCCGGCGGATCACGACGGCGCGCGCTCGTTCTTCTGACCGACTCCTGATCGAAAGGCCCTCATGCGCTCCTTCCTCGGCGTCGACATCGGCGGCACCAAGTGCGCCGTCTGCCTGGGCGACGACGCCGGCACCATCATCGACCGCATCGCCTTCGCGACCAACGAGCGGCAGGGCCCGCAGCAGGCGATCGACAACCTCATCCGCTCGTCGCAGCAGCTGATCGACCGGCACCGCGCGCGCACCGGCAAGCTCAGCGGCATCGGCATCTCGTGCGGCTCGCCGCTCGATCCCGAGCGCGGCATCGTCCAGGCCCCGGCCAACCTGCCGTCGTGGGTCGACGTGCCGATCACGCGCATCTTCAGCGAGCATTTCGCGCTGCCGGCGTTCCTCGAGAACGACGCCAACGCCGGAGCCATCGCCGAGCACGCCTTCGGCGCCGGCCGCGGCTGCCAGCACATGATCTTCTGCACCATGGGCACCGGCATGGGCGCGGGGCTCATCCTCAATGGCCGCATCTACCGCGGCGCCAACGTCTACGCCGGCGAGGTCGGCCACATCCGGCTCGAGCGCTTCGGCCCGGTCGGCTGCCGCAAGGCCGGCAGCTTCGAGGGCTTCTGCTCCGGCGGCGGCATCGCCCAGCTCGCCGCGATGGAGCGCGGCCAGTGGCAGGGCGCGACGAGCCTGCCCGAGCGCCCGACCGCCAAGGACGTCGGCGAGGGCGCGACGCAGGGCGACGCGCTCAGCCTGAGGATCCTCGACCAGGTCGGCCACTACCTCGGCGTCGGCCTTGCCTACGTCCTGGACATCATCAATCCGGAGCGCGTGGTCATCGGATCGATCTTCGCGCGCTGCGAGCGCTTCCTGCGCCCGGCGATGCAGCGCGCGCTCGAGGCCGAGGCGCTGCCGCAGACCGTGCGCGCCTGCACCATCGTCCCGGCGCAGCTCGGCGAGCAGATCGGCGACTTCGCCGCGATCGCCGTCGCCGTCGATCAGGTCGAGCGCGCCGCCGCCGCGCGCTGAGGCGCCTCGTCGGTCGTCGTCAGTCGTCGTCGAGCGGCGCCGCCGTCACGTGGCAGTCGCCGGCCAGGCGCTGCTCGGCCTGCTGCCACGGCAGATCGCCCAGGCCGCAGCGCGCGGCCGCCATCGCCTCGCCGAGGTCGTGCCCGTAACCGAGCGCGAACAGCGGCCCCGACCACAGCAGCGCCAGCGCGTCGCCGTCGCCGAGCGCCGACCACGCCTCACCCGACTCGAGGCAGACCACGCCGTCATGGCTGCCGACCTCGAAGCACGTCCCGGGGGGGAGCACCCCGACCAGCGTGCTGGCATCGCTGAAGGCGAGCACGAAGTCCTCGTCCCCGATCGAGCCGGCGATGACCCCGGTATCGACGATGCCGAGCGCGATCTCCTGCTCCGAGCGCAGGACCAGGCGCCGCCCGGCGAGGCGCAGGTCGATCGGCTGCTCGCCGAGCTCGCCGACGAGCGCCGCCTTCCCCTCGCGGGGCGGGCGGTCGCACGCGAACCGCGCCCCCGGCGTCCACGTCGCCACCGTCCCTGGGAACGCTTCGCGCAGTTGCAGCAGCATCATGACGGGGTCTCCGCCCCGGATCATCCCAGACCAGTGCTCACCAGGGACTTCGCACGGCGCTCCATTCGACAGCGGCTGCCGAGCGCCGCCGGTGAAGCCGCTGGACAGGCTACGGGCCTCCGTCTACCATCGCGCCCTCGACGCGGGCATAGCTCAATTGGCTAGAGCGACAGCTTGCCATGCTGTAGGTTGTGAGTTCGAGTCTCATTGCCCGCTCCAAGACATAACCCCCGGTGAAAGCCGGGGGTTATACGTTTGTTAACGCGCGGCCGACTAGCCCCGTTTCGGTTCGTGCTCCCATAGATGCTCCCATAAGAGCCCGTGTTCTCCCACTGTCCCCGCCGCTGGCGAACGCGGGCTGAGCAGCCTAAGAGATGTGCGTGGCGTCCCTGCTACTGAACTTACCAGGTCCACGGACGAAGCTCTATCCGCTCACCAGAGACGAGGTCGATCGGGGCGCTCGGGCGCTCCGAGACTTGCTCCAGTCCTGGAGGATGATGCCCGTGGCGGGCATCCAGACGAAGATGCACGACGGGCGAGCGGTCACTTACAAAGGTATCAAGTTCGAGGGCAGCCCGCGAGTCGTCTTTTGGAGATTCTTTCAGCCCTATCTCAACGGCTGGCTCAAGTCTTCGATCGAGTGGCTGCTCGAACAGTGTCGGTCACGCCACCTCGAACCACATGAGTACATCGAGGAGCTGAGCGGTCTGCTCAAGGTGCTCATCCGGTGGACCTTCGAGGAGATGGCGGACACAGACCAACTGCTTCGCGGCCAAGGGAACCCGGCATCTGCCACGCGTACCGACGTCGCCTCGCGGATCGAGTCCACCACCCGCCACCTCGACGATTTAATCGCGGCGTATCTCCTCGACGGACGCGCTCGTTCACCTGTTGCCCCGCCGACACTCACGACGACCGGAAAACGGATGACCTCACAGATTCTGAAAGGCTTCATTGCGTCATCTATGGAGGGGCGTCCCGCGGCCGCCGCCTTCAAGCGGCGCCTCGAAGCTGAGCAGTTCGAGATGACAGTGTGGGACGAGGACGTGTTCGCCCCCGGAACCTACACAATCCCTGCGTTGATCGCGGCAATCAAAGAGCATCGGTTTGACTTTGCTGTGCTGATCTTCTCTCTGGATGACGCCATTGTCAGCCGCGACATCCACGCTTGGGCACCTCGAGACAATGTGCTGATCGAGGCCGGTCTGTTCATGAACGAGTTCGACGGTCCTGAACGCGCCTTCATTGCGATCGACAAGCAGCGCGACGCGAAGATCGCATCAGACCTTAAGGGCATCACCTTCGTGGACTACGACGGCAGCCGGAAGCCGCTCGACTCGGCAGTACGCGTTGCTTGCGACCGCATTGCCCAGCAAGTTCGGAAGCTCGGGCCACGACCCATGCTAGCCCCTGCGGTATCGAATGATCGTGCGGCAGGCGAGACTGCGACTTTGCTCCGTGAAGCGCAGGCGCGCATCACGCTTCTCGAGGCGCGGCTGGCGCAGTCCGCTGCGCCGAGAGCGGTGCCGGACGCGGGCACGTGGACGACATGGAGGATCCAGAACAACACGAACTCGTTCATCGGGAAGGATCGCGTCATCGAGTTCCATCAAAGAGGCTCTCGTGTTTTGCGTCTCGACTACGGTGCGCTCGATCTTCTCGGCCAAATGGTCTTTGACGCGTACGTCCGGCTTGGATTGGACTTCGCGAAGGAGGACGGCCTCGCGGCAGAGAAGTCCGTCTGGCGGGTACAGACACGGGGTGACGACGTCTCGGTGCACGAGTGGCTACTCGGCTCTCCGTCGGAGTCAGTCTCCGTGGTGAGACCATTGATGGCGATGAACTCGCAGCAGCAGAAGGCCGTGACCGAGTTCATGGAGTTGGTGGGCGCTTCCCGCTAGTGCTGCGTGCTGCGGTACGCAGCGTTGATGTCGTCGTCATAGCTCAGCAGGTGTCCGTAGTGCTTGTGGACCATGCGCGTGTCCGTGTGGCCAAGCCACCTTGCGACCTTCACGTCCGAAGTGTTCGCGATCAGGTGGTTCGAGGCGAAGCTGTGGCGCATGCCATAGAGCGTGATCGCCTTGCCCCCCGCGCTCACCACAGCTCGCATCAGCCGAGCCCAGGTTGCCTTTGGATCGTAGCGGTAAATCCAACCCTTGCCGCCGCGGGGCCGACCTGTCCTGTGTGGCTCGCGGTTCAGCAGAAAGCCCTCGTCACGCCGGTGCTGCTTCAAGATGCCGAGCAGCTCGTCGCAGATGGGAACATCACGTGGCTCGCCGTCCTTAGGCTTCCACCCACTGTGCGGTATGACGTGACAGACGGGCTTCGGCTTGTTCGTCGCTGGGTCGACGGCATCGAGGTCGAGGTCCTGCCAACGAGACATGATGATCTCCTCTGGCCGCAGCCCGAGGTAGCAGCCGCACGCGACCAGCAGGGTCGCGGTCGGCTGGTGTGCGTCCTTCGCCGCACACCGAAGCGCGAGTTCGACTTCCTGCTTCGTCCACCAGGCGCGCTGGTGCCGCGCTGCCGCGCTCTCTCGGAGGCGCTTCACAGTCTTGTGGCTGTTGTCCTTGAGCAGCGCCATGTTGGCGGCCCAGGTGAGGTAGGTCTTGAGAACTCCGAGGGCTGTGTTCGCGGTGACCGCGCTCGTTCGCTTCCCGACCTCTGAGAGTTTGTCAGCGACGACATCTGCTGTGATGAGGGCGAGCGGCAGATCGTTGCCGAGAGTATCGCGCCACACCTTGAGACGGTACCGATCGCGATCGGCGGTGGCGCGGGTCACAGACGTTAGCCGCCTCTCGTAGAGGTGGTCAAAAAGCTGCCCAAGCGTTCGTATCCGATCGACCAGTGGTTGCTCAACCGTGTCTGAGGACGTTCCGGTCAACTCGTGCTCAAGAAGCCTCTCGGTCCACCGCTCCTGAATCTTCCCAGCGGCGCGTATTAGATCCCGCATGACAGCGATCTTCACTGGGTACGGCTTGAAGGTGAAGCGTGCCTTATCGCCGCACGCTTCGAGGCGTTCTGCCTTCGGAGCCAACCACCGCACGGCGGCTGGATCGCCATACATCTGGAAGTAGTACTCGTCGCGCATCCACCGCGAGGCCAGCGAGACCTCTCCAAACGGGGTGCGTTGCTTTCGCACCGGCATTGTCGTGTGGCGTGACATCACTCGCTCACTCGTGGCGCCGAATGAACGCTTCAATGTCTTCGCTGCACGTCGTCACGGCCTCGAGCAGCCGCTCCAAGTCAGCGCTGCGAAATCGACGTTGGCCGCCTGGCAGTCGTAACGCCACAAGCCGCCCGGCGACGACGTATCGCGAAATCGTCTTGGTCGAGACGCGCAGATACTCAGCAGCCTCATCTGCTGTGAGCAACGCGTGCCTGATCGCTGATGGTCTAACGCGGGAACCCTCAGAGGGACCAGTGCTGGCGCGCCTGGGCTGGATTGATGATGCCGCGAAGGGCGACTTATTGGCGGACATGGCATCGAGAGTTGCCGGCCAGAGGCGAGACGGTCCATCCCCAAGTTCCTCGTCTCTCAAAGCCTCAAAGTCGCCCGGCTCCAGAAGCACGAAGCTCTCGCCATCAGGGCTGCGGCCTCGCAGGTAAGATTCGGGACCAGCCATGCCGAGTTCTCCGGCTCTGGCTTGATGGCATTCACGCGAATCAACAGCCCTTTTTCCACCCGGGCGCGACCCACAGACGGGTCTTGCGGCTGGGAAATCTGTTGCTTACAAGCAACAGAGCTTGAGCCCATGAACAACATCCAGGAGCAGCTTCGAGCGCTCATCCGGATCACGGTCCGCGAGCACGCCGAGTACGCCCACATCGGCTATAGGAAGGACAAGGGCTGGCGGCCCGGGCAGGAATGCGGGCCGTTGAGGTCGCTCAGTCGCATTGCCGAGACGGCGGAGGTGGAGAGGTCGGTGGTGACCCGCTTCATCAAAGGTGGATCGATGGATCTCGCCACGATCGAGCGCGTAGCGAAGGCTATTGGCTACGAGCTGCGCCTCGAACTGACCGAAAGGCCGCGCCTTCGACGACCAACCTCGACCTGAGCATGAGGTGCCGGAGGACCGTCCAGCGCCATTGACGATGTTGGCCGCGCGCGGGCATCGTGCCCGCTATGAAGCACTCCATGGCTCAGCGCATCGATCCCGCTTGCCTGGAGGCGGCTGAGATCCTGACGACAACAGATCACGTAAGCTTGTCGCGCCGCACTTGCCCCTCGCGGCTACAGCCCGCAGCAGGCGCCCCTGCCACGCGTGCCGGTCGCTGGGCAACGCCCGCTCTGGCGCCAACCCTCGCAGCACTGTCCTTGGAAAGCCCGCTTCCGTCGACGATGGCGTCGCTCGGCGCCTCTGAACTCGTCATCGCTTATCGCGAACAGCGCTGTCCCATCGACAAGCTTGTCCTCGAGCTACGCGGTGTCGTTCCAGACCCTCAGGATCGTGAAGACCAGCGAGAAAGCGGGTACCGACGGCAGTGGGTAACAGGGTGGCGCTCCTTCGACGTCTACACTCGACGCGGTGCCAGCTCAAACCACGCCACCATCGAAATCAGCAAGGACGATGAGCGCCCCTTCATCCGCGTCAGCTTCTCGCCGAGCGTTGTGCTGTACGGTGACAACTCGCGGCTCGCGGAGGTCAGCGAGGGTCAGCTCGCCCGCATGATCACGTCGCTTACCAGGGACCTTTTCCCGAGGACCACGAAGAATGGCTATAAGCGCAAGCGACTGTGGCGCGTCCATACGATCGATCTCACCGTCGACTACTTCGGTGATGTGCCAGCCTACCATCGAGCCTATCGCCTTGCGCGTTCACCACGCGTCCGGCATCCGACAAAGCGCTACGAAAATGGGAACCTAAGTTTTCGGCCTCGCCGTGGCAGCGCCGGCTACGGAGTGAGCTTCTATGACAAGGTCCTGGAAATGCAGGCTCGCGGAGTTCGCGCGCCCGATGGTCTATCGGTTGGAATGCTCGGAAGAATCGAGCTGCGCCTGCGCGGGCAGCGTTGCTTGTCGTGGTTGGTGCCCGCGTTGGAGCGGTCCGCGGTCGGCAAGGGAGTCGCCTTCCAACGCAAGGGAGGGGGATACGACTGGTGCACCCTCGATTACACGCGCCTGCACCAGTTCCTTCGTCGGGAGGTAATGGCGCTGGAGGGACGGCATCGACCGCGGACGCGCGCGATGAGAAAGGGCTACGCGCTTTCGGTTCGTATGGCGGTTGAGCATCCTCCGTTCCTGGGCCTGTTCACCCATGCGCAGCGTGAGCGGATCAGGCAGGACGCGTTTGAGGCATCGCTTGCGGCTGCTCGCTTGTCTCGCCTATCGGACGTGTGCTGGCCGCATTGGGTGGGGAAGCTGCCCCTCTCTGTGCGCAAGCGGCGTCGAGGTGCACGCCAAGCACCCGTCAATCCTACGATGTGCGGTTCCCGTTCTCGGCCTCAAGATACTGACTGGCGCGTATGTCCTCACGTCCGCGGAGACATGAGAGGGGACTCCGTGCCTCAACAGGCTGTTGAGTCGACGCATTAGCGCGTCAGTGGCCGCGCGATCGACGGCCAGCCTGCACGCGGAGGTCAGCGATCATCGACCTGATCAATGGTGGGGCTGTCGCTAGCCAACAGTCGAGCAGGAACTCATCGCGTTCTGCTCCACGCAATCCCAACGCGTCCGCCCACGGCTCGAAGTGGTCGGTGATCGACCGGCGCCGCTTGCTGTCAGCGGTGCGCCGGTGCCTTTCGCCGCTGATGATCAGCGAGAGCGTGGCAGGGCTTGTTCGGGTCTGCTGAGCAAACTCCCGCAGCGATAAACGCTTGGCAGCGATCTTCTGCTTTAGACGGGTGCCGAACGCCGGGTCCACCTCGAGAGCATAGACAGCGCCACTCCGCACCGCGAGACGGTAGGCTCTGTTTACCACTCGTAAACGGTGTCATGCTCTGTCAGGAGCAGCGCATGAACCTGACACCTTCTGCAAAGCAGGCCCTGCGGCTGAAAGCGGCCTTGGCGTCTCTCCCGCTCGTAGTGAGCGCCTTCTTGCTCGCCGTAGCCTTCCAGCACTCCCTGCGAGCCGCCGAGGGCGCGGAAGTGGCGGAGCCCACGCTCGCCAACATGACCGACGAGGAGCTGGCGCGATACGTAGACAAAATCGACCACTCGCTCGGCGATGCGCAGCGAGCGATTGCCCTCCAACACGCTTCGCAGCCGTTGTTTTCCCTGTCGGGCAGGGTCGTCGACCGCGAGGAGACCAGTGTATCCGTGCGGGGTCGCGCGGTTCCCGAGGATCCGGCACAGCAGAATGCCTTCGGGGCGCATGTGGTCGACGACGCCAACCTCGTGGTTGAAGACTTCGACCGAGATGGCCTCGCCGGCGCATTCTACAACGGCCGCCACTACCTGCTGCGCAAGGGCGAGGGCCGAAACGCGTTTGGTGCACAGGTACCGATTTGGATCTACGGCCCTGCTCCGGCTGCCTTGCAGGCGCAGCTCGACGTTCAGGCGAGGAACAGCCTACTGCTATCCGATGCGATTGGTGAGCAGCACGCGCGTAGCTCGAAGGCAAAGGCTCAAGCGGATGCGGCGACCGCTACCCTCGAGACAGAACGGCGGCGCACGCGGGAAGAAGCACGCAGGGTGCACATCGAACAGGAGTTATCGAAGCTGAGCTTGGAGGAGCTGCGGCATCGGAAGACGCGGATGAGCAACGCCTTGAACGACATCCGAAAGCGGGTCGAAACACCCGAAAAGCGCGAGGACGCGAGACAGGTCGACCAAGAGCTGAATCTGGTTTGGGCTGAGATAGCCAAGCGAAAGGCGGAACCGGCTAGGGATCCTGACGATGTCGCACAGAGATCACCCCAACCGATCCCACCATCGACTCCGACGGCACCCCTTGTGCCATCGAAACGCTCGCCGCGACTTGCGGCGATGTCAGATGACCAGCTCCGCGCCGAGAAGCACCGGCTGACCCAGTCGCGCGACCTAGCGCGCGCCTCCATTGCCGCGCCACAGGATGGTCTGGTCGTCGCTGACGAGCGCGAGCGCCTGACCGCTGTCGAGCAGAAGCTAGCCGAGGTACTAGCCGAGGTTGCTGCGCGACTGGTCGACACAACCTCGGAGGCGAAACCATGAGCCGCCGCTCGAGCATCCTCGCCGTTCCACTGCTGCCCTTGGTTCTCATCGCCGGCTGTGGTGGCCGCACTGAGGTCGCGCCGTCGGCGTCGTTCGACCCGCAGGAGGTCGTGCGTGTCGCTGTGCTCGTCGACCAGGTGCAGGACACCAGTGGGACGCGGTCGCCAGATGTGGAAGCCGAGATCAGCGCCGTGTTCACGCGCGCGCTGCTCTCGAAAAACTACGAACTGGCGACGGCGAAAATCGACCAGCGCGACGCTCAGGGCATCAACTACCTCGGCTCCGCCGCTCGCATCAGCGACGCGGCAGCCTTGAGGTTCGCGGGCTCGGCCGGCGCCAGCCACGCGCTCGTTATCACCATGACCGCGGACCCGCGACCACGCTCGGAGGCTGAGGTCCGCAAGCCGGCCGCTGTTTCGGCCCGACTCCTAGATGCCAGGATGCGCTCGGCGGTCTGGTCTGCGACCCACGCCGAGCCGTCGTATGTCATCACGCCGTTCGACCCGCGCGACGCGGTCCGCGAGGTCGCAGCCAAGGTCGCTGACGCGATCCCGAAGCGGTAGCTCGTGCGCGGATGGCGACGAGGGCTCCCCTGTGTGGACGCAGTGCGGCCAGGGCTGCATTCCTCGCCGGCGTTCGGAACACCTCCAGGGCCGGCCACGCCGCGTCTTGTCGGCGATAACTCCAAGGACCGCGACGCTGGCTGGCGCCAGGCGCATTGGCTCGACGCCGAGGGCTACTGAGCAGGTTGCGCCCTAGTCGATGCCCGGGGGAAGGCAGGCCGGCAGCCCGGGTCTACGCACCACGGGAGCCCTACCCCAGCAGCGCCACGCAGCGGCGGCTGGCAGCGGCAACCCTGGGTGAAGGAGATGAGCGACCGGATGGCCGGCGCAGCGCGAGGATGCGCAGATTCGATTCGCGCCTAGCGATGGGACAATGCAAGGCCCGGGCGAGAGCCCACCTAGTCGGCTTGGGGAGGACGCAGGCGGGCGCAAAGTTCGCCGCGGCACCTTGCCGAGTCGGGGTGCTGACGACGATCGTTTCACCATAGACCCCGCCGACCCTGCATCCGAGTTGCTCGAACAGTGGCGTGAGCGCGTCGAAGTAGTCGACCTCCATCACCCCCATGGCCAACCGCATCCGGCGGACGTTCCTTCGTCGTGACGACAGTCGGGCGCAAGGACTGGTCCGGCGCGTGCCACGCCGTCTTGGCCGTGTTCGCTGTGCTGCTACGCAATCAGGGCATCGCGGCCGACCTCAGCCTCGGCGAGGCGGCCGTCGGCGACGGTGCGTTCGACCACTCGTGGATCGAGATCGGCGGCGCGGCCTACGACGCCGCCATCGTGCGGCCGCTCGACCTTTCGTGGGGGGGGTTCCGCCCGTCCTGCGCGGGATCGACCTGGGGACAGGGCCGTCAGCCATCGTGCGCCACGGCGTGGCGTCTGGCCACGCGCACGACAGCGCCTCCGACTCCATCCGCAGCACGCCCTTCCCCCGGTTCATGGAGGGTTCCCGCATCACCCGCGCGGGCGGTGGGGCATCGCGGCGGACATCGCTGGGACGATGAAGATCGACATGTCGGCGACGAGCCTGGCCAAGCGGCACGGGACAATGTCGTGGTCGATCCGTCCTCGCCCCTGACCGCTGCCGTTGAGCCGCCGCGCCCGCCGGCACGCTCGTGGCCATGCAGGCCATCGAGACGCTTCCGATCGACCAGATCAACCAGGACCAGCTCGACGAGCTGGTGCGCGGGCGCGCGGCCGAGAGCAAGACGCTGGAGTTCAAGCAGGTCCTCGTCATCGAGCGTGACCACGAAAAGCGCGAGTTCTCGGTCGACATCGCCTCGTTCGCAAACGCCAACGGTGGCCTCCTGCTCGCAGGCATCAGGGCCGAGAACGGAGAGGCGGCAGAGGTCGTCGGCTTCGAGGTGTCGAACCCGGACAGCCTAGTCCTGCGCGTGGAGCAGATCCTCCACGCCAACATCCACCCGCGCCTGCCGTGGGTCCGCGCGCGCGCCATCCGTGTCGGCGAAGCCCGCTACGTGCTCGCTGTGAAGGTCATGCGCAGCTTCGTCGGCGCCCACGCCGTCGGCGGGGACGGCGTCTACCGCTACTTCACGCGCGGCTCGGGCGGCAAGCTGCCGATGGACATCCCGCAGGTGCGCGCGTCCTACGTGCTGGCTGAGTCGCTCCGGGAACGGCTGCGCTCGTTCCGCGCTGAGCGGACCGCCCGGATCCTCGCGGGCGACGGTGTGGCTGAGCTGCCTCAAGCGCGCCCGCTGCTCATCCTGCACCTCGTCCCGCTGGCTGCGCTGGGTGAGCCGACCCAGCACGACCTCGCGCCGTTCTACCACCACGAGCGGCCTGAGCTGTCCCCGATCGGCATGCGCGGCAGCATGGCGCGGCGCTACAACGTCGATGGGGTTCTCGCCGCCGGCGACGAGGGTCGAGACAGCGGCTGCACCAGCTACGTCCAGCTCTACGAGAACGGCATCGTTGAGGCGGCCGACGCGACGGTCCTGATCCCGAGCGACGAATCGGCCGGGCATTTCCAACGCGGTGTCTCCGCGCCGCTCACCCACCGCTCGCTGGTAGCGGCGCTGGAGGCTTATCTGACCATCGCACGTGGGATTGGCGTCGAGCCGCCGGTGTACCTGATGGTGTCGATGGCGCGTCTGTCCGGGTGGAAGCTCTGGTTCACCTTCACCGATCCGGCACCGAAGGTCGCAGACCGCGACCTATTGGCGTTTCCCGAGGTGCGCCTCGATGCGCTCGACGTTCGCCCAGAGGCCGTGCTGCGCCCCGTGTTCGACGCCTTCTGGCGCTCTTTCGGGATGTCGAGCTGCCGATGGTACGCGCCTGATGGGAAGTACACGGCGCCCATCCGCGGGTTCTGAGCGCTGCCGCCTCGGCTTGTTGGTGATGATCCGCATCAACTTGAGCGGTTGTTGGAACGCATCACGAGGTGGTCAAGTTGGCGTCCGGTATGGTGGCTTTCCGGCCACATCCGAGGAGCACTCCGATGCGCGACGACGCGGCAACTACCACTTTCGACCTCACCGTACCTGCCGCCGCGACGGCACCGGCGTCCGTATTCCACGCGTGCGATCAGCGCGCGCTCGGCGACCGATGGCTCGGGTACCTACGCGACCAGGTCGCCCAGGGCCAACTCGCCGACGGCACCGTTGGCACCTACTCGAAGGGCTTGGCGCTGTGGCTCGCGTTCCTGGAGAAGGTCGTGCGCACCGACCGGCCGGGACCATCGACGGTCGGCGAGTTCCTCGCAGCGATACTTCCGTCACGGCGACCGGCAGCAGCGAACACGCGACTCAATGCCGTACGTAGCTTCTACCGGTGGGCCGAGGGTGCCGGCGAGTACCCGAACATCGGCCGTTCGGTCCGTACGGTGCGCGACCCACGTGACGCTCCGCTTCCAGCGCTTGAGCATGCGCAGCTCCCCGCGCTCGTCGCGCTGGTCGAAGGCAACAGACTGGTCGCTGTGCGCGACCGGGCGCTGCTGCTGGCGATGATTTCGACAGCGCTTCGCTGCGTGTCGCTTGAGCGCGCGGCTATCGCCGACCTGGACCTCACGGCAGGGACGCTCCGGCACCGAGCGAAAGGACGACGCAGCGCCGACTGCACTGCCTACCTTTCGCCGGCCGCATGCCGCGCGTTCGCAGCGTACCTTGCCGAGCGCGGCCGACAGATCCCGTACGCGCCGGCTGACCCGCTTTTCATCGCCACTGATCGCCGCGCGTTCGGTCACGCGCTCACCGGGCGTTCGATGCGCCGCGTCGTGCTTGCACTGATGGAGCGCGCAGGCCATGCGCGCCGAGGCGGCGACGGTCGACTCATAGCGCCTGGAGTGTGGAGCGCGCATAGCATTCGTCGCTCCGCGCTGACCACGGTCGCCGACGTCCATGGCATCGAAGCTGCGCAGCGGCTCGCCGGCCACGCATCGGCCGACACCACGCGGAAGTTCTACGCGCGCACCCGCCTCGACCACGTCATGCGTGCCGTGGCAGCGACGCTCGATCTACCGACGAACGCGGATGACTGAGGCATCAAGCACCCACCCCCATCCGAACAAAAAACGAAAAGCCGGCCCGGTGGTGGGGCCGGCAAGGGATCCCTTGCAATGAAGGGCAGTAGGAACTGGTCGGCTGTAAAGCGGTTTCATGCTTTACATGCAGTGAGTGGAATCTTGGCGCATGGCAGCGGTCGCTTCCCCAAACCTCAGGAGTCCGCCCCAGCAGAGACGCCGCAACAGCAGGTCTGCGTATCGAGCGTCGAGCGCCCGTCACCCGCCGGCCGGTTTCAGATTTGGTCAACTCTCGGGTACTGCGACGGCTAGCGGGTGGTCGGATTGGAAATCCTGTCCGACGTAGTCCTGCCACTTGCCGAGTTCAACGATGACGCCCTGCTGTTCCAGATCGTGGCGCCACGCCGCAATCGCATCGCGGATGTGCAGGCCGTTTTCCGGCGAGGGGCCTCCCCTCCATCGCCAGCCAGAACCCTCAGGGGCATCATCTTCAAGCGACATCACCGTCACGCGGACATGCCGGTCTTTCCCGCCTTTCCGCTCGACCTCAACCGCGATGAACCCCGAAGCGTAGGGATCTTCCTCTAGTCGTAGCCGCAGGGCCGCTGTCTTGATCTTGATGACTCGCACATGGTCGGAGGGCGCAGCGGTGAGGACCTTCCTGAACCTCTGTGCCTTTCCGACACAGAGGCCGCAGGTGACCTTGGGTTCGCCGTCGATGGCTCGGCGGTAGCGCAGGCTGCCAGCCTCTGACGGATCGATGATCACCCAGGGCTCATTCAGGCTTCTGACCGCGTGGCGAACTTTTCGGAGCCGTAGAGAGCGCGCCGCTGCGAGGAACACGAATCCAGTTCGACCGAGTGCATGCCGCACGACAACCGGGCGAACGTCTCCCACTTCACCTTGGTCGCACTCGGCCTCCGTCACATCGGGCCAGTGTGCGAGCATCGGATTCCGGCAGGAGTCCTTGTCGATCGGCCAGCTCATGTCCCTGATCCAGCGCAGCACGTTGGCCTTGCCAATGTCAGGCGTCGCTAGGTGCGACCACGTTTCGTAGGCGAACAGCTCCTTCGCCACCGAGGGGTCGCACGGAGCGAGGTAGGACCAGCGCTTCTCACGCAGTACCTGCTCGTGCAGCACCGCCGCGACTTCGCGGCATTGAACATGGTCAGCGGCGTCCGCACGGCGGCATGTCGTGCAAGTGAAGCGTAGTGTGTCGTCGCTGCGGCCGATCGGCAGAGGCTGATTGCCGGTCCATCGCACGCGATCGCCGTCCATCACTTCGTGCGCGACGACCTCCACCCATCGGTGATCAGCGCTCTGGAGGCGCGCGATCTTCGCGTCGTCAACCTCGTGAGTAACGAACACCTCGATCATCCCGAGCAGCCGGTCGCCGCGGTAGAGCGCGAGGTCCGGCACGAAGGTGCCAATGCGATGTTCCAGCTTCACGTCCGTCCACTCATCGAGCCAGTCGCGTACCTCGGCGTCAGGACAGGAAGACGCGCGGTACATGCGGCTGCACGGTTGGCGTACCTTGAGCGATGTGACGCCGCGAAGGACGTTGGCGATGTGCACCTTCACTGCGCAGTGCATGGCCGTCTCACGGCTCGTCGCAGGGCACCCCTCATCCACAAGGTGAGCGAAGTGCGCGACGCGCCGCTGGGCCGGGAGGCGCATCGCCACCGGCTTCCGGCAGACCTGGCAGATCCCGCGGGGGCGTCCGCGTACACCTCGGAGTTGGGTGAACTCCGCTATGTGGCGCGGAGCACCATCGAACTCGGCCCACTCCAGCGACGCCTGCCCGTAGTAAGTCGGCACGCGCGGAGCATGCCTTCCCTTCGCGCCGAGCCAGCCGTGCTGATCACGTTGTCGATGGGGAGCCCGGGACGGCGGCGTGAGTGGGGGGTAGGACATCCGAGACCCACCTGAGGCCCCGATGTGAAGATTCCGCGACGTGGCCCTGCCGCCTTCCGCAGCCACTGTCGACGCCCAAGCGCGAGCCGATCGCATACAGCGCCAGATGTGATCGGCGACTAACAGCCATCGTGGCGGTCGCCGAACAAGCGCGACGCTGACGTCGCCGATCGTCGTGACGATAGGCGGACAGGCTTCGGGCGCGTCTTCCCGAGAGACGCGCGCGCACGCCCGCTTTCTGAGAAGCCGGCCGCGCGTTACGTCCATCGGGAAATGCGATTCGCCCCTTCCCTGCACCCATCCCAAGCAGCACTAGCAGCACTAGCAGGACACCAGGACCAGCAGGACAAGTAGGACTCGCCGAAGACCCCCGCTAGACGTGCCGAGATGATACGCCTTCACCTGTTTTCACCGCAGCCCGGGAGTGCCCAGGGGGGCATTCTCGACCTCGGGGGTCTACATCAAATCATGGTGACTGGATGGCGTGTTCCCATTGTACTGCGTAGTCCACGCCTCAGTTTCCCCTAGCCGCGCCAACGACTTTCAGTTGGGATCCGCTGAGCCAATCCAAGGAGAGACGTGAGCGCTGGTAGGCTATCGCATGACCTCGCGCGATTCCCGAATGAACGGGCACGCATGTGATCATCTGCTGAGGCCGGGCCAGCCTTAGACGAGCAACACTGGCCCGGAGGATTCACACATGCCCGCTTCCCTTGCCGCCAAAAAAGCCGCTGAGCGTAGACACGAGCAGCGCCAGACGATGTTCCCGCACGTCCCTGACGACGAGGTGTGGACGCGCCTCAAGAACAAGGGTTGGACAACGATTCCACGTCCCTGGCCGTCAATCGCCCAAGTGATGGATCGTCTCTCGAAGGATAAGCCAATCTCTCAGGTCTTCCTCGACCTCTGGTGCTGCGGATGGGACTCTCCCTTCGTAGACGTCAGCAATGAGCGCGAGCGCGCCTTCGCTTGCGGCTGGGGCGGCCAGCGCGGAGCCGAAGTCTGGCGAGAGCGCGTCCGGATCCTCGAGCGCCTCGGGTTTCTCTACACCAAGAGTGGCGCGAAGGGGACCTTCCAGCACATCCTCATCGTTAACCCCTACCTGGCGATCGCACGGCACTGCGTCGCCAGGCGAGCTGGCCTCGACGAAACCACGATCTCAGCCCTGCTCGAACGGTGCATCGAGTATGGCAGTGATGAGTTCAAATCGTTGCTGGCTGCACTCAAGGCCGGCAAGCGGTCGGCAACCCCGGTCGAGCCGCAATCGATTCTCACTGCGCTTGCTGATAAGCCGCACGCACCTTCGACGGCCAAAGTCGTCAAGGTGGGGAGGAGAAAGGCGCCATGAGTCCTGCTGACAGTCTGACGACGCTTCGCCGTCTCCGACGGTTGCGACCACGCGGCGGCACCAGCCTCCTGGTGAAGTCGCTCGTGGGCATTCTGCGAGACGAGATGCTGCCACGAGTGAGGCTAGATCCGGACGCCGCAAACGCTGAGCTTGTCGATGCGGCTCTAGCGGAAGCAGAGATCCGGATGAATCGCTTAGCGCAGAAAGGCTCCTTCCCCATCATGTCGAAGATGCTCATCGAATGGGCAGTCGATGTCTTCTGCTCCTGTCTGATTGAAGCGATGCTCAAGCGCGAGCGCGGTTCTACGCGGCTTGGTCCGCTTCAATCACTCCCGGGGGCAGCATGACCTCTATCGAGCGGCGCTTGAGCAGTGTAACTTGCCTCGGAGATCAACATGACTCTGTGGCTTGTGCGAGCAGGGCGTGCTGGGGAGCGGGAGCAGTACGCTCTCGATCACGGGCTCGCCGTCGTCGGCTGGGACGAGATGCCGGACATGGCCGCCCTTAAGACGAAGGAGGAGGTCGCATCGGCCTATCGGAAAACTCACCCTGAGTCCAAACCCGCCAAGGCGGCGAATCAGATTGGTCAACTCATCGCATTCGCGCTCCGCATGCAGTCCGATGACGTGGTCGTCATGCCGCTAAAGACGAGCGCCGCGCTCGCCATCGGCACTGTCGCTGGTGGCTACGAATACGAAGCGGGCGGCCCACCGGGCGCCCTCCATCGCCGCAAGGTGAAGTGGCTGCGGACCGACGTCCCGCGGGCGTCAGTGGACCAGGATCTGCTCTACTCTTTTGGCGCGTTCCTTACAGTCTGCCAGGTGTCCCGGAACGACGCTGAGGCGCGTGTCCGCGCACTACTCAAGGGGAAGGCGTCGGTCCCATCGGCTCACGTTCCCAAGGCGTCCGACGATGATGTGGACGTGGCCGTGTCAGAGGAAGCGGTCGATTTGGAGCGTGTTGCGCAGGATCGCATCGTCGCGCGCATTCAGGCGAAGTTCTCTGGCCACGGACTCGCCGCTCTAGTCGAAGCGGTGCTGATCGCAGATGGCTACGTGACGAAGTTGTCGCCGCCCGGAGCAGACGGCGGCGTCGACATCCTTGCCGGCTCGGGGCCAATGGGCTTCGGCCCGCCGCGCCTGGCGGTGCAGGTGAAGTATGAGCAGGTCGACGTGACCGTCCTGCGCACTCTCCAAGGCAGCATGCAGTCCTTCAAAGCCGAGCAGGGCCTACTTGTCGCGTGGGGTGGCTTCAAGTCGTCCGTGAAGAAGGAGGCGGCGGCGCACCACTTCCAAATAAGGCTGTGGGATGCCGGCGAAGTCATGTCGAACCTGCTCCGTGTCTACGACCGCCTCAGCGATGATTTCCGCGCCGAGCTGCCTTTGAAGCGCATCTGGATGCTCGCTGACGAGGACGAGTAGGCTCATCGCCGCAGCGCCGAGTGGCCTATCGCCCAGGGTCCGGGCTACGCGCGGTCGCTCGTCGGCGCTGTCGCGTGACGAGGGACGAGGGACGAGGGACGAGGGACGAGGGAAGATCGCCTTTGCGCGCGCGGCTACCCTCTCGGCGGTGGCGATGCCGCATCCTTGAAGGACTCGGCGCAGAGCTACGTTAGGGTCAATGTCGACCTGGCCGCGGACGTATCGGGTAAGCGCTCACGACCGGCAGCCACTGCTCGAGTTCATCACGGACGCGCTCGAAAAGGCAGGATGCCGCGTCCTTGTTTGCAGCCCACCGACGGAGGCGCCTTTCAAAATCTCGTTTGAGACTGCGTCTGGCGAGCGCTTGGGCATCGTCGTCTACGCCTTCCGCGCGACGTCGGTGCCGACACGGAACAGGCCAGCAGACGAGTTTCGGTTCCAGGTCAAATACGGGTCGAAGGACGGCAAGCTACACGACCTCTGGCAAGATCCTGCGGGACTCTACGTGACGCTTTTTCTGGGCATCGACCTCGAAAATCGCGTATTTGTCGGCGCCGACCCAGTGCTTCACAGCCCGACAAAGTTTTTCATCTCGATCGAGTTTAAGAAACAT
Source organism: Planctomycetota bacterium (assembly GCA_035627695.1). Classification (GTDB taxonomy): domain Bacteria; phylum Planctomycetota; class UBA11346; order UBA11346; family UBA11346; genus DASPLE01. The sequence continues at coordinate 37,591 of DASPLE010000078.1, forward strand.
CACGTTGAACAATGTGTCGCGAGCGGTTGGTGTACCTGGGAGCGTGACCATCGCGGTTCTCAACCTACACCCGTCGAGGTCCTCGTTGGCGGCACCGCAGACTCGCTGTTGCGTTACATCCGGTTCGAGCGCGAGGCGCTTGGAGAGGACCAGGGGCACCGCCAGCTCATCGCAGAACGGTTTGCGAGCACAGAGCAGGCTGCCTTGACGGTGCCGGCATTAGGTCTCGACGCAGGTGCCGCAGTCGCAGCTACACGCGTCCACGAACTGGCGCACGAGTTCGAGCTTAGCGAGCATGAGGTGCTCGACCTCATCACGAGCGCGCGCAGGTTGAAGATGGCCGTGCGAGGCTGGGTCGCGGAGGAGCACCTTGTGCGGGCTTTGCGGAAGGTTCCGGGGGTTACCAACTGTGTACGTCTCGATGAGGAAGGCGGCCCAGACGTCCGACTTTGCTTCGAGGGCAGCCGGGCGCTGAACATCGAGTGCAAGAACGTGCTGCGGAAAACGACTGCCGATGGTGTGGCTCGAATCGACTTCCAGCGCACGCGCGCTTCTAAGTCCGACAAGTGCTCGCGCTACTACGGCATAGACGACTTTGACGTGGTTGCGGCCTGCGTTCACGCCGTCACTGAGGAGTGGCAGTTCAAGTTCACGCGGCCGGTGACGATGGCGCAACACCTGACCTGCCCGAGGAAGCTCTCCAACAACGTCAAGGTAGGTGTCGGTTGGACTGAGGACGCCGCAGCCACGCTGCGCGCGGCGGCACGGGCATGAAACCGACAGTCATCAGTCTCTACTCTGGAGCCGGTGGCCTCGATTACGGGTTCGAGGCAGCGGGCTTCGATACCCGAGCCACTCTTGAGTTCGACCATGACTGCTGCGAGAGCCTTCGGGCGAGTCGGCGTTGGTCGGTCATCGAGCGAAGCATTTTCGACGTGTCGACTAAAGAGCTGCTGGGCGTGGCTCACCTGCGTGCCGAGGAGCCGGACCTCGTGATTGGCGGGCCGCCTTGCCAACCCTTCTCGAAGGCTGGGTATTGGGCAAATGGCGACGCCAAACGGCTTGAGGATCCACGTGCCGACACACTAAGCGCATACATGCGCGTCATCGAAGAAGCGCGGCCGAGAGCATTTCTTCTCGAGAATGTCGAGGGCCTCGCGTACTCGGGTAAAGACGAGGGGCTCAAGCTGCTCTTGCGACGCATCGACAAGATCAATCGTAAATGCGGCACGAAGTATAAAGCGCACTATCAAGTCCTGAACGCCGCGGATTACGGTGTGCCGCAACTCAGGAACAGATTCTTCCTGGTGGCTGCGCGCGATGGTGCGGTGTTTACTTTCCCTGCCCCAACACATGCCGAAGCAGCAAGCAGCACAGCCAGCGCATCTTGCAAGCCGTACACCACTGCGTGGGACGCGATGTGCGGAGTAACTGCGGCTGACGACGAGGAGCTTACTGTTCGCGGAAAGTGGGCTGGGCTGCTCCCCTCAGTGCCCGAGGGATTCAACTACCTTTGGCACACCTCGCGGGGCGGCGGACTGCCGCTCTTTGGATGGAGGCGCCGCTACTGGACCTTCCTGCTCAAGCTCGCGAAGAACCGTCCATCGTGGACCATCCAGGCACAGCCCGGGCCTGCTGTCGGCCCATTCCATTGGGACAATCGGCGGCTCAGCGTGCGCGAGCTTTGCCGCCTCCAAACCTTTCCTGACGACGTCAGGATCATCGGCGGACGGACTTCGCAGCAGAAGCAAATCGGGAACGCCGTGCCATCGCTTCTCGCGGAGGTGCTGGGCAGGGCGATTAGGAAGCAGCTCCTCGGTCATCGTCGTGTGTCTGATGAACCTGTGTTGATGCCGCCGTGCCGCGCTCCATACCCGGAGCCTCGCAGCCCCGAGCAGGTCCCGCGAGAGTTCCGAAAGCTCGTTGGAGATCACTCAGCGCACCCTGGCACGGGCAAGGGTCACGCCGCGATGCTGCGCACTGCTGTTGGTTGAACGTGGACAAGATCAGCCGCGAGAATCGCAGCCGTGTGATGTCGAAGATTCGTAAGACGGACACATCCCCCGAGCTTGCGGTACGGCGTGCACTGCACGCACAGGGGCTGCGCTATGCGCTTCACCGACGTGATCTGCCAGGGACGCCTGACGTTGTCTTTCACTCAGCGAAGGTGGCGGTGCAGGTGCACGGGTGCTTCTGGCACCAACACGAGCAGTGCAGCCTTGCGCGTCGTCCAAAGTCGCGCCTTGAATACTGGTTGCCTAAGCTCGCCCGGAACATCGAGCGTGATGCTGAGGCCACAGCCGCTCTCGTCCGTCAGGGGTGGTCAGTTCGGGTCATTTGGGAGTGCGAGACGCAAGACTCAGGGCGGCTTGCCCAACTCACCAGGAGCTTGGCCGACACAGTCAGGCGGAGGCGAGCGGCTGACGAGGCTGTCGCTCTGGGGGCCACTCGGCCGGTTGGCTCGCGCGCGTGCAGGTGATGCCGCACTTGATGCAGTTAGTCGTCCCTGCGGTTCTGTCCGCGTCTGCTCTTGTCCTGCATTGTCCCGGTCCCAAGCCAGTTCTTCGCAACGAGCTATGCTGTAACGGACTTTGGTGACGTCCGTTACGTCCGCATCGTGGTCACATTGCCATGCTGTAGGTTGTGAGTTCGAGTCTCATTGCCCGCTCCAATATAACCCCCGGCGAAAGCCGGGGGTTATGTCTTTCAAGCGTTCGCTGGGTTTGCGCGCCTGCACCCGCAGCTCCTCAATTGGCAGCAAAGCTATGGCGAGGCGAGTTCCAGGGCGTCGCTATCGCCGTCGGCCGGCAAGCTTTTCCAAGGCTCATAGCTGAGGTCTACCCTCCGCCTGGCGCTGCAGCGTGGTTAGGCAGTTGTCGTGAGCCGGCCTCGCGCATGACGAGTGCTCATCGTCTCGCCATGCTGTTGTGACGGGCGACGCGCGAGACGTCGGCGCTGATGCGGGGGCTTCGAGCATAGTTGGGTCGCGGGGCGAGGCTGCGTGTGCGCGCGATCGAGGGGTCGCCAAGCGAAGCTAGGTGCAAGCCGGATGCAGCAGCATGAGTCCACGACACGGGTCGCAACGCGGCTGCTTTGGGCAGTCACGTCTCACTCTTGCGTCCGATGAGCCAGCCCCTGCCCATGACGCGGACATGGCGACGTCGCCGTCATCGCTCTCGTTGGGGTCATGTCGCGGCTGCTGCGGGGCGATCGCCGGCGCAGCGACCGCAGGCGGTGCGTCAGCGGCGGCTGCCGTATCGCGCACCAATTCAGCGATCGCCCGGCCGCTCCTCCGCTGGCGGGCCGCTGTACGGCTTGAACGTCGGTGGCCAGTCGCTGGAGTCCGCGAACAGCCGACCCATCGCCTCGTCAAGGTCGTGGCCGACCTCGAAGACGAACGAACTGTGGCGGGGCAGGACGCAGAGCCGGTCCGGATTCGAGCGCGCGAACACGAGGCGGTCGCCATCGATGGAGCTGAACAGCTCGACCAGGTCCGTCAGCTCGGCAGGGCTGAAGGCTTCATGGGCATTGTCCCAGTAAGTCGGCGTGATCCCGAGGCCCGGCCTCGCGCGGCTGTCGCGGAACTCGTCGGCGACACGGGCGGGCGTCTCGATGCGCCAGATGCCGAGCAGGCCGAAACCGAGGCGCGTCGTCCAGCGCTCGTAGCCGGCGGGGACCCGGCAGCCGAGCTCGCGTTCGAGCGCGTGGACCGCGTCCGCGGTGGCGGGTGCGGCGGTCCCGTCGATGCGCACGAGCTCGACGCTTAGCGCGCGCGCCGGCCGGCGCGGATCGTGGGAGCGGTGCAGGGGGACCGCGCCGCGCGCGTACAGCAACTCGCGCAGTGCCGGCCCCGTCTCGCCGGCCAGCCATGTCCCGATCACGCCGGACTGCGCGTCGGCTCCGCGATCGAGCAGCAGGCGGGCGAGGTCGAGGTCGCCAATCGTCGTGGCGTGAGCGAGCGGCGTGCGGCCATCCGCATCGGAGATCGATACGAGCTCAGGACGCAGGTCGAGCATCTTGCCGACGGCATCTCGGTTGCGCGCGCGGACCTGCTGGTGGATCAGCCCGAGGCGCGCGAGGTCGGCGAGGCCGAGACTCGGGCCGGCACCCGCCGCCATTAACCGATCGACGACTTTCTCCTGGCCCGCCGCCAGCCCGTGATCGGCTGCGTTCAGACCCTGCGGGTCCTGCAGGCGTGGATCGGCGCCGGCGTCCAACAGTGCGTCCACGGCTGTGACGTCGCCAGCGGCGGCCACGATCGTCAGCGCCGTCGCTCCTCCATCGTCGCGTGCGTCGGGCTTTGCGCCGAGGCGTAGCAGGGCAGGGATTTCGGAGCGGTTCTCAATCGCCGCGTGGTGAAGCGCTGTTCGTCCATGCTCGTCGGTTTGGTTGGGTTCGGCGCCGTTCCCGATCAGCAGCTCGGTGAGCCCCAGGGCCCTGCCGAGCCTGCCCATTGCGCGGTGGAGCGTCGAGGTGGTGCGCGGCACCGGCGGTGCCAGCGGCACGCCGCGCTCGAGGAGCGCCTCAACGAGGGGGCGGACCTGCGTGACGTCGTCGAAGGACTCGAGGCAGGCGTCGATTGCCGACCGGCCGGCATGGTCCACTGCGGTGGCCGAGGCGCCGGCCGCGAGCGCCGCGTCGATGGCGGCGAGCGCCGTCTCATCGCCGACACGACCGGATCCGACGATGAGATGGAGAACAGTTTCGCCGTCCTGATCGACGAGGCGCGCGTAGGTCGGGTCTTCCTTCAGCAGCGCCTCGAAGGTCGGCTCCGAAAGCACGTTGCCAGAGATGCAGACCAAGGCGCGGCTCCACCGTTGGGCCTGCACGTCCTCGTCGCCGGGATCGGCTGCTTCGGCGCTGCTGTGGAGAGCCATTGCTGCGGTTACGATCGCGAGGAGCGCTCCGAGCGCACGCGACGGGAGTGGGATCATTGTCGGCAACGTAGCAATATCGCAGCTCTCGGCCAAGGAAGCAGCCGCTGCGGAGCCTCGCCACGGGGTCACCCAAACTTCACAGGGCGGACCATACGACTCATCACAACTCAGAAGAAGGATATGCGCCTACTGCCGGTCACTGATCGTGCTGCTCGTCGCGGACAGTGGCGACCGAAGGTCGTCCGATAATGCCTTCGTCTGTTCGATCGGCTGCTCGTAGCCGAGTCGCGACGTCGTCTTCTCCCACGAACGTCCACGTGACAACACTCAGGCTCGGCTCATCCGGTCCCGCAGGCATCCTGCGTTGACGCGGAGCGGTGACGGAGACGAGCTGTCACGCCGGGGCGAGATCGAGGGTCGCGCGTCCATCGGACTCCCGCTGCTCCCGGGCCTGCACGCGACGCGGTGTCCGTCCATGGTCCATCGCGATCTTGTGGACGCGCTGCCGGCTGACGCCCGCCTTGCGCGCGATCTCACCGATCGAGAGGCCGCGATCGTACAGCGCCAGGATGTCATCCGAAGAGATGCGGCTGCGGTTCGGGCCGTCCTCCTGTCCCGGGCTCGAGCGACCAGCCGTGCGCCTCGTCGTGGAGGATGCAGCCTCTCCTGGTCGCCAATCGCCCGGCGGGCAGAGGGCGATGTCGATCGTGGAGTCAGCAATCTGGATGTGGAGCCGCGCATTCAGCGCCGACAGCACGCGGTGCAGCGTCGCCAGGCGGCCATCCTGATCGTCGCCAAGCGCCAACTGGGCGGCACCGAGGCTGACGCCGGACATCAGTGCGAGCTCCTCCGCCTTCAGGCCGATCTTCGCCGCGATGAGCTGGATGACCGCGCGTAGTCCGTCGGCGCGATGGCGTCCGGACAGCGCCTTCAGAGCGCCGCGCAGCTCGGTCAGGCGCGCGCGCAGGCGGCCCTCTTCGTTGGTCACGTACGACTGCGCCTTCTCGTCGCGTGCCGCGCGCTTCAGCTTGGCATCGGCCCGATTGACGTGATTGAGCGCGCTGACGAGCCGGCGATGGCGCCAGTGATCCCATTCGAGGGCGACGCGTGGCGCGGCGGCGCGTGGTAGCGTCACGGACCACTGCTGCCCCTGGGCTTGGACCGCGACGGTCGCGCCGACCGCGCCGAGGAGGCGCATCCATGTGTCGATCTGTTGCGGCGTGCGCTCGCAGAGCGCGGCGACGGAGCCGGGGCTTACGCCCGAGCGGAAGGCCGTCTCCTGAACGCTCAGGCCATTCAGCAGCATGAGGCCACGGCACAGGTCGTGGAGAGAATGTGGCCGCGTTGAGAGCGGTATGCTGCGCTGGATCACAGGGCCTATCCTAGCATTGCGGCGCAGTTTTCCAGGGTCTGTGTCGGCTTACCAGAGACGTGTTGACATCGATAACCCGGTAGGCATGTTGGCCGCCATGTGCCTGTGCATCCGTCATCCAAGCGTCTATCAGGGCAATCAGCGGGAATTTACCGATGATCCAGGGGCGCCTTGCAAGGTGACGTCAGGCTAGAGCTCACGCTCAACCGACCTCTCAAGCGAGACCCCTGGGGAAATCCCCAGGGGTCTCTTCGTTTTCAGGCTCCATGACAACTCCATAGCTGTGCATTCACCATCCCGGCCGCGCCGGAGCCATCGGCTCCATCGTCGGCGCGGCCGGGTGTTCGTTGTCTCATCGGCGGCTTCGGCCGCCGTCAGTGGCCCGTAGCTCAGTGGAAGAGCGCCTCTCTGCGAAGGAGGAGGTCGGCGGTTCGAGTCCCCCGGGCCAGCCATGCGCGCGTAGCTCAGTGGCAGAGCATCCGTCTGATAAGCGGAAGGCCGATCGTTCGATCCGATCCGCGCGCACCATCATCCCGAGTAGCTCAGTGGCAGAGCGTCCGCCCGACACGCGGAAGGCTGCTGGTCCGATTCCAGCCTCGGGAACTCATGCGGAGGCACATGGGTATTGGCGAGCCCAAGGCGCTGTAAACGCCCCGTCTCACGACTCTGGGGGTTCGACTCCCTCTCTCCGCACCAGATTGAACGAAGCGAGATAGCTCAAATGGAAGAGCGCCCGAAAAACGACTGACGAAACGGGTACCCCGCAAGGGGCGTGTCGGAGATGCTACCTGCGCGATGCGCGCGGGGTGTGTCGTGCGGATGCGGTTGCGGATGCACCGTGTCGTGCCGTCCCCAGCAATGGGTCGGACCTGGCCGCGAACCGCCACGACTGGGAAGCGCGTTTCCGAAGAGTCCGCTTTGCCGCCACGATGCGGCGGGGGCCGACCGTCGGCTTCGAGCCCCGCTCTCGCCGCCATTCCAACGGATCGTAGCTCAGCCTGGCAGAGTGCCTGGTTCGGGACCAGGAGGCCGCGCGTTCGAATCGCGCCGATCCGACCATCACGACGACACCGGCGTCACCGACGCCATCACCAAGGAGGACGTATGGACCACGACCACGACGACCAGCCGTGCTTTCGAGCGCTCATCCAAGCGTAGACGCGGCTTCCCGTCCGAGACGCGCGTACGACGCGGCGACCGTATCGTGAAGGGCTCGAAGGAACCTGATCGAGAAGCTCGGCCGCAATGACCTGTGCCCGTGCGGGTCGGGGCGTGTCTTCAAGCACTGCTGCCTGATCAGCGGGCGCTTCGACGGCAGTGTCCGCGACTACTACTTTCAGGGAGTGATCCCGACGCCGCGCTCATGCGCGGCGTGCTCGGAACGTCCCCCAAGGGGAGGCTTCGCGCTAGCTCAGCCTGGCAGAGCGTTGCCTTGGGTGGCAGAGGCCGCGGGTCCGAATCCCGCCGTTCCACCAACATGTGGGAGCTGGTGCAGTGGCAGCACACAGGTCTGTGAATCCTGAGACGCCGGTTCGATTCCGGTGCTTCCACCCACATCACGATCACGGGTAGTTCAATCGGTAGAACGCCTGCCTCTGAAGCAGGAGGCTCGAGGTTCGACTCCTCGCCCGTGAACTTGTCGCGGGGGCGATCGCTTCGCTTCCGCCCCCACGTAACGCGCCTTCGGCGCTGCCCCCGTGAAGGCGGTTCACGATGGCATTTCACGGCCGACTCGCTCAACGGCAGGGCGCTGGTCTGAAAATCCGGAGATCGCGGTTCGACTCCGCGGTCGGCCACCATTCACCATTGGCAGGTAGCTCAAAGGTCGAGCGCTCGATTGTTAATCGAGATGATGCGTGTTCGAGTCACGCCCTGCCAGCCATGCTCGCTTCGTCCAGTGGCTAGGGTCGACGCAACGCGTCGACGCCCCTCAAGCCGGAAACGTGGGTTCGAGTCCCACAGCGAGCACCATCAGCTCCAGTCGTCCAGAGGATCAGGATGTCGGCCTTTCAAGCCGGAGAGCAGGTGGGAGCCGACCGTCGGCTTCGAGTCCCTGCTGGAGCACCATGCAGACCTGCATGTTGACACCGATACAGTAGCGAGTATTCATATAGCAGCAGGGTGGAGAAGAGCATCTCGCCGGCCTCATAAGCCGGAGATCGCTGGGTCGAACCAGCCCCTGCAACCCCCGTTCCCTCGTTCCAAGGATGACGCCTTCCATGTCCCGCTCCGACACCACCAGAAAAGCCCAGTCGATGTCGACGCTGCTCAAGCAGCTGCGGCAGTCAGGGGCATGGTGCGTCGTGGCGACGACATGCGGCGGAAATGGCGATAGCAGCCTTACGCAGAGCCGGAGGGATCTGATACGACGGTAGTGTTCCGACACTGACCTGACGATCAGCGAACCCCGGCCTCATCCGCCGGGGTTCTTCGTTTTCTCGCGCTCATTGAAACCAGGGGTTGTAGCTCAGCTGGAAGAGCAGGCGCCTTCTAAGCGCCCGGCCGGTCGTTCGATCCGACCCAACCCCGTCTATATCTGTGGAGAGCTTTTGGTTGGGGACGGAGGCGTCGCGCCTCCGTCCCCAACGAACGCGCCTTCGGCGCTGCCCCTGTGGAGACGATCCTGTGGGTCGGCTTGCCGACAGGCGCATCTCGGGGCCATCGTTCAATGGAAGGACTCCTTCCTCGCACGGAGGAAACTGCGGTTCGATTCCGCATGGCTCCACTTTCTCTTTCGGCTGCTGCAGGAACGCACCGCGTTCTGATCAATCCGTCTCAAGTCTGGTAGTCCCCTGAGCCGAGCGCGAGCGGGCAATGGGTCCTCGCGCGACTGACCGAATCCAGACCGTCGGCAACCACCGACCAGCAGCCACTTGTCACGGGGGAGCGCTTCGCGCCTCCCCATGTAACGCGCCTTCGGCGCCGCCCCCGGGAAACCGATTCGGTGGGCAGGCTTAGCCGGCTCTTCCTGTGAATTGGTTCCACGGGGGCAGCGCCGAAGGCGCGATCGTCGGGGGAGGCGCGAAGCGCTCCCCCAACACCAGGTTCCATCGTCCAACGGCCAGGACACCAGATTGTCGATCTGGGGATACGGGTTCGATTCCCGTTGGGACCGCCATCTCACGGAGCACCGATCGGATCGGAGGCTGCCTGCAAAGCAGTCGCTCGCGGGTTCGACTCCCGTCTCCGTGTCCACGGG
>DASPLE010000079.1:0-11030 GCA_035627695.1 Planctomycetota bacterium
CTGGAAGGCGGCGGTCGAGAGCTTCGAACTGCAGCTGAAGCCGGCGCGGTGATCCGCATCGCCATCATGCTGATCGCGGCGGCGTCGATCGCCGCCGAGGACTGCGGGCCGACGCCCGCATCGGCGCCACCGGCGGCCGACGCGGCCCCGATCCCATCATCGGCGCGCTGGCACTACCTGCCGTATGCCGGCTACGAGGAGGAGCCGCTGCACGTCGAGCTGGCCGACGCCCATGGGTGGCGCGTCGTCGACGACGCCGATCAGCCGCTCGAGTCGACCAGCGGCAACGACGGCGCGCTGCGCGCGGTCATCGAGCCGCGCGGGCGCACGCGCATGCGCGCGCTGGCGCCGGACGGCCGCGGGCTGGGGCTGCGCCTGGTCCGCCCGGGTGGCGCGGCTGGACTCGCGGTGGTCGACGACGCCCTGCGCCTCGCCGACGACGAGGCCGTGCTCGTCCTGTCGCGCGTCGATGCGAGCGCCGACCGCCGCTGGTCGCTGCTGCGCAGCTTCAGCGGCGTCGATCACAGCCCGTGCGCGCGCATCCTGGCCGGTGACGGCGTGCTGGCGCTCGCGGTCGCGTCGCAGGCGCTCGATCTCGCCGGCCAGGGCGTGCTGGTGGTGCTGCCGCCGGGCGACCGCCTGATCGGCTGGAAGCATCGCGAGTACCGCCAGATCGTCGGCTGGATCGTCGCCGACGCGTGCGCGCGCGGCGCCACCGCGGTCGTGCTGGTCGAGCCGGCGGCGCCGGACGCCGAGGCCGAGCTGATCCGACCCCTGGTGCGCGCCGCTCGCGATGTGGCCAAGGCGTACCAGTGCCAGATCGCCAGCACGACCCCGCTGTCCGACCACCGCTGCTGGGAGGTCGCGCCCGGCGTGCTCGGCGCCGGCCTCAACGACCTCGGTCGAGCGCGGCTCGCCGGGATCGTCGCGCCGTGGGCCGCCCCGGAGTCGCCGCGGTAGCGGGCCGCACCTGGACGCCGCGCCCGGGCGGCGACCATCCCGCATGCGCTGCGCCTGCTATCGCGTCGACGTCCCCGCCCTGCTCGCCGCGCTGAGCGCCGACGAGATGATCGAGCGCTACGCCCGCAACCTCGCCGACGAGCTGCCCAGCCTCGCCGACCGCTCGCTCGCGCAGCTGCTGCGCCGTTTCGCGCGGATCGCCGGCCAGGCGATGGCCGGCGGCTTCGACGCGCTCGCCGCCAGCGACCGCCCCGCCGCCGACGCGCTGCTCACCGACATCTTCGCCGTCGCGACCTGGCACGGCTGGGAGATCCCCGCCGAAGCCATCGGCGAGCAGGATCTGCCCGTCGACGGGCTGCCGCGCGGCCTGCTCGGCGCCGACGTGAGCGCCGGCGGCGCGTCGCTGTGGCTGTTCGACGACCAGACCGTCGCGCTGGCGCGCGCGCGGGCCGTCGACCGCACCGCGGTGGACGAGGCCTGAGCGTCCTCGCAGCCGCCTAGCGCCGTTGCAGGATGCCGCCTCAGGTCCGGAAGCCCGTGCCGGATCAGCGATGATCGCGCAGCACTGGAGTGGATATGGATAGCAGCAATCTCACCGGCGATCACACCGGCAACGTCACCCGCGAAGGACGCATCGGCGCCCTCGTCCTCGGCATCGTCATCGGCATCGTGCTGGTGATCGTCGGCGTGTTCAAAATGCTCTTCTGAGCCGCTTCCGGCGGTCCTAGCGCGACGCGATCTCGAGCCAGCTCCAGAGATGGCGGTAGCGCACGCCGCTCGCCGCGCCCAGCGCCAGACCGCAGGTCGCGCTGGTCGCGGCCCCGTCGCCGGCCAGCGCGCGCGCCTCGCGGCCCTCGCGCGCCGCCGCGCGCAGCGTCAGCCCCGGCAACGACCAGCCCTTGTCGCCCGCCATGCCGCAGCAGGCGGCGGACGACGGCAGGTGTGCGTCGGCGCACGCGCCGGCGGCCTTCGCGAGGTGTCCCGTCCACCCGTGGCGCTGCTCCGAGCACGTCGGATGCAGCGCCAGCGCGGGCAGACGGCGGCGCATGCTCAGCCGCGGGACGAGGATCTCGGCGGCGAAGCGCGCGGGATCGTAGACGGCGCCGGCGCGCAGGCCCGATTTCCTCAGCACCTCGTGCAGGTGATCGAGATGCCCGGCGCACGTGCTGGTGTCGGTGACGATCGCGATCTCGCCGCTCGCGCCGAACGCGCGCACCAGCTTCGCCGCCATGCGCCGTTCGGCGTCGGGGAAGCCCTTGCTGGCGAAGGGCTGGGCGCAGCACAGGCCGCTGACGCCGGGCGGCACGACCAGGCCGACGCCAGCGCGCGTGCACAGCGTCGACAGCAGGTGCGGCAACGGATCGGCGCCCATCGAGCGGGCGAGGCAGGTCGGCAGGTAGACGAACGTCGGCTGCCCCGGCTTCGCCCGCGGCCACGTGCGCGGCAGGTCGCGCGCCGGCGGCGGCAGGGGGACGGCCGAACCGGGCACGCGGCCGTCGGTCAGGCGACGCGCCCAGCCGAGCGCCACGCGCGTCGCGCCGACCGCGGTGCCCAGCCGGTCGGCGATCGCGAGCGCGATGCGCCGCTGCAGCGGCGTGCGCCGCATCGCGCGCTCGGCCTTGACCAGCGCGCCGGTGTCGATCGCCACGGGGCAGGCGATGGCGCAGGTGCCGTCGGCGGCGCAGGTGTCGAGCGCTTCCGCCTGCCACATCCTGCCGATCGCCGCGCTCGCCGCGCGGTCGCCGCCGCGCGCCTGGCGCAGCAGGGCGATGCGCTGGCGCGGCGAGGTGGCGAGATCGCGGCTCGGGCAGGTCGGCTCGCAGAAGCCGCACTCGATGCAGCGGTCGACCAGCTCGTCGGTCGGCGGCATGGTCTTGAGGTGCTTGAGGTGCGCCTGCGGATCGTCGTCGAGCAGCACGCCGGGATTGAGCAGGCCGCGCGGGTCGAGCAGCGCCTTGACGCGGCGCATGATCGCGACCGCGGCGTCGCCCCACTGCGCGCGCACGAACGGCGCCATGTTGCGGCCGGTGCCGTGCTCGGCCTTGAGGTTGCCGCCGCGGGCGATGACCAGCTCGACCAGCGCGCGCATGAAGCGGTCATAGCGCTGGACCTCGGCCGGCTGCGCGAAGTCCGGCGTCAGGGTGAAGTGCAGGTTGCCGTCCTTGGCGTGGCCGAAGACCACCGCGTCGGCGTAGCCGTGGGCGGTGAACAGCGCGCGCAGCTCGCGCATGCCCGCCGCCAACGCCTCGACCGGGAAGGTGATGTCCTCGATGACCACCGCGGTGCCGGCGGCGCGCACCGCGCCGACCGATGGGAACAGTCCTTTGCGGATCGCCCAGTAGCGCGCCTGGGTCGCCGCATCGCGGGTGAACGCGGCGGGCGTGAGGGTCGCGCACGCGGCGAGCGCCGGCGCGGTCGCGGCCAGGCGGTAGGCGAGGACGTCGGCGTGCTCCTCCTGGAACTCGACGAGCAGCGCCGCCGGCTCGCCCACGGGCAGCGGATCGGGCAGCTTGTGCGCGACGCGGCGCAGCGCGACGTCGTCGAGGATCTCGATCGCCGCGGCGCCGGCCGCCGCCAGCGGCGGCACCGCGCGCGCCGCCGATTCGACGTCGGCGAACAGCAGCCACGCGGTCGCGCGATGGCGCGGCAGGGGGAGCGTGCGGAAGGTCGCCTCGCCGATGAACGCCAGCGTGCCTTCCGAGCCGACGACCAGCCGCTGCAGGATCCGCGCCGGCGTCTCGGCATCGAGGAAGGCGTTGAGGCTGTAGCCGACCGTGTTCTTGGTCGCGAACGCGCGGCGGACGCGTTCGGCGAGCTCGAGGTCGGCGCGCAGCGCGTCGCGCAGTTCGGCGAGGCCGCGGTGCAGCGCCGGCCGCTCGCGCGCCATGCGCTCGTCCGCGTCGGCCGCGCCGGTGTCGACGCTCCAGCCGTCGGCGAGCACCAGCTCGAGGCGCTCGACCGTGCGGTAGCTGTTCTCGGCGACGCCGCAGCACATGCCGGAGGCGTTGTTGGCGACGATGCCGCCGATCTCGGCGGCCTGGATGCTGGCGGGATCCGGGCCGATGCGCCGGCCGTGCGGCGCGAGCGCGGCGTTGACCCACGACCCGACCGCGCCCGGCTGGCAGGCGACGCGCGCGCCGCCATCCAGCACGCGGATGCCGCGCAGGCGCGAGATGACGATGAGCAATCCGTCGGAGACCGCCTGCCCGGACAGGCTCGTGCCGCCGGCGCGGAAGCAGCACGGCACGTCGGCCTCGGCGGCATGGGCGAGCGCGACGCGCACGTCGTCGACGCTGCGCGCCAGCAGCACGACGCGCGGGATCAGGCGGTAGACGCTCGCGTCGCCGGCCCACTGCAGGCGCGCGGCGAGATCGTCGAGCACGATGTCGGCGGGGAGGTCGCGGCGCAGGCGTGCGCACAGCGGGTCGACGGGCATCGCGTCATGGTGCGCGCCCGACCGGGGCCGCAACGCCAGCGGGAGTACCTGAGCGGGGCCTCGCGCGCGATGACGTCAGGTGGGCAGGAGGACCGTTCAGCTCGCGCGGGAATAGCGGCGCGTGACGACCGCTTCGATGATCGTCGAGCCCTCGTCGTCGGCGAGCTCGATGATCGACTGCTTCCAGCCGTCGCGTTCGCAGCGCACCGTGATCTCGTTGAGCACGCCGGCCGTGATCAGGCTCTCGACCAGCATCATCGCCTCGTCGGCGTCCAGGCCGAGGTCGCGGCCCAGTCGCGCGCGCAGCAGGCTCTTGAGCTTCGGGACATCGGGCAGATCGCGGAAGAAGCTGTTCACGATCAGGAGGGTGCGTTCGTCCATGGCTGGGCTTTCCGGAGGGACAGGAATGTACCCCACGAATGGACCGGATGACGGGACTTTCTCCTTGATCCGCCGGTCGAGGTCCTGTTCGCCGTGTTTCACCGTGTCGCGCGCGCCTTGCGGCGTTTGCCGGTGGCCGGCTTGACGTCGTCGCGGATGCCCGATTCCTGGCCGCCGCGCAGGTTATGCGCCATCAAGCGGTCCTTCAGGTGCAGCGGCTCGACCTGCGGATTCAGCTCGGTCGCGTCGTCCTCGGGGGCGTAGCCGAGCAGCTCGCGCGCGTCCGAGATGTCGAGGCGCTTGAAGCGGTTGTCGGAGAGGCCGTGGAAGATCGCGAAGCGCAGGTTGTCGGCGTCGATCGCCTTGCAGAAGAGCTGGTGGAGGTCGCGCTGCGAGACGAAGGCGTCGAGCAGGTGGATCGAATCCGGCCGGCGCGCGACCTCGTCGCTCTGGAACGCGCCGATGCGCACCGCGATCACCGACAGCCCCTCCTGCTCGGCCATGTAGCGGCCGAGCGCTTCGCCGAAGCACTTGGTGACGCCGTAGAGATCGCCCGGATTCACCGGATCCTGCGTTTTCACCTGCACATCCGCGCGATAGCCGCTGACCGCGTGCACCGACGAGGCGAAGATCACGCGCCGGCAGCCGGCGCTCTTCGCGGCGACGAAGGCGTGGTAGCAGCCGATGATGTTGTCGCGCAGCAGGTCGCGCCACACCGCCTCGGCGTCGGGATCGGCGGCGAGATGCAGCACCGTGTCGATGCCGGCGCACGCCTGCTTCAGCCCCTCGAGATCGTCGAGCTGGCACACCACGGTCTCGCCGAAGCGCGCGACGCGCTCGACCTGGTCCTCGGTCTGCACCATCAGCCGCAGGCGGTAGCGGCGCTGCGCGTGCTCGGCGAAGTACGAGCCGATGCGGCCGGCGGCGCCGGTGACCAGCACGCTGCGCGCGGCCTTGCGCTGGCCCTCGGGGCGGATGCGGGCGAGGGCGCGGGTGCCGGTCGTCGAGTAGGAGCTGGCCATGTGGCACAGCCTACCCCATGACCTCGGACGAGGCGCCTCGCAGGCCGCAGGGTGAACGGATTGGAACGTTCCTCGGCGGCCGGGACCGCGGCCTCAGAGCCGGAAATCGAGGGTGATGTAGACCGTGGTGTCCTCGTCGCCGTCGAGCTGCTGCGCGACGCCGATGCCCGGATTGAAGAGCAGCAGCCAGAACTCGAACGAGTCGTGCAGCTCGCCGCCGGCCGAGCGGTACCACTCGCCGTCGCCGTTCGGGCGATCGTCCGAGACCTTGGCTGCGTCGAAGAAGCCCTCGAGCACGATCTGGCGATGGACCAGCGGCGACGAGCCGAAGCCGCGGAAGTGCCGCCACAGCGCGGCGCGATAGGCCAGCGAGTAGCCGATGATGTGCGTCCCGGTCGCCTCGCGATCGACGTAGCCGCGCGGCAGGCCGACGCCGAGCGCGCCGCCGACCGAGAATGCGCCCTGCAGGGTCTCGTCGCCGTTCGACACGCCGATCGCGCCTCCCGCGACGACCTGGTGGCCCATCGACGGCCACACCGCGACCACCGCCGTGCCGAGCGCGAGCAGCCGATCGCGGTCGAACCGTCCGTCATCGTCGCCTTCGAAGCGGCTGCGGCGATAGCTCGCGACCAGGCTGGTGCCGTCCTCGCGCGCGTAGCTGGTCGGGAAGAACGTCGCGTCGTCGTAGGCAACGACCGCCTCGCCGTAGGTCTCCTCGCCGGTGAACGGCGCCGCCGAGGTCAGCGTCAGTCCGGCGTACTCGTCGACCGAGTCGTCGACCTGCTCGTAGTCGGCGAGGCCGCCGGCGACGTACGCCTGCCAACGCCGGCGCATGCCGGACATCCCGCTGCCGACGCGCACCTCCGCCACGGCGACGGTCTCGGTGTAATCGAACTCCTCGTCGGGCGTGGCCGTGACGAGGTCGGCGAAGGTGCGCTCGCTGCGCCACGCGAACAGGCCCAGGTCGATCGGCCAGCCCGAGAAGATGTAGCCGAACGAGCCGACGACCTCGGCTTCGACCGGACCGACGCCGATCGAGGCGATGACCTCGTGCGTCAGCAGCGGATCGGCGGCGACGCCGATGACGCCGAGCCCGCCGTCGGCGACCGGCACCGTCGTCGGGGTCCAGAACAGCGGACGGATGTTGGCGAGGCCCCAGTAGTTCCGCGCCGTGAGGTCCTGCGGGCCCGGATCGAGCGGCAGGGGCCGCCGGCCATCGCGTCGCGGCTGCGGCGCGGCGCGCTCCGCGGGCGCGGCCTGCGGCTGCGGCGCCGGACCATCTGGAGTCGGCGGCGTGGGCGCGTCGCCGGCGGCGAGATCGCCACGCGACCCCAACGGCGCCGGCCAGGCGAGCGCGATCGACGGGATCTCGCCGGCGAAGGTCGCCGGGTCGTTCGCGATGCGCGCGAGGAACGGGCCGCGGTGGTCGTAGTCCTTGAGCGCGAGCTCCTTGCCGTCGAACGACGGCACGCAGGCGACGACGCCGCCGAGCGTGTTGGTGATGGCGGTCAGCCGGCCGGGCGCCGCCGGGTCGAGCACGTACGCGTTGCAGACGCCGCTGTGGTCGGCGCAGAGGTACAGGCGCGCGCCGTCGGCGCTCCAGCACGGATGCAGGATGCGGCCGGCGAGATCGAGCAGCACCGTGCGTGCGCCGGGATCGCTCAGCGGCGCGAGCACCAGGCGCGAGCCCTGGGGATGGGTCTCGACCCAGCACAGGGTGTCGTGGCCGGGTCGCCATGCCGGCGTCCAGGCGCGACCCTCGGTCGGGACCTCGCGCCAGTCCTCCTGATCGGGTCCGCTCCAGGGCAGATCCCAGGCCGAGCGCTCGCCGGTGACGGTGGTGACGACCAGGCGCTGACGACCCGCCGGGCGCAGCTGCACGGCGGCGACGCTCCAGCGGCGGTCGCCGTCGACGCGCAGATCCGGCTGCGTCAGCCGGCTGCCGTCGAGCGCGCTGTGCTGGCCATCGGGCTGCACCAGGTAGACGCGGCTGCGCGCCCACGGATTGGTGCCGACCGGCGTGTCGGCGTAGATGCGCGCGCCGTCGGGCGTCGAGCGGATCTCGTTGACCGCCCAGGCCGGCATCCAGGTCTGATCGCGATCGCCCTCGGCGTCGACGATCTGGTAGGTCGGGCGCTCGTAGCGGCCATCGTGCGCGGCGATCAGCCGGCCGTCGACCGTCCAGGCGGGCGCGCCGATCAGGAAGTCCGGCTCGGTCAGGCGGCGCGCGCGGGTGATCGGCTTGGCCTGGAGCGCGGCGATCTGCGCCACCTGCTCGTCCATCAGCGCGGCGCGCGCCTCGGCGAGCAGGTCGCCGTGGTCCTTGCCGGCGAGCGGACGCGCGCCGGTGGCCGCTTCCGGCGCGAGGTTGTCGAGACCGGTGGTGAAACGGAACGGCCACTGCCGCGACTGCGCGTCGATCATCCGCCACGCGTCGGCCTCGTCCGCGTACGCGGCGTCGAGATAGCGCAGGTAGGCGAGGCCGTAGATGTAGGCGCGGTTGCCGAACGGCCACCGCGTGTAGCTGAGCCGCCAGTCGCGGTGGTGCGGGATCCCGCTCGCCGCGAGGCGGTCGAGCGCGCCGCGCGCGGCGCGCACGCGTTCGACGACGTCGTCGTGGTGGCGCGCGTGGTCGGCGACGATCGCCTCGTCGAGATCGGCCATGGCGTCGTCGACGCGCTCGGCGCCGCGCGCGTCCGCGGCGGCGATGGCGGCGCGGTGGCGCGCCCACACGTCGGCGCACGCCTGCCACGCGGCGACGGTGGCCTTCAGGTCCCTGGCCGCGGCGATGGCTGCGAGCGAGGGCAGGCGGACGTCGGCGAGCTCGCGCAGGTCCGCGCGCGCCGCGCCGACCTGCGCCAGCGGCGAGCGCGCCGCGTCGAGCCGCCAGACCATGTGCGCCAGGCTGTCGCGGCCGCGGCCCGACCACGGGCCTTCCGGCGCGTAGGTGGTCTCGGCCCACTGCGCGAGGCCCTCCTGCCAGAACGGCGGCTGCGTGATGTGCGCCGGCGTCGACAGGTAGAAGACCAGCAGGCTGAGCAGGTCGTTCGGCAGGACGCGGCCGAAGATGCGTTCGAGCACGCGGCGGAAGCCGACCGGGTTGCGATCGTTCGCGATGTGGTGGGTGAACTCGTGGACCAGCGTGCGTTCGACGTGGTCGTGGCCGTCGAAGATGCCCGACTGCGGCGGCGGCGGCGCGAGCTCGACCTGGACCAGCGCGTACGGGACGACCGTCGAGAAGCCGTTGTGGTCGTCGAAGTCGTCCGAGATCAGCAGGTGGAGCCGGCCCGTGATGACGTAGCCGGCGTCGCGCGCCAGCGCCTGGTAGATGACGTCGGCGCGCGCGACCAGCGGCTTCAGCGCCTCGGCCTGGGCGTGCGGGACGTACGCGCGCAGGTGCGCCGTGTCGATGATCGCCACCCGCCGCGTCGGCTTGACCAGCCCGTCGGCGGCGGCGAGGGGGACGAGGAATGCGATCGCGCAGGCGATCGCGCAGCGGACGGCGGCGTTCATCCGCGGGTTGTAGGTTCACCAGGCGGGAATGCCAAGGGACGCGGCGCGGACGGGATCGGCGCGAGGGCCTGGGCGGAAGCACAGGCTTGCAGGTCGAGGCCCGAAGCCCGAAGCCCGAAGACGGAAGCCCGGACGCTCGCGTCAGCCCTTCGCCTTCACCCGTCCCACCAGGCCCGTGAACTGCGCGCGGATGTCCGGGTCCTTGGCCGAGTCGCGCTGGGACTCGAGGGCCTGGACCAGCTCGCGCACCTTGGTCGGCGTCGCGGCGCCGTTCTGCTCGAACGCAGCCACCGCCTGCCGCGCGGCGTGCAGCGCCTCGACCTGCTTGAACCAGGCCGCGGCCGCCGTGCCCTTGAACGGTTTCGCCTCGTCGGCGACCATCTTGCGGAAGCCCTTGCCGTCGCCGTCGAGCGCGGCGCGCACGGCGGTCCGCGCGGCTTCGAGCTGGGTGGCGACGGCGCTGGTCGCCGTCGCCACCGCGCCCGCGCGCTCCTCGTCGAGGCAGAGGCCGCGCGTTCCGACGTACAGCGCGACCTGCGCCTTGAACGCGGTCGGCGAGGCGGGGTCCTTGGCCTTGGCGAGGTCGGCGAGCAGCCTGTCGGCGACCGCGAGGTCGGCTTCCTGCGGCACGATCCAATCGAACTTCAGGTTCTGCGAGCCCGCGGCGAACGTCTGACGGAACCTCTGGCCGTTGGCCTCGGCCTGCAGCGTCACCTCGGCGGTCGATGCCAGCTCGATGGTGAACGCGCCGCTCGCCCAGGTCTGGATCTTGGCGCCGTCGCTGGCGGTGATGGCCACGCCGCCGCGGCCTTCGCCGACGTCGTAGAAGCCGTCGCGGTCGAGATCGACGTAGACCACGCCGCCGGCGAAGCGCGGCACGCCGCGACGGTCGCCGAGGTTGTGCGTCACGGACAGGTTCGAGCCGTTGGCGACCGCGCCCGCTCCGACCTCGCGCAGGTTCGGATCGTGCATGTTGCGGCGGTGGCCGCGGCCCGGCTGCATGCCGCCCTCGCCGCCCTTGCCGAAGTCGACGACGAAGCCGATGTGGCTGAACCACGCATCGCGGGTCTGCGCGTAGCAGTTCTCGGCGCCGCCGCCGCCGGTGTAGCCCGCCGCGGCGCAGCGCGTGCCGGGATCGACGCCGACGAAGCCGGTCTTGCCGGCCTCCTCGCTGTGACCGAGGCCGTTGTGGACCATGTACCAGCTGTGTTTGCGCGCGGCGTCGAGCAGCTGCAGGTTGAAGACCAGCGGCGGCGACGGCGTCAGCGCCTGCATCTCGCGCCGGAACATGTCGAAGTCGACGTCGCCGTAGACGCCGTCGACCTGCCCTCCGGGCGGCGCGATGCGCAGGGCATCGGCGGCCGGATCGGCGCGGAAGCGGTTCATGTACTCGAGGATCAGCACCTCGTCGGGCGTCGGTTCGGGCGACGGCGCCTGGTAGACCTCGGCGGCGAGGACGGCGGGCAGGGCGAGCGGAAGCAGGGGGGCCAGGACGCGCATGGTCGGAACCTCGGCCCGCAGGATGGCCGATCGGAACAGGGTTGCGAGTCTGGTTTCACCGCGCCGCGGGTGACCAGGCCTCGGCCCGGGGCGGGCGCCGCCGATGCCTCGCTCGGATGCGCGGTCCAGCATCGCCGCCGCCCGCGTCGGACCTTCAGTTGCGCACCAGCGGTGCCGGCGGCCACGCCGCCTCGGCGTAGCAGATCGCCCAACGCGTC
>DASPLE010000080.1:0-5082 GCA_035627695.1 Planctomycetota bacterium
GCCGACCAGTTCATCGCCACCGTCGGCGCCTGGCAGGACCTCGACCTCGACGCCGCCGGCGACTTCATCCTGATGGCGGCGACGCTGCTCGAGATCAAGAGCCGCATGGTCACGCCGCCGCGCGAAGGCGACGAGGCCGACGAGGAGAGCGACGAGGAGCTCTTCGATCCGCGCAGCGAGCTGATCCAGCAGCTGCTGGCCTTCCGCCGCTTCAAGGACGTGCCGTACGAGCTGGCCCGCCTCGAGGCCGAGCAGCTCGAGCGCTGCCCGCGCCAGGTCCACGAGAGCATCCCCGAGGATCCGGAGGAGGTCGAGAGCTGGTCGCTCGACAACGCCGATCCGTACCTGCTGTTCCGCGCCTGGGACCAGGTCATGGGACGCATCGCCGGCCTCGGTCCGCGCCGCGTCGTCTACGATGACGTGCCGATGGAGGAGCGCATGGGCGCCCTGATCTCGACCATGGAGACCACGCGCGAGGCGCGCCTGTCGTGGCTCATGGAGCGCCTGCCGACGCCGGTCGCCAAGGTCGGCATGCTGGTCGCGCTGCTCGAGTGCACGCGCCAGCGCTTCATCGAGACCATCCAGCACGAGCAGTACGGCGAGGTCTTCCTGCGCTTCCGCGACGCCGCCGAACGCAGCGTGGAACCCGTGCAGCCGCCCGAGCCCGTCGCCGAGCCGAAGCGTCGCCGCCGGCGCCTGGCGCTGGTCACCTGGCACGCGGCGCAACCGCGCGCCGACCAGGGCGACGGCGAGGCGGAGACCGACGTCGAGCTCGACGAGGAGCCCGAGGAGGTCGTCGAGACCGACGAGCAGCGCTTCATCCGCGAGCTCAACGAATCGTGCCGCGTCGACGCGGTGCTCGAGCGCGGCGCCGACCTCGAGCTCGGCTTCGCGGCGTTCGCCGCCGAGAAGAAGCTCGCTGACGAGGCCGCGGCCATCGCCAAGGCGGAAGCCGACGAGCGCGCCCGCGTCGAAGCCGAGGCCGCCAGCGCCGCCAAGGCCGAGGCCGACGAGCGTCGTCGCGTGGAGCGCGAGGCGGCCAAGGCCGAGCGCCAGGCGCAGCGCGAACGGCAGAAGGCGGAAGCCGCCCAGACCAAGGCCGGCGAACCGCCCGCGCCGAGCGACGGCGGGCCGGTGCTCGCCGATCCGGATGGCGGGTCGCAGGCGGGCCAGCCGCTCTGACGCTGCGCCGCCGCCGGGCGATCCGCGTCCTCGCAAGCCGCTTTTTCCGGTCTCGGCGCGCCGCCCAGGGGGTTGGCGCTTGCGACCCTCCGGCGCCGAACCTACCGTCACGCCCCCACGCATGGCGCTGTAGCTCAGCGGTTAGAGCAGGGCCTTCATAAGGCCAAGGTCGGCGGTTCGATTCCACCCAGCGCTACCACCAACGCCCTCCGGTCGCACGGAGGGCGTCGTCGTTCCCGGGATAGTGCCGGATGTTCTGGCTGCCCTTCCTCACCGTGATCTCGAGCTTCGTCGGCGGCATGGTCGAGTCGCAGCTGGGCGGCAGCCGTTCGGTCGCCGCCTGGTCGCTGCGGGCGGCGACGCCGGCGCTGGTCGGGACGGCGTGGTTCGCCCTGGTCGTCGGTTACGACCCGGGTGGGCGTGGGGGTCGTCCCTGGTTCGACCTGCTCTGCTTCATCGGCTTCTCGATCCCGGCGTGGGTCGGCATGTACGCGGTCGCGATGGCACGGCGCGAGGACGGCTGAATCGGCGCGGCTCGAAGCGCGAAGCTCGAAGCTCGAAGCTCGAGGCTCGAGGCTCGAAGTCCGACGCTCGGAGTGCGAGCCCTGACTCACCGACGCCGGCAGGTCGCCAGGACGTACGGCCGCCCTTCCGGAAAGCCCTTGAGCAGCGGCAGGTCGATGCCGAGCGCCGGGCCGCGTTCGACCACGCAGCCGCCGGCCTGCGCCGCCCGCGCCAGCGCGCGGTCGAGATCGAAGCGCGCGCCGTGGGTGTTCAGGCACGCGACCAGACGCCCGCCGGGCGCGAGCAGGCGCACGGCGTGGTCGAGCAGGCGCGGATAGTCGCGTGCCGCGACCCAGCCGCCCGCGCCCTGGGCGGCGGTCGGCGGATCGATGATCACGGTGTCCCAGGCGTCGGCGCGCGCGGCGGCGGCGGTGACGAAGCCGAGGCAGTCGGCGTGCTCGATGCGATGGCGGTCGGCGACGCCGTTGAGCTCGGCGTGCTCCTGCGCCCAGCGCAGCGCCGGCGCCGACAGGTCGACGTCGAGCGCCTCGCGCGCGCCGGCGGCCAGCAGGCTGGCGGAGAACGCTCCGGTGTAGGCGAAGAGATTGAGCACGCGCCTGCCGGCGGCGTCGCCGCGCAGCCAGGCGCGCGTCGCGCGCTGGTCGACGTAGACGCCGGTGGCCAGGCCGTCGAACGGACGCGCGCGCAGGCGCACGCCGAGCTCGCGCACGTCGAACGCGGCCTGCGCATCCAGCTCGCCGCCGCCGAAACGCCGCGCGCGTGGCGCCTCGCGGCGCAGGTCGGCGAGGTGCTCGCGGATGGCGATCGCGGCGTTCGGCAGCCGCCGTGCGATGTCGCCGGCGACGGCATCGGCCGCGGCGCGCGCGCACGCCGCCTGCACCAGGACCACGACCGCCGCCCCGTACCGCTCGACGCGCAGGCCGGGCAGGCCGTCGGCCTCGCCATGGACCATTCGGTAGCAGTCGGTGTCGGGATCGGCGTGCAGGGCGGCGCGGCGCTGCCAGGCGCGCGCGAAGGCGGCGAGCGGATCGAAGGCCGTCGCCGGCGCGAAGGCGTAGACCCGCGCGCACACCGGCGCGCCGGGATCGGCGAGGGCCGAGGCCGCGGCGACGCCGTCCTCGTCGACCAGCTCGACCGCCTCGCCGACGGAGAGCGCCTCGAGCCCGTGGGTGTGCTTGTCCGGACGCACCCACGGGTGGCCCTGGCGCAGGAAGCGCAGCGTCGCGCGCGACACGGTCAGCCGGCGCATCGCCATTCAGGCGATGACCGGCCGGTCGCAGTGCGTGCTGCCGTCGGCGTCGATGCGGTTGGCGAAGCAGCTGCGGCGCAGCTGGTGGCACGCCGGTCCCGGCGCGTCGACGCGGTAGAGCAGCACGTCGCCGTCGCAGTCGGTGCGCACCTCGACCACCTGCTGGACGTGGCCCGAGGTCTCGCCCTTGACCCATGGCGCATTGCGGCTGCGGCTGAAGAACGTCGCCTTGCGCGTCGCCAGGGTCGCGGCCAAGGCGGCGCGGTCGGCGTGGGCGACCATCAGGACCTCGCCGGTGTCGTGCTGCTGGACGACGACGGTGATCAGCCCGTCGGCGTTCCAGCGCAGCAGATCGGGAGCTTCTCCGGCGATGCCCTTCGGCGCGATGTCCTTGGCCATGGGCGGATCGTTCGCGCCGTCCCAGCGACCGCCAGCGGGCGCTGGCGGCCGGGGCCTGGCCGTTAACCTCCGACGCATGACCGAATTCGAGCCCGTCATCGGCCTGGAAGTCCACTGCCAGCTCAAGACCGCGACCAAGATGTTCTCGGCCGCCACGACGGTCTTCGGGCGCGAGCCCAACAGCCAGGTCGACACGGTCACGCTCGGCCTGCCCGGCGCGCTGCCGGTGATCAACGGCGCCGCGGTCGAGCTCGCGGTGCGCGCCGCGATCGCGCTCGACGGCAACGTCCACCGCTTCAGCAAGTTCGACCGCAAGCACTACTTCTACCCCGACCTGCCCAAGGGCTACCAGATCAGCCAGTACGACGAGCCGTACTGCACCGGCGGCGGCATCACCGTCGATTTCGAGGACGGCACGACCAAGCGCATCGGCCTGACCCGCATCCACATGGAGGAGGACGCCGGCAAGCTCATCCACCAGGAGGACGGCCCGTACTCCGAGGTCGACCTCAACCGCGCCGGCGTGCCGCTGATCGAGATCGTCTCGAACCCCGACATCCGCTCCGCCGCCGAGGCCTACCTGTATCTCATGGAGCTGAAGCGCGCGCTGAAGTGGGTCGGCGTCTCGGACTGCGAGATGCAGGAGGGCTCGCTGCGCTGCGACGCCAACGTCTCGGTGCGGCCGAAGGGCCAGGAGAAGTTCGGCACGCGCGTCGAGATCAAGAACCTCAACTCGTTCCGCGGCGTCGAGGCGGCGATCACCTACGAGATCGCCAACCAGGTCGCGCTGATCCGCGCCGGGCGCGGCGCCGAGATAGTGCAGGAGACCAAGCTCTGGGATCCGGCGGGCAAGACGACCAAGCCGATGCGCAGCAAGGAGCAGGCGGCCGACTACCGCTACTTCCCCGATCCTGACCTGCCGCCGCTGATCATCGAGCCGGCGCGCGTCGCCGAGGTGCGCGGTCGCATGCCCGAGCTCCCGCGGGCGCGCGAGGAGCGCTTCTGCCGCGACTTCGGCTTCGAGCGCGTGGTCGCCAAGGAGCTGACCGCCGACGGCGAGATCGCCGCCTACTTCGAGAACCTCGTCGCCGCCGGCTGCAAGCCCAAGCTCGCCGCCAACTGGACGCGCGAGGAGGCGATCCGCCTGGCCAACGACCAGCACAAGCCGCTCGAGGCCGCCGCGCCCAACGCGGTGATGGCCAAGCTCATCGCCCTGGTCGATGCCGGCAAGGTGGCGCGCGTGATCGCCAAGGAGCACGCGACCGATCTCTTCGCATCCGGCAAGGATCCCGAGGCCTACTTCACCGCCATCGGCGCGATCCAGGTCCAGGACGCGGGCGCGCTGACGCAGTGGGTCGCGCAGTGCATCCAGCAGGAGGCCAAGGTCGTCGCCGACGTGCGCGGCGGCAAGACCGCCGCGATCGGCCGCCTGGTCGGCGTGACCATGAAGCTGTCGGGCGGGAAGGCCGATCCGAACGCGGTGAAGGCGGAGCTGCTCAAGCAGCTCGGCGTCGCGGGCTGATCGATCGAGCGCGAAGCCGAAGCTCGAAGCCCGAAGCCCGAAGCCCGAAGCCCGAAGCCCGAAGCCCGAAGCCCGAAGCCCGAAGCCCGAAGCTCGAACCTCGAAGCCCGAACCTCGAAGCTCGAAGCTCGAAGCTCGAAGCTCGAAGCTCGAAGCTCGAAGCTCGAAGCTCGAAGCTCGAAGCTCGAAGCTCGAAGCTCGAAGC
>DASPLE010000081.1:0-7625 GCA_035627695.1 Planctomycetota bacterium
TCGCGACATCATCGTCATCGGCTGTTCCGCCGGTGGCGTCGAAGCGCTCCAGCGACTCGCGGCGGCGCTGCCGGCCGATCTGCCGGCCGCTTTGTTCGTCGTCATGCACGTCGTTCCGGAGGCGCGCGGCATGCTGGCCGAGATCCTGGACCGCGTCGGACCGCTGCCGGCGGTCCGTGCGACCGACGGCATGGCCATCACGCCGGGCAGGATCCACGTCAGCGTCCCGGATCGGCACCTGGTGATCGAGGATGGCCGGGTGCGCGTCACCGAGGGGCCGCGCGAGAACTTCCATCGCCCGTCGGTCGACGTGCTGTTCCGGTCGGCGGCGAGGGCCTATGGGCGCCGCGCCATCGGCATCGTCCTCTCGGGGACGCTCGACGATGGCACCGTCGGGCTCGCGGCCATCAAGCGTCGGGGCGGGCTGGCGATCGTGCAGGATCCCGATGACGCGTTGTTCAGCGGCATGCCGGCCAGCGCCATCGCCAACATCCGCGTCGACCATGTCACCGACATCATCGGGATGGCGCGGCTGCTCGGGCAACTCACGCGCGAGGAATTGCCCGAGGTCGCGGCGAAGGCGGGTGAAGACAGGGGAGCCCCCAGCGGCCTGACCTGTCCGGAGTGCAACGGCGCGCTGGTCGAGCACGAGCAGGACGGGGCGCTGCAGTTCCGCTGCCACGTCGGTCACGCCTACAGCGTCGATACGATGCTCAGCGGACTGCACGAATCCCGCGAGCGGTCGCTGTGGGCGGCGGTCCGCCTGCTCAACGAGCACGCGATGCTCGCGCGGCGCATCGCCGAGCGCGCGCGGACGCGTGGCGACGCCAGGCTTGCCGAACGCTTCGAGCGCCAGGCCGAGCAGCACCTCGAGCACGCGGCGCAGGTGCGAGCCATCTGCATGCAGACGCCATCGCCGGAACTCGCCGAGTAGGCGTCGCGCGGTCGCGGCTGAGGCTGCGCTGCGCTCACTCGATCAGGATCCGGGTACTGGCGCAGCGCACCCGGACGGGACCATGTACGAGGCGGCGATCTGGAGCGGACCGATTCGATAGTTCTCGACACGATCGGCCTTGTGGGACCCATGATATCAGCGCTGCGCGGTGGAATGGGAACTCACCGGCGCGGACCGGGAGTTCTCGCATGAGGCTCTCGATCAACGCGCCCCAAGACGCGCCAGCGCTCGCGACGCGCTCGTGCTTCGGATCGCTCCTGAAGCGCGGCGCCGATGGCTGGTCCTGGCTCGATGGCGACCGCGAGCGGCGGGTGAGCGATGTGCCGGAATGCTGCGATGCGTTGTGCCGTTACGCGGCGTCGCCGACCGCGCTGCGCGTGGTCGAGGTCCCGTTCTCGCTGGTCAGCGCCTACGACGAGCTCGCCTGGATCGTCAGGGCGATGGCGCGTGGCGATCACCTCGCCTCGATCGCCATCGGCGCCTCGCACGACGATGGACCGCCGTGGGTTGGGACCCGTGGCGCCGACATCCGCGCATTGGCCGCGATCGGGACGACGGTCGTCCTGGTCCCGGAGTGGCAGTGGCTGTCGTGGCGGCGCGGCTGCCCGGTCCTGCCGTGCTGGCATGCGGATGACGAGGCCGACCTGTTCGTGCGCGCGCGGAACCTCGGTTGGCGGGAGTAGGGGATCGCATGCACCGACGGCACCGCCGCGCGCGCGGCGAACGCGCAACCCGAGATACGACATGAACGACATCGGCATGGACGCCTGCGCCGCCGAGGCATCCCACTGGGACGCGGACGCCTGCTACCGCCTCGTGGTCGACGCCGTGCTCGACTTCGCGATCGTCGTCATCGATCCGGAAGGTCTGATCCGGACGTGGAACGCCGGCGCGATCGCGATCTTCGGGCATGCCGTCGCGGATGCCGTCGGCCGGCCGATCTCGATGCTCTACACGCTGGAGGATGTCGCCGCCGGAGTGCCTGAGCTGGAGCTGGCGGCGGCGCGCCGCGCCGGCCGCGCGGAGGATGAGCGGTGGCAGCTGCGGCGCGACGGCGCGCGCTTCTTCGCCTCCGGCGTCGTCACGCCGCTGTTCTGGCCCGACGGCCGCCTGCGCGCGTACACGAAGGTGCTGCGCGACGCGACCGCGCGCCGGCGCGAGCTCGACGAGATGCGCGATTTCCGCCAGCGTCTCGAGCTTGCCCAGGATGCCGCGCGTTTCGGCACCTGGGAATGGGACCTGCAGACCGACCGCGAGATATGGCCGCGGTCGATGTACCGGTTGTACGACATCCCGCACGGCAAGGTCATCGCCACCTACGACCAGTGGCGCGATCTGATCCATCCCGACGACGTCCGGCCGGTCGAGCGCACCATGGCCGAGGCGATCGCCGATCATCGCCTGGTCACCGCCGAGTTCCGGCTCGCCGGCAATGGCGAGCGCTGGATCCTGCTGCGCGCGCGCGCCACCTATGACGACGACGGCAAGCCGCTCAAGCTGATCGGCGTCCAGGTCGACATCACCGAGCGCAAGCACGCCGAGGAAGCGCTGAAGCGCGTCAACACCGACCTCCAGCAGTTCGCGTCCCTGGCGGCGCACGACCTGAAGGAGCCGCTGCGCATGGTCAGCAGCTACCTGTCCCTGCTGCGGCGCAATTACGAGGCCGCGCTGGACCAGCGCGCGCGGCAGTACATCCACTACGCCGCCGACGGCGCCGGCCGCATGATGCGACTGGTGCAGAGCCTGCTCGAGCTGGCGCAGATCGACCGAGGCGGGGTCGAACGCAGGCCGGTCCTGGTCGCCGCCCCGATCGCCGAAGCGGTGCACAACCTGACCGAGTCGATCGCCGAATCGCACGCCACGCTCGACGTCGGCGAGATGCCGACCGTCCCCGCCGATTCCGACCACCTCGCGCGGCTCTTCCAGAACCTGATCGCCAACGCGATCAAGTACCGCCGCGCCGACGTCCCGCCGCGGATCGGGATCAGCGCGCGGCGCAGCAACGGCGAGTGGGAGTTCACCGTCCAGGACAACGGCATCGGCATCCGCGAGGCCGATCGCGAGCGGGTCTTCGGCATGTTCGAACGCCTGCACAGCAAGCAGCAGTACGACGGCACGGGCATCGGCCTGGCCCTGTGCCGCAAGATCGTCGAGCGCCACCACGGCCGGATCTGGTGCGATCCGGTGCCCGGCGGGGGAACGGCGTTCCGCTTCACGCTGCCCGCTGAATCCGAATCCCAGCAACCGCGCTGAAC
Organism: Planctomycetota bacterium; assembly: GCA_035627695.1. GTDB lineage: Bacteria > Planctomycetota > UBA11346 > UBA11346 > UBA11346 > DASPLE01. The sequence continues at coordinate 3,211 of DASPLE010000081.1, forward strand.
GTCGTCACCCGGAGCTGTCGGCCGATACTCCCATCGAATCGCTCGATATTGATCTGGTGGGCGGCGGGCCCGGCGGCATGATCGGACCGACGGCCTGCGACGGCGCCGCCCGGAACCCCATGCTGACGAACCGCACGAAGTACGCGCTCAAGGCGCTGCACCACCTCGCCCGCCGCCATGGGCAGGGGCTGACGCGCGCCGCCGACATCGCCGAGGCCGAGAACATCCCGCACAAGTTCCTCGAGCTGATCCTGAGCGAGCTGCGCAACAACGGCCTGATCCGCAGCCAGATCGGCCGCGGCGGCGGCTGCGAACTCGCGCGTCCCGCCGACGAGATATCGGTGCTGAGCATCATCCGCGCCGTCGAGGGTCCGGCGGCGCCGCTGCCGTGCGTCAGCAGGACCGCCTACGTGCGCTGCGCCGATTGCGCCGACGAGGACGCGTGCGGGGCGCGCCGGCTGATGGCGCAGGTGCACGAGGCGGCGCTCGAGGTGATGGGCGAGACCATGCTCGCCGATTCGCTGGCGCCGCCGCGGCGATCGCCCTCGGCCAAGGCGAAGAGCGCGGTCGATCGCGCGCGCAGCCGGCGCTGACGCGCCCCGGCGCACGGCTGCGCGCATCGGTTCCGCCCGCTCAGGCCTTGACCGTCGTCCCGGCGCAGACGGCGGTGCAGCAGGCGGCGCAGCGCTCGCACGCGGCAATGCAGTCCTGCATCAGCTTCTCGGCGCCCTTGTCGGTGGCGCGCTTGCAGGCCAGCGCGCACTGCTTGGCGACGGTCGCGCAGCAGGCGCAGACGCTCGCGCAGCATTCCGAGCAGCGAGCCGCGCATTCGGCGGCGGTGTCGCACAGCGCGGCGCAGTCGCTGAGGATGCGCCAGCACTCGGTCGCGCCCGATTCTGCGCAGCGGGTCGCGGCGATGGTGCAGGCGCTGGCGCAGTCGCGGCAGGCCTCGATGCATGCGCGCATCTCGGGGCTGAGGATGGTGTAGCTCGGCATGGTCGGCTCCGTGTCCGGTGGTTGTCCGGTAAGCGTGGTGTGGTCCCGGGAATGGCTGGACCGGGACGCGCGGAACGTGCACGCGGCGAGCGCTGCGAATCGATGCGTTCAGCGGTGCTTGCACAGGTTCCGGGAACGACGCGGCTGCGCGCGTGCAGCCGATGCCCGCTGCCGCCCTCCGTCGCCGTGTGCGCCCTATGATGAGCGGCTGATCGGACGGAGGGTGCCATGGTCGTGCATATCTGGTGTGGGAACGAGGGCTGCGAGATCCGCATTTCGGAGGACCTCACGGCGTTGGCCGAGCGCAGCGACGAGGTCGCGGCGCTGGCATGGTGCCAGGATCACGCGGATGAGCTCGGCATCGTCTGCGTGCACATGTGGGACGAGCGCCTCATCGCGACGGCGGCGTTCCGCGAAGCGCGTTGAAAACGCGAAGCGCGCCGCTCCCGTCGGGGACTCGAGGGCGAAGCGCGTCGAAGCCGCGATGACGTTGAACACGCTCTAATCTCCCACTTGACCGATAGGGTTTCAGGGTAAAACATCCGGCGTCAGCCTGGCTGACCGCGCCGGATTTAGGCCACCACTTGCCGTGGGCGCGAAACAAATGCTCGGCTAAAGCGTGGGCGATGGTCCGACCGGTGCGTCACCGGCGGCCGCGCCCTCGGGCCACCTTCCCGGGGCTTGCGCCATGAGCTCGACCGTCCGCCACGCCATACCGACCAGCGAAGCCGAGCACGAAGTGCTGAGCCAGATCCGCTCGCTGCGCTACGGCGCGATCGAGATCCAGGTCCACGACGGCCGCATCGTCCAGCTCGAGCGCCGCGAGCGCCAGCGCTTCGAACCGCGCCGCGACTAGCGGCCTCTTCATCTCCTTCCGACGCGTCCGCGTCCGCCGACCAGACCGCTGGAGGCGCCCACCGACCAGCGCCGCGACCACCGCCACCACGCGGAGCGCGACGGAGAAGCCACCCGATGTCCATCCCACGTCTGATCGCCCTGTCCACGTCGCTCGCGCTGATCGCGGGCGCTCCGTGCATCGCCGCCGAGGGCGGTGGCGCCACGCTCGAGGAGCGCCTGGCCGAGCTCGACCAGGAGGTGCGCATCCTCAAGCGCCAATCCGAGATCGCGGCCGAGGAGGCGGCGAACAAGGCCAAGACCGCCAGCTCGACCAACGTCAACGACAAGGGCTTCTCGTGGGCGAGCGCCGACAAGGGCTTCAGCCTCAAGATCGGTGCCTACGTCCAGACCGACGGGCGCTTCTACCTCGATGACGACAACGCCACGCCGCTGCTCGCCGACAAGTTCCTCGTCCGGCGCGCGCGCGTGGTGGTCAGCGGCGGTCTCGGTCCGTGGATCGACTACCGGATCATGCCCGACTTCGCCGCGAGCACGATCCTGCAGGACGCGTACGCCAACGCGAAGCTCGCGCCGGCGGCGCAGATCCAGGTCGGGCTGCAGAAGGCGCCGGTCGGTCTCGAGCGCCTGCGCTCGGGCGCGGCGCTGACCTTCCTCGAGCGCGGCTACCCGACCAGCCTCGCGCCGAACCGCGACGTCGGCGTGCAGCTGCACGGCGACGTCGGCACCTTCGGACGGTACGAGGTCGGTGTCTTCAACGGCACGCCGGACGGCGCGAGCGTCGCCACCGACGTCAACGACGACAAGGACGGCGCGGCGCGCCTGTGGTTCACGCCGTTCGCCGCGGGCGACATCGACCTGCTGCGCGGGCTCGGCTTCGGCGTCGGCGGCACGCTCGGCTTCGCCAACGGCGCGACGCCGTCGCACACCTCGATCGGCCAGGCGGTGATCTTCACCTACCGCGCCGGCACCACCGCCGAGGGCCGGCACACGCGCGTCCACCCGCAGCTCTTCTGGAGCGGCGGCCCGTTCAGCCTGCTCGCCGAGTACGCGCTCTCGCAGCAGGAGATCGAGGTCGTCGGCGCCGACGAGGAGGTCGAGATCGACGCGTACCAGGTCCAGGCGAGCTGGGTCCTGACCGGCGAGGAGCCGACCTGGCGCGGCGTGAAGCCCAAGCGTCCGTTCGCGGTCGGCGGCGACGGCTGGGGCGCCTTCGAGCTCGCCGCGCGCGTGACCGGCATCGACTTCGGCGACGCGCACGACCTCGCGCTGGCCGCCGCGACCGCGGTGCGCGAGGCCACGACCTACGGCGTCGCGCTCAACTGGCACCTCACCGGCAACCTGAAGTGGCAGATCGACTACGAGCACACCGAGTTCGACGGCGGAGGCGCGCTCGGCGAGCCCGACCGCGATACCGAGCAGGCGCTGTCCACGCGCGTCCAATTCTCCTTCTGATCCCAACCGCCTGATCGCAACGGAAACCAACATGCACCGCATCCTGACCCTGCTCGCCGTCGTCGCGTTGTCGGCGACCGCGGCCGACACCACCCTGCTCAACGTCAGCTACGATCCGACGCGCGAGCTCTACGCCGACTTCAACGCGGCCTTCGCCAAGCATTGGCAGGAGAAGACCGGCAAGAGCGTGCAGATCGACCAGAGCCATGGCGGCTCCGGGAAGCAAGCGCGCTCGGTCATCGACGGCCTCGCCGCCGATGTCGTCACCCTGGCGCTCGGTTACGACATCGACGTCATCGCCGAGAAGGCGAAGCTCCTGCCCGCCGACTGGCAGCAGCGCCTGCCGCACAACAGTTCGCCGTACACCAGCACCATCGTCTTCGTGGTCCGGGCCGGCAACCCCAAGGGGATCAAGGACTGGGACGACCTCGTGCGCTCCGGGATCAAGGTGGTCGCGCCGAATCCCAAGACCTCGGGAGGAGCGCGATGGAACTACCTCGCCGCGTGGGCCTACGCGCTGAAGCGGAACGGCGGCGACGAGGCCAAGGCCGAGGACTTCGTCAGGCGGCTGTACGCGAACGTCCCGGTGCGCGATGGCGGCGCGCGCGGCTCGACCATCACCTTCTCCGAGCGCGGCATCGGCGACGTCCTGCTCGGCTGGGAGAACGAGGCCTACTTCCTGACCGCCGGCGACGGCGCGAAGAAGTACGAGATCGTCACGCCCTCGATCAGCATCCTCGCCGAACCACCGGTCGCGGTGGTCGACAAGGTCGCGAAGAAGAGGGGGACCACCGAGGTGGCGCAGGCGTACCTCGAGTACCTGTACACGCCCGAGGGCCAGGAGATCGCGGCCAGGCACCACTACCGGCCGCGCGACGCGGAGGTCGCCGCGAAGCACGCCAGCTCGTTCGCGACGCTCGAACTGGTGACCATCGACGCGGTGTTCGGCGGCTGGAAGAAGGCGCAGGAGACGCACTTCAACGACGGCGGCGTCTACGACCGCATCGCCGCCGAGTGATCCGGGTTCGAACCGTTCGCGTCCCCGCCGGTCCGCTTGGCCGGCGGGGACGCGCCGATATCCAGGGAAGCCCATGAACGCCTTCATCCGA
>DASPLE010000082.1:0-10322 GCA_035627695.1 Planctomycetota bacterium
GCGCTCCCTGGCCGACGCCGCGATCTACGCGCCGGTCGAGTGGGTGCCGACCGTCCGCCACGTCGCCGAGTACGCGATCGACAACACCGTCGCGTTCCTCGGCTGGATGCTGAAGCTGTTCCATTTCCATCTCTACCTCGACGCCCCGAAGAGCGCGCGCGCCGACTTCCCGCGCCTGGCCGCGCCCGCCGAGATCCTCGAGAAGGGCGCGATCGCCGGCGCGCTGCCCAGCGCCTGGACGATCTACCAGCGCGCGCGCCTGCATCCGCTCGAGCTGCGCGCCGAGGCCGCCGCCGCCGCGCCGCCCGAGCTGGCGCGCTGGCGCGCGTTCTACGCGCGCTTCGTGCCGCCGCGTCCGGGCGACGACGACGAGATCCGGCGCATGTTCGCCGCGGTGCGGCGCAACCTCGAGTCGCTCTACTCGGACGCGACCAAGGAGCGGCAGAAGTTCCTCGAGCACGCGACGACCCTCGCCGGCGCGATCAAGCCGTTCCTCGGCGAACGCGCGCGCGTGGTCTGCGCGGTCGCGCCCGACCTCGACTGGAGCCGCGTCGCGGACGAGGGCCAGGTCGTGTACTGCGCGCTCGGCGCGATGATCGATCCCCACGGCGCGACATCGCTGGCCAAGATGATGGTCCAGGACATCGCTGCCTGGGTCGGCCAGCGCTATCAGTACGGCGGCGGCAACCTGGGGGGCTCGGGGGGCGCAGCCCCCCGTGAAAAGAGCAGGCGGGCGGCTCGAGCCGATGATGGGCCTCCGGTTCCGGCTCGAGCCGCATGCCAGCCCTTCTGGCTCGTGGCCGACGAGATCAGCTCGTTCATCAACGAGCCGTTCATCGACCTGCTCAACAAGTCGCGCGGCGCCGGGCTGCGCGTGACGATCATCGGCCAGACCACGCCCGACCTCGAGCGCCAGCTGGGCAGCGAGGGCGCGCGCATGGTCAAAGGCAACCTCAACACCTTCATCCAGCTGCGCAGCCAGCTCGGCGAGGACGCCGAGGACTTCAGCCGCCGCGCCGGCGAGGTGAACGTGGTCCAGGAGAGCCGTTCGGTGTCGATGTCGCCGGCGCTCGGTCTCGCCGGGCACACCGACGTCAACACCTACCAGGCGAACGAGAGCCGCTCGTACCAGAGCCGCGAGGTCAAGCGCGTGCCGCCGATGGCGGTGCTCAACCTGCCGCGCGGGCAGGCCTTCATCCATGCCAAGGGCCAGGTCTTCCTGGTCAGCCAGGGGCTGATGCAGCCCTGCGCGACGCGCTTCCTGAGCGAGATCGGCATGCGCGACGACGCGGGCGAAATCCAGGCAGAGGTCGCCGCCGTGAGGCGCGTTCCGGCTCCAGTGGTCGCGCCGGCGTCCGCAGCGGTCGACGACCCCCCTGCGTCCCCGCCCACCACAGCGCCGGCGACGCCGAGCCTGCGCGACGCGGTCTTCGACGAGGCTTGACGGCAACGACCCCTCTCGCGCGCCGTCCGCCGTGGTCTGGCGCGCCCTGCGGGCCGTCTATCATCCGCCACCCACGGAGATCGCATGGTCCGCTTCCTCGTCGTCATCGTCCTGATCATCGCCATCGGCATCGGCGCGAAGCTGATGATGTCGAAGAAGAGCGATGCACCGCCCGCCAACGTCAATGCCGGCACGGTGACGCCGCCCAAGGCGGATCCGCCGGCCGCGCCGGTCGCGAAGGTCGACGACGCCGACGCCACGAAGGCGGAAGCCGACGCCGCCGCGGCCAAGAAGAAGGCCGACGACGAGGCGGCGAAGAAGAAGGCCGAGGCCGACGCCGCCGCCGCCAAGGCCAAGGCCGACGCCGATGCCGCCAAGAAGAAGGCCGACGACGAGGCCGCGGCCAAGGCCAAGGCCAAGGCGGACGCCGATGCCGCCGCCGCGAAGAAGAAGGCCGACGAGGAGGCCGCGGCCAAGGCCGCCGCCAAGGCCAAGGCCGACGCCGACGCGGCCGCCGCGAAGAAGAAGGCCGATGACGAGGCCGCGGCCCTGAAGGCCAAGGCGGATGCCGATGCCGCCGCGGCCAAGCAGAAGGCCGACGACGAGGCCGCCGCCAAGGCCCTCGCCGACGCCGAGGCCGCGCGCCTGGCCTCGGCCAAGGTCGAGCGCCCGGCGGCCGTGCGCGAAGGCCGGCAGATCGGCCCGTGGCGCCGCAGCCCGTCGACCCGCACCACGGTCTATCCGGACGTCGTCAGCAACGACGGCTTCACCTATGGCGGCAAGGTCCCGGGCACGCTGCCCTGAACCGCGTCGGCCGGTGACGACTCGGCGGCCCGGTGCACCCGCACCGGGCCGCGTCGTTTCATGACTGCTGCCGCGGCCTGCCCTTGGCTTCCGCCTTGGCGGTCAGCGGATCATCGGGCCAGCTGTGCTTGGGATACCGAGCGCGCAGGTCCTTGCGCACCTGCAGGTACGTGGTCTTCCAGAAGCTCGCGAGATCCTGGGTCACCTGCTCCGGCCGGTAGTTCGGCGCCAGCAGGTGCAGCAGCACCGGCACCGCGCCGCCGGCGATCGCCGGGGTCTGCGCCAGGCCGAACAGCTCCTGCAGGCGCACGGCGAGGATCGGCGGGCGCTCCGCGTCCTCGTAGCGCAGGCGGATCGAGCTGCCCGACGGCACGGTGATCGCCTCGGGCGCGTGCTCGTCGACCGCGCGGCTCTGCGCGTACGACAGCCGCCCCTGCAGCCAGGGCAGCTTGGGCTTCGCGACGACCTCGGCGCGCGACCGGCAGCCGGCGCACAGCTCGACGACGATGTCGCGCAGCAGCGCGTCGTCGACGTCGGGCAGCTCGAGCTGCGGCATGCGTCGGCGCAGCCAGGCGCAGCGGCGCAGCCAGCCCGCGGCCGTCTCGTCCTCGTCGAACAGCGCGCGCGCCTGCGGCGCCAGCGCGGCGGCCAGGCACGCCGACACCGCGGCGGGATCGCCCTGGTCGCCCTTGGCCATGCGGATGGCGAGGTCGCGGTAGTACCAGCCCGCGACCTGGGTCACCACGCCGCGCTGGTGGTCGTAGCTGGTCAGCGCGCGCCGCTGGATGGCGCCGGGGAACACCGCCTCGATGTCGGCCTCGTCGATCTCGGCGGCCTGCCGCACCAGCGTCGACGACCCGCCGCGGTTCGACAGGCCCTGCACCTGCACCGCGACCAGCAGGTCGCCGCGGTTCTGGCCGGTGCGCGCGTACAGCGCGCACGACGCGTCGATCTCGATGCCGACGCCGCCGACCATCATCGCGCGGTTGGACGTCGGCGCGCTGCGCTTGGCGACGCGGTCGGGATACGCGGCGAGCAGCAGCCGCGCGATCGTGGCGCCGTCCGCGGGCGCCTCGGCCGCGCCCCCCCGCTCGTGGCGGGGGACGTGGCGCGCGAGCTCGTCGCGCACGCGCGCGACCTCGCGCGCCGCGATCGGATCGATGCCCTCGTCGCGCAGCGACCAGCGGAAATTCGTCTCGCTGGCGCGCGCCAGCGCGTGCAGCCGATCGATCGCGTCGGCCGGCGCCGGATCGACCGGCTCGCGCCCGCGTCGGGGTGGACGGATGTCGCGTTCGGACACCACCGCCGCCAGCGCCGCGCCCAGCGCCGGCACGCCGGCCTTGGCGGCGTCGGCGAGCAGCCGCCCGAGGCGCGGGTGCACCGGCAGCCGCGCCAGGTCGCGGCCCAGCGCGGTGAGCGCCGCGAACGGCGCCTCGGCGGCGCCGAGCATCGCCAGCAGCTCCTCGCCGTGCGCCAGGCGTTCGTCGCTCGGCCGCTCGAACCAGGGGAAGGTGCGCGGATCCGCGCCGTGCCAGTCCTTGAGCGCGTTGAGGGTCGGCGCGAGATCGACGCGCGCGATCTCCGGATCGGACGCCTCGCTCATGCGCCGCTCGGTCAGCGCGGTCCACAGCCGCCAGCAACGTCCCGGCGCGGTGCGGCCGGCGCGGCCGGCGCGCTGGGTCGCCGAGTAGCGGCTGATCTGCTCGAGCTTCAGCTCATCGAGCCCGGTGTCGGGGTTGAAGCGCGCGACGCGCGCCAGTCCCGAGTCGATCACCGTGCGCACGCCCGGGATCGTCACCGAGGTCTCGGCGACGTTGGTCGCGAAGACCGCCTTGCGCCGCGTGGCCGGAGCGAGCGCGCGGTCCTGCTCGTCCGGCGGCAGCGAGCCGTGCAGCGGGATGAGCTCGCAATCGAGCCCGAGGTCGCGCACCGCGCCCAGCGCGCCGTTGATCTCGCCGACGCCCGGCAGGAACACCAGGATGTCGCCGCACTCCGGATCGCGCACCGCCTCGGCCACGGCCGCGGCGACGTTGTCGTCGAGGCGCCGCTGCGGGCCGCCGACGCCGACGCGGATCTGCACCGGATACGTCGGCGCGGCGACCTGCATCACCGGCGCGCCGCCGAGGAACGCGGCGACCGGCGCTGGATCCATGGTCGCCGACATCACCACCAGGCGCAGGTCGGGCCGCACCGTGCGCTTGAGCTCGGCCAGCCACGCCAGGCACAGGTCGGTGTGCAGGCTGCGCTCGTGGAACTCGTCGAGCACCACCGCGGCGACGCCGTCGAGGTACGGATCCGACTGCAGCTGGCGCGTCAGCGTGCCCTCGGTCATCACCCACAGCCGGGTGTCCTTGCCGCCGACCTTCTCGAAGCGCACGCGCCAGCCGACCTCGCGCCCAGCCGTCCAGCCGCGCTCGGCGGCGATGCGCTTGGCGAGCGAACGCGCCGCGACCCGGCGCGGCTGGAGCAGGTAGATCTGCCCGGCGGCGCCGTCGACCATCGCCGGCGGCAGGCGTGTGCTCTTGCCGGTGCCGGGCGGGGCGATCAGCACCAGCGACCCGGCGCGGTCGAGCGCGCCGAGGCAGTCGGACAGATGCGCATCGATCGGCAGCGGCTGCACGTCCTGATGGTGGCCGACCCCGGGGCGCCGCCAGGCTCAGCCCGAGCCGGCCGGCGTCAGCAGATCGCCCTCGCCGTCGGCGCTCCACGACGGCGGGCGGACCCAGGTGAAGCCGACCTCGCGCATCAGCGCGCCTTCGACCGCGGTGCGCACCACCGGATCGGCGTCCTCCGCGGCCGCGGCGGCGACGGCGGCGATCAGCTCCGCCGCTCCCGCCTCGCCGCATCTCTGGGCGCGACGCGCCTCGCTCGCCGCCTGCATGCCGGCGGCGCGACGCACGCGCGGCGAGGCATCGTCGCGCAGGGCGGCCAGCAGCTCGGGGCCATGCCCGCTGGCGAGCAGGAGCGCCGCGTAGGCGCGGACCTGGTCGTCCGCATCGTCGCGCAGGATGGCCGCCTGACGCTCGCTGCACCACCGCTGCCCCCGGCCGGATGTCAGCGCGTAGACCCCGCAGGCGCGCACGTAGCGGTGCGGATGGCGGGTGGCCGCCAGGATCGCCGCGCTCGCCGGCGCCGCTTCGTCGCCGGGCGCGAGCTCGGCGACCAGATCCCCGCGCACGCGCGGGTCGGGATCCGACACCGCACCGGCGAGGCGCGCCGCGGGGATGCGCGGGTCGTTTCCGGACAGCGCGCCGTAGGCGGCGCGGCGCAAGCGCGGATCGCGCGCGTCGCGGCACAGACCGAGGACGATCCCGAGCGGCGCCGACGACCGGTACGACCAGGCCTCGACCAGGCGGATGCGGGTCTCGATCGCCACGGCGCCATCGACGATCAGCGCGGCGGTCGCGCGCTGCGCAGCCGGATCGCGCGATCCGGCGACGGCCACCATGGCTTCGAGCGATCCGTCGTCCGCCGCCGCGATCACGGCGTCGAGGTCCTCGGACCGGCGCGACGCGATCAGGTGGCGCGCGGCGAGCCGCCGCACCCGCGCGTGGCCGTCGCCGAGCGCGGCGCGCAGCAGCTCCGGCGCGGGCCGCGCGCGATCGAGCGCGGCGAGCAGTCCCCACGCGGCGAACATCTCGGACCGCTGCTCCTCATCGGCTTCCGGCAGGCTGCGCGCGAAATCCAGGACCGCGGCCGCGCCGAGCGACGGCGCGAGGCGCTCGAGGGTCGTGCGGTCCTCATCGTCCTCGAGGTTCAGGCCCGTCATCCAGCGTACGGCCAGCGCGGCGTCGCTCGACAACGCACGCCGCGCCGCGCGCGCGATCGACGGATCGGCGTCGTCGGCGAATGCCGCCAACGATCCGGGGTCGATCTGCGCGGCGGCCGACATCGCCGCTTCGCGCAGCGCAGCGCCGACCCCGGCCTCGATCGCCAGCGGACGCAGGACGGCGAGGGCGCGCGGATCGCCGGATTCGCCGAGCGCATCCACCACCGCCACCAGGCCGGGTCCCGGCGACACGCCGCCGCCGCCGATGACCGGGACCGCGCCGGCGAGCCACTGCACGGAGGGATCAGCCGACGCGCTGGCGCGCCGATGCTCGCCCGCCAGTTCGCCGAGCAGGCCGATCAGCAGCGGCAGGTCGTCGGCGGCCGCGACCCGCGCGAAGGCGGCGGCGGCTTCATCGCCCACGCGCTCGTGGGCGAGCAGGCGCCGCAACGCCGGCCGCGCCGCCTGGTCGCGGGCCAGGCCGACGACATCTAGGGCCAAGGCGAGCTGCGAATCGCCGAGCTGGACGCCGAGCGCCTCGCGCGCCGCGGCGACGATGTCGGCATCGCGGGCGCACACCTCGTCCAATGTCGCGGTGCGCGGCGGAGCCTCGGACATCGACCAGCGGCTGGTGCGACCCATCAGCCGTTCGACGATGCGATCCGTCGCCGGCGCGCGCGAGCGCAGCAGCCGGGGCATCACCTCGCGGCGGACGGCGAGGTCGTCGAGCAATGCACCCGGGTCGCCGAACCTCTCGACCGCCGCGAGGTCGCCGGCGTCCACCGCCGCGATCAGGATCGCGGCCGCCACGGGGTCGGCAGGCCGGCTGAAGACCACGACCTCGCCTTCCGCGCGCCAGGCGAAGCCGAGCGCGCGCGCGACCTCGTCGAGGACGACCCGGACCGGCCGCGCCTGCGCACCGGCGTCCAACGAGACCCCCGACCACGGCTGCTCGTACGTGACGCCGTCGCGGCTCCAGCCACGGTTGAGGCTGTAGCCGTAGGCGAAGCGCAGCGGCGAGGCGTCGGGCAGCTCCTTCCTGATCTGCGCCAGCGCCTCGTCGAGGTAATCGTTGAACAGGCGCACGGTCACCGGCTGGTCGAGCGGGTCCTCGGCCGGCGCGCCTGCCGCGACGCCGGAAACGTCCGCAGCCAGGCGAAGCGCGGCCAGCGGCGCCGCGATCAGCGCCACCAGTCCGAGCGCGACGATCCAACCGGCGCCGCCCATCGGCGTCGTCAGCGGCGTCGTCGACCACGCCGCCCGGGCGGCGATCGCGTCCGTCCCCGGCGGCGCGGCTTCGATCACGCGCGGCGTCAGCAGCAAGGCCAGCGCCGGCGACGCGACGGTGACGCCGCGCCGGCCGAGCAGCGCGCGCAGCCGTTCGATCGCGCGATGGAGGCGCGTGCGGGCGGTGCCCTCGCGCACGCCGAGCGCGGCGGCGACCTCGGCGTGGGACAGACCGTCGATCAGGCGCAGGCGCAGCACGTCGGAGGACGCCTTGGGCAGCTCGTCGAGAGCCGCCGCGAGGTGGCGCCGGAGCGCCGGATCGACGGGGTCGCCGGACGCCGCCGCCGCCGGCTCGACGAGGATCGCGGCCTCGCGCCGCTGGCGGCGCCGGCTCTGGCGCGCGCGGTTGCGCGCCGCGTTGGCGACGATCGCGATCAGCCAGGCGCTGGCATCGCCGCCGCGCCACTGGCCGGCACGCGCCATGGCGCGGATGAATCCGTCCTGCATCGCGTCCTCGGCCTCGGCCTCGCCGGCGAAGCGGCGGGCGACGCGCCAGCAGCGGTCGGCGTGGCGCGCGAAGAGCTCGGCCAGCGCCGCCCGGTCGCCGCCGTCGCGCCAGCGCGCGAGGGCCGCCGCGTCGGCGTCGCGCCCGCTGACGGGGAGGGTTGGCATCGTGTCCATGCTGATGGTGAGCATGACCAGGGAACACCGCCGCCGGCCGGACGTTCCCGGCTTTCTCCTTGGCCTGACCGGTGAGGCCGCAAGGTCGGTCCCCGCCATGCGCTACGTCACCGACGATGTCCGAATCGACAAGCTGCGCCCGCTCCTGCCGCCGGCGATCCTGATGGAGGAGCTGCCGCTGACGGAGCGCTCGTCATCGACCGTGGCGATGGCGCGCCAGACCATCACCGAGCTGGTCCGCGGCCAGGACGACCGCCTGCTGGCGGTGGTCGGCCCGTGCTCGATCCACGATCCGCAGGCGGCGATCGACTACGCGCACCGCCTGAAGGCGGAAGCCGACCGCCTCGCCGGCGACCTGGTCGTCGTCATGCGCGTCTACTTCGAGAAGCCGCGCACCACGGTCGGTTGGAAGGGTCTGATCAACGACCCGGAGATGGACGGCAGCTTCCACATCAACCAGGGGCTGCGCATCGGCCGGCGACTGCTGCTCGACCTGGCGACCATGGGCCTGCCGGCGGCGTGCGAGTTCCTCGACCCGATCACGCCGCAGTTCATCGCCGACCTGGTCAGCTGGGGGGCGATCGGCGCGCGCACCACCGAGTCGCAGGTCCATCGCGACCTCGCGTCGGGCCTGTCGATGCCGGTCGGCTTCAAGAACGGCACGGACGGCAACCTGCAGATCGCGATCGACGCGATCCGCGCCGCCGCCCATCCGCACCAGTTCCTGTCGGTGACCAAGCAGGGCCTGGCGGCGATCGTCGGCACGCGCGGCAACCCGGACTGCCACGTCATCCTGCGCGGCGCCGCGTCCGGACCCAACCACGGCGCGGCGCACGTCGCCCGGGTCGGCGAGCTGCTCGGCAAGGCCGGGCTGCCCAAGCGCGTGATGATCGACTGCAGCCACGGCAACTCGCAGAAGGACCCGCAGCGCCAGCACGACGTCGCCGTCGACATCTCCGCGCAGATCGCGAGCGCCGGCCGCTCGATCGTCGGCGTGATGATCGAGTCCCACCTGGTCGGCGGCCGCCAGGACATCGTGCCCGGCAGGAAGCTGGTCTACGGCCAGTCGGTGACGGACGCCTGCCTCGGCTGGGAACAGACCGTGCCGCTGCTCGACCGCCTGGCGGAGGCGGTGCGCGATCGCCGCCGCGCCACGGGTTCGCAGCGCGCGCAGGGCTGAGGCGTCACGGCGTCGCCGACGCGGCCAGCCGCCGCCACGCCGGCCGGCGCGAGATCGCGCCCGGCACGATGGTCCGCCGCGCGCCGCACAGGCAGAATGCGCCCGGGGCGAGGGTCCCGCCCTGCAGCGGTACGAGGAAGAGCGACGGGTCGGGGATGCCGACGTCGCCCCAGGCGCCGTAGAACAGGCGGTACTCGCCCGCGTGCTGGACGACCTCGACCCCGGTGATCAGGCCATGGCGCTCGTAGGCCAGCGTCGGATCCCAGCGGAAATCGCGTTCACCGTAGTCGGGCGTCCAGGCGATGCCGTCGGGCGACGTCGCGTGCCAGAAGCCGTACGCGGTGAACATCGTCGCCGGGATCGAGGCGAGCTCGGCGGCGGTGTCGTTCGAGAACCACAGGTGGTAGAGGCCGGACGCGGGATCGCGCAGCACGCTCGGCTGCGCGCCTCCGGCGACGTCGCCCGGCTTGCGCAGGCTGGGCAGCGGGTTCGCCTGAGGAAACGTCCAGGTGACGCCGCCGTCCTCGGACACCGCGCGGCTGATGCCGAAGGCGACGACCGCGCGCCCCGTCGGCGTCGGCGGCGACGGGGCGTTCTCGGCGAAGCTGGAGCACCACATCGTCAGACGCGTCCCCTCGACCAGCACCTCGGGATCGGCGACCACGCCGTCGGTGATCGGCAGGTGCCCGGGCGCGAACATCGCGGCGTCGGCGCGCATGATCAGCCCCGGCTTGCCGCCGATGCCGGGCAGATGGCGCGCGAAGGAACGGCCGTCGGCGGAATACGCGAGTCCGATGGCGTAGTACGGGAAGGTCGTCGGCCGCCCTTCGGCCGCGGCCAGGGTGCTGTTGGCGCCGCTGTAGAAGAGCAGCCAGCGCCGCGAGCCCGGCGCCGCGGGATCCGGATTGCGCACGACGCTCGGCGTCTCGTTGGTGGTGTGGTCCCAGGCCGCGGCATCGCCGGTGCGGCGGAACGCGGGCGCGGCCTGCACGGTCCACGCGACGCCGTCGGCGCTCTCGGCGTAGCGGATCAGCACCTCCTCCTCGTCGGTCGCGCGGTCCTTGATGCCGCACGACCACCACGCCTTCCACCGCGACTCGGCCGCGTCGTACAGGACGCAGGGATCGGCGGCCGAATACCAGATGGTCGACGCGGTCAGCTCCGGCATGACCAGCGGGTTGCCGGGTTCGCGCCGCCAGCCGGGATCGGGCGGCGGC
>DASPLE010000083.1:0-9235 GCA_035627695.1 Planctomycetota bacterium
CCTCACCGAGAAGACGACGAACCGGGGTACGCGCACCAGCACCGATTCGAAGCGGTTCGTCCTGTGCACGCTCCGCTGGCGCGGCCTTCTCGATCGGGTGCCGGCTGAAGGTGGGAAGGGTGGCGACCCCGAGGGGTTGCTGTCCCGGCACGCGGGCAACCGCGAGATCGACCGGTCCTCTGGTCCAACAGCGACGACGACCGGGCCACGAAGGTCTGGCCCGGCATGAGCGTGCACTGTTCGCGCAGCTACGCGATCAGCCGATGGCGGCCGTGGAGGAGGTGCGGCGCCGAATCGTGGGTCATGCCGTCGTCGGCGTGCACGACGGGTATACCCACGTCGATGTGCAGCGGCTCAAGCAGGCGGTCGAGACGATCCCTTGAACGCCCAGCGAGCCGGATCACCGCTTCTGGGCCCACCGTGGGCCCAGAAAAAAGCCGCGCTGCAACTCTCGTCGCAACGCGGCTTTGATGGTTGGGGTGCAGGGATTCGAACCCCGACAGGCGGAGTCAGAGTCTGCAGTCCTACCGTTAGACGACACCCCAGTGGTAAGCGGCGGAAAGGGTAGGACGGAGGCAGGGGGGTCAAGCGACGCGACCGAGAAGGTCGTCGCATGCGCCGCCCGCTCATCCGTGCGCCTCGTCCCGCCCTCCAGCGTCCTCCCGGCGGCTGCCGATCCGCCGGTTCAGCCCAGGGCGGCCACGCGGATGCGCATCGGCGCCTTCGCGCGCGCCGGCGCGGTGATCGTGGCGACGCCGTCGCTGATCGGCAGCTCGACGCCGTCGAGGGTGATCGACCCATCGCCCGCGACCCATTCCAACGCGACGATGGCGCCGCGCCACGCGCAGCGCGCCGTCGCCGGCAGCAGGGTGTTCGCGACGCGGTTGCGCAGCGTCATGGTCCTGCCGCTCAGGCCGAGGCCGAGTGCGCCCTCCATCAGGCCCCAGATGAAGCCGCCGTTGTTCATGAGCAGGCCGTCGGCGTGGCCCGGCGCACCGGTGGCGCCGTCGTAGGCCTCGTGGAAGCCGTGCTCGGTCACCGGCGTGCGCTGCGCGAGGCGTTCGAGGAAGCGTTCGAGCGTCGCCCAGCGGCCGGTGCGCGCGAGCGCGATCTGGATCGGTCCGGTGACCAGCGGCCAGGCCCCGCCGTTCCAGTAGTCCTCGGGCGGATTCGAGCACTGCCCCGGCACGAACACCCCGAGGCGGACGCGTCCCGGCGTGCGTTCGAGCAGGGCCTCGCGTTCGCGCTCGATGGTGTCGGCGATCGCCGCAGCCATGCGCTCGTCGGCCATGCCGGTGATGATCGCGTGCGTGTTGTTGCCGGTGATCCAATCGTCGTGACGCGTGCCGTCGCGGTCGATCCAGGCGGCGAAGCCATGGCCTGTCCAGAACGCCGCGCGCGCGGCCGCGGCCACCGCGTCGGCGCGCGCGCGCAGCGCATGCGCGCCGGGTTGACCGAGATCGGCGCACATCCCGGACAGGGCCAGCAGCGCGTGGTGGTAGAAGAGGGCGACGCCGAAGTCCTTCCAGTCGTTCTGGCAGGTGTCGCCGATGTAGCTGACGCTGCCGCAGCTGCCGACGGCGGTGATCGGCGCCGGCAGGCAGCGGCCCTCGGGCAGCAGGTCGCCGTCGAGGTCGCGGCGGGCGAGGCCATCGACGACGCGGCGGCACGCCGGCAGGAGCTCGAGCGCGAACGCGTCGTCGCCGGTGGTCTCCCAGGCGCGCGCCACCATCAGCACGAACTCCGCGGCGCGGTCGAGGTCGACGCCCGGCGGGTTGAAGTGCGCCAGGCGCCCGTCGGGCTCGACCTGGTAGGGCACGGTGCCATCCGGCTCGACATGGCGGGCGATCTTGCGCAGCTCGGCGAGGAACACGCCGCGCTCGGCAGGACTGCCGCACCACAGCCCGCCGCGCTGGCCGAAGAACAGGTCGTTCATCCACGTGCCGAACCACCAGCCATCGGCGTTCGCGTGGTGCGTCTGGTGGTCGCAGATCGTCGCGGAGATGCCGTGGGCGCAGCGCTGATGCAGGGCCTGCAGGCCAGGCAGTGCGCTGCGCGACAGGCCCCACGCGGCGGCGCTCCGGGGAGCGACCTCCGGCGCGACCTGGGTCGTGGCGTCCCCCGCGGCATCGCTCATGGCATCGCTCATGGCAGCGGCTCCTCGCACCGTGGTGCTCCACCGATCGTACGCGCGCGGGTGGAGCGACATCGCCGGTTCAGGGCCGCGCATGGCCGCATCCATCGCGGCGGGGCGCGGTCGTCCTATCGTCGGCGCCCATGGCGATGCCGCCGCGCTTCAGCGATTCCGGCGTCTTCCCGGCAGGGACCGTCGGGCGTCTGGTCTCCTGCGAGCGCCGCGGAGCCCTCGCCAAGGCCGGCGTCGTCTGCCTCGGGACCGCCGGCACCGTCCCCGGCTTCCGCATCGTGCGACCGCTCTCGCTCGACCACATCGTGATCATCACCGTCGGCGGATCCGGATGGCTCGAGACCGGTGGCGCGCGCCGCGCGCTCGCCGCCGGATCGCTGGCGCTGCTGCCGGCCGGCACCACGCACGCGTACGGCGTCGACCGCGGCTCGTGGCAGCTGGCCTGGATCCATCTCGACGGCAGGCGGCGGTTCTCGGGCATCTCGGCGGCGGCCGAGGTGCGCGCGCCGCGCTCGCCGTTGGCGACGGCGATCGCCGGGCTCGCGGACGAGCACGCCGGACCGCGCTGCGCCGAGGCGATGGCGCACTGGTCGGCGCTGATCCTGGTCATGCTGCGGCGCGAGTTCGCCGTGCACGCGCTCGCCGCGCCGGAGTCGCTGACCGCGCTGTCGAGCACCGTCGCCACGCGCCTGCACGAACGCTGGCCGGTGCGGCGCCTCGCGCGCACCGCCGGATGCTCGGTCGACGCGCTCGACGCGCTGTGCCGCCGCCACCTCGGCATCGCGCCGGGCCGGCATCTCGCGCAGCTGCGCCTGCGGCGGGCGCAGGAGCTGCTCATCGGCGGCGCGCTGCCCGTGGTCGAGATCGCCCCGCTGGTCGGCTATCCGGATCCGTCCTCGTTCAGCCGCGCGTTCGCGCGCTGGGCGGGCTGCGGTCCCCTGCGCTTCCGCCAGCGCTTCGCCGGCTGATCCGCGCCTAGCGCGGCGCGATGGCCTCGTCGTCGCGCTCCTTGGGCCGCGCGGTACCGGCGTGGCGCTGCCAGCGATCGGCCTCGCCGAGGTCGCCGCGCAGCTGCGCCAGCTCGGCCAGGCGATGCGCGACGGCCGGATCGCGATCGAGCTCCCACGCCCGCTCGAAGCGTCGGCGCGCGTCGTCGGGACGCCTGTCGGCGGCGGCGATCTCGCCCAGGCGCCGTTCGGCGCCGGCGGCATCCGGCTCCTGGGCCAGGAAGCGCAGCAGCAGCACCTCCTCCCGGACCGTGTCGCCGGCGACGCGCGCGAGGTCGGCGCGCGCGCCCAGGCTCGGCGCGTGCTTCGGGTCGCGTGACAGCGCCTCGTCGATCAGCGCCGTCGCCCGCGCGTCGTCGCCGCGCCGGCGCGCGACCTGGCCCATGCCGAGCGGCCCCCACGGGCCCTTCGGCAGCAGGCGATCGAGTTCCTGGTAGACGCCCTCGGCCGCCGCCAGGCGCTCGAGCTTGAGGAAGGACTGGCCCATGAGCAGGCGCGGCTCGATGTAGCGCGGGCTGGCTTCGACCGCGCGGGTCAGCGCGTCGATCGCCGCCTGCCATTCCTGCCGGCCGTAGGCCGCGCGCCCGCGCAGGTAGTGCGCGCGGGGATGATCGCCGCCGGCCTGGCTCCAGCGGTCGAGCTCCGCCGCGGCCTGGGCGTAGCGGCCGGAGTCGATCAGCGC
Organism: Planctomycetota bacterium; assembly: GCA_035627695.1. Classification (GTDB taxonomy): domain Bacteria; phylum Planctomycetota; class UBA11346; order UBA11346; family UBA11346; genus DASPLE01. The sequence goes on from DASPLE010000083.1 coordinate 3,836, forward strand.
CTCGATCGCATCCATGCGCCGCGCATCGTCGAGCGCGGTCTCGGGCAGCGGATCGCGCTGCGGGGCGAACGGCACGTTCTTGCGTCGTCGCCCGTAGAGGTACTCGTCGAGCTGCGGCGCCTGCTCGGGATCGCCGCGGCTGCAGGCGGCGAGGGCGCCGCCCACGAGCACGACGACCAGCGCTCTCATCGCGAACCGCATGGCGCGGATAATCCGGAAGGCGCCGATCGAACCAGGGGAAACGCTTGTCACGCCGACGGCGGCCCGTCGAGCGTCACGACCACGATCGGCGTCGGTGCCGGAAGACCGTGGCGCATCCGCAGTTCGCGGCTCCGCGCGCGCCTCGGCCGGCCCGCTTTGCCGTGCGTGATTGGGAGATCCGGCCTTCGTGTGGCATACTGCCCCTCAGTCGCGCCTTCGGCGCGGGAGGGGGCGGCGTGGGCAAGGGTCGGCGGCTGCGCGAGGCGAAGGCGGCCGCGCTGGCGGTCGCCGCGGCCGTGCCGAGCGTCCCCGCCGTCGCGTCGACCGCCGCGCTCGCCGCGCCGACCGCCACGCCGGCCTTCCCGTGGTCGCGCGCGTGGCTTTTCCTGCTGACCATCGCCGCTGTCGCGCTGGCGGTGTACGCCAACGCCTTCGCCGGCGATTTCGTCCTCGACGACGTCCGCTTCACGCACGACGAGCCGTTCCAGCTGCGCACGCTGACCGAGTTGCTGTCGCCGTTCTGGCACTCCGGCAACCGCCAGCTGATGATGGAGTCGCTCGCGATCGACCACCTGCTGTGGGGACGCGGTCCGCAGGGCTACCACGCCTTCAACGTCCTCGTCCACATCCTCGCGTCGTGGACGCTGTTCGGCGTCATCCGCCGCACCTTGCTCAGCGATCGCCTGCGCGAGCGCTTCGGCGCCCACGCGGCGCCGCTCGCGCTCGCGGCGACCCTGCTGTTCGTGGTCCATCCGCTGAACACCACGGCGGTGACCTACATCTACCAGCGCGGGCACTCGCTGATGGGCCTGTTCCAGCTGCTCGTGTTCTACTGCGCGATCCGCGCGCACGGCTCACCGCATCGCGGCTGGTGGGGCGCCGCGGCCATCGTCGCCTGCGTCTACGGCTTCGACGCGAAGCTGCACATGGTGGCGACGCCGCTGCTGGTGCTGCTCTACGAAATGGTGTTCTTCGGCGGCTCGCCGCTCGCGGTCGCGAAGCGATCGCCGGTCCTGTACCTGGGCTTCCTCGCCATCCTGGTCGGGCCCCTGGCCCAGTACCGCCAGCCGGACGTCGGCGATGTCGGGGTGACGCTCGCGGAGGGCGGCCGCGTGTCGGCCGAGATCACGCCCTACGCGTACGCGATCTCCGAGTGGCCGGTGATCGTCCACTATCTGCGCCTCGCGGTCGTCCCCGAGCCCCTGTGCCTCGACTACGCCTGGCCGCTCGCGTCGGGCCTGGGCGCGGCGCTGCCGTACGGACTCGCGCTGAGCGCGCTCGGCATCGCCGCGATCATGGCCTGGCGTCGCAACCCCGAGGTGACCTTCGTCGGCGCGTGGTTCTTCCTCAATCTCGCCCCGACCTCCAGCATCCTGCCGCGGCCCGACCTGGCGTTCGAGCACCGCATGTACGTGCCGCTGATGGCGCTGGCTCCGGCCGCCGTCCTGGCGGCGGCCGTGCTCGCCCGTCGCGTGCGCTGGCTGGCGTTCCTCGACGCGAAACGCCCCGCCATCGCCGCGCTCGCCATCGTCGTCGTCGGCTACGGCGCGCTGACCATCCGCCGCAACCAGGACTACGGCTCGTACGGCGTGATGTCGGCCGACAGCATGCGCAAGAGCCCCAACAATCCGCGCGCGCGCATCAACTACGGCAACAGCCTCCGCCACGCGGGCCTCAGCGAGCTGGCGATCGTCCAGTATCGCGAGGCCCTGCGGCTCAAGCCGGACTACTGGCTCGCGTTCTGCAACATCGGCGCGGCGCTGGCCGATCTCGGCCGCCACGACGAGGCGATCGCGGAATACGAGAAGTCGAACGCGATCCATCCCGACTTCGCGGAGGCCCACTACAACATCGGCGTCTCGCTGATCAAACTCGGCCGCCCCGCGGAAGCGCTGGCGCCGCTGCGCAAGGCGCTCGAGCTCAAGCCGTTCTACCCGGAAGCCGCCGGCAACATCGGCAACGCGCTGGTGCTGCTCGACCGTCCTGGCGAGGCCGAGCCGCCGCTGCGCCAGGCCCTGGCGATGGAGCCGGAGTTCGCCGAGGCGCACTACAACCTCGGCAACGCGCTGATGATGCTCGGCCGCCGCGACGACGCCGAGCGCGAGTACCGCGCGGCCGTCCGCACCAGGCCCGACTACGCCGAGGCGCACCACAACCTCGCGCTGTCCCTCGCGATGGGCGGCAAGGCGACCGACGCCGACGTCCACCTGTGCGAGGCGATCCGGCTCAAGCCGGACTACGACCAGGCGCGGCGATCGCTGGAACGGCTGCGTGCCCGATGAGGCCGCGCCCCGCAACGTCCGACGCGTCGCGCGCACCCGCGCCGTCCCTCCGTCCTCAAGTCCGCGGTCCGTCGACCGAGGCTTGTGGTTCATCTCGTCCCGTGATCCGTCCGCCGTGGAGCCTCCCATGATCGTCATCCCGCACCTGCCGGCAGTCTCCTCGACCACGATCGGCCCGCGCCGATCCGCGTTCGTCCCGGCGCTGCGATGGGCGGCGATGCTCGTCGTGCTGCTCGCATCGGCGTTCGGCTCGCGCATCGACGCGACGGAGCCGACGGCGGTCATCAGCACCAGCAACAACCCGGTCGTGAACGGCGGGTTCTCGATCACCGTCACCTGGAGCGAACCGGTCATCGGCTTCGACGTCGGCGATCTGGTGCTCGACAACTGCACCGCGGCGGCGTTCTCGGTCAGCGGCAACGCCTACACGTCGGCGATCACGCCCGGCCCGGACCAGGGTCTGGTGACCATCGACATCCCGGCCGCCGTGTGCACCGATGGGGACACCAACGACAACGCGGCCGCCACGCAGTTCACGCGGATGTACGACAACGTGCGGCCTGCGGCGTCGATCTCGACCAGCGCGCCCGATCCGACCAACGGCGCGTTCACCGTCGACATCACCTTCGCCGAAGCCGTCACCCAGCACACCACGCCCAAGCTGCTGGAGTTCGTCAGCCCGAGCGTGGCGGCGACGGCCAGCGCGTATTCCGGCAGCGGCACGACGTGGACCTGCACGGTCACGCCGACGGCGCAGGGCACGGTCAAGTTCCGGGTCGGCAACGACGCGTTCTACGATTCGGCGTTCAACTCGAGCACCGCCTCGACGACGCTGACCCGGGTCTTCGACAGCGTCAAACCAGCGATCACCCTGACCGCGCCCGCCGCGCGCACCAACGACCCGGCGATCCCGGTGACGGCGACGTTCAACCAGGACGTCACCGGCTTCGACGGCTCGGACGTCACCGTGACCAACGGCACGGTCGGCTCGTTCGCCGGCAGCGGCGCGACCTACACCTTCACGGTGACCGCGAGCGCGGTCGGAACCGTGACCGCCTCGGTGCCCGCCAACATGTGCGCCGACCTCGCCGGCAACACCAATACGGTCTCGAACACGCTGTCGGTCGTCCACGAGACGACCCAGCCGACCGTGGCGATCACCTCGACGACCGTGGCCGCCCGCACCAACGCCGTCATCCCGTTGACCATCACCTTCAGCGAATCGGTCACCGGCTTCGCGCTGGCCGATCTGACCCTGGCCGGTGGCACGGTGGCGTCGATCGCCGGCAGCGGCGCGACGTACACCTGCACCTTCGCGCCCAACACGCAGGGAACGGTGACGGTCGACATCGCCGGCGCGGTCTGCGCCGACCTCGCCGGCAACACCAACACCGCCGCGACGACCTTCAGCCGCATCTACGACACGGTCGCACCGACCGGCGTGATCACCTCGACGGCGACCAGCCCGAACAGCGGCTCGATCCCGATCGTCGTGACCTTCAGCGAGGTCGTCACCGGCATCGTCAGCACGTCGCTGACGGTCACCGGCGGCACCGCCGGCACGGTCAGCGGCAGCGGTTCGACTTACACGTGGAATGTCACCCCGACCGTCCAGGGCACGGTGACGGTCGCGCTGGCGGCGGCCAAGTGCAAGGATCTCGCGCTGAACAACAACACCGCGGCGACCAGCTTCACCATCGTCAACGACACCGTCGTCCCGACCGCGGTCCTGACGTCCTCCGCCGGCACGCACACCAACGTCGCCGCGATCCCCGTGACGGCGACCTTCAGCGAGACCGTGACCGGCTTCGACAGCGGCGATGTCACCGTGACCAACGGCACGGTCGGCTCCTTCGCCGGCAGCGGCGCGACCTACACCTTCACGGTGACCGCGACCGCGCCCGGCGCGGTGACGGCGAAGATCCTCGCCGCCGTCTGCGACGACCTGGCGGGGAACGACAACCCGTTGTCGGCGACGCTCTCGGTGACCTACGACATCGCCCAGCCGACGGTCGCCATCACCTCGACGGCGCCGGCCTCGACCAACGTCGCCATCCCGGTGACGATCACCTTCAACGAGACGGTGACTGGCTTCGCGGTCGGCGATCTCTCGTTGTCCGGCGGCACGGTCGCGTCGATCGCCGGCAGCGGCAGGACGTACACCTGCACCTTCACGCCGACCACCCAGGGCACCGTGACCGTCGACATCGCCGGCGCGGTGTGCGCCGACCTGGCCGGCAACACCAGCACCGCGGCGACCACCTTCAGCCGCATCCACGACTCGATCGCGCCGACCGCGGCGATCACCTCGAGCGCGACCAGCCCGAACAAGGGCGCGTTCCCGGTCACCGTCACCTTCAGCGAGTCGGTGACCGGCCTGCTGAGCACCGGCCTGACCATCACCGGCGGCACCGCCAGCTCGTTCGCCGGCAGCGGCGCCACGTACACCTGGACCGTGACGCCGAGCGTGCAGGGCACGATCTCGGTCGCGCTGGCCGCGGCGAAGTGCAAGGACATCGCCGGGACGAGCAACACGGCGGCCACGACGTTCACCATCGTCAACGACACCGTCGCTCCCGTCGCGGCGCTGACGACCTCGGCCGGGGCGCGCACCAACGTCGCGGCGATCCCGGTGACCGCGACCTTCGGTGAGTCGGTGACCGGCTTCGAGATCGGCGACATCACGGCCACCAACGGCACCGTCGGCTCGTTCGCCGGCAGCGGCGCGACCTACACCTTCACCGTGACCGCCAGCGCCCCGGGCGCTGTCATCGTCAACGTCGCAGCCGCCGCCTGCACCGATACCGCGACCAACAGCAACACGGCGTCGACCGCGCTGACGGTCACCTACGACACCGCGCAGCCGACCGTGGCCATGACCTCGGCGGCGCCGGCGTCGACCAACGTCGCCATCCCG
>DASPLE010000084.1:0-12514 GCA_035627695.1 Planctomycetota bacterium
AGCTGCGAGCTGCGAGCTGCGAGCTGCGAGCTGCGAGCTGCGAGCTGCGAGCCGAGCGCATCGCGCTCCGTCCGCGCTCCAAGGCCCTTCCGGCGCGCGCGATCTGCGCTCAATCCCCGGGTGTTCCGAGCTCCAGCCCGACTCCAGGATCGCGGCGCAGCGGATCGACCGGCAGGCGTGGCGGCGGCGGTTCGCCCTCGTCGCCCGTGGGCCGCGCATCCGGCGCGGGGACGGCTGCGCCCTCGGGCGTGGCCTCGGCCTCGGGCGTCGCCTGCGGCTCGACGGGGAACGGCCGCACCTCGAACTTCGACCGCGCCACGCCGCCCCAGTGCAGGCCATCGCGCGAGGTCGCGATGCGCAGGTCGTAGCGGTTGCCCGGCGTCAGCCCGGCGAAGAGGTCGGCCATGAAGCCTTCGCGCAGGTCGATCAGCATCTTGTTCTCGCCGGGCTGGAACACGCCCTTGTGATTGACGTACACCGCCTCGCGCACCACCGCCGGCAGCCGCCACGGCCGCCGCCGGTCGAGGCGGAAATACAGCGCCTTGGGCACCGCGCCGCCGCCGATCGAGAAACGCAGCGCGACGTGATCGCGATCCGGCACCGAGACGTCGAGATCGCCGATCGAGGCATAGGGATCGTCGACCGGACGCCGCCGCTGCTGGTCGAAGTCGATGAGGCGCTGCAGGCGCTCCGGATACGGCTCGATCGGGATCGTCGACACGCCGGAGTCGCGGAAGCTGCCGAACTCGCTGGTGCCGCTCAGCTGGTAGCTGGTGCGTTCGCCGGCGAGCACGCCGTGCAGCAGGCGCGACAGCTCGGCGCCATAACGCCGGTTCGCGAACAAGAGGCCGAGCTGGCGGACCTGCTCGCGGACGTCCTTCTGGCCGCGCGCCATCCGCCAGCGGCGGATCGCGTCGTCCGCGCTCGCCAGGATCGAGCCGCGGCGCAGGTTGATGTTGGCGATGTACAAGGGCAGGTTGAGCAGCCGCTCGAAGGCGTGCAGGCTGCGCCACTGCGTGCGCCGCCAGCGCGACGACCACGCGCCCGGCTCGACGCCGAACGCGCGCTCCATCGCCGGCCACATCGCCGTGCGTTCGAGATCGACGAAGCGTTCGACCTGGCGCTGATCGTACGTGACCTGGTAGTAGAACGTCGATCGCCCGTATTCCGCCTCGACGCGGCGCTGCCCGGCGCCGGCGCGGCGATCGTGCTCGGCGTCGTGGTCGAAGCGCGGCGCCTCGGTCTGGGGCAGGTGGGTCGGCGGCCGCGGGAAGAACCCGGCCTGTCCCGTGGCCTCCTCGACCTCGTCCATGTAGCGGCGCATCTCGTCGCCGGTGGTGTCCGTGTCGATGATCTCGCCGATCACCGAGAGCGTCAGCGCGTCGGGCAGGTCCTGCTCCCAGCGGTCGAGGTCGACGGTGATGCGGAAGTCGTGGTTCTTCTCCTCGCGCGTGCCCCAGGCGAGCTTCCACAGCTGGCTGTCGGCGGCGGTCGACTGGAAGAAGCGCGTGACGCCGTCGGGCGTGGTGATGAGCACGTCGGCGTGGACGACGTTGGCGTCGTGGCGATGGCGGTAGAGGAAGCCGAACTTGGTCGCCGTCTGCTTGTCGACGTTCTCGAAGTCGGTGCGGCGTATCGCCAGCTTGCGCACCGGGCTGTCCAGCGGCTGCTTCAGCCACTTCAGACCGCCGGCGAGCCGGTCGGACAGCCCGAAGCGGCCGCGCACCGCGCGTTCGAACGCGCGCTGGCCGTCGCGGCTGTGCATGTCGTAGCGGTAGACCACGTCGAAGGCGCGGCCGAGGCCCCTGCCGACGGTGAACGAGAACGGCGTGATGCGCGTCTGCTTGAAGTTCACCTCCGAGTTGACCAGCGTGAAACCGTCGACCAGCTCGTCGGTCTCGGCGTTCAGGCCGGCGCTGCGGCCGGTGCGCGCGGTGCGCGTCACCTTGACCTGCGCGTAGCGGTCGTCCTCGCGCCAGATCGAGATCCGCCACTCGCCGCGCAGGTAGGTGAGGAAGGACACGCTCGCCGAGAAGGTGTCGCTGAGGCCGGTGACGTCGAAGTTCCAGCCGACGCTCGGCCCGAGCTCGACCGTGCCGGTGCCGGTGTACGAGATGATCTCGTCCACCTCCATGCGGCCGATCCATTCCGACTTGAGCGGGATGGTGAACGGGAAGGCTATGAGATTCCACAGCTGCGAGTAGCGCGCCCGGCTCAGGCCGTCGTAGGCGATCAGCTCCGCCTCGTCCCCGCCCTGCTCGTTCTCGAAGACGATCCAGGTCTCGGACGGATCCCCGCCGTCGGCGCCGGCGTTCGCGTCCTCGTCGGCCTTCTCCGCGGGCGAGCGCTCGGGCGCGTCGGGCGCGTCGGGCGGTGCGCCGGGCTCGCCGAGCATCAGGCGGTAGAACTTCGAGTTCTCGATCTGGTCGAGGCGCTCCTCGGTCGACGGCACCTCGCGGTAGTGCTCGGGCATGACCTGGCGGATGTTGATGAAATCGGCGCCGGCGCGCGAGCCGACCGTGAAGCCGAGCGTGATGTTGCTGCCGACGACGTGGGTCGGCGTGTAGAGCGGGTACTTCGCGGCGATGCGGAAGTGGTCGACCACCGTCCAGCTGCCGAGGACGTCGTGGTTGTCGTAGACCTTGCGACCGACGCTCAGGTCGACGCTGCCGCCGGCGAGCTCGACCTCGGCGACCTCGATGTCCTCGATCAGCTCGAAGATCGCCGCCGAGAGCTTCTCGCGCTGATGGCTGAACCAACGCAGCCGCGGCTGCTGCCATTCCTGCACCTCGACCGGCGGCGGCTGTCCTGCCGGCTCTCCGGCGGACGGCACCCCGGCCTCGCCCGCGGGCACCGCCGGCGCGGGCTCGGGCATCGGTGCGGGGGCCGGCTCGGCTTCGCCGGCGAAGACCGACGCGGCGGACGCGGCGATGAGCATCGCCAGCACGAACTTCAGCGCTGCCGGCATCAAGCCGTCAACCTAGCCAGCCGTATCCGCCGTTCACCTGTCCAGCCGTCGCAGCCCGGCCGCTGACGCGGCGCGCGCGACGCCGCAGCCGTTGCCGTCGAGGCGCCCAGGCGACGTCGCGCGTGTCATCCGGCGCGCCGCGGTCGCGGGGTCGCTCGGCTCGGCCATGGGGTGGCGCGTCGATACCAGCGGTCTAGCGTCCGGCCCATGCTTCCGCTCATCCGCACGACCATCACCGCCCTCGCCTTCGCCGCCTGCGGCGCCGCGATGGACAGCGGCGACTCGAAGCTGCGCTTCGTCGACCTGCGCCTCCAGGGCGGCATCGACCACGGCCTGTCGGAGGTCGGCGGCCAGGACTACGACGCGCGGGTCGGCCCGATCGGCGGCGTCACCCTGATGTGCGGCGACATCGGTTCGGCCCGGCAGGCCGAATACGATTGGGCCGAGGATCTCGGCATCGTGCTCGGCGTGCGCCTGAGCGGCGTGCACTGGGAGGGCGAACTCGGCAGCGACCAGGACCAGCGGACCGAGCTGGAAGGGGTCTCGCTGGCGGTGGTCGGCGGCTTCGGCCTGAGTTGGGACGACGAGCTGCATATCGAGCTGTGCGGCTTCTACGGCCGCGGTCTGGCCTCGAACGGCGAGCTGCGCGACTTCGAGTTCCGCGATGACGGCGACTTCGTCGTCTTCGGCGGCGAGATCGGGGTCTACTACACCTGGCCGAGCGCGTGGCAGGTCGGCGGCATCATCGGCTGGCAGCGCGCGAAGATCGATGTCGAGCCGAGCGAGGGCGCCGCCGAGGTCGAGGTCATCGCCGGCGGCCTGAACGCGCACGTCGCGGTGGGCTACCGGTTCTGAATCGAACGGGCTGCACGCGTCGCCGTGCAGTCCGACCCCGCCAGTCGTTGCCTGAGCCGACGTCGTGGCATCGTCATGGACGGTCGCCCGTTCGCCGCCGACGGATGAATGACGGAACATGGATACCGAGTTGCATCCGCCGCGTGCCTGGCCGACGCCGCTCGGCGACGCCGCGCTGCGCGCGCTGCTCGAAAACCTGAGCCACGGCGTCGCGCTGTTCGACGGCTCGCGCCGCTGCCGCTGGTTCAATCCCTCGGCCGCGGCGATGACCGACGGACTGGTCGAGGCCGCCATCGATCGGGACATCGTCGAGCTGATCGCCGAGCGCCACGGCGGCGAGGCCGCGACGCGCTTCGCGTCGGCGCTGTCCGCCTGCCTGGCCGAGGGCGAGCCGCAGCGCCTGTCGTACTGGCCGTTCCGGGAGCTGCGCCGGCCGGACGAGGGCATGACGCGCTGGTTCGATCTCGACTTCGCGCGCGTCGAGGTCGAGGGCTCCGGCCAGGGCGTCCTGCTGACGCTCACCGAGGTCACCCCGCACGTGCGCGCGCAGCGCGCGCTCGCCGAGTCGGAAACGCGCGGGCGCGCCCTCGCCGGCACCGTGCCCGAGCTCGAACGCGCCGAGGAGGCGCTGCGCGCCAGCGAGCACCGCCTGCGCTGGCTGGTCGACAACACCACCGAATCGATCTGGCGCATCGAGCTCGACCAGCCGATCCCGGTGGAGCTGGACGAGGACGAGCAGATCGCCTTGTGGATCCGCCACAGCCGCTTCGCCGAGTGCAACCAGGCGATGGCGTTCGCCCTCGGCTTCGCGAGCCCGGCGGACGTCATCGGGCTGCGCCTGACCGATCTGCTGCCGATGGACCAGCCGCGCAACCGCGAGTTCCTCCGCGCCTTCATCCGTTCGGGATACCGCCTGGTCGATCACGAGATCGCGCTGACCGCCGCTGACGGCCGGCGGCGCTACCTGCTGAACAACCTGATGGCGCAGGTGGTCGACGGCTACGCGGTGCGCAGCTGGGGGTCGTGCCGCGAGATCACCGCCTACCGCGCCTCCGAGGCGGCGGTGCGCGAGGGCGAGGAGCGCCTGCGCCTGGCGGTCAGCGCCGCCGACATCGGCACCTGGGACTACGATCCGGCCTCGGGCGAGATGCGCTGGTCGGAGCGGCTCGCCGAGATGCTCGTCCTCGACGCCGACGAGCGACAGGGGATGGACGCCTTCATCGGGCGCATCCACGCCGAGGATCGCGCGCGCGTCCGCAAGCTGATCATGCACGCCGTCACGCCGGGATCGGACGGCGCGTTCGCGTGCGAGTTCCGCGTGCTGACCCCGCACGGGGTGCGCTGGGTCGCCGCCAAGGGCCGCACGACCTTCGCCGGCGACGGCTCGGCGCGGCGCTTCCTCGGCGCGGCGATCGACGTCTCGGAGCGCAAGCACGGCGAGGAGCAGCTGGCGCGCAAGGCGCGCGAGCTCGAACGCTCGAACGCCGAGCTCGAGCAGTTCGCGTACGTCGCCTCGCACGACCTGCAGGAGCCGCTGCGCATGATCACCAGCTACCTGCAGCTGCTGCAGAAGCGGTACAGCGCGCTGTTCGACGACAAGGCGCGCGAGTACTTCGGTTTCGCCGTCAACGGCGCCGAGCGCATGCGCGCGATGATCCAGGCGGTGCTGGAGTACTCGCGCGTCGGCCGCCGCGAAGGCGCCATCGTCGAGCTGGACGCGGGCAAGGCGCTGCGCGACGCGCTCGACAACCTCCGCGCCAAGATCGCCGCGTCGTCGGCGACCGTCGTCGCCGATCCCCTGCCGCGGATCAGGGCCGACCCGGTGCGGCTGACCCAGCTGTTCCAGAACCTGGTCAGCAACGCCATCAAGTTCCGGAAGCCGGACGTCGCGCCCGCGGTCCGCGTCAGCGCCGCCGAGAACGAACGGGAGTGGATCTTCACCATCGCCGACAACGGCATCGGCATCGACCGCGAGGCGCACGAGCGGATCTTCATGCTGTTCCAGCGGCTCCACACCGCCGACGAGTACCCTGGCAGCGGCATCGGCCTGGCGACCTGCAAGAAGATCGTCGAGCGCATGGGCGGGCGGATCTGGGTGGAATCGGAGGCCGGCGCCGGGGCGACCTTCCACGTGGCGGTGGCGAAATGAGCGGCTGGTCTGAGACTCAGGGGTTATGTCGAAGATCGGCGCTACGTAGGTCGCAGTGACCTCGAGGCGACGATAACCGAGACCAGCCGCGACGAGGTTCGCGCGGCGCCCGAATCGATGCCCGGCTGGCCGGGCCTGCTGGAATGGTGACGCGATGCGACGGATGGGATTGGAACGGCATGTCTACCACGTGGTGCCCGACAAGGACGGCGGCTGGGAGCTGCGCAGCGCGCCGCGCGGCGACCTGGTGGGTCGCTGGGCGCTGAAATCGGACGCCATCGCCCACGGCCAGAAACGCGCCCGGGGGCACGAGTTCGCCCAGCTGATCGTGCACAAGCTCGATTTCACCGTCGAACGCGAGTGGACGCACCTGGTCGAGGATCCGGACGAGGTCGCGCCCGCGCCCGCTCCGCACGTCGAGGACGAGGTCGCGCGATGAGGACGCTGGCGCTCACCGCCGTGCTGTTCGACATGGACGGCACGCTCGTCGATTCGGTCGATCTGCACGCGCGGGCCTGGCGCGAGACCCTGGCACGGTTCGGCATCGAACGGGATCTCGGCGAGATCCGCGCGCGCATCGGCATGGGCGGCGATCACCTGCTGCCGGCGCTCGTCGACCGGGCGACGCTGGCGGCGATCGGCGAGGAGACCATCGCGGCGGCGCGCGGCGAGCTGTTCCGCGCCGAGTACCTGCCGCTGGTGCGCGGGTTCCCGGGCGCGCGCGAGCTGATCCTGCGGCTGCGCGAGGACGGCTACGCGGTGGCGCTCGCGACCTCGGCGCAGAGCGAGGAGCTGGCGGCGCTCAAGCAGGCGGCCGGGATCGACGACCTCATCGACGACCAGATCACCGCCGACGACGTGGGCAGCTCGAAGCCCGAGCCGGACATCTTCACCGCGGCGATCGCGCATCTCGGTCTCGACGATCCGCACCGCGCGATCGTCGTCGGCGACAGCCCGTGGGACGCGCTGGCGGCGGCGCGCGCGCAGCTCGCGTGCATCGGCGTGCGCTGCGGCGGCTTCGCCGACGTCGATCTGCGCCGGGTCGGCGTCACCGAGATCTACGACGATCCGGCGGATCTGCTCGCGCATTACGACGAGGTGTTCGGCTAGGCGTTCGCTCGAAGCGCGCGGCTTGAAGCTCGAAGCTCCGAGCGCGAGGCGCGAAGCCCGAAGCGCGAAGCGCGAAGCCCGAAGCCCGAAGCGCGAAGCTCGATGTGCGAAGCTCGATGTGCGAAGCTCGATGTGCGCGTGAGTCTGTGAGGAGGCGCTCCGGCGCGGGCGACGGCGTGACCTTTTTTGGTATAGTCAAGTCTGTGCGCAACCCCGGTTCGCGCCGCGTTTTCCCAGCACGCCGCCGCGCCGGACGCGGCATCGCGTATACTTCCGCATGCCCGATTCGCGCGAGATCAACATGCTGGTCGTGGTCGCGCTGGCGTTCCGCTGGTCGATCCGGCCGCTCGACGACATCCGCTGGGAGCTGCGTTCGCCCAAGGGTCAGGTCTTCCACACCGGCACCGATGCGTCCGGCCTGCCCGTGATCGACGACGCCGTGAAGGCGGCGATCAAGGCCAGTTCGGGCGATCGCACCGGGCAGTATCCGACCCGCTCGGTGACCAAGTCCAGCGACGCGGCGAAATCACGCCGGGTCTGAGCGCGTGGCGCTCCCGGCGAAGCACGCTGGCAGCCGCGCCCGCGCGGCGCAGAGTTCATCCGCGCCGCAGCCGACCCCGTAGCTCAGCTGGATAGAGCGGAGCTTTCCTAAAGCTCAGGTCGTAGGTTCAAATCCTACCGGGGTCGCCACTCCCTTCGCGTCGACGCACCGCTGAAGCCAACGCGCTCCGCCGGGAGATCCAGCGCACCGTCGCTGCCCGCGGCGCGGGATCGCGTGGTCACAATTCCACCGCTGTCAGGCTTCGCCGAGAAGGCGCGGCCGGACGCGACGACGCCTCGGCTCCCGCGGTACGGGTGCCGAGGCGTCGTCGCCGGCGGTAGCGGGTCAGCCGTTGGTCGGGAGCGGGCCGTCGAAGACCTGGAGCTGCTGCTGCCCCGGCAGGACGCCGGAGCTCGGCGTGCCGATCAGCTGGATGTACTCACCGTTGCTTGGCGAACCCGGTCGCGGGGTTTGCTCCTCGGTCACACCGTCATTGATGACCTCGATGAGGTACGATGCGGCCGGATCGTACGGGAAGGTCGCAGGCAGGTTGAAGTCCGCGCCCGTCCCGAAGAACGCATTTCCCGTCGACGACAACGTGACGTTGAAGGGGAGCGTGGGCGGCACGCCGATCGTCGACAGCGTCAGGGTGAACGAGTTGTTCGCCGGATCGACTTCCGACAGCCGGGTCTTTGACACCGTGAGCACGAGCACCGTGTCGTTCTCGATCACCCGCAGGGATGCCGGGACGGACGTATGGGCCCCCGACTTAGCGGTCACGACAACCTCTTCATCGGGGCTGACCTGCGGGAAGCCGTTCCTGATGCCGATGTTCAGCGGCGCCCCGCTGGCCGGGTCGACGGCGGTAGCGCTGCCTGACCGGAACTCGAAGCGGATCCATCCGCCATAGGCGCCGCCGCCATCTTCCGTGCCGAGCTGGACGCGACTGCCGTTGTGCCACTCGCTGGAGAACATCATGCCGGAGTTAATCCACGACCCGGTGATCAGCGCTCCGGTCCGGCGATCGCGACGCGTGACGATCGCCTTGACGAACTTCCAGCCAGTACCCGCTGGCTCGACCACCTCGAGTGACGACGTGGGTGCATTGGCACCATCCTGGAGCTTCAGCACGATCTCGGCGTCATCATCGAGGACCGTGACCGGCAGCGAGAAGAGGTCGCCGGACAGCACGACGACGGCATCGGCATTCGGGGTGACATCGTCGAAGACCGGCAGGGTGACGATGGCCATCTCGGAATCGGCCGCGAAATCCGCATCGCCCTTGCCGACCCGTGCCGGATTCCCGGTATTCACGCGCACGACCGCCGCCTGACCGATGTCGAAGTTGCGACGCAGGACGAGCTCGAACGATCCGCTCGCCTCATTGATCCCAGCTGAGTTCAGGTTCGCCGTCATGGTACGTTCATCGACATTAACGATCGTGAATTCCGTCGTCGCCGTCGTGCTGCCCTCGGTCCACTTGGCGTAGAGGCTGATGGTGCGATCGTCGGCGAGGCCGTCGTTCCCGATGTAGATCTGGAAGGTGCCGCTCAACTCGCCGGCAGGGATGGTCGCGCTGCTGGGTCCGACGAATTGCGTGAAGTCATTGATTCCGACGATGCGGTCGGTGTCGATCGCGGATGCGAAGGTGATCGTCCCCTCGAGCATCGCATAACCATACCCGGTCGGCTCGGTCACCGTCGGCGGGATGCTGATGGTCATCGGCGCCGCTGGCGGGGCGTCGTCCTCGGCGACCTCGACGGTCGTCTCGCCGGACAGCACTCCCGCGATCGCGGTGATCGTGGCGTCGCGCGCGCCGGTGAAGGAGCTGTCATCGACCGCGACGACCGTGAACGTCGCGCTGGTCTGACCGTTGCCGATCGAGATCGGCGAGGTGACGGTGACCGCCGGATCGGACGAGGTGAGGCTCACCACGGTGACGCCGGCCGAGCCGATCGCGCGCGTGACCGTGCCGGTGGCGGTCTCGCCCTCGGTGAGCGAGGACGGGTCGACGCTGACGGTGAGGCTGGTGTACTCGTCCGCGTCCTCGACCAACGCGGTCGCTGTCGCGGTGGTGATTTTGCCGTTGATATCGGCGTAGGTGCTGACGGTGAACGTGACGGTCTGATCGCCATCGACGTATCCGTCGGCGATCGGCGTCACCGGGAAGGTGACGTCCTGCTGCCCGGCCGGAAGCTCGACGAAGTACGGCACCCTCGCATCGCCGAAGTGCGACGTATCAGCGGTGAAGAACGTCGGGGTCGTCGCTTTGAAATTCGTCTTCAGGGTCGCCGCCACCGACGTCGACAGCTCGGTGAAGGTCGACGGCGACAGGCTCAGCGACATGGTCAGCGTCTCGTTGTCGACCACCGTGAGACCCTGGCCCGCCTGCTGGTACCCGGTCGCAGTGCCGTAGATCTCGACGATCCCGGTGCCCTGGTAGAACGCATCGTCGACCATGGTGTAGGTGAAGCTCGCGGTCAGCGCGGTGCCCTTGAAGGTCACGCTGGCCGGCACCACCACGCGCGGCGAGCTCGTGGACAGGGCGACCGTGAGGGCGCCGGTGGTGGTGCGGGTCAGGGTGCCGGTCCCCTTGCCGCGCGTCTCCGGCAGCGAGGTCGCCGACAGCGCGAGCGAGAGCGGGTAGTGGACGCCCAGCACGCCCGACGGCCACGTCGCGAAGGGCGACACCTGCCAGGTCTGCGGGTTGCCGATGAGGGCCAGGTATTCGCCCTGGGTCATCGTCATGCCGCGGTGGAGCTTCACGCACACGGCGCGCGTCCCGTAGGCCAAGGGAATGGCGGTGAGCGACGACAGGCCGGCGGGCATCGCCGAGGTGGACTCGCTGGTCGCGTTCGTGTTCCAGCCGGCCGTGGCGCCGGACACGGTGACCGCGTGCACGCACCGCGTCGAAGTCCCGGAGCCCTGGAAGGCGATGACCTGATCGCCCTGGCTGCCCTGGTTGAGCGTCGGCAGCGGGACGTCAGTGATCGTCCCGCGCGCCAGGCCCCCGGCGGGCGCCGTGTAGACGACCACGGACTCGGTCGCCGCGTCGGCGCGGAATCCGCCTGCGGCGAGCCAGCCCTGATCGGTGAAGGAGACGGTCACGCCAGCCGGGATGTCGACGAGCGGGACGAAGGCCAGACGCCGCGATGTCGCGGTCATCTCGACCGCGATGATGGCTACGTCGCCCACCTTCAGCGTCGGCGTCGTCCCGCCCCCGCCAGGCGGTTTGGCAGAGGCCGCGGTCGCGGCCGTGATGACCGACAGGGCCAGGAGAAGGGCACGGAACAGCGACTTGGGCACGAGCGACTCCGACTCCGCATGCGCGGAAGTATCGATGGTGCCGATTGCACCATTCGTTTCAGGGGGCGCGCTTATCGGAGATCGAACGCAGGTGTCAAGGCGCAGCAGGCGACGAGCGTCGCTGAAATCATGGACGTCTGCCGGTCATCGCCCCAAGGACGCTCACGATGGCACATGGTCACATGAGCTTAAGGTCGCGCGCCGTCAGTCCCCCGTTGGCCGATCGGGCGCAGTGGCAGGGAGCATCGCGTCGCGACGACGCAGCCTGGCGCGTCGGACGCGAGCAGGTGTCGACGTCGAGCGGGCGGCGCTCCCACCTCGGCGCGACCGGCACCGAACGCGCATCGGCACCGGCGGGACGTCAGCGATCCAGCACCTTCGCCCACGCCTCCGCATCGAAGCCGACCAGTCCTCCCGTCGCGGTGACGACGAACGGCCGCTTCACCAGGTTGCCGTTGCCGCGCAGCAGCTTCAGCGCGTCCGCGGTCGACATGCCCTTCAGCTTCTCGCCGAGCTTCAGCTCGCGGTAGTCCTTGCCCGAGGTGTTGAAGAGGCGCCGCACATCGCCGCCGACGGCGTCGAGCACGCGCGCGAGTTCGCCGGCGCTCGGCGGCTGCTCGCGGATCGGCTTCACCTCGTGCGCGATGCCGCGTGATGCCAGCCACTTCAGCGCGTTGCGGCAGGTCGAGCAGTTCTGGTAGGCGTAGACCGTGAGCATCGCCGCAGGTCAGTGGGCGCGCGCTCGCGCGCAAGCGCCCGCGCGCGCAGCGCCGGGTGCCAGGCGGCGCTTGCCCGCCGATGCGCGCCGCGAGCATCGCGCCCATGCCCCGTCTGCCGCTCATCACGCGCTGGTGGAAGATCCTCGGTCTCATGACCTGAGCGGTTCCCGGCGCGGCACGCATCCGGCTCGCTCGACCGAGCGGGCCGCTTCATTTCCAGCGGTCCAGGCGCATGCCGGGCCGCCTGGATCCTCGTCGTCACCAGCCCGGACACGGAGCGGCGCATGCGCGACCGCCTGATCGTCGCGACCCTGGCCACGGTGGCCGGGACGCTGCTGTTCGCCGGGAAGGGCGTGCTGGCCAAGCTGGCCTACGCACGCGGGGTCGACGCCACCACGCTGATCGGGCTGCGCATGGGCCTCGCCCTGCCGGTGTTCATCGTGCTCTTCTGGCGCGCCGAACGCGCCGCGCCGCGGCCGGCGACGTGGGGCGAGACCATCGCGACGGTCGCGCTCGGCATGCTCGGCTACCACGTCGCGAGCTGGCTCGACTTCCTGGGGCTCGAGCGCGTCGACGCCGCGGTCGAACGCGTCGTGCTCTACATCTACCCGACGCTGGTGGTGATCGCGGCCATCGCGCGCGGTCGGCAGGCGATCTCGGCGCGCGTCATCGCCGCGCTGGCGCTGACCTACGCCGGCATCGCGCTGACCTGGGGCGGACAGGCGCGCGTCGGCGGCGCCGATGGCGTCGGCGTCGCGCTGGTCGCGGCGAGCGCGGTCGCCTATGCCGGCTTCCTGATCGGCGCCGAGGGTCTGATGGCGAGGCTCGGCAGCGGGCGCTTCATCGCGCTCGCGATGTGCGGCTCC
>DASPLE010000085.1:0-52333 GCA_035627695.1 Planctomycetota bacterium
CCAGCTCGCGCGCGAGGTCGACGCGCTGGGCGGGCTCATGGCGCTCGCCACCGACGCGACGGGCATCCAGTTCCGCATCCTCGGCCTGTCGAAGGGCCCGGCCATGTGGAGCCCGCGCGCGCAGTGCGACAAGGCGGCGTACGCGGCGTGGATGAAGCACGCGGTGGAATCGACCGCCAACCTCTTCCCGGTGCAGGGCGAGGCCTGGGAGATCGCGGTCGACGCGACGCGCGCGGTCACCGGCGTGCGCCTGCGCGACGGCCGTGCGCTGACCGCGCCGCGCGTCGTCGTCACCACCGGCACGTTCCTCCAGGGCCTCATGCACCAGGGCGAGAGCAGGACCGGCGGCGGCCGCATGGGCGACGCGCCCGCCGCGGGCCTGTCGGGCAGCCTGGGCGCGCTCGGCCTGCGCCTGATCCGCCACAAGACCGGCACGCCGTGCCGGCTGCACGCCGACTCGATCCGCTGGGACCTGTGCGTCGAGCAGCCGGGCGACGATCCGCCGACGCCGTTCAGCTTCCTGACGCCGGCGATCACCGCGCCGCAGCTGTCGTGCTGGACCTGCCACACCACGCCGGCGGCGCACGCGGCGATCCGCGCCAACGTGCATCGCGCGCCGATGTACAACGGCCAGATAGCATCGGTCGGCCCGCGCTACTGCCCGTCGATCGAGGACAAGGTCGTGCGCTTCGCGGATCGCGAGTCGCACCAGCTCTTCCTCGAGCCCGAAGGCCGCGCGACCAAGGAGATCTACGTCAACGGCTTGTCGACCTCGCTGCCGATCGACGTCCAGGACGCGGTGCTCGCCGCGATCCCCGCGCTCGCCGCGGCGCACGTCATCCGCTACGGCTACGCGGTCGAGTACGACGTGGTCGCACCCGATCAGATCGACCACCGCCTGGGCGTGCGCGCCGTGCCGGGACTGCACCTCGCCGGCCAGATCAACGGCACCTCCGGCTACGAGGAGGCCGCCGCCCAGGGCATCATCGCCGGCGCCAACGCCGCGCTGTCCTTGTCCGGCCGCGAGCTGGTGCTGTCGCGCGGCGACGCCTACATCGGCGTGCTGATCGACGATCTCGTGACGCGCTGCCCGGACGAGCCGTACCGCATGTTCACCAGCCGCGCCGAGCACCGCCTGCACCTGCGCAGCGACAACGCCGATCGCCGCCTGACGCCGCTCGCGGCGCGCGTGGGGATGGTCGACGCGGCGCGCGCCACGGCGGTGGCGGCGAAGGACGCGGCGGTGCGCGCGATCGTCGGCGCCGTGCCCGCGCCGACCGCCAGCCGCATCGCCGGCGAAGCGCTCGAGCTCGCCGAGGCGTGCGCCGTCGTGCCGGCCCTCGCCGCCGCGGCCCCGGTGGTCGCGGAGGCGGCGTGGATCGAGCTGCGCTACGCGGGTTACCTCGAACGGCAGGGCGCGCGCATCGAGCGCATGGCGCGCCTGCGCGACCTGCCGCTGCCGGCGGATCTGGACCTGACCGCGATCCGGGCGATGTCGAACGAAGGCCGCGCGGTGCTGACCCGGCGCGCCCCGCGCACGCTCGGCGAGGCCGGCACGCTGCCCGGGGTGAGCCAGGCGGACATCGAGACGTTGTACGCCGTGCTCCAGGCCCGGCTGCGTCGCGCCGCCGGGTGATTGCCGCGCGCCGCCGCCGCCCCGGATGGCCCGCGAGCGCGGGCTGATGTATGCTTGTCATTGCGACGACCGCTCTTGCCGCGACTGCGGCGGCGGTCGAGACTGGCAGGGAGGCGCCTATGGAACCGATGATGTCGAAGGCCGAGCTGAACGGCTGGCGGATGTTCCGCATCATGGGCGAGTTCGTCGCCGGGTTCCAGACGCTCTCCGAGATGCCCAAGGCGGTGACCATCTTCGGCTCGGCCCGTACGCAGCCCGACCACCCGCACTACAAGGCGGCGGTCGAGATCGCGCACCGCAGCGTCCTGCGCGGCTTCCCGATCATCACCGGTGGCGGCCCGGGCATCATGGAGGCGGGCAACAAGGGTGCGTTCGGGGCCAAGGGCCAGTCGGTCGGCCTGTGCATCCAGCTGCCGATGGAGCAGTCGGGCAACCCGTACATGAACGTCAAAGTCGACTTCCATTATTTCTTCGTCCGGAAAGTCATGTTCCTCAAGCACACCGCGGCCGTGGTGGTGATGCCCGGCGGCATGGGCACGCTCGACGAGCTGTTCGAGACCGTGACCCTGGTCCAGACCAGGAAGGTCTCGCCGATGCCGATCGTGCTCTACGATCGCGCCTACTGGCAGCCGATGTGCGACTGGATGCGCAAGACCATGGAGCACGACCACCACTACATCAGCCCCGGCGACATGGATCTGCTGACGCTGGTGGATTCGGTCGACGAGGCGATGAAGGCGCTCGAGCACGTGAAGTGCGAGCGCATCCCGACGTCGAAGATCGCGCCGACGCCGGATTCCCTCGACTAGCGGACCGCCCACGCGATCAGCGCCGCCGCGACCCACGTCGGCGCGGCGGCATCGAGCACCGCCGCGTAATCGACCAGGACGAGGTCGCGGATCGACCCGCGCCCGGGGGCCAGCTCGGCGAGGACCGCGCCGACGTCGCGGAAGTCCGATGAATCCAGCGTGCAGCGCGCGTCGAACGCGCGGTGATCTGCCGCCGCCAGCGCATCGAGCTGCGCCGTGATCGCGCCGCGCGCCAGCGCCGCCGCGGCGTCGCCATGGCGCTGCGCGTCGCGCGGCGTTCCATACCCCGCGCCATGATGCACCGGATCGGCGGTGGCGACCACGGCGCAGCCGTCGGCGACCAGGCGGCGCAGCTCGTCGATGCCGGGAAGCGACGCGGGATCCCCAGCGACGAGGAACGGGAAACGCGCGATGACCGTCGGCGCGGGCCGGCCGCAGCGACGCGCCGCGAGCGGCAGAAGGGCCGCGAAGCCGTCGAGCGAGAACTCGTCGCGCCAGCGGCCGGCGTCGCCGGGTACGCCATGGCCGTGGACGCGACGCAGGGCGTCGCGCGCCGACGCATCGCCGCGACGCGCCGCCGAGACCAGCGCCGCGTCGGCCTCGCGCGCGCCGTGCAGCACGCCCAGCACCAGCACGCGCTCGCGCCCGCTGCGCACGACCGCGAGGGCGGCGGCGGCGACCTGGGCTCCGCACACCGCCAGCCGGGCGTGCGGGAACACGCAGGGCGTGCCGACCTCGGCCAGCGCCTCGCCCGCGTCGAGCAGGCGGCCCAACCCCTCGGCGCCGAGCGCGGCGCGCTCACGGTCGTAGTAGGCGCGCCAGCGCGCCGCGCTCCAGCCCATGGCCGCGACTCGACCAGCGGCGCGCCGCGCCCGGGCCCGCGCCGCGCGCGCCATCGGCGTCGTGCATCACACAGGGCCGGGCGCGCCGGCCCCCCGCGCCGCCGCTCCGAGCGATCATGCGCGACAGGTCCCTGATGAGCGTCATGCCGCCGCCATCGCCTCCTCCCGCCGCGCCGATGGACGCCCAGCGATTCGCCGCGGCGGTAGCGGCGACGCAGTCCGACCTGCGCAGCTACCTGGCCGGGCTCGGGGTCGCCGCGACCGACGTCGACGATCTCGCGCAGGAGGCCTACCTGCGCTGGTACCGCGAGCCGCAGCGCCGGCCCGCCGACGTCGAGCCGATCCGCTGGCTGAAGGGCATCGCCCGGCACGCCGCGCTCGACCACTTCCGCCGTCAGGCCCGTCGCGGCGAGGCGCTGCGCGCGGTGGCCGAGGCGCTCGACCGCCAGCCGCAGCCGCCGGCGGCTCCGGGCGACGCGGCGCTCGACGCCCTGCGCGCGTGCCTCGCCGCGCTGCCCGACGACGAGCGCGAGATGCTGCGCCGCCACTACGGCGACGACGACAGCGCCGAGGCGATCGGCGGCACGATCGGCCGTTCGGTCGACGCCATCCGGCGGACGCTGCGCCGCGTGCGTCATGCGCTCAAGGACTGCCTCGAGCGCAAGCTCGGCGGTGCGCGATGAGGCGCGATCTCGCCGAGCGCTTCGTCGACGACCGTGCCGCCCTCGACGCCGACGAGCTCGTCGCGTTGGCGGCAGCGTTGACCGATGACGCGGCGCTCGCGCAGCGCACGCGCGCGCTGCTGGCGGTCGACGAGCTGCTCGGCCGCGCCTTCCGCGCCGAGCGCGCCGCCTTCGCGGCTCCCGCGATCGCCCGGCCGACGCGCGCCGCGGCGCCGGCGAGGCGCGCCTCGGCGCGACGCCGGGCGGCGCCGGCGCGGCCGTGGATGGTCGGCGTCGGCTCGCTGCTGGCGGCGTCCGTCGCGCTGGCGATCTGGGCGCCGATCGCCGACACCGCCGGACGGGTCGTCGACGCCACGGCGGCGACGGTCGAGCGCGACGGCGGGACCATCGCGCTGCGCGCGAGCGATGCGCTGCGCTGGGGCGACCGCGTGCGCGTCGGCGACGCCGGGGCGATCGTCTTCAGCCATCGCGGCGGCACCTTCACCGGCAGCGGCGCGTTCGCCTTCACCGCGCCGAGCGATCGGCGCATCGCGCTCGAGCACGGCGCGTTCGCGGTCGAGGCCGCGCACCGGCCGGCCGATCGGCCCCTCGTCATCCTCACCCCGCACGCCGAGGCGCGCATCGTCGGCACCAGCTTCACCCTGGCGATCGACGATGACGGCACGCGCCTGGCGGTCAGCGACGGCACCGTCGCCTTCACGCCGACGGGCGGCGCGACCGCCATGATCACCGCCGGCGGCAGCGCCAACGCGGCGCCGCGGCACGAGCCGCGCGCGCTCGACGCCGATCCGACCACGCTGCGCGAGCGTCTGGCCGGGCTGCGCGCCGGCGACACGCTCACCCTTGCCCCCGGCACCTATCCGAGCATCCAGCTGTCCGGCCTGCACGGCCGTGACGACGCCTGGATCACCATCGCGGGGCCGGCCTCGGGCGAGCCGGCGATCCTCGCCGCCAGCGCCCACGACAACACCATCCAGATCGGCGATGCGCACCACGTGGTCATCCGCGACCTGCGCCTCGACGGCGGGCGCATCCCGGGGCCCTTCGCGATCTCGACGAACAGCTCGCTGCCCGGGCCGGTGCACGACATCCGCATCGAGCGCTGCGACGTGCGCGACTATGGCGGCTGGCCGGACGCCGCGGCGATCTCGACCAAGCGCGCGACCTGGAACTGGGCGATCACCGACTGCCGCTTCACCGGCTGCGGCACGGCGATGGCGATGGGCAGCACCGCCGGCGACGCGCCGTTCACCAACGGCACGATCGCGCGCAACCTCATGGTGGTCGAACGGGTGGGCATCTTCCTGCCGGGCCACGACGCGCGCACGGCGGACGCGCCGTCCGCCTCGATCACGCGCATCCACGACAACGTCATCGTCCGCGCGCCCGGGACGACCGCCGAGCTGCCGCTGGCGGCGATCGACGGCTGCGACGAGCGCGTCGACGTCGCGCGCAACCTCTTCCACGGCAACCGCGGCGGCGATTCGCTGATGCAGGCGTCCGGCGACATCGACATCCACGACAACATCTTCGCCGACGGCGACGGCTTGGCGCTGCGCATCGCCTCGCAGGCCCGCCCGCTGCGCCGCGCGCGCATCTGGCGCAACACCATCGTCGCCACGGCCGGCGGCATCCGCTTCGGCGACCAGGCGGCCGAGGACGACCTGGTCTGCGCCAACCTCATCATGGTCGATCAGCCGCTGAGCGGACCGGTCCGCAACGCCGGCGCGAACCTGATCATCGCGCCGCACGACGCCGCCCAGGTGGTGGTCGATCCCACGCCGCGGCTGGGAGCGCTCGACCTGCATCCGCGGCCGGGCATGTGCCGCGGCGAATCCTGGCCGGTCGAGCGCGTCGCGGATGCGGACGGCGCCGACTTCGACGGGCGCGCGCGGCCTGATCCGCTGATCTTCGGCGCGTATGGCGGCCCGGCGCGGCCAAGCGACTGGACGCTCGCGGCGGAGAGGAAGCGCTGAGCGTCGCGCTTCGCGCCTCGACCTTCGGGCTTCGGGCTTCGGGCTTCGATCGACGACGGGCGAATTCCTGACTCCGCTCCAGGATCGAGGCGTCGACCGCTGGTGTGATACACGAACGGCACGAAGTCGCGCCCGACCGCCTCCTGCGCGCGCACCGCGCGACAGGCCGGCGGAGTCACCATGCACCACCGCCTGCTGCGTATCGCCACCGTCTCAGCCCTCGTCGCAGCGGCCACCGCCGCCGTGCACGACGTCGGCCCTGGCCAGACCTACACGACGATCGCCAGCGTCCCGGCGCTCGCGCCGGGCGACGAGGTGCGCATCCACTCCGGCACCTACCATGAAGTGCGCCGCTGGCGCGACGTCGGCACCGCCGCGAACCCGATCATCATCCGCGGCGTCGGCCCGACCCGCCCGGTGATCGACGCGACCGGCCTGAACACCTCGGGGTCGCTGCCGCATCCGCGCGCCGCGTTCCAGATCGAGGGCAGCTACATCACCGTCGAGCGGCTCGAGTTCCGCAACGCCGCGAACGCCAGCGACAACGGCGCCGGCGTGCGCATCGCCACCTTCACCACGACCGTCCTCGGCACCGTGCTGCGCGACTGCCTGATCACCGGCAACCAGATGGGCATCATGTCCGGGCAGTGCGACGACACGCTGATCGAGTCGTGCGAGATCGCCTACAACGGCTCGGACCAGTACGCGCACAACTGCTACCTCGGCGGCGGCGCGACGCGCGTCGTCGGCTGCTGGATCCACCACGCCATCCAGGGGCAGAACTTCAAGACCCGCGGCCACTACACCGAGCTGCTCTACAACCGCATCGAGGCGTCCTCGGACGGCGAGGTCGGCCTGGTCGACGCCGCCGAGACCGACGCGCCGCACTCCAACGCGCTGATGGTCGGCAACGTCATCATCAGCGCCGCGCGCGGGCCGTCGCAGAACCAGGGCAAGTTCATCAACTTCGGCCAGGACGTCGGCGGCCACCACCACGGCACGCTATACGCCTACAACAACACCTTCATCGCCGCCGATCCGCGCATCCGCTTCTTCACCTGCCAGACCGCCGATGCCTCGCTGGTGGCGTCGGGCAACGTCTTCGTCGGCAGCGCGAACATCGTCGAGGGCGCCTGGGGCACGGTCGCCGGCGCCAGGAACTGGATGGCGAACGGCGCGATCATCCCCGCCGGCTTCACCGGCACGGTGCTCGGCGCCGATCCGGGCTTCGTCGACCTCGCCGGTCGCGATGCGCGCCTGACCAGCGGGTCGCCGTGCCGCGAGATCGCGCCGACGGGCCTGACCTACGCCGATGGCGCCGGCGTCACGCGCGCCGCGCTCGCGACGCGCGAATACCGCGAGCACCTCGCGACGAGCGCGCGCGTCGACAGCGGCGCTCCGGATGCCGGCGCCTACGGCTTCGACGCCGGCGGCGGCACGAGCGGCACCGGGACGACCACGGGTACGGGTACTGCCACCGGCACCGGCACGACCACCGGCACGGCAACCACCGGCACGAGCGGCACGGGCACGACCGGCACCGGCACCACCGGTGGCACCGGTTCGAGCGGCGACGGCAACGGCGGCTGCGGACGCGGCGGCGGCGTGGCGCTGGGCCTGGCGCTGTTCACCGCGCTCATGCTGACGCGATCGCGCCGCTGATCGCCGTCGCCGGCCGTTGCGCCCGGGTGGGTGGGGTTCATCCTGTGCCCCGCCATGGCGAACTCCCTCTCCGAAGCGCCGAAACCCGGCGAGTCCGCCACCATCGATCCGGCGATCGAGAACGCCCAGCAGATCTTCCGCGAGGTATGGAACGAGCTCTGCGCCGCCCCTGGCGTCGAGCACCTGCGCTTCCCCAAGGAGATCATCTGGCTCAACGGCGCCCCCGGCTCGGGCAAGGGCACCAACACGCCGTTCATCCTGCGCGAGCGCTCGATCACCGCGCCGCCGATCGTCACCGCCGACCTGCTCAACACCGACGAGTTCAAGCGCATCAAGGACGCCGGCAACCTGGTCGGCGACCGGGTCGTCATCGGTCTGCTGCTGCGCACGCTGCTCGATCCGGTCTACCGCGACGGCGTGGTCGTCGACGGCTTCCCGCGCACGCCCGTCCAGGTCGAGTTCCTGAAGCTGTTCTTCCACCACATGCTCGACCTGCGGAAGCGCTTCGCCGAGAGCCGCGACCTCGACCACTTCCCGCGGCCGCTGTTCCGCATCGCGGTGCTGTTCGTCGAGGAGAAGGAATCGATCGAGCGCCAGTTGAAGCGCGGCCGGCAGATCATCGCCCACAACCAGCGCGTGCGCGAGACCGGCGCCGGCGAGCTGCTCGAGGAGCGCGCCACCGACGTCAGCGAGGAGGCGGCGCGCAAGCGCTACCGGATCTTCAAGGACCAGGCCTACCAGTCGCTGCAGTCGCTGCGCAAGATCTTCCACTTCCACATCATCAACGCGCAGGGCGACATCTCGTCGGTCGAGAAGAACATCATCAAGGAGTTCCAGTACCAGTCGTCGCTCGAGCTGGACCAGGAGACGCTCGACGCGATCAACCACATCCCGCTCGCCAGCGACATCGTCCTCAACGCGCGCCAGCACCTGGTGCGCCGCCTGGAGAGCTACCAGCGCGACCACGCCGGCCTGCTCAAGCGGGTGATCCGCGCGATCGAAGCCGACTTCATGCCGGCGGTGAAGACCCATGCCATCACCGGTCTCGCGAAGGTCACGACCGAGGACGAGTTCTTCGCCGACCCGCTCGTGCGGACGATGGTCATCGACATCTTCAACGAGCGCGGCTACCTCGCGCTGGTCACCGTCGAGGGGCGCCTGGTGCCGTCGCGGCTCGATCCGCAGACCAACGTCATCCACTGCATCAGCCGGGCGCGGTACCAGTTCGAGATCCGCTTCCAGGGATCGGCGATCCGGCGCGGCTGACGCGGGCTGCGGCGCGAAGCGCGAGGCTCAACGCGCGAAGCCCGAAGCTCGCAGCTCGCACCTCGCAGCTCGCAGCTCGCAGCTCGCAGCCCGAAGCTCGAAGCACGCAGCTTCATGCTCCCAGCGGTCGAACTTCGCCGCACGCCCGTCATCGCTTTACACCGCCATCGCGATGGCAGATTCCCGCGGCCGATGAAGCGCATCCTCCTCACCGGGTTGTCCGGGACCGGCAAGTCGACGGTGATCGGCGCGCTCGCCGCGCGTGGCCACGAAGCGATCGACCTCGATAGCGACGCGTGGTCGCACTGGGTGGACTGCGCCGACGATCCCGCGCTCGGTCCGCCGGTCGAGGCGGGCCGGGATTGGGTGTGGCGCGAGGATCGCGTCCGCGGCCTCCTGGAGCGCGAGGGTTCCGGGGACCTGTTCGTGAGCGGCTGCGCGATGAACATGCGGCAGTTCTACCCGCGCCTCGATCACGTGATCCTGCTCAGCGCGCCGGCGGCGGTGATCAGCGAACGCCTGACGACCAGGACCACCAACCCGTACGGCAGGCGTCCCGAGGAGCTCGCCCGGGTGCTCGACCAGATCCGGACCATCGAACCGATGCTGCGGCGCGGCGCCGGACACGAGATCGACACCAGCGCGCCGCTCGACCAGGTGGTGCGCCGCGTCCTGGAGATCGCGCGCGCATCGGGCTGAGGACGAGGACGCGAGCGACCGCGCCGGCGCGCGGTCGCTCGCGTCCTGCCGGTCAACGCGCCGCGCCGGCGAGCAGCTCCTGCGCCGCGCGACGCCATGCGATCGCGCGGTCGATCGCCTCGCCGCCTTCGCCGCCCAGGCCGTACCCATGCGTCGAGCGCTCGCCGCCGATGGCGTACGCCTGCTCGAGCAGCGCCTTGGCCGCGGCCACGCGCGCGGCCGGCGCCTTGGCGTCGTCCGCCAGGTTCTTCACCGCGCGCGCGTAGCGGAAGTCGTCGACGCCCTCGCGCGTCAGCTCCCAGTGCTGCGTGGTGTCGCGGCTGCCGTCGCGCCGCGGCGGCGAGCAGCTGAAGTCGCGCTCGCGCGCGTCGAGGTGGTAGTAGATGTCGACATGGCTGCCGGTGTAGGCGTAGGTGATGGCGCCATCGGTCTTGCGCTCGATCGCCGCCCGCCACTCGCGCAGGCCGAACGGCATGCGCCCGAAGCCGACGTTGCAGTTGAGCAGCAGCTTGGCGATCGGCCGGACCGCCTTGAAGTCGTCCACGCTGCAGAACTCCTTGAGGTGGTGGACGTCGAGCGTCTTCACCAGCTCCACCGCCTTGCCCTCGCCCATGTCGTAGGCGATGCCCGTCCAGAGGTCGGCCGACACCGCGTGCAGCGCGTTGTGCGCGCCGGTCAGCTGGCGCATGGTCTCGGGCACGTTCGGCTCGTCGCCGAAGCAGAAGTACGGGTGCGGCCAGCCGCGCTGCGCCGCCGTGCGCGTCAGCGCCCCGTACCAGCCGCCGACGGCCGCCGCGGTCGCGCGACCGCCGATCGGCGTGCCGTCGGCGAGCTCGAGCGGCGAGCTGGACGACGGGAATGCGACCGGCAGGTCGAGGAAGCCGAGCTCGCGGCGCAGCGCGAAGGCCGCGTCGAGCTCGTCCGCGTTGGTCACCTGGATCTCATCGCCCTTCCATTCGCAGCGCGGTCCGATCGGCGCGTCGCCGATGTAGTTCATGCCGTGGGACGCGAGGTCGCGCAGCATGATCTCGATCTGGCGCGCGCGGTCGGCGGCCTGCTCCGGGTAGTACGCCATCGGGACGACCTCGCAGCCGTAGACGGAGAAGGCGTGGCCGGCCGGCGGCAGCGCGAACGGCAGCACCTCGACGGCGAGCGGCACCTCGCGCTTCCCGCCCTTCTCGGCCTGCACGCTGACGGTCGCCGCGTAGGCGCCGGGCTTCGCGTCGGCGGGGACGTCGACGATGACCCAGAAGCGGCGGGCGAGGCCGTCGTCGCAGCGCAGCTCGTCGGCCGCGGTGCGGTTGAAGCTGCGCAGCTCGCACTCGACGACGTTGTAGAGTCCGGACTGGTCGCCCCCGTGGCGCGAGAAGCGGAAGCGGCCGACGCGCACCTGCACGCGATCCGCCGGGATCGCCGCGCCGCCGGGACCTCTCAGCGCCGAGACCGACACCGAGACCTTGCCGAGCTCGCGCGCCGGCAGCAGCCCGAACGTCGCCGGCTCGGTCTCGCCGAGCGCCGCGGCGATGCTCAGCTTCTCGAGCACCGCATCCGGCGCCGCGCCCCAGGCCGCGCCGGAGTAGTCGCCGTCGACGTAGGCCGAGGCCGGACGCAGGGCGAAGCCATCGCGCTTCGCCGCCGCCGCCGCCGGCCCGGCGAGGGTCGGCGCGGTCGGCGGCTTGGAGATCGGCTTCCAGGCCTGCGCCCAGTCGAAGCGACGCGCCTCGGCCACGTAGGCGAGGTAGCGCTCGGCGGCGGCGGCCTCGCCGGCCGGGACGATGATCGCCGCGGACAACGTCGCCCCGTACGCATCCTCCGAGCGGAAGCGCAGGCTCAGCTGCCCGTCGGCGACCGTAGCGCCGAACGTCGTCCACGGGTGACGGGTCTCGACGTAGCGCGCGAACGGATCGTCGCCCGGACGGTCCTCGGTGTCCTGGTTGCGGAAGTAGCGGTCGAGGAAGTCGTCGCTGCCCATAGCCTGGTCGACCACCACCGCGCCCTCGGCCGCGACCGTGCGGCGCCGGTAGTTCTGCATGAACTCCCAGGCGCCCGGGTCCTCGAGCTGGAGCCAGACGCGGTAATCGCCGTTCGGCACGTCGACCAGCAGCTCGGCGTCGTTGAGAGAGAGCCAATCGCGGAACAGGTTGTCGGGATGCAGGCGGATGCAGATGTCGCGGTTGGTGTTGGCGAAGCGCGAGCCCGCCTTCCAGCCGTAGCCCTTGGCGGGGTCGTAGGCGTCGGCGTCGGTCAGCGAGGTGAAGCCGGGGAAGCCGGGCGCGCCGGCGGGCTCGATGTCGAACGCCTTCATGCCGGCGACCTCGACCTTGGGCGCCGCGAAGGCCTGCAGGCGCACGTTGTCGATGTGGATGGGCGTCTTCGAGCTGTTGATGATGACGAGGCGCAGGATGCCGGACGTGTCGAGCATGCCGGGCACGTCGCGGCGCAGGACCTCGCCGCGCCAGATGTCGCCGACCGAGAACTGCACGGTGTTGCGGCCGGGCGCGAGCGCGGTGTAGCGGTTGTGCCACGCCCAGTAGCCGGGCTCGTCCATGGCGTCGCGGATCTGCAGCGCGATCTGCGCCGGCTCCGTGCCAGGCAGGAACACGTCCATGCAGAAGACGTCGTGGCGCGACCAGTCCTTCACCAGCCCGCTCCAGTTCCAGGCGATCGCGGCGGCGTCCGGCTCGAGGACCAGCGCACGCGTACCCTCGGTCGCGTTCTCCTCGGCGATGCGCATCCCCGGCTTGACCTCGAACGGCGCCGGCGTGCCGTCCTCGAATCCGGCGATGAGGAGCGGCGCCTCGCCCGCGCTGGCGGCGGCGAGGACGAGGGCGGTGAGGAAGGCGATGGCGCGCATCGGTGGGGCTCCAGGACCGGGTGATCAGCGGACGACGGGGCGCGGCACGTCGCACGTGCCACGCATGATGAGCTCGGAGGGCAGCGCGACGAGCCGCGCCGGCAGCGACGGGTCGGCGGCGCGCTCACGCAGCAGGGCGACGGCGGTCTCGCCGAGCCGGCCCATCGGCACGCGCACCGTCGACAGCGGCGGCATGACGAAGTGGCCGACGTCGCCGAAGCCGATGACGCTCAGCTCGCGCGGCACCTGTCCGCCGTGGTCGCGCACGGCGGCGATGGCGCCGAGCGCCATCTCGTCGGTGGCGCAGTACACGGCGGTCGGCGCCGACGGCGCGGCGAGGATCGCGCGCATGCGCGCGTACGCCGCGGTGGCGTTGCACGCGACGAGGTGGACCAGCGATGGATCGGCGGCGAGGCCGTTGGCGGCCAGCGCCCGTTCCCAGCCCTCGCGGCGATGCGTCGCCGCCGGCGTCGGGCCGTACGTCAGGTGGGCGATCCGGCGGTGGCCGAGCTCGATCAGGGCCGTGACCGCCGCGCACGAGCTGTCGCGGTTGTCCTGCACGACCTGGTCGAGCGTCGCGCCGTCGGGCTGCGCGCTGTCGACCAGGACGGTCGGCACGCCCAACCCCGCGCAGGTCGCCAGCACGCGTTGATCGAGGATGCCGAGGACGATGACGCCGGTGCCCGGCGCGATGCCGGCGGCGAACGCGTCGGGCCGATGCACGCACGAGCGGATCGAGATCGAGGCCTCGGCCGGCGCCGCCGCCTGGATGCCGTCGAGGATGTTCTGGTAGTACAGCGCGCTGCGGATCTCGAGGCGGTCGAGGCCGGCGATGACCGCGATCTCGCGCAGCGCTGGCTGGCGCGCCTTGCCGCTGATGGCCGTGGCCGCGCGGCCGCGCACGAAGGTGCCCCGGCCGCGGATGCGCTCGATCATGCCGTCGCCGGTCAGGTCGGCGATGGCGCGGCGCACCGTGACGCGGCTCAGGCCCAGGTTCGCGGCCAGGGTGCGCTCGTCGGGCAGCGCGCCGTCGGGATAGCCGCCGGCGGCGATCTCCTCGCGCAGGGCGGCGACCAGCTGGACGTAGAGCGGCCGCGGGTCGTTCTTCTGGAGCTGCAGCATAGACCAGACCATACCTGCATGTACCAACGAGCAACGGCGCCGTTGACCGCTCGCTTCAATCGGTTTGTCCAGTCTGAGTTACAGCTTCAGATCGTAATACCACGTCGCCCGCGCCGCAGCGCTCGGCGCTCGCGTGCGCCAGGTCGTCATGCCGGCGTCGGCACCTGGCTGCGCTGATGCGCGATGTCCAGCGCGGCCAGGCGGTAGGCCTCGGCCAGGGTCGGGAAGTTGAAGGTGTTGGCGATGAACGCGTCGACGTCCATGCCGGCGATCAGCGCCATCTGGCCGATGTGGACCAGCTCGGCGGCGCCCTCGCCGATGATGTGCACGCCGAGCAGCTTCTTCCCGGCACCGTCGGCGATGAGCTTGAGCAGGCCATCGGGGATCGCCGCGATCTGCCCGCGCGCGAGATCGGCGAAGTCGGCGCGGCCGACGAGCGCGCCGTCGGGACGCTTGCGCGCATCGGCTTCGCTCAGCCCGACGGCGGCGATCTCGGGGATGGTGTAGATGCCCATCGGCTGGTGCGACGGCGAGACGCTCGCCGGCAGGCCGAGCGCGTGCGCGATCGCGCGCCGGCCCTGCTCCATCGCCGCCGACGCCAGCGACGGCGCGCCGATCACGTCGCCGACGGCGTAGATGTGCTCGACGGCGGTGCGGCAGCTGGCATCGACCGTGATCAGGCCGCGATCGGTCGCGGCGAGACCGGCGGCGGCGAGGTCGAGCGACTCGAGGTTCGCGACGCGGCCCAGCGCGCAGAGCAGCTTCTCGCTCTTCAGCACGGTGCCGTCGTCGAGCGTGGTGACGACGTGCTCGAGCCCGTCCCATTCGACCTTCGCCGGCTTGCGCTTGCCGATCCAGCGGCCGCCCGAGGCGGTGAACGAGGCGACGAAGCGGTCGGCGAGCTCGGGATCGAGGAAGCCGAGCGGACGCTCCGACTTGTCCGTCATGGTGACGGCGACGCCGAGCGACGCGAAGATCGCCGCGTACTCGCTCGCGATGACGCCGCCGCCGAGCACCACCAGCGACTTCGGCAGGTAGATCATCGACAGGAACGAATCGCTATCGAGCACCTTGTCGTGATCGACCGGGATGTCGCCGGGCGTGCGCGGGCGCGAGCCGGTGGCGATGACGATGAATCCGGCGCGCACGCGGCGGCGCGCGCCATCGATGCCGCGCACCTCGACGGTGCGCGCGTCGGTGAAGCGCGCGCGGCCGTGCCAGCGCGCGATGCCGACGCGGTCCATCTGCCGGGCCATGGTCGTCTGGTGGGTCTCGATCACGCGCTGCATGCGGCCCATGAGGCTGGCGATCTGCAGGTCCTCGCGCATCTGCACGTCGAAGACCTCGCCCGAGCGGCGGCGGAAGCCGACCAGGGACAGCGCGGTCTCGCGCAGGGTCTTGGACGGGATGGTGCCGCGGCTGACGCAGGCGCCGCCGACCGCGGACTCGCTCTCGACCATCAGCACGCTGCGGCCGGCTTCCGCGGCGGTCAGCGCCGCGTTGTGGCCGGCGGGACCGCCGCCGATGATGACCACGTCATATGGGTGCGCGGCTTCATCGATCACGTCGAGGCCCTCGGCGATTCAGGGTGCATGGCGCCGGAAATCGAAGCGCGAAGCTCGAAGCTCGAAGCTCGAAGCTCGAAGCTCGAAGCTCGAAGCGCGAACAGCGAAGCGCGCAGCTCGCAGCTCGAAGCTCGAAGCGGCGGGGATCGATCCCCTCGCGGCTTCGAGCAGACGATCATCGCTCAGCCCAGCGCTTCGACCGTGCGCACCACCTGCTCGCGCTTGGCGAGCAGGGCATCCATCTCTTCCGGATAGATGTTGAGCGCGGCGAGCGACGGATGCGCGCGCACCTCGGCTTCGCCGACGCGGCGCGGGCCGAGGGCGAGATGGGCGAGGTCATCGGCCAGCGACGTCATGTGCGCGTTGGCCGCGGCGGTCGGCGCCTTGGCCGGGTCGTGGTGGTACTGGATGGTCTCGCTCAGCCGCGCGGGCAGCGCCCAGCCCTTGACCAGGTCGGCGCCGATGCGGGTGTGCAGCGTGGTGATCGCGACGGACAGCGCGGCTGGGTTGGGATGGCAGCCGACCTCGCCGTGCAGATCGACCAGCGTCTGCAGCAGCACCGGGCGACCGACGTCGTGCAGCAGGCCGCAGAGGAACGCCTCCTCGACGTTCCAGCGGCGGCTGCGCGCGACCTCCTGCGCGAAGGCGGCGGCGGCGAGCGAATGCCGGAACCACCCGCGCACCAGCGGCTGGTAGCCCTGGACGGCGAAGACCTTGCTCTGGCAGGAGATGATCAGCGCGATCTCGCGGATCTTGGCGAGCCCCAGGCGGCTGATCGCCTGCTGCAGCGAGACGATCGGCGACGAGGTCGCGTACACCGCCGAGTTGACCAGGCGCATCAGGTTGCCGGCCAGCGCGGGATCGCGGTGGATGAGATCGGCCAGCTTGCGCGCATCGGTCGCCGGATCCTGCGTGACCTGCACGACCTGGCCGGCGACCTCCGGCAGCACCGGCAGGTCGAGCTTGCCGGCGCGCAGCTTCTCGGCGAAGCGCTCGAGCACGGCCGGTGGCATCGGTTCGGTCGCGGCGTTCAACTGCTGGGTGTCGGTTGCCATGAGGACGGATACGGAGCGGGCGCGGATGACGGTCGGGTGGATCGGAGGTCGTGATGCGCCCCGCCACGTCGGCAGGACGGTCAAGTCTACCTCGCCGCGTCCGTCATCGCCAACCACGCCTGGGACTCCCGATCGATGCAGTCGATGCGAACGGCTCGGCGCGCGGCGTCGGGCGCGGGCTGCGAGCTTCGCGCTTCGCGCTCCTTCGGGCTCGCGCCGCGCGCTCAGGGCCCGCGCATCGCGGCGCGGATCGCGGCGGCGTGGTCGATCAGGTCGTTGTGGCCGACATCGGGCAGCGCGGTGACGACCGCGAACGGGAACTCCGCCGCGAGGTCGCGCGCCATCGCCGGCGGGACGATCGTGTCGTCCTCGCCATGGACGATCCGCACCGACGGGCGCCGGGGCTGCTCGGCCAGCGCGCGCAGCGCGGCGCGGTTGTCGTAGCGGTGGGTCAGGACATGACAGAACGGCCACCCGACCTGGCGCCGCGCCATCGCCATCATGTCGGTGAACGGCGCGAGGAGCACGGCCGTGCCGACGCGATGGCGGGTCGCCGCGCGCAGCGCCACCGCCGCCCCGAGCGAGTGGCCGAGGACACCGCCGCGCGCGAGCAGCTCCGCCGGCGCGAGACCGGTCTCGGCCGCCAACGCCGCGATCGCGCCGTCGACGGTCGCGTCGCCGGCGCTCGGCGAGGGCCTGCCGCCGTTGGCGCCGAAACCCGGGTGGTCGACCAGCAGGTAGCCCACCGACGGATCGTCCTCGATCGCCACGAACTCGACCCAGTCCAACGCGACGCCCCCGTTGCCCGAGCACACCAGCCACCACCGCGCCGCCTCCGGATCGGCCGGCGCCCGGACGAACGCGACGCGCTCGCCATCGCCCACGCGGTAGCGCAACGCGCGCAGCCCGCCGGGCGGCGCGTCGATCTCGTGCGCCTCGTAGCGCCGCGGAAAATAGATCAGCTGCTCCTGCACCAGGAAGAGCGCCAGGGCGAACAGCCCGAGCATCGCGACGATGATCAGCGCCATGCGGCGCCAGCGGAAGGTGACGGCGGCGGGGTCGGCCATGGTGGATCAACGCCGATCGGACGAGGAGGTTCGCTGACGGGTACGCGGTTGCGTACCACCGCAAGGACGATGGTGGCGTTCATCCCTTGCCAACCCGTGACGGACCTCAGGGCGACCGCGCTACGATCACGTGGATAGGAGTTGCCCATGGAACTGAACACACGCACCGGCGCGATCGGCTGGATCACGCTCACCGTCATCGCCGTCGTCGTCCTCGCCATCGTCGGCGTCATCAACCTGTTCTGACGGGTTCAGGGCGTCGGCGTCAGCGCGACGCCGATCGTGACCGCGCGGTGGTCGGACCCGAGGTCGGGTCCGACCGCGCGGTGCGCGACGCGCAGCGATGGGCTCGCCAACGCGTGGTCGATGGCGATGCCGAGCGGTGGGCACCACGACGGCCACGACCAGCATGGGCCGATGCCGTCGCGGCTGTCGAGCAGCCCCGCTTCCGCGGTGAAGCGGCTGAAGGCGCTCACGAACGATGTGCAGTTGAGGTCGCCGACCACCAGCGTCGGCCGTCCGCTGACGGTGATCTCGCGCGCCAGGTCGGCGAACTGCGCATCGCGCCAGCGCGCGTACTGCGCGCTGACCGGCGGCACCGGATGCGTGCCGATCACGCGCACGATCTGTCCATCGACGCGCACGCTGACCATCGCGCTCGGCACCTCGGCTCCGGGATGGTGGACGATCCGGCGATCGACCAGCGGCACGCGGCTGAAGAGGGCGATGCCGAAATTGTCCGGACGCGGCTCGATCAGGACATGCGGATGCGATGCCTTCAGCGGCGCGAGGGCCGCCACCACCGCGTCGGTGACCTCCGCGAGGACGATGACGTCGGCGTCCTGGGCGTTCAGCCACGCCAGCACGCGCACGAGTTCACGATTACCGCTGTGGACGTTCAGGAAGGCCACGCGCAGCTGCGCCGTCGTCGCGGCCGGCGCATCGCGCACGTACAGCGGGGCGATGAACGCGACGCACACGCCGCAGGCGATGGCCGCGAGGCTGGCCGTCAGCCACCGATGCGCGAACGCCAGGACCAGCGTCGCGATCGCGAACAACGCGGCGTACTGGACCAGGAAGTGCGCGGGCAGCTCGAGGAGCCACCACCAGCGTTGGCCGATCAGGGACGAGCCCAGCGAGACCAGCGCCAGCCACGTCGCCGCGGCGGACAGGCCGACCAGCGACAGCCGGCGCGCGCGAGGTTCGGCCGATGCCATCGCCGCAGCGTCGCCGTCGCGCCGCCGCCGCCAGCACGGCGTCGCTCCTGGACCGCGGGCAGCGGGCGCCGCGGGCGCTTGACCACCCCGGGCCCCCATGAGCATGGCGCGCCCTGGAGCCGCCCATGCCGATCCGCCGCGCCCTGCTCAGCGTCTTCGACAAGACCGGGATCGTCGATCTCGCGAAGGGCCTGAGCGCGCGCGGCGTCGAGCTGCTGTCCACCGGCGGCACCTACCAGGCGCTGAAGGACGCCGGCCTGCCGGTGATCGAGGTCGCCGAATGGACCGGCTTCCCCGAGATGATGGACGGCCGGGTGAAGACCCTGCATCCGAAGATCCATGGCGGCCTGCTCTGCCGGCGCGACGACCCCGCGCACCTGGCGTCGGCCAAGCAGCACGGCATCGGCCTGATCGATCTCGTGGTGGTCAACCTCTACCCGTTCGAAGCGACCTGCGACAAGCCCGGCGCGACGCTCGCCGACAAGATCGAGAAGATCGACATCGGCGGGCCGAGCATGCTGCGCTCGGCGGCGAAGAACCACGCGGCCGTGACCGTGATCGTCGATCCGGGCGACTACGCGCGCTGTCTGGCCGAGATGGCCGCGAACGACGGCGACACCACGCCGGCGTTCCGCCAGGCCTGCGCGCGCACCGTCTTCCGCGCCACCGCGCGCTACGACGCGCTGATCGCCGACGAGCTGACGCGCGTCGCGGCCTCGGCCGATGCGCAGGTCTGGGAGCGCGAGCGCTTCCCCGTCGAGACCGCGATCCCGCTCAGGAAGGCGCAGGACATGCGCTACGGCGAGAATCCGCATCAGCGCGCGGCGCTCTACGACCTGCGCCTGCCGGGCGCCGCAAGCGTCGTGCGCGCGAAGCAGCTGCACGGCAAGGAGCTCAGCTACAACAACCTGATGGACGCCGACGCGGCGTGGGAGCTGGTCAAGGAGTTCGCCGATCCGGCGTGCGCCATCATCAAGCACACCAACCCGTGCGGCTGCGCCGCGGCAGACGACCTGAGGAGCGCCTTCCTGCGCGCCTACGACGGCGATCCGCAGGCGGCCTTCGGGTCGATCATCGCCGTCAACCGCGAGCTGGACGCAGCCACCGCCGACGTCATCGCCGACCCGGGCCGCTTCGTCGAGGTGATCATCGCGCCGTCGTTCAGCGCCGACGCGTTCCGCATCCTGACGACGAAGCCGAAGTGGAAGGCCAACGTGCGCCTGATCGCCGCGGGCGCGGTCACGCCGGTCCCGGCGGTGGCGAACTACGTCAAGAACGTGCTCGGCGGCCTGCTGGTCCAGGACTACGACACGCTCGGCTGGGATCCCGCCGCGGCGAAGGCCGTGACGAAGCGCGCGCCGACCGCGGCCGAGGTGAAGGACCTCGCCTTCGCCTGGCTGGTCGTGAAGCACCTCAAGTCCAACGCGATCTGCCTGGTCAAGGATCGCGAGCTGGTCGGCGCCGGCGCCGGCCAGATGAGCCGCGTCAACTCGAGCTCGATCGCCGCCCGGCTCGCCGGCGAGCGCGCCCGGGGATCGGCGCTCGCCAGCGACGCGTTCTTCCCCTTCCCCGACGGCGTCGAGGCCGCGGCGGCGGCCGGCGTCACCGCGATCGTGCAGCCCGGGGGCTCGAAGGGCGACGCCGACGTCATCGCCGCCGCCGACAAGCACGGCATCGCCATGCTGTTCACGGGCGTGCGCCACTTCCGCCACTGAGCGGCGGTCGCGGCGGCGTCCGTCGGCGGCAGCACCCCGGCGACGCCGCCCTGATGGCATCGGGCGTGCCGAGGCGCGCCGCTCGCGCGGTCATGCCGCTGTTGTTTCAGTCATGGTGACCGGGATCGCCGCGCCTACGGTGCCGGACCGCACAGGAACCACCCATGCCCATCGACCCGATCGCCAACCTCGCCATCCAGAGCTGGTGCTTCCGCGCCTACAAGGACAACGCCGAGGTCATCACGAACCTCAAGGCGACCGGCGTCAAGCACATCGAGATCTGCGGCGTGCACGTCGACCCGCGCGGCGACAAGGCGCAGGCGGTGATCGACCAGTACAAGGCGGCCGGCGTGGGCATCAGCGCGGTCGGCGTCGAGTGGTTCGACGCGGACGAGGCGCGCAGCCGCAAGCTCTTCGACTTCGCCAAGCGCGCCGGCTGCACGACGATCTCCGCCGATCTCGACCCCGAGAACGACGCCGCCATCCGCACCACCGAGAAGCTCAGCGCCGAGTACGGCGTCACCGTCGGCATCCACAACCACGGCCGGAAGCACCGGCTCGGCCCGGTGTGGACGCTCGAGAAGCTGTTCGCCAAGTCGAAGACCATCGGCCTGCACCTCGACACGGCGTGGATGCTCGACGCCGGCGAGGATCCGGTCGCGGTCGCGCAGAAGTTCCGCGACCGGCTCTACGGCCTGCACATCAAGGATTTCACCTTCAACCGCGACGGCAGCGTCAACGACGTCGTCGCCGGCACCGGCGTGCTCAAGCTCGAGGCGCTCGCCAAGCTGCTGATCGACACGAAGTTCAGCGGCGCGGTCACCATCGAGTACGAGGGCGAGGAGAGCGCGCCGACGCCGTCGCTGACCCAGTGCGTGAAGAACATCCGCGCGACGTTCGCCAAGGCGGGCGGGGCGAAGGCGGGCGCGAAGTAGGCGGGAAGGCCTCGGCGGCTCGCGGCTCGCGGCTCGCGGCTCGACGCCCGAGGCCGAAGCCCACAGCTCGCAGCTCGCAGCTCGACATCATGCTCGCGAACGGCCAC
The DNA here is from genome assembly GCA_035627695.1 of Planctomycetota bacterium. GTDB lineage: Bacteria > Planctomycetota > UBA11346 > UBA11346 > UBA11346 > DASPLE01. Next base: position 21,211 of record DASPLE010000085.1, read on the forward strand.
GGCACACGCCGTGGCCGTGTCGTTTCCGGCGCCCGGGCTACGCGCTCGCGTGCCATGCTGGATTCGCTGACGGACGCGGTAGGCCGTGACGCGGTGCGCGATCGCCGTCTCGCGGCGCCCACGGCCGCATCTGCGGTTTCCACCGCATGGCTGCTCGTGGCCGCACCGACCGCGGACGCATCCGTCAGGATCACGCACGCGACGGCGCCTCGTCCGACACTCCTGAACCATAATCCAACTTGCAATGTTCGGCGCTTCCCCATTTGTCGGCACGCACATCGCCGGGCGCCGCCCGCCACAGACCACGACGAGGAATACCGATGACCAGCTCCCCGCTCCGCCGCACCGGCGCCGCCCTGATCGCCCCGACGCTGGCGATGCTCGCCTTCTCGGGCTGCGGCAGCGATGCCGCCCGCGCCGGCGCTGCCGGCGGGCGACCCGGCGCAGCGACGCTCCATGAGGCGTCGACCCCGGCGCAGGCCGCCGCGATGCCGGAAGGCTCGTCGACGGCGGGGACGGCCGGAGCGCGCCGCGTCGTGATCGGCGACGGCGAGGCGCCCGCCGTCGGATCGACGCCGCCCGCCCTCGCCGAACTCGCGGGGGCGGCAGCCCTGGCCGAGCGCGAGGAGGCCGCCGACGCGCGCGGCGAGGTGCGGCGCGCGCGGGTCGTGCGCGCCGGCGGCAAGTATCCGCTGGTGCGGGTCGAGGAGCGCTGGGCCGGTCGTCCGGGCGGCGCCGGCGCGCGCCTGATCGAGCGCCAGGCGATGGTCGCCGACCACCTGATGGTCAGCGTGCAGCCCGGCACCTCGCGCCAGGAGCTCGAGGCCGCGCTCGCCGGCGAAGGCCTGGCGCTGCGCGACCTCAAGCCCGCCTCGGGCGTCGCCCTGGTGTCGTTCGACGGCGTCGACCTCGACGCGATGGCGGCCGCGCAGGCCAAGCTCGGGACGCTCGCCGACGTGGTGCGCGGCGCCGAGCAGGACTGGCTGGTCTTCGCGCTGGTCGAGCCGTCGGACCCGCAGCTGTCGACGCTGTGGGGGATGAACAACACCGGCCAGACCGGCGGCGTCGCCGATGCCGACATCGACGCGGTCGAGGCGTGGGACGTGCACACCGGCACGCACGCGGTGCTGGTCGGCGTGATCGACACCGGCATCGATCGCGATCACCCCGACCTGGCCGCCAACATGTGGGTGAATCCGGGCGAGAGCGGCGCCGGCCGGGAGGCCAACGGCGTCGACGACGACGGCAACGGCTACATCGACGACTGGCGTGGCTGGGACTTCGCCAACAACGACAACGACCCGCACGACGACCACTACCACGGCACGCACTGCGCCGGGACCATCGGCGCGGTCGGCGACAACGGCGCCGGCGTCGCCGGGGTGTGCTGGAACGTGTCGCTGGTCGGGCTGAAGTTCCTCTCGGCGGGCGGATCGGGCGCGGTCTCGGACGCGGTCGAGGCGACCGCCTACGGCACGCTGATCGGCTGCGACCTGACCTCCAACTCGTGGGGTGGCGGCGGCTACACCCAGGCGCTCCAGGACGCGATCGCCGCGGCCGGGGAGGCGGACGTGCTGTTCGTCGCCGCCGCGGGGAACAACGGCGCGGACGCCGATGCCTCGCCGATGTACCCGGCGGCGTACGACAACGCCAACATCATCAGCGTCGCGGCGACCGACCACGCCGACGCACGCGCGTACTTCAGCAATTACGGGCTGGTCAGCGTCGACCTCGGCGCGCCGGGCGTGAACGTGAACAGCACGATGCCCAACGGCGCGTACGGACAGCTCAGCGGCACCTCGATGGCCTGCCCGCACGTCGCCGGCGCCTGCGCGCTGGTGCGTTCGCTGTCGCCGACCCTGAGCGCCGCCGAGACCCGGGCCGTGATCCTCGGCCAGATCGACCCGATCGCGTCGATGTCCGGCGTGACCGTCACCGGCGGGCGCCTGAACCTGCTGCAGAGCATCCTGGTGGTGAGCGGACCGGTGATCGCGCGCCAGTCGCACACGGCCGATGACGGCGGCGGGGGCGATGGCGACGGCGTCGCCGAACCCGGCGAGATGATCCAGCTGACGATCACCGCGCGCAACGCCGGCTCCGAGCCGACCACCGGCGTGGTCGGCTCGATCGCGGTCGACGATGCCGCCGTCGCGATCGTCGACGGCGACGTCGGCTACGGCGACCTCGTCCCGGGAGCGTCCACCAGCGGCGACGGCGCCTTCGCGCTGTGGGTCGATGCGAGCGCGGCGACGCCACGTCAGGCGACCATCACCGTGACGTGGATCGACGGTCAGCAGCGCAGCTGGAGCTCCTCCTTCGCGCTGGGCATCCACCGCACCGCGTCCGTCGCCGGGCGGGTCTACCGCATCGGCACGGGCGAGCCGATCGCCGGCGCGAGCGTGGCCTTCACCGGGCCCACCAGTGGCGCGGTCACGACCGACGGCTCCGGCGGCTACCAGTTCGCGACCATCGACGGCCAGTACGCGCTGAGCGCGACGGCGGACGGCCTCAACCCCGGCGAGCCGGTGCAGGTCGTCACGCCGCCCGAGGCGATCGTCGACCTGCCGCTGGGCCTGGCCGACATCGCGGTCTCGCCGGCCGCCGCCACGCTCGTCGCCGCGGTCGGCGGATCGGCGCAGGCCGATCTGAACCTGGCCAACGTCGGCGACCTGGCGGTGACCTTCAGCATCGCCGCGACCGGCAGCGGGTGGGAACCGACCGCGCTGTGGCACGCCAGCGCGCATCGCGACCACGACGGCGCCGATGGCAGCTGGTACTACGGTCGCGAGGACACCCGCACCTACGACACCGGCGACCGCACCATGGGCGGCGTGGTGACGCCGCAGGTGACGCTGCCCAGTGGACAGCCGACGCTGTCCTTCTGGTCCTGGCGCCAGGTCGAGTCGAGCACGAGCTACGATATCAGCCTGGCGCAGCTCTCGACCGACGACGGCGCGACGTGGATCCAGCTCGCCCAGGTGTTCGACAACGACGCGACGTGGACCCAGCGCAGCGTCGCGCTCGCGGACTGGGCCGGGCAGACCGTGCGCCTGCGCTTCTGGTTCGACTCGATCGATGGCGCGCTCAACGACTACGAGGGCTGGTATGTGGACCACGTCGCCATCGACGGCGGCTCGCTGGTGTCGTGGCTGAGCGTGACGCCGGTCGCCGGCGGCATCGGACCGGGCGCGACGTCGGCGGTGACGCTGAGCGCGTCCGCGGTCGGGCTGAAGCCGGGCCAGTACCACGCCGACGTCGTCGTCACGTCGAACGATGTCGGCGAGCCGACCGTGGTCGTGCCGGTCGACCTCATCGTCACCGATGGCCCGCTGGCGGACCTGGTCGTCTCGCCCGCCGCCCTCGCGCTGACCGCGCCGGCCGGCGGTTCGGATCAGGCGGCCCTGAACCTCGCCAGCGTCGGCGAGGCGGCCGCGACCTTCAGCGTCGCGGCCGGCGGCATCGAGTGGGCGGCGGACGGGCTGTGGCACGAGACCGCCTATCGCGATCACGACGGCGCCGGCGGCAGCTGGTACTACGGTCGCGAGGACACGCGCACCTACGACACCGGCGCCCGCACCATGGGCGGCCTGACGTCGACGACGCTGACGCTGTCCGCGGTCCAGCCGATGCTGAGCTACTGGTCGTGGCGCCGGACCGAGTCCGGCGCGAACTTCGATCAGTGCCTGGTGCAGATCTCGACCGACGGCGGCACGACCTGGCACCTGGTCGAGCAGGTCCTCGACAACGATGCGACCTGGGTCCAGCGCGACGTCGACCTGTCGGCCTGGGCCGGGCAGGCCGTGCGCCTGCGCTTCTGGTTCGATTCCGTCGACGCCGTGGCCAATGGCGAAGAGGGCTGGTACGTCGACCAGGTCGGGATCGACGGCGGTTCGCCGACGTCGTGGCTCAGCCTCACGCCGACCAGCGGCGTGATCGCGCCGGGAGGGACCTCGGCGGTGACGGTGACGGCATCCGCCGTCGATCTCGCGACCGGGCTGTACCACGCCGACATCATCGTGACCTCGAACGACCCGTTCGAGCCGACGGTGGTCGTGCCGGTCGATCTGATCGTCAGCGAGCCGCCCGCGGCCGACCTCGTCGTCGCGCCCGCGGCGCTCGCGCTGTCGGCGCCGGCAGGCGGCTCGGGCCAGGCGACCCTCGACCTGGGCAACATCGGCGCTGCGCCGGCGACCTTCAGCATCGCGGCCAGCGGGATCGACTGGCAGGCGGACGGGCTGTGGCATGAGACCGCCTATCGCGATCGCGACGGCGCGGGTGGCAGCTGGTACTACGGACGCGAGGACACGCGCCGCTACGACACCGGCGCGCGCACCCTGGGCGGCGTCGCGACGACCGCGCTCACGCTCCCGGTCCAGCCGACGCTGACCTACTGGTCGTGGCGCCACACCGAGACGGGCGCGAGCTACGATCTCAGCCTGGTGCAGCTCTCGACCGACGGCGGCGTCACCTGGGTCCAGGTCGACAAGGTGGTCGACACCAGCGCGACGTGGATCCAGCGCACCGTCGACCTGTCGACCTGGGCCGGGCAGACCGTGCGCCTGTGCTTCCGGTTCGATTCGGTCGACAGCGGGCTGAACAACTACGAGGGCTGGTACATCGACGACGTCCGCCTCAACGGCGGCGCGCTGACGTCGGCCGCCTGGCTCGGCGTCGCGCCGGCCACCGGCACGATCGCGCCGGGCGGATCGGCGGCGGTGGCGGTGACCGCCTCCGCGGCCGATCTCGAGCCGGGGAGCTACCACGCCGACATCATCGTGAGCTCGAACGACCCGCTCGAGCCGACCGTGGTCGTGCCGGTCGACCTGACGGTGACCCCGGTGGTCGCCGATCTGGTGATCGCGCCGGCGGCGGTCGCGCTCGCGGCGGAGGTCGACGGCGCGGCGAGCGCCGACGTGCAGCTGCGTGACGTCGGCGGCCTGCCGGTGACGTTCAGCGTCGCCACCACCAGCGGCGCCTGGCAGTCCGGCGGGCTGTGGCACGAGACCTCGCACCGCGACCACGACGCGGGCGGCAGCTGGTACTACGGCCGCGAGGACACGCGCACCTACAACACCGGCGCGCGCACCATGGGCGGCGTGGTGCGGCCGCAGGTCATCGTGCCCGCGGGCGCGTCGACGCTGTCCTTCTGGTCGTGGCGCGTGGCCGAGGCGAGCACGAGCTACGATCTCTGCCTCGTGCAGGTCTCGACCGATGGCGGCGCCACCTGGATCCAGGTCGACAAGGTGCTCGACAACAACGCGACGTGGATCCAGCGCAGCGTCAACCTCGCGGCGTGGGCTGGACGGACCGTGGCGCTGCGCTTCTGGTTCGATTCGGTCGACAGCGCGCTGAACACCTACGAGGGCTGGTACGTCGACGATGTCCGCATCAACGGCGCGCCGCTGGCGTCGGCGTCGTGGCTCAGCTTCACGCCGGGCAGCGGCACGATCGCGCCTGGCGCGACCACGACGATGCGCGTGACCGCCTCGGCCGCCGGTCTGGCTCCCGGCGAGTACCACGCGGACATCGCGGTGAGCTCGAACGATCTCGGCGAGCCGACGATCATCGTGCCCGTCGACCTGACCGTCAGCGAACCCGGGCCCGCGCTGGGCGAAGGGCTGGCCGCGTCGTACTTCCACGAGATCGATCTCACCGGAGCCGCCCTCGAGCGCGTCGACGCGACCGTCGATTTCGACTGGGGTGGCGGATCGCCCGATGCGCTGATCGGCGTCGACACCTTCAGCGCGCGCTGGACCGGCGAGGTCATGGCGCCGATCGACGGCGCGGTCAGCTTCATCACCACCAGCGACGACGGCGTCCGCCTGTGGGTCGGCGATCAGCTGATCATCGACAACTGGGCCGATCACGCCCCGACCGAGGACATCGGCGTGGTCGCCATGGTCGCGGGACAGCGCTACCCCATCCGCATGGAGTTCTACGAGAACGGCGGCGGCGCCGTGGCGCGCCTGGCCTGGCAGGGCGAGGGGCTGCCGCGGTCGATCGTGCCGCAGCAGTGGCTGTTCCCCGGCGCCGGGCTCGGACCCGTCGCCGCGCTCGAACCACTGGGAGCACCGCTGGGAACAGCGGCGGGTCGCTGACCGGTCGGATCGATGCCGTGACGACAAGGCCACGGCTCGCGCCGTGGCCTTGTCGTTGGTCGACGCGTCAGGTGAAGCGCAGCGAGACGATGCGCTTCGCCGGGATCGTGAAGCGGACGCGGTCACCGGTCGCCGCCGCCGCCACGCCATCGGCGCGCGGCGCGCCGGCGAGATCGACATCGGCGATCCGGGAGAACGGCAGCCGCACCCGCAGTTCGACCTCGCTGCCGGCGTCGGTCGGGTTGTAGCCGCGCAGGGTCCAGCCGCCGCCATCGGTGGCGCGGCACGACATCAGGCGGAAGTCGCCGGCGACGCGTTCGACCCAGGTGACGTCGGCCGCCGGGGCATCGACGCGCTGCGCGCGCTGCAGCGCGCGCGGCGGCAGCTCGAGCGCGTCGAGCTGGTCGAGCATCGCCGTCGCGCCGGTCGCGGCGGTCAGCGGCAGCAGCCCGATGCGCCAGACGTGCCGCCCCGGCGACTGGCAGAGCTCCTCGCCGTCGGTGAACACCGTCTTGTGGAAGGCGCGCAGCAGGGTCAGCGCGATGACCGGCTGGGCGCCGGCGATCCAGCTCTCGTAGATGCCGGGGCAGAGCACGGCGAGGCCGTCGCCGGCCGCGTCGCGCACCGCGACCACGCCGTCGGTCGGCAACGTCGTCAGGCGCTCCTTGTGCTCGCGATCGTCGACCGCGCGTTCGATCGGACGCTCGACCAGGTCGCATGCCGACGAGGTCCAGCCGGTCGACGCCGTCACGCCGCTCGGGAAGAGCAGGCGCAGGCGGTGATCGCGGGCGCGGTTGTCGACCGCGACCTCGGCCTCGAGCGCGAGCGCGCCGCGGCGCAGGGTCAGCGCGATCGAGACGGGCACGTCGATGCGCTCGCCCAGGCGGCGGTTGGTCGCGCGGTCGACGGCGATCGGCAGGGACAGCGCGAACGTCGCGCGCAGCGTCGCGACCAGCGGTCCGTCCTCGACCGCCTCGATGGCGCTCGGCGCTCCCGACCAGCAGGCGACGTCGGCGACCGGTTCGACGTGGAACCAGCCGTCGCCGACCTCGCCGTCGTCGACCAGGCGGAACAGGTCGCGGAAGGTCCTGCCCGTAGCTTTGTCGGTGAGGGCGATGCCGTCGGCGGCGATGGCGACGCGCAGGCGCTCGTTCTCGATGGCACCCGGGCCGACGACCATGCCCGGACCGGCGCGGCGCGGCGTCGCGCTCGGCGCGACCGTGAAGGTGCGCATGCCGATGCCGGCGAACGACGCCGGGATCGACAGCGCGACGCGCTCGACATCGCTGACGCGCGGGAAGCCGCCGGGCACCAGCTCGCGGCGCATGCCGATCGGATCGACGCGGCGCATCTGGAACGGCACGTCGGCGCCGCTGGCGTCGCGCACCGTCAGGCACGGCACCGATTCGCCGAAGAAGCCGTCGACGTGGTGCGGATAGCCCTGGATCGCGCGCTTGGCGGTGGCGTCGTTGGGCAGCACCTGGAAGAGCGGCGCCGGCAGCTCCACGACGCAGTCGACCACCGCGTCGCGCGCCGCGGGGGTGGCGTTGAACAAGGCGACCTGGATGCCGTCGCCGGGCGCCGCGACGGCGCTGACGCCGGCGATCGCGGACAGGGCCGCGCCGAGCACCTCCTCGCCGATGGTCTCGGCCTGGCGGAAGCGGTACTCCATGTCGAGGTGCACGGCGTCGATCGAGCAGCCGCAGATCGAGTCGTGCGCGTGGTTCTGCAGCAGCCACGTCCACGCGCGGCCGAGGAACGCCGGCCCGTCCTCGCGCCCGCCGGCGGCGCGCGCGCACAGCTCGAACGGCTCGGCCCAGCGCGTCAGCAGCGATTCGACGCGGCGGTTCCAGCGCTTCAGCTTGGGGTGGCTCGACAGCGTGTTCTGGATCAGCCAGTTGGGCGTGCCCACCTTGGTCGAGCAGAAGCGCAGCTCGCCGCGGTGCCGCGCGGCCGGGCGTTCTTCGGCCATGCGCCGCGCGTACTCGGCGAGCGAGCCGATGCGCACCTCGCCCCAGCTCAGGCGCTGGTTGATCGCCGCGACCAGGTCGGCGATCTGCGGATCGAGGTCCGCGTGGTCGGAGCCGTCCATCGCCAGCGCGACGCGCCCGGGCTGGTCGGCGCACGAGTCGCGCAGCCACGCCGCGCCGCGATCCGCGGCCGCCTGCACGTCGATCGGCACGCCGCGCGAGCGGTCGGGGTTGCGCACCTTGGCGAAGAACTCGCAGTAGGTGTCGTCGCTGAAGCGGTGGCAGAGCACGGACGCGCCGTCCGCCGCCGACCAGGTGAAGCGCCGCGGCAGGACGCCGCCGGTATCGCCGGCGCCGCGGAACAGGAACGCGCTGCCGATGCCGGCGATGCGCAGCAGCTGCGGCACCTGCGAATGGAACCCGAACAGATCGCAGACGTAGCCTTCGCGCAGCGCCGCGCCGAACCCGTCGGCGACCCCCAGGCCCTTCTCGAGGTTGCGCAGCTGCGACTCGGCCGAGGTCAGGAACAGGTCGGGCATCGTGTACCACGGCCCGACCAGGAAGCGGCCCTGCGCGGCGAGGGCGCGCACGCGCGGCTCGGCCTCCGGCCGGATCTCGAGCCAATCCTCGAGCGCGCTGGTCTGCCCGTCGAAGTGGAAGCAGCTGATCCGCGGGTCGCGTTCCAGCGTCGCCAGCGCCGCGTCCATGATCGCCACCAGGCGATGGCGGAAGCCCTCGAACGCCTGGTACCACTCGCGGTCCCAGTGGGTCGACAGAGCGAGCAGGATCTCGCGGCGTGGGGCGGCGGCGGTGGCGGGCGAAGCGGTCATGGCTCTCTTCTAGCTCGTGCTAATACGAGATAAAGCGCACGCCGTTGCCATCGCTTCTGGACGGGCTTTGAGCTTCGAGCTTCGCGCTTCGAGCTTCGCGCTTCGCGCTTCGAGCTTCGAGCTTCGAGCTTCGAGCTTCGCGCTTCGAGCTTCGAGCTTCGAGCTTCGAGCCGCCAACTGCCGTCAGCGACGGCGGATGGCGGCGGAGAAGCCGTCGTCGAGCGACGCCGCGGCCACCGCCGGATCGATGCGATGGCGCGCGCGGCACCCCGCCAGCGGTAACACGCTGTCGATCAGTCCGAGCTCGAGCGCCAGGCGGTCCGAATCGGCGGGCAGGAACACCTCGCTCCGCAACGGCACGACTCCCGGCCACAGCCGGTCGACATGCCGCGCGATCGAGACCGAGCACGAGTTCGCCAGCGTGTGGTAATGCTCGGGCGTCGCCTCGATCGCCGCGACCCGTTCCAGGACATCGGTCAGCAGCGCGCGGCACTGCGCGCGCGTCGCGCGCAGCGGGTACACGAAGACCTCGTCGCGCCGATGCAGCACGCGCAGGCCGATCAGGTCGCGCTCGGTACCGAGCACGTACATCAGCTCGAAGCGGCGGAACATCCCGCCCAGCGGCGAGAACGATTCGCCGCGCTCCTTGCGGATCTCCGGCGAGACCGCCAGGAAGCGCCCGTCATCGAAGCCGAAGCTCAGGAAGGTGTGCGCCGCCGGCCCGGCGCCGAACGGCTCGATGATGAACCACGCGCTCGCGACGGCGTCGAGGTCGTACATCCCGCTCTGCCAGCGCGCATCGTAGTCGTCGACCGCGCGGTACCGGTTGTCGCGCACGCCATCGATCGTGGCGACGCTGCCGGCGATCGAGACGTGCGGCAGCCGGACCTGGTCAGGCGACCAGTCGCGGTGGTGCGACGGGAGGACCAGCGCGAGGTGCGCGGCGATCACCGCCAGCGAGGCGCCGACGACCAGCGGCCGCACCCGCCTGACGCGCAGCGCGCACGCGACCGCGATCGCGTAGCCGGCGACCAGCAGCGGCGGCATCCACGTCGGCAGCGGCGCGAACCACAGCGCGCCGACGCACCACAGCGCGAGGACCAGCCCGATCAGCGCCGCGACCACCTGGCCGGCGAGGCGCAGCGCCCGCCTCACGTCGCCAGCCGCGCCGCCAGGCGGATCGCCGCGACCAGGTTGCGGTGGTCGGCGACGCCTTGCCAGGCGATGTCGAAGGCGGTGCCGTGATCGACCGAGGTGCGCGTGATCGGCAGGCCGAGCGTGACGTTGACCCCCTCCGCGAACGCCAGCGCCTTGAACGGGATCAGGCCCTGGTCGTGGTACATGCAGACATAGCCGTCGAAGCGCTCGCGGTTGGCCGGCGTGAAGGCGGTGTCCGGCGGCAGCGGGCCCTCGGCGTCGATGCCGAGCTGCAGCAGCTCGTAGACCGCCGGCGCGATCGCCCGCTCCTCGTCGCCGAACAGGCCGCCTTCGCCGGCGTGCGGATTGAAGCCGAGCACCGCGAGACGAGCCGGCCGCCCGCGCAGCCGCGCCAGCGCCTGCGCCAGCAGGCGGCCGGTGGCGACGATGCGCGCCGGCTCCAGCGCCGCCGCGACCGTCGCCAGGCCCTGGTGCACGGTGACCAGCGCGACCGCGATGGCCTCGTCGTAGAGCATCATCACCTCGCCCCGCACGCCGCAGCGCGCGGCGAGCAGCTCGGTATGGCCGGGGAACGGCACGCCGGCCATGGCGAGCGCGCGCTTGTTCAGCGGGCAGGTGACCATCGCGGCGAAGCGGCCATCGCGGCAGCCGTCGATCGCCAGCTCGACCGCCGCCGCGCCGGCGGCTCCGGCCGCGGCCGAGACGATGCCCGGCTCGATCGACGCGGCATCGAGCCGCAGCGCCGGCTCGACGACCACGTCGGGCACGCTCAGCCCGAGCCGATCGGCGACCCGCGCGAGCAGCGCGCGATGGCCGACCAGCACGGGCGCGCAGCAGGCGAGCACCTCCGGGTCGCGCACCGCCTTGAGCGCGATCTCCGGGCCGATGCCGGCGGGATCGCCGACGGTGATCGCGATCGGCCTCATCGTCGCTCAATCGCCGCCGACGACCTGGAGCTCGTCGAGCTTCCAGGCGAGGTCAGCGGCCTCGAAGCGCAGCTGGCTGCCGGCTGGGATGCGCGCGTCCTCGACGTCGAGCGTGGTCAGCCCGTCGATCGCCACCTCGAGGCGGCCGTCGCGGCACGAGCAGCGGATGCGGGTCGTCGCGCCGCGCGGCCGTTCGGGCGCCTGCTCGGTCCAGCCCTCGCCGGCGTGCACCTTCAACGCGGCGGAATCCTTCTCGATGCGCAGGGACAGGTGCGCGGTGTCGCCGTGGACCAGCGACAGCACCGCCTGGCCGTCGCCCTCGCCGAGCGCGACGACCAGGGTCGCCTCCCAGTCGCGGCCGCCGACCGGCACGCTGCAGGCGACGCCGGCATCGCCGTTCGACGACAGCGCGCCGTCGGCCAGCACCAGCGGGCCGCCGAGCTCCTCGACGAACTGCAGGTCGTTGGGATCGTCGAAGCTCAGCACGGCGGCCTCGCGTCCGAGCAGGCGCTCGCGCCGGCGCAGGAGATCGCCGGCGGCCAGCGCCGGCTGCGCAAGCACCGCCTTGGCGTCGGCGACCTCGCCGGCGAGCAGCAGCGCGGCGCCGGCGGCGAGCGCCTCCGGGCCGCTGGCGGCGCGCAGCTTCGCGCGCGTCGCCGCCCACGAGTCCTGGGCCAGCGGCGCGGCGGCCGCGGCCTCGGACGCGAGCGCGGCGAACTGGCGGTGCAGGCCCTCGATCGGCGTGCCGGCGAAGTCGGGACGCAGGGTCTCGGCGATCGCGGTGAGCTCGGCGAAGCGCCGCGCCTCGATCGCGCGCCGCGCGTCGCGCCGCGCCGCGGCGAGCCGCTGCGTCAGGCGCGCCAGCACCTCCTGGTAGCGGCTCTCCGCGTCCGGCCGGTCGCTGGCCAGGGCGACGTCGCGCAGCCGGCCGAGCGCGGTCGCGGCGCGCGGCAGGGCGCCGGCCTGGTCGAGCGCCGGCAGCTCGGCGATGCGCGCGTGGTACCAGGTGCCGCCGTCGAGCGCGAGCTGGCGCGCGCGCAGGCGCGCGGCGTCGCCGGTCTCGCCGCCGGCCTCGGCGGCGAACGCCGCCAGCTGGCGCTCGGCGGCGCCCCAGTAATCGCGCGCCAGGTCGCGGGCGACGCGCTCCTGCACCACGTCCCAGCGTTCGGCGAGGTCGTCCGACGGCGACGGTTCGACCGGCGTCGGCCGGACCGGCACCGGTACCGGCTTCGGCGTTCGCGCTGGCACGGCCGGGCCGGCGACCACCGCCGGCAGCTCCGGCTCGGCCGGCTTGCGCATCAGCACCGGGACGACGAAGGCGGCGATCAGCGCGAGGGAGACGACCAGCAGCAGGCGCATGCCCAGCCGCTGCATCGCATGATCGCGCGTCTGCACCGGGGTGACCGGCTCGGTGCGCGGGCGCGGCCGCGGGCGCGGCGCCTCGACCGGCTTGGGCTTGGGCTTCGTCTTGATCGCGCCGAGCTGATCGCGCAGCGGGCGCAGGTCGTTGACCACCTCGCGCATCGTCGCGTAGCGCCAGTCCGGGTTCTTGTTGAGCATCCCGTTGAGCAGGTCGACGACCTTGGCCGGAAGGCCCGGCCGCACCGCCAGCACGTTCGGCAACGGCTGCTCGCGGTGCGCGCGCGCCAGCTCCTCGGGATCCTCGGCGGTGAACGGCGGAGCGCCGGCGAGCAGGTGGTAGAGCGTGCCGCCCAGCGCGTAGACGTCGTCGGCGGGGCGCGCCGGGCGTCCGTGGCGGTCCGGCGCGGCGTACGCCGGATCGGCGGCGTCGTCGCCGCCCAGGCCGAGATCGACGACCTTCACCTGCCCGGACTTGCTGAGCAGGACGGTGCGCGGGTTGACGTCGCCGTGGGCGATGCCGGCGGTGTGCGCGACCTCGAGCGCCAGGGCGACGCGCTCGCACACCAGCAGCGCCAGCGCCGGCTCGAGCTCGCCGTCGCGCTCGATCAGCCGCTCGAGGTTGTCGCCGTCGATCAGCTCCATGCTGCACCAGCCGTGGCCCTTCTCGCGGCCGCAGTCGTGCAGGCCGACCAGCGAGTCGTGGCGGATCGAGGCGACCGCGCGCACGCGTTCCAGGACCTCGTCGGCGAGGTCGTTGGCCAGCACGCGGACCGCGACCTCGCGTCCCGTGGTGACCTGCTTGGCGCGGTAGACGGTCGATCCGGCGCCGCTGCCGATGACCGCCAGCAGGCGGCAGCCGCCGACCATCTCGCCGATCAGCGCCTGCGGGTCGAGCGCCGGCTTCGGCGGCTCGGCGACCGCGACGAGCTCGGCGCTCGACGCCTCGCGCTCGTCGAGCTCGATGGTCAGCGCCGCGCGCCCGATGGTGATGCGGTCGCCGTGCGCCAGGCGGTGCGGCGCGCCGAGGCGCTGGTCGTTGACCGACGTGCCGTTGGCCGAGCCGAGATCCTCGATCCACAGGACCTCGTCGTCGCCCATGAGCAGGCGGGCATGGCGGCGGCTGGCCTTGTCGTCGCGCACCTGCACGTCGCAGCCGCGCCAGCGGCCGAGCACCAGTTCCTTGCCGATCGGAATGCGTCGCCCGTCATAGATCACGAACGCCATGACGGGACAGCGTAGCTGGGCGGTGCCGACAGCCAGGGGGTGGCGCGGATGCGCCGGATTTCGCGCTGATCGCCGCCAAGCACGGCATTGAAGGCGCTGGAGTCACGTGGCCCGCCGCCTACCGTCGCGAACCCGGTCCGGCCCGCGCGTCGCGGCTCCAGGCCGGGCCGCCGAGGACCCTCCCGATGCCCCTCATCGACAGCCTGACCTCCGCCGTCCGCCGCGTGCTCGGCACGACCAACGATGCGGTGCTGGTCAAGCTCAAGCCGCGCGTGCGCGCGGTCACCGCGTTCGAGGAGGCGATGCGCGCCGCCGACGACAGCGCGCTGCGCGCGCGTTCCGCGGCGCTGCGCGAGCAGGTCAAGGCGGCCGCCGACGTCGACGCCGGGCTCGAGGCCGTGCTGCCCGAGGCCCTCGCCCTGGCCCGCGAGGTCGCCGACCGCCGCCTCGGCATGTGGAACGCGATCGATCCCAAGAACGGCTTCGGCGAGGAGCACTGGGGCGCCGCCCTGACCGCCGTCACCGAGGCGCGCGCGAAGCTGGCGGCGGGCACGCCGGCCTGGGAGATCGACCTGCCGGCGTCCGTCTACGCCGCGATCCGCGCCCGCCATCCCGACTCCAAGCCGCCGTTCCGCATGCGCGCGCACGACGTGCAGATCCTCGGCGCGATCGTGCTGCACCAGGGCAGGATCGCCGAGATGAAGACCGGCGAGGGCAAGACGCTGGTCGCCTCGCTGACCTGCTACCTCAACGCGCTGGCGCAGCGCGGCGTGCACGTGGTCACGGTCAACGACTACCTGGCCAAGCGCGACGCGACCTGGAACGAGCCGACCCTGCGCTTCCTCGGCATCAGCGTCGGCGCGATCCAGGCCGAGATGTCGCCGTTCGCGCGCAAGACGATCTACGCCATGGACGTCGTCTACGGCACCAACAACCAGTTCGGCTTCGACTACCTGCGCGACAACCTCGCCAAGTCGCTGGACGAGCAGGTGCAGACCCGGCGCGAGTTCGCGATCGTCGACGAGGTCGACTCCATCCTGATCGACGAGGCGCGCACGCCGCTGATCATCTCCGGCCCGGCGATGAAGCGCACCGAGTTCTACCTCCAGGCCAACGAGGTGGCGAAGGGCCTGGCCAAGGACGTCGACTTCGAGATCGATATCAAGGACCGCCACATCACCTTGACCGAGGCCGGCATCGACAAGGCGGCGAAGCTGTTCGGCGTCAAGAACCTCTACGACGCCGACGCGATGCACCTGCCGCACTTCCTCGACAACGCGCTCAAGGCGCACCACCTCTTCATCGTCGACAAGGACTACCTGGTCAGCGGCAAGGACGTGAAGATCGTCGACGTGCACACCGGCCGCACGCTCGAGGGCCGGCGCTGGTCGGACGGCCTGCACCAGGCGATCGAGGCCAAGGAAGGCGTGACGATCCAGGACGAGAGCCAGACCTACGCGACGATCACGCTGCAGAACCTGTTCCGCCTCTACCGCAAGCTCGCCGGCATGACCGGCACGGCGATGACCGAGGCCAACGAGTTCAACGCGATCTACAAGCTCGAGGTCGTCGCCATCCCGCCGAACCGCGTGGTCGCGCGCGTCGACCACCCCGATCTGATCTTCGGCAGCGAGCAGGAGAAGTTCGACGGCATCATCAAGGAGATCGCCGAGCTGCACGCCGTCGGCCAGCCGGTGCTGGTCGGCACGATCAGCGTCGAGGTCTCCGAGCGCCTGAGCGAGCAGTTCACCCGCAAGGGCATCCCGCACAGCGTGCTCAACGCCCGCCAGCACGCGCGCGAGGCCGAGATCGTGGCCAAGGCCGGGCACTTCGGCTCGGTGACCATCGCCACCAACATGGCCGGCCGCGGCACCGACATCGTGCTCGGCAGGGAGAAGGCCAGCGAGGCCTTCAAGCACTGGATCGCGCAGGACCTGCTGCCCAAGCGCATGAAGCCGGATTCGCCCGAGCTCGACGAGGCGGCGATCGACATGTGGGGCAAGCGCTTCCTGGGCGAGGCCGAGGCCGAGAAGATCACGGGCAAGACGCTCGACGAGAAGCTCGCGGCGATCAACGCGCGCCGCCTGCAGGACGGCCTGCCGCCGCTGACGAAGCCGTCGGCCTTCCGCGACGGCGTCGACGTGCGCGCGCTCGGCGGCCTGCGCATCGTCGGCACCGAGCGCCACGAGAGCCGGCGCATCGACAACCAGCTGCGCGGCCGTTCCGGCCGCCAGGGCGATCCGGGTTCGTCGCGCTTCTACCTCAGCCTCGACGACGATCTCATGAAGCGCTTCGCCGGCCCGACGATGGCCGGGCTGATGCGCTCGATGGGGCTGAAGGACGGCATCCCGATCGAGTCAGGGATGGTCACCCGCGCCGTCGAGAAGGCGCAGAAGCGCGTCGAGGAGTACCACTACGGCATCCGCAAGAACCTGCTCGAGTACGATCAGGTGATGAACACCCAGCGGTCGATCATCTACGGCCGCCGCCAGCAGCTGCTCGAGGGCGACAAGCTCGTCGAGTTCCTGCTCGACCTGTTCGGCAAGGACCTCGACGAGATGGTCCAGCGCACCGCCGCCGACGGCACGCGCGGCGCCGAGCTGGCGCAGCGCATCAGCGCCGAGTTCGCCAAGCAGACCGGCCTGCCGGCGCCGGCGCCGGCCGAGATCCCGGTGTCGAGCGGCGGCGACGCCTGCCGCGACCACCTGATGACGATCGTCAAGGCGGGCGTCGAGGAGCGCCAGAAGGCGCAGGCCGAGGCCTTCCCGTTCGTGCTGCGCTTCGTGCTGCTCGACACCATCGACCGCCGCTGGAAGGACCACCTCTACGGCATGGACCACCTGCGCCACTCGATCGGCCTCGAGTCGTACGCGCAGAAGGACCCGAAGATGCGCTACAAGGAGGAGGGATTCCGCCTCTTCCAGCGCATGCACGAGCAGATCCACGCCGAGGTCGCGCGCATCTTCTTCCGCATCGAGGTCAAGCCCGCGCCCGCCGAGCCCGAGCGCGGCGGACCGGCGGCGGCGTTGGCCGCGGGCGGATTCGCGGCCGCCGGCGGCGCCACCGCCGTCGCGCCGCCGCCACCGGCGCCTGCCCAGGCCAAGCGCGAGGCGCCGGCGCCCCTGCGGCCGCCCGGCGACCATCCGCTGAAGCCTGCGCCCAACGACCCGTGCCCGTGCGGGTCCGGAAGCGCGTACAAGACCTGCCACGGCGTCTGAGCGGATGCGCCCGACCTGCGGGCGCGCGGCGCCGTAGCGCAGCCCCACATTCCATCGGCCGCCATGACCGGCTAACGTCCGGTCATGGCGACCACGCAGCTCGGTCTCGTCTTCCTGGTCGGCGCCGGTCCCGGCGATCCGGGGCTGATGACCGTGCGCGGGCGCGAGGTGCTCGAGGACTGCGACTGCGTGGTCTACGACTACCTGGTGAATCCCGAGCTGCTGGCGCTGGCTCCCGAGCACGCCGATCGCCATTTCGTCGGCAAGCGCGGGCACGAGACCTCGGTGACGCAGGAGGAGATCAACCGCCTGCTGATCGAGCTCGCGCGCAGCCACCGCCGCGTCGTGCGGCTCAAGGGCGGCGATCCGTTCCTGTTCGGGCGCGGCGGCGAGGAGGCGATGGCGCTCGCCGCGCACCACGTGCCGTTCGAGATCGTTCCCGGCGTGACCAGCGGCATCGCCGTGCCCGCGTACGCGGGCATCCCGGTGACGCACCGCGCCGCGTCGTCGGCGGTGGCGTTCTGCACCGGGCACGAACGCCCGGGCAAGGACGCGCAGCTCGACTGGGCGGCGCTGGCGAGGATCGAGACGCTCGTGCTGTACATGGGCATGCACAAGCTCGCCGAGATCTGCGCCGCGCTGGTCGCGAACGGCAAGCCGGTCGAGACGCCGGTGGCGGTGATCCAGTGGGGGACGCTGCCGCAGCAGCGCGTGGTCGAGGGCACCCTCGCGTCGATCGCGGCGCGCGCGCAGGCCGCGGGCATGGGCGCACCGGCGATCACCGTGATCGGCGACGTCGTGCGCCAGCGCGAGGCGATCCGCTGGTTCGACAACCGCCCGCTGTCCGGCCGCACCGTGCTGGTGACGCGCTCGCGCGAACAGGCCGGCAGCCTGTCGCGCCGGCTGCGCGAGACCGGCGCGCGGGTCGTCGAGTACGCCGTCAACCGCCAGGAGGCGCCTACCGATTGGCTCGCGCTCGATGCGGCGTGCGACCGCCTCGTCGGCGTTGACTGGGTGGTGTTCACCTCGGCCAACGCCGCGCGCTTCACCCTCAACCGCCTGCGCGAACGCGGCCGCGACGCGCGCGCCTTCAACGCAGCGCGCATCGCCGCGGTCGGACCGGCGACCGACGACACGCTGCGCGCGCGCGGGCTGAACGCGGATCTGGTGCCGGCGACGTTCTCCGGCGAGGCGCTCGCCGCCGAGCTCATCAAGGCGCACCGCGAGCGCTCGCCGGGCAAGCCGCTGCGGGTGCTGCTGCCGCAGGCCGACAACGCCAATCCGCGGCTGAAGGAGCACCTCGTCCAGGCGGGCGCCGAGGTCATCGCGGTCATCGCCTACCGCAACGTCGCCCAGCAGCCGCCGATCGATCTGGCGAAGGAACGCATCGACGCGCTGACCTTCGCGTCGTCGGCGACCGTCGAGCGCTTCGTCGCCGCGCTCGGCCAGCCGGCGCTCGACGCGTTGATCGGCGCCGGCGCGCGCTGCTACGCCATCGGGCCGGATACCGCCGAAGCCCTGCGCCGCAGCGGCCTGCCCGTCGCCGCCGTCGCCGACCAGTCGACGCTCGCCGCGCTGGTCGATCAGGTGATCAGCGATCTCGGCGAGAAGGCCAAGCCGGTCGGCGAGGCGAGCGCGTAGCCCGAGGCGCGAAGGTCGAAGGTCGAAGCGCGAAGCGCGAAGCCCGAAGCCCGAAGCGCGAACCCCGAAGCGCGAAGCCCGAAGCCCGAAGCGCGAAGCTGCGGGATCATTCCGCCGTCTGCGTCGGTCAATGCTTCCGGAAGCGCGCCGCCCAGCGCGACGGGCTCGCGCCGACCCGGCGCTGGAAGATCCGCGAGAAATAGAAGGGATCGGCGAAACCGGCCTGCACGGCGGCTTCGCCGACGGCGCTGCCCGATGCGAGCAGCTGCTTGGCTTCGCCGAGGCGCAGGTCGGTGAGCCAATCGAGCGGCGTGCGGCCGGTCGCGGCGCGGAACAGCCGGCGGGCGTGGTCGGGCGCGCACGGGACCGCGGCCAGCGCGGCGGCGATGGTGAAGTCGGGATCGCGGTGGCGCGCGTAGAGCACCGCCTTCACGCGATCGACCAGGCCGCCGCCGGCCTGCGGATGGGCCCAGCGCTCGAGCAGCTCGACCAGCGCCTGGCCGAGGTGCTGGCAGATGGCGGCGGCGCGCGCCTGGCCGAGACGCGACTCGCGATGCAGCGTCGCGCACAGGGCGGTGAACGATCCGTGCTGGTCGTCGCTGAAGCGCGGCACGCCCGACACCGGCGGCACGAAGTCGGCGAAGGACAGGTGGTAGTTGCGGTAGCCGACGCTCGAGCGCTCGTAGTGCGGGATGCGCGGCGGCAGGCAGACGATGGTGCCGGGCGCGAACGGCACGGGCTCGTCGCCGACGGTGATCGCCCCGGTGCCCTCGACGTAGCAGACGAACTCCCAGGTGTCGTGCTGGTGGCTGACGCAGGACAGCCACGGCGACGACAGCAGGCCGATCGAGCGGAAGGTCGCCACGCCGGTCAGCATGGCGCAATGTCGGAAACGTCCAGGTCCACGCTGGCGACTCCATGGCGCGGATCGCGCGAAGCTGCGTAGGATCCGGGAATCGGCGTCCATCCGGAGGAGACCGCCATGCTCACGCGCGACCACGTCCAGGCCTTCGAGGCGGAAGGCTCGTGCCTCGTCGAGAACCTGTTCAGCCCCGCCGAGGTCGCCGCCCTGGTCGCCGCCGCCGACCACGACGCCAAGCCGGTGTTCGACATGCCCGATGCGCAGGGCCGCTCGAGCAAGCTGTCGCTGTGGTCCGAGCAGCTCGACGACGTCTTCGGCCTGGTGACGCGTTCGACCCGCGTCGTCTCCGGCGCGCGCATGCTGCTGGGCGAGGACTGCTACCACTGGCACAGCAAGATCATGCGCAAGGAGGCGCGCGTCGGCGGCGCCTGGGAATGGCATCAGGACTACGGCTACTGGTACAACGACGGCTGCCTCTATCCGCGCCTGGTGTCGTGCATGATCGCGCTCGACGCGGCGTCGCCCGAGAACGGCTGCCTGCAGGTCGTGCCGGGCTCCCACCACCTCGGCCGGCTCGACCACGGGGGCCGCGGCAACCAGGCGGGCGCCGATCCCGAGCGCGCCGCCGCGGCGATCGCGCGGCTCGGCGTGAAGCCGTGCGTCATGCCGCCGGGATCGGCGCTGTTCTTCCACGCCAACCTGATCCACGGCTCGGAAGCCAACACCTCCGAACGGCCGCGGCGCGCGTACATCTGCTGCTACAACGCGTTCTCGAACGTGCCGTACGGCGGCAAGGGCCACGGGAAGCCCGAGCCGATCCGGCTGGTGGGCGACGAGGCGATCCTGCAGGCGGCATCGGCGATGGTGGGGTGAATGCGGCGGTTCGAGGACCTCGAGCGTCGAGCGTCGAGCGTCGAGCTTCGAGCTTCGAGCTTCGAGCTTCGAGCTTCGAGCTTCGAGCTTCGAGCCCGTGCGCTTCACCGCCGGCGACGCAGCGACGCCGGCGACTGCCCGGTGACCTGACGGAAGACGCGCGACAGCTGGAACTCGTCCGAGAAGCCGACGCGCGGCGCGATCTCGCGTAGCGGCAGCGCGGTGTTGAGCAGCAGCGAGCGCGCCGCATCGACGCGCATCTCGCGCACGAAACGCATCGGCGGCATGCCGGCGGCGCGGCCGAAGACGCGGTTGAAGTGGAAGCGGCTCATCGCGCCCACGCGCGCCAGGTCGTCGAGGTAGATCGACTGGTCGATGTGCTCGCGCACCCACGCGCGCACCGCCAGCACCAGCTCGTCGAGCGGACCGCGGCCGGCGCCCGCGAAGGCGAAGCCGACCGCCTGCAGCAGCGCGTCGCGCGTCAGCGCCGACGCGATGTCGTGCGGCGGCGACAGCTCGATCATCCATTCCATCAGCTCGCGGATGCGGCCGGTGCGGTCCGCGGCGACCTGCGGCCAGCCGGAGGTGTCGATGCCCTCGCCTTCGCTCCACGCCATGCACAGCAGCTCGCAGACGCCGCCATTGAGCGCGCGTTCGGCATGCGGCACGCCGCGCGGGTGGAACTTGATCATGCCCGGCTTGGCGATGCTCGTGCGGCCCGCCATCACCGTCTCGACCTCGCCGGCGACGACGAACACCATCTCGTGGTTGTCGTGCGCGTGCGCGGCCATCGACCAGTCGGCGGGCGGGTGGAGGCGGCTGATGTTGATCGCCTTGGGCAGGGCGCGGTTCATGCGCCGACGGTAGACGAGGCGCGCTGGAATGGCAAGGAACGACAGGGCTGAACCAAGGTCCGTCCAGGCAAGAAAGGCCAATGGCCGGACAAGCGCTGACATGTCATTCGCCGTCGCCGATCACTAGAATGCGATGAACTCCACCAGAACCATCACTCCCAGGAATCCACCGTGAGCAAGATCCGCATCGGTTTCGTCGGCGTCGGCGGCATGGGCCAGTGCGCCCATCTGCGCAATTACGTTGCCACTCCCGACTGCGAGGTCGTCGCCATCGCCGAGATCCGGCCGAAGCTCGCGAAGAAGGTCGCCGAGCGCTACGGCGTGCCGCGGGTCTACGACGGCTTCGAGGCGATGCTCGCGAAGGAGGAGCTCGACGGCGTCGTCGCGATCCAGCCGTTCGGCATGCACATCGACATCGTGCCCAAGCTGCTCGCCAAGGGCGTGCCGGTGATCACCGAGAAGCCGATCGCCGAGACCCTCGAGAACGGCCGCGCGATCCTCGCCGCGACGCAGAAGTCCAAGGGCCGCCTCTACGTCGGCTACCACAAGCGCAGCGATCCGGCGACGCTGCGCGCGCTGACCCAGATCGAGGCGTGGAAGAAGAGCGGCGAGGTCGGCAAGCTGCGCTACGTGCGCATGGCGATGCCGCCGGGCGACTGGGTCGCGCAGGGCTTCTCGCACCTGATCAGCACCGACGAGGGCTACGACGCGAAGTGGGGCGGCGGCGGCTGGGACCGCTACTGCAGCTTCGTGAACTACTACATCCACCAGGTGAACCTGATCCGCCTGCTTCTCGGCGAGGACTACAAGGTGCTCTACGCCGATCCGTCGGGCGTGACCTTCGGGCTGCGCTCCGACTCGGGCGTCGCCGGCACGCTCGAGATGGCGACCCACTCGACCAACGTCGACTGGCAGGAGGAGGCCTTCGTCGCCTTCGAGCGCGGCTGGGTCCGCCTCGAGCTGCCAGCACCGCTGGCGATCGACCGCCCGGGCAAGGTCACGATCTACCGCGACGCCGACAAGGCGCAGGAGGCGACCACCACCACGCCGACGCTGCCGTGGGTCCACGCCATGCGCCGCCAGGCCGAGCAGTTCGTCGCCGCGATCCAGGGCAAGCCGACGACGCTGTGCTGCCCGGCCGACGCGGTGAAGGACCTCGAGGTCGCGACGCAGTACGTGACGCTGCTCGAGCAGGCCGAGAAGGCGTACGCGCCGATCGCCGCCGCGAAGGCCTGAGCGGCGCGGAGCGCGAAGCTCGGGCTCGATGCGTCGAGCGTCGAGCTTCGAGGTTCGAGGTTCGAGCTTCGAGCTTCGAGCTTCGAGCTTCGAGCTTCGAGCTTCGAGCTTCGAGCTTCGAGCTTCGAGCTTCGAGCTTCGAGCTTCGAGTTGATGACGACGAGACCGAGCACCCTGACAACCCCCCACCGCGAGTCCCCATGCCCCTGCGCTTCACCCGACAGACCATCGCCGCCCAGCCCTACGAGGCCGCCGACGTCTGCGACGTCGATGGCGACGGCGTCCTCGACATCGTCTCCGGCGCGTTCTGGTATCAGGGCCCCGACTTCCGGCGCTGGCACCGGATGGGCGACGTCGCCGCGATCGGCGAGTACTACGACGACTTCTCGTCGATCCTCATCGACGTCGACGGCGACGGCCGTCCCGACCAGATCACCGGCGGCTACTGGGGCGATGCGCTGCTCTGGCGCAGGAACCCGGGCAAGGCCGGCGATGCGTGGACCAACCACGTCATCGCCACGGGCATCGGCAACATCGAGACCACGCGCGCGTGGGACATCGACGGCGATGGCCACCTCGAGATCCTCCCCAACACGCCGAGCCACGCCCTGCGCGCGTACCGCCTGATCCGCGACGCCGCCGGCAAGGGCACGGGACAGTTCGAGAGCCATCTGATCCACGACGGCGGCCTCGGCCACGGACTCGGCTTCGGCGACATCGATGGCGACGGCCGCGGCGAGATCCTGACGCCGAGGGGCTACCTCACGGCGCCGAAGGCCGGCCCGTGGAGCGGCCCGTGGGAGTTCCACCAGGCGTGGGACATGGGGGGCGACGCGTCGGTGCCGATGCTGGTCGCCGACGTCAACGGCGACGGCATCAACGAGGTCATCGTCGGCCGCGCGCACAGCTACGGCCTCGACTGGTGGCAGCCGCGCACGGGCGGCGGCCGGACCGAGTGGATCCGCCACCCGATCGATCCGGGCAATTCGCAGTACCACGACCTGCACTGGGCGGACATCGACGGCGACGGGCAGTGCGAGCTGATCACCGGCAAGCGCTTCCGCGCGCACTGCGGCAGCGACCCCGGGGAGTTCGACGACGTCGGCCTCTACTACTTCAAGTGGACCGGCGAGGGCTTCGCCAAGCAGGTGATCAGCTTCGGCGCGCACGGCGTCGGCAAGGGCTGCGGCATCCAGTTCGCGCTGGCCGACCTGCGCGGCACCGGGCGGCTCGACGTCATCGCGCCGGGCAAGGACGGCCTGGCCGTGTTCTTCAACGACGGCGCGACGCCCGGACGCTGACCCGGTCGGGAGATTCGCGTAGGCTCACGGCTCGCGCCCGGGACAACCCGAGCGGAGGACGCATGCGCCGGATCCTGGTCCTCGCGTCGATCGTCGCGTCGCTCGGCGCCGCCGATGCTCGGCCGGTCGATGCCTTCGCCGCGGTCGACGACGTCGGCGGCTGGGGCCCCGGCCATGTCGCGCACGATGATCTGATGTCGGTGGCGGTCGCCGACCACGTCGGCGGCCGCGCGCTGCGCTTCGACCTCGACGGGCGGGCGCTGCTGTGGCTGGGCACGCCGCCGGCCGACGTGCGTTGGGGCGGCGCGCCCGACGACCCGGAGCAGCACTGGCGCTACGAGGACGCCGGCGGCTTCCGCTGCTGGCCGGCGCCGCAGTCCGCGTGGAAACGCGGCGACGACCCGATGGCCTCGTGGCCGCCGCCGCCCCGCCTCGACCACGGCGTCAACGTCTGCCGGCCGCTCGGCGACGCGCTGCTCTGCGAAGGTCCGGTCGAGGACAGCGCGCGCTGGCGCTGCACCGGGCTGCGTTTCGCGCACGTCTACACGCGGCACGTGGGCACCACGCGCATGACCGTGGCGACGACCATGACCAACACCGCCGCGCATGCGCAGCGCTGGGCGATCTGGGATGCGACGGCGGTCGCCGTGGCGGCCACCGCCGCGGCCGATCGCCGCCCGTGCGTCCTGTGGCCGATGCGCCGCGGCCAGGACAGCCGCTTCGTCGGCGGGGCGATGCGTCAGGCCGGGCAGCCCTCCGTCGCGGAAGATCCGGCGCGCGGCGTGCTGCGCATGCGGACCGATCACCCCGGCAAGGTCGGCGGCGATCCCGATCGCGGCTGGCTGCTGCTGCACGATCCGGTCGACGGCGTGGCCTACATCAAGCGCTTCGCGCACGACGCCCTGGCGTGGAGCACGATGCGCTATCCCGAGGGCGGCTGCACGGTCGCGGTATGCGCCGATCCGCGCGGGTTCGTCGAGCTCGAGGTGATGTCGCCCGAGGTCGACCTCGCTCCCGGCGGGTCGACCACCATGGCCGTGACCTGGAGCGCGTGCCGCGTCGACGGCGAGCCGTGCGACGTCGGCGAGCATGGCGTGACCGTGCGCCCGCTCAGCGCGCGGCGCGAAGCCGGGCGCCTGCGCATCGCCGGTTCGTTCGGCGTCGAGCAGCGCGGCGTGGCGCGCATCCGCGTCGGCGATGGTCCGGCCGTGGCCGAGATCGCGGCGACGCCCTTGGCGCCGCTCGTGATCGATCTCGACCTCGCCGACGCGCCGGGCGATGCGGTGACGCTCGACTTCTGCGGCGGATGCCTGGCGGGCGCGCGCATCGACTGATGCCCCGCCCGGCGGCTCCCGCGCGCAGCGCGTCCGGAGTCAGTCGATGTCGGAGCGCACGAGGCGAGGGAACAGCAGCGCGAGCAGCGCCGCGTCGGCGGCGATGAAGCAGGCGCAGACATGCCATGCCGTCCATCCGTGGACCTGCATCGCCTGCGCCGCGCCGACCATGCCCAGCATCACCGCGGCATAGACCACGATGCGCGCCGGCACGCCGAGGCGCGATGCCCACAGTTCGAGCACCGCCAGCGCCGGCGCCGCGGTCGCGGCGATGACGATCGACGCGCCGGCATCGGCCAGCGCCGGGGCATCGATCGCCGCGAGCAGCAGGCCGACCGGCAGCGCGAACAGGCCGACCGAACGCATCTGCGCCACGCACAGCGCGAGGATGTTCACCGCCTCCTCGCGCCGGCGCTGGTGCGGCCGGAGGGCCTCGACCGGTCGGCAGGCGCGCCACGCGGGCAGCGCGCGCAGGCTGAGCGGGAACAGCAAGCTGAAGAAGAGGAGGGGCTGGGTCAGCTTCACGCCGACGTGCGGTTCGCCGACCAGCGCGGGGACCATCGCGACGCCCGCCAGCAGCGCGTTGCCGAACAGCGCCAGCAGCCAGGGCACCTGGATGTAGAGGCGGCAGCGGTGGGCCGCCCAGGCCCACAGGTGCGGTGGCAACGGATCGCCGCGCACGGGCACGGCGGGCGCCCGCTCGAGGCGCGCGATCAGCAGCGCGAGCGCGCCGGGGCGATACGCCGCGCGCTGGGCCTGGGTGAAATCGCAGCCGAGATGGTACATCGGATCGTCCTCATCGCTGCGCAGCAGGCGGCGCAGCCCGAGGCCACCGAGCATCAGCCCCAGCGTCGCGACCGCCGCCGCCGGGATCGCCGCATTCTCGACCAGCAGCAGCGGCGCGACGTGCGCGCCGACCGCGACGACGAGCGCGATGGCGAAGCCGAGCACCACGAGTTCCTTCAAAATGAAGAGCGCGAACGGGCCGATCGCCGCCGCCGCGATGAACGTCGCTGCGGTCAGGACGTCGTCGAGCCCGTGGGCCCACGCCGTCGCGGCGAGCCCGACCGTCTGCACCGCGTGCAGGACGGTGAAGATCGAGCCGGTCACACGGCGGTACCGGGGCGTCAGGCGTCCCGACGGCCGGCACAGCTGCTCGCGCCACAGCGATCCGACGAGGAGGCCCATGATCGCGACCGAGCCGCCGAGCATCGTCAGCGCGGCCAGGCGGCCCGGTCCATCCGTCGCCGTCGTCGCCGCCGTGCTGCCGGACAGCAGCGAGCCGGTGATGCCGATCACCGACAGCGCGAGCAACGTCAGGTGCTCGGGACGCAGCCAGGCGCGCAGCACCGGTGCCAACGGCAGGGGATCGGCCCTCACGCCGTCAGCTCGACGAAGATGTCCTCGAGGCCGAGATCCTCGACCTCGATCGTGCTGCCGGCGGCCTCGACCGCGGCGCGCGCTTCCGTCACGCGTCCGCGCACGGTCACCAGCGACCGTCCTCCCTCCCCCTGTCGCGACAGCACCTCGGCGGGCAGGTCGGGCACGGCGCCGTCGACGCGCAGCCGCTTGACCGATTCCTTGAGCTCGTCGACGCCGCCCGAGAAGACCACGCGCCCGGCCTTGAGCACGGCGACGCGGTCGGCGACGCGTTCGAGATCGCCGATCAGATGGGTCGAGAACAGCACGCTGCGCGCGCCGTCGAGCGCGACCTCGAGGACCGCGGCGAGGAAGCGCCGCCGCGCGGCCGGATCGAGCGCCGCCGCCGGCTCGTCCAGGACGAGCAGGTCGGGCCGGTGGCCGAGCGCGAGGACGATCGCCAGCTGCTGGGCCTGGCCCGGCGACAGCGCGCCGACATGCGCGCGGCGCTCGATGCCCCAGTCGGCGACCTGGCGCTCGACCAGGGCGTGGTCCCAGCGCGGGTAGAACGCGGCGGTGTAGGCGATCATGCGCTCGACGCGCAGCCACGGGTACAGCGCCGGCTGCTGCGGCGCGTAGCCGATGCGCGCCTTGGTCGCATCGTCGGGCTGGCGCGCGTCCTGCCCGAACAGCAGCGCCTCGCCGGCGTACGAGCGGATCAGGCCGAGCGCGCACTTGATCAGCGTGCTCTTGCCGGCGCCGTTGCGTCCGACCAGGCCGACCACCGAGCCGCGCGGCACGTCGAGGTCGACGCCGTCGAGCACGACCTTGGCGCGGTAGCCTTTGGTCAGTCCGCGCAGCGCGATCGCGGGGTCATCGCTCATGATCGATCTCCTGCCACGCCTGGCGCAGCCGTTGCACGGTCTGGTCGAGAGTCAGCCCGAGGGTGCGGGCGCGCGCGGCGGCGCGCAGCAGATCGGGCATCGCGTCGTCGAGGCGCGCGCGCAGCGGCGCCGGCGCGCGTTCGCGCACGCGCATGCCCTGGCCGCGCACCAGCTCGACCAGGCCGTCGCGCTCGAGCAGCGAGTAGGCCTTCGACACGGTCATCGGGTTGATCTGCAGCTCCTCGGCCACCTGCCGCACCGAGGGCAGGAAATCGCCGGGTTTCAGCCGCGCGCTGGAGGTGAGCGCCTCGACCTGCTCGACCACCTGCCGGTAGATCGGCACGCCGTCGGATGGCGAGACGCGGAAGAGGAAGGCGGGCGGCACGGTTTCGTATTGGTGTATTGTTACAGTAATACACCAGGTGTCGGGTCAAGCGGGATCGTCCAGGGTCAAGGCGGCCGAAGCGCGAAGCGCGAAGCGCGAAGCTCGAAGCGCGAAGCTCGAAGCGCGAAGCTCGAAGCTCGAAGCGCGATGCAGCGCGAAGCGCGAAGTCCCAAGCGGCCAGAGGCCATCCTTGCATCGCTGGACGACGGCGCGCACCTTCCAGCCGGAGCGCGCCATGTTCGACAGCGATGAGCACAAGCTCGTGAAGCAGTTCCTCGGCGAGATCGTCGCGATCCCGCTCGACCGGTATCTGCACGTCGACCTGCCGGCCGAGCTCAACTTCACGGGCCGGCGCGAGGCCATGAAGACCGTGCTCGACTTCTGCGTCGCCGCCTCGCGCATGGACCTGGCGGTGGTGCCGGCGCAGGTCGTGGCCCTGGCCCGCCAGCGCCTGGAAGCGTTGCGCAACGCTTTCCGCAACGTGCTCGCCTACACCCTCCAGGGCACCGGCGAGCCGATCGAGCGGCGCAACAACCTGATGCGCGCGCTGGTCGCCGCCTACGGCGAGGTCTACAGGGAGATCAGCGGCATCTGCGGCCACGAGATCTACCGCGCGACCGTGATCGACGACCTGCGCGACCGCGTCGAGGCCGAGGTCGCGGCGATCACGGCGACCCATCAGCGCACGGTCGGCGAGGTCGATGCGTTGCGCCGCCGGGTCGAACGCGAAGCCGACGCGATCGTCGCCGCGGCGCGCACCGCGGCGATGCACAGCTCGCTGGTGACGCAGGCGGCCCACTTCGCGCGCCAGGCGCAGACCCACCACCGCGTCGCCTACGGCTGGCTGGCGACGACCATCGCCTTCGGCGCGCTGCTCGCCGCGGTGGTCTACGGCCTGTACATCAAGGAAGCGGTCGCCGCGGTCGATCACCTGGTGCTGGCGCAGCAGTTCGGCAAGCACGTGCTGATCATCTCGGCGGTGACGTTCGGCGCCGTCTGGGCGTCGCGGAACTACCGGGCGAGCCTGCACAACTGGGTGGTCAACAGCCACCGCCGCAACGCGCTCGGCACCTTCGAGGCGCTGGCCAAGGCGGTCGGCGATGATCCGGCGGCGCGCAACGCGATCCTCGTGCGCTCCGCCGACGCGATCTTCGCGCCGATGCCGTCGGGCTACGTCCACCACGATGGCGGGGAGAGCAACCTCGGCGGGTCGCACCTGGTCGAGATCCTCAAGGCGGCGCGGGACTGATGGACGCGCGGTCGTCATCCCGTCGCTGAGGCCAGGACGCCCGGCGTCGCCGCGCTGACCGATCGATCGCCTCCCGCTGCGATCCCCCTCCCATTGCCCGTGTCCGGCAAACGACCTACGTTGCCGGACCATGACGCTGCGTGCCTGGTTGATGGCGACGCGTCCCAAGACCCTGGTGGCTGGCGCGGTCCCGGTCGCCGTCGGTTGCGCCCTGGCCTCGACCGTGACGGCGCTCGAGCCGCTGCCGGCGGTCGCCTGCCTCGCCGGCGCGATCCTCATCCAGGTCGGCACGAACTTCGCCAACGACGCGTTCGACGCGCTCAAGGGTGCGGACACCCCTGATCGTCTCGGGCCGACCCGCGCGGTGGCCGCCGGACTGATCAGCGCGCGCGCGATGCTGATCGCCACGGCGGTGGTGCTGGTCGCCGCGCTCGGCATCGGGCTGTACCTCGCGACCATCGGTGGCTGGCCGATCCTCGCGCTGGGCCTGGTCAGCCTGATCTGCGCGGTCGCGTACACCGGCGGACCCTACCCGCTGGCGTATCACGGGCTGGGCGACGTGTTCGTCTTCCTGTTCTTCGGCCTGTTCGCGGTGATCGGCTCGGCCTGGATCCAGGTCGCACCCGACCTGGCAGCGCTCGCCCGCGCCTGGTGGTGGGTGGCGGCGGCGGTCGGCTTCCAGGCCACCGCGATCATCGCGGTCAACAACCTGCGCGACATCGCCACCGACGCGGCCGCCGGCAAGCGGACGCTGGCGGTGCGTCTCGACGAGCGCGGCGGGCGCTGGTGGTACGGCCTGCTGCACGCCGGTGCCCTCGTCTGCCTGTGCCTGGCGCACCACGACGGCCTCGGCGGCAGGAACGGGTTGATCGTGCCGATCGTCGCGGCCGGCCTCGGCGGGGCGGCGCTGACGCTGGGAGTGGCGCTCAACCGCGGCCGTGCGCTCAACCGGTATCTGGCGCGGTCGGCGGCGCTGCAGGTCATCACCGGTGTAAGCTTGGTGCTGGCGATGCGCACGTCCGACCACCGGGAGCCGACAGGCGCCGCCGGCGCGGGCGGCGTGCCGCCAACGTCCGACGCCGCCGCCAGTCTCCGCTCCCAGCCCGCCACCCCGCGTGGCACTCTCCCCGGAACCCCCTGACGCGTGCGCTGCACCATCACCGAACACCTGCTGCGCCTGATCCGTCCGCTGGCCATCGCCGGCGAGACGATCCTCTCGCGTCGCGTCTGGGTGTTCATCATCGAGGACGGCGACACCCGCGTCGGCTACGGCGAGGCCGCGCCGCTGCCCGGTTTCGGCGGCGAGGATCCGGCGGCGTGCGCCGCCGCGCTGGGCAAGGCGATGGCGGCGATGACCGACGACGTCGTCCACGCGTGGTTCGCGCGCGAACGCGCCGACGCCGCGCTCGGCCACAAGCTCGAGGCGTGCCTGCGCGCGGCGCCGTGCGCGCGCCACGCCGTCGAGAGCGCGCTGCTCGACCTGATGGCGCAGCGCCAGGCCAAGCCGCTGGCCGATCTCCTGGCGGGCGAGGCGGTCGAGCCGCGCGTGCCGGTCAACGCGCTGCTCGAAGGCGATTCGAGCTTCGCGGTGCTGACGCGCGCGAAGGAGCTGCTCGGCCAGGGCTTCGACGCGTTCAAGCTCAAATCGACCGGCGATCCGCGCAAGGACGCCGACCGCCTGCGCGCGCTGCGCGAGAACGTCGGACCGGTCGCGACGCTGCGGCTCGACGTCAACGCGGCGTGGACGATGGAGCAGGCGACCGCGTTCGCCGAGGCGTCGCAGGGCTGCGAGCTGGAGTACTGCGAGCAGCCGCTGGCGGCGGCGGATCTCGCCGGGCACGCCCAGCTGCGCAAGCTCGGCCACCGCATCGCCCTGGACGAGAGCGTGCGCGAGCCCGGCGATGTCGCGCGCATCGCCGCGGCGCAGGCCGCCGACGTCGTCGTGCTCAAGCCGCAGTTCCTCGGCGGCTGGCGCGCGACCAAGCAGGCCGCCGAGCTGGCGCAGTCGCACGGCATCGGCGTGGTGCTGACCAGCGCGCTCGACGGCGCGATCGGCCGGGCGACGGCGGCGCACATGGCTGCGGCGCTGGGGCTGCGCGGGCGCGCGCACGGCCTGGCGACGGGCGATCTGTTCGAGCAGGACCTGGTCGTCGCGCCGCTGCCGCTGTTCGCCGGAGCGCTGCATCTCGAACGCACGCCCGGGCTGGGCGCGGGCAAGCTGCGCGCCGACAAGGCGCCGGCGGTCACGATGCGCAAGCCGGAAGCGAAGAGCCGGAAGCCTGAAGGGGGGATCTGACGAGGCCTGGCCCGAAGCCCGAAGCCCGAAGCCCGAAGCCCGAAGCCCGAAGCCCGAAGCCCG
>DASPLE010000086.1:0-42032 GCA_035627695.1 Planctomycetota bacterium
GCTGCCTGCTGCTGCCCGGCCAGGTGCCGATCCACGAGGACGTGCCGGTGATGTCCGACGCGGTGCGCGCCGCGTGCTGCGACGGCGAGGACTTCGAGCTGCTGGCCGCCGTCGGCGCCGACCACTGGCCGTCGCTGCAGCTCGCGTGGCCGTTCCCGCGGCCGCTGGCCGTCGTCGGCTGGCTGGTCGCCGAACCCGGCGCACGCATCGAGGATGCGCATGGGCGCGTGGCGCCGATGCCGTGGCGCGGCTTCGAGCACGAGGCCTGATGCGGTCGCTGGGGCGATGGCTGCGCCGTCGCGAGGAGCTGTTCGCGGGCATCGTGTTCATCGCCGGCGCTGCATTGCCGCTCTGGTTCGTGGCGGATTCGCTGCGCGTCGGCTGGATCGCGATCGGTCGCGGGGGCAGCGCGCGCAGGCTCCTGACCTTCGATCGCGATCCCATCGCGGTCACCGCGATCCTGACGGTAGCGGTGGTCGCCGCGGCGCTGTTCCTGTGGGCGGGCGTGGTGCTGACGCGACGCGCATGGCGGACGCGTCGCGGCTGAGGCGGGTCAGGGTTCGACGGCGGCGCACTCGACCGTCAGATCGATGACCGAGAAGTGGTCGTCCTTATGCATCGGCAGGTCGAGATAGGTCGGGAAGGCCTGCTCGGCGGTCATGCCGCGCGCGAACTCGTCGTTGCCGATCTGCATGAACCCGCGCTTCCGGTCGACCTGCTCGGCCATCTCCTTGTACGCGAGCCAGATGTGCGCCGGCTCCTCGTCGGGATGGATGACGAGGTGGGTGCACGGCTGGATGTCGGTCGCGTTCTTCCACCACCCCGCGATCGAGATCTGCAGCGACAGGCCCTGCATGTCGCACAGCCCGATCGGCGCGCGATCGCGCCACGGATGCTGCTCGAGCTCCTTCACCTGGATGTCCTCGGACAGGATCTTGCGGTTGTGCTGGATGACCTTGTACGGCCGGTCGGCGTCCGCGGCGGCGCGCGCGTCGACGATCGCGTCGCACTCGACGCGGGCGGTGACCAGGGCGCGGCGCGACAGGTAGATGGTCGCGTCGTGGCCCTTCATCGAGGTCGAGCCGAGACGCCGGGTCGGATCCTGGCCCTTGGCGATCCAGTCATCGCGGAAGCGCAGGTTGAAGCGGTAGCCGCCGTCGTCCTCGCGCTGCAGATCGATGCCGACGAGGTCGACCGGCGCGCCGTGCTCATCCGCGGCGGAGAAGTGGTTGCGGATGCGCGGCGGCATGCCGCGGAAGAACGCGGCGCGCTGCGCGGCGTCGAAGGCGTAGGCCGCGATCCCGTCGGCGGCGAGACGGCGGGTGATCGCGACGACGCCGCGCACGGCGTTCGCCGCCAGCTCGGCTTCGCTGGCGGTCGGATCGATGGCGGCGACCACGGCGGTCGGCGGCGCGGCGCCATCCTCGGCCGCGATCGCGGCGGGTACCGACAGGGCGAGGAGCAGGACGATGAGCGGGCGCGCCATAGGGAGAGCGTGCATCGCGCGGCCGATGCTGGCAATGCGCAAGGGCGCGACGGCTGGTCGCGGCCGCCTCGGCGCGTCGTCAGCGTTGCGCGGCGAGATGAGCCGCGATGCGTTCGGCGTCGACCGTCGCCAGGCCGGGCTTGCCATCGACGGTCGCGCCGCGCAGGTAGTCGACGGCCTCGCCCATGGTGATGATCGACACCACCGGGATGGCGCAGTCGATCGCGACCTCGTCGAGCGCCGGCTTGCCGCCGGGGCCGCGCTCCTGGCGATCGACGCTGACCACCGCGCCGGCGATGGCGACGCCCGAGGGCCGCAGCTTGGCGACGGTCTCGCGCAGCGCCGTGCCCGCCGTGATGACGTCGTCGACGACCACCGTCCGCGCTCCCCGGGTCAACGGCGCGCCGACGAACAGGCCGCCGTCGCCGTGGTCCTTCGCCTCCTTGCGATCGTAGGCCCAGCCGACCGGGCGGCCGACCAGCGCCTCGTACGCCTGGGCCGCCGCCAGCGCGAGGGGGATGCCCTTGTACGCCGGTCCGAAGACGATGGCGACGTCGTCGCCGAACCGCGCCTGGATGGTCGCCGCGTAGGCGGCGCCCAGGCGCGCGAGATCGCCGCCGTGGTGGAAGCAGCCGGTGTTGATGAAGTACGGGCTCTTGCGTCCGCTCTTGAGCGTGAAGTCGCCGAAGCGCAACGCCTGGCGCCGCACCAGCAGGTCCACGAAGGCGCGCTGGGCGGCGCTGATGCTCATGCGGTCCTACTTCTTCGGCGCGTCTTCGACCAGCTCGACCGTGAACTTGTCGTTGGGCTGCACCTTGAGCACGACCTCGAGATCCTTCGGCGACTCGATGCGGCCGAAGACCGTGTGCTTGTTGTCGAGGTGCGGCGTCGCCGCGTGGGTGATGAAGAACTGGCTGCCGCCGGTGTCCTTGCCGGCGTGCGCCATGCTCAGCGTGCCGGGCGTATGGCGCTCCGGGTTCTTCACCGGATCGCACTCGCACTTGATGTTGTAGCCCGGGCCGCCGGTGCCCGGATGGCCCTTGGCGCCGGCGCGGGTGTTGGGGCAGCCGCCCTGGATCACGAAACCGGGAACGACGCGGTGGAAGGCGAGGTTCTCGTAGAACTTCTCCTTCGTCAGCTTGATGAAGTTGGCGACCGTCGCCGGGGCGGTCTTGGCGAAGAGCTGGGCGTGGATGTCGCCGCGCGGCGTATGGAAGATGACTTTGGTCACGGTGGTGTCCGAATGGTGTGCGTGGTGGCGGGCTTACTTGGCGGCGGCGTCGTCGGCGACCATCGTGACCGTGAAGCGGTCGCCGCGCTGGACCTTCAGCACGACCTCGAGGTCCTTGGGCGATTCGATGCGGCCGAACACCGTGTGCCGGCCGTCGAGATGCGGCGTCGCGGCATGGGTGACGAAGAACTGGCTGCCACCGGTGTCCTTGCCGGCGTGGGCCATGCTCAGGGTGCCCGGCGTGTGCTTCTCGGGATTGGTCTTGGGATCGCACTCGCAGGGGATGGTGTAGCCGGGGCCGCCGGTGCCCGGCTGGCCCTTGGCGCCTTCGCGCGAATTGGGACAGCCGCCCTGGATGACGAAGCCCGGCTCGACGCGATGGAACGACAAGCCGTCGTAGAACTTCGCGTTCGTCAGCTTGATGAAGTTGGCGACGGTCTTGGGCGCGGCCTCGGGGAAGAGCTGGACGTGGATGTCGCCGCGCGGCGTGTGGATGATCGCGCGGCTGGAGGTCGCCGCGGCGGCGGTCTCGGCGGCGCCCAGGTCGGCGATGGCGGCGGCGCATGCGCAGGCGACGACGAGGCTGAGGAGTCGGGTGCGGGTGGTCATGCGCGGCACGGTAGCGACGGCGCGCG
Source organism: Planctomycetota bacterium (assembly GCA_035627695.1). Taxonomy (GTDB): domain Bacteria; phylum Planctomycetota; class UBA11346; order UBA11346; family UBA11346; genus DASPLE01. The sequence continues at coordinate 3,353 of DASPLE010000086.1, forward strand.
CGCGCGTCCAGCGCGCTCGACGCGGGTGATGCGAGCCTGCCGAACGCGCGCGATCGTGCTCGCAGGGGCTGCTTTTCAGCGTGCGTCGCGCATTCCGTTGCAATCGTGGCGCAAAAGTTTTCTTGACCGGCGGAAGACGTCGGTGGTAGCTTCACCTTGCCTGTTCGCTCTGCCGCGGCCGCTCGAAGCGATGCCTCTTTCCCGACGCTGTCGCCGTTCAAGGATCCCTCCCGATGTCGGACATCGAAGCCATCGCCATCCGGGTGTACGAGGCCATCGGCATCCATCCGGCCGTCTTCGACATCCCGCACATCCGATCGCATGCGCTGCGTCTGATCCGTCGCCTGATCGCGTCGGGATGCGACGCCGACGACTGCATCACGCAGGAGATGAACGGCATCGCGCGCGAGGAGATCGCGCGCATGGCGGATGCGCTGAAGAGGATCCAGACGCGCAAGGCGTGACGCCGTCGCGCTGATCCGGTCCGGCGCGCCTGCGGTCGCCTGGACCTGCTCCGCGGGCCGGGCGTTGTTCACGGCGTCCACTCGCATCCGCCCGGTATCCGCTGCGCCAGCGACAATGGATCGCGTACCCGGCGGGAGCGCGGCCATGGAACCATTCGCTGATCGTTCGCAGGCTGGGCTGCTCCTGGCCGAGCGCCTCGACGCGTGGAAGGGGCATCGCGACGTGATCGCCCTCGGTCTGCCTCGCGGCGGCGTCCCGGTGGCGGCGGCGATCGCGCGGCGGCTGGTCTGCGCGCTCGACGTCTTCCCCGTGCGCAAGCTCGGCGTGCCTGGGCACGAGGAGCTGGCCATGGGCGCCATCGCCAGCCGCGGCGTGCGGGTCCTGAATACCGACGTGATCGCTGCGCATGGCGTCGCCGCGGATGCGATCGAGGCCGTCGCCACCCGTGAGCTGCGTCGCATCGAACAGCAGGAGGCGCTGTACCGCGGCGGCGCGCCGGTCGCCGAGCTGACCGATCGCGTGGTGATCGTGGTCGACGACGGCGTGGCCACCGGCGCGACCATGGCGGCCGCGGTCGAGGCGGTCCGCCTGCACGGCGCCGCGCACGTCATCGCCGCGGCGCCGGTCGGCGCGCGCGAGGCGCACGCGCGGCTCGAACGCGTGGCCGACGCGGTGGTGTTCGTGCGCGAGCCGGAACCGTTCCATGCGGTCGGCGCGTGGTACCGCGACTTCTCCGCGGTCAGCGACGAGGAGGTCCGCGAGTGCCTGCGCGCGCACGGCTTCGAGGCCGAGCGCACGCCGCGCTATCGTCCGCAACCGGTGTAGCCGGGCGGCAGCTGCTGTCGCCGGGCGCGGCGCCGGGCGGCTCAGTTGCGCAGCGCCGCCTGACCGGAGGCGACGCGCCAGGCGCGCAGCAGCCGCAGCGCCAGCCGGACGACCTGCTCGCGCTGATCCGCCGCGAGCGCGGCGATGTCGTCCTCGCCCGCGCTCTGGCGCAGGCCATCGCGCACCGCGGCCAGCAGCATGATCGAGCGATCGACATCGCCGAGGGCAAGCGCCACCTCGCCATCCGTCAACCAGTCGCTCCAGCCCGAGATCTCGTGATCATCCATGTCGCCACCGATCTTCCGCATCGGCGGCCATGCGCGACGCCGTGACCGCGCCTCCTGCACACCTCCGGCTCGCGCCGGCGCGTTGCGGCCCATGGCGACGGCCCTACGGTGCGCGCCTCGGCCGAGTGGCGGAATTGGCAGACGCAGTGGACTCAAAATCCACCGCCCCCTAAAGGCTTGTGGGTTCGAGTCCCACCTCGGCTACCACGTGATCGATCGAGGCGCGCGCTCAGGGCGGCGGCGCCGCGTCCGCGCGGGCCGGCCCGACCAGCATCCAGCGATTGCCGTTCATGTAGCCCAGGTCGCGACGCGGCAGGTCGACGTAGGGCTTTGAGCGGAACCACGGGATGAGCAGGAGGCGGTCGCCGGCGGCGATCCACGCGCGCGCCGCGGCGTCCTCGTCCACGACGCCGACCTTGCCCGAATAGCCGAAGGTGGCGACCGGACGCGGCGACATCAGCACGAACTGCTCGCGCCAGTTGATCATGCCCAGCTCCCGCGCGCCGAGCTTCGCGTCGACGCGCGCCATGAACGCCCGCGGCGAACGCGTCGCGAGCGTCGGGTAGCCGAGCCAGCCGAGCGCGAACCACGCCCAGCAGGTGATGGCGACGAAGGCGATGACGCCGCGGCGGCGCAGGACCACGGCCAGGAGCACCGCGCCGACCCCGATGACGAGCAGCGGCGGCGCGAAGTCGGTGACCACCAGGTTCTGCTCGGTGAGATCGCGCGCCGCCTTCCTCGGCAGCTGGATGCACATCGCCGCCGCCGCGCCGGCGAGCGTCGCGCCGGCGATGATCCCGGCCAGGCCGAGCGCGAGGCGGGCGACGTCGCTGCGCCGGATCAGCCCGGCGATGAGCGGGGCCATGGCCAGCGCCACCGCGGGCAGGGCGGGGAAGATGTACACGCCGCGCTTGGCGGGGCTGACGCTGAAGAACAGCACGATCAGCGTCGCGACGCCGAGCAGGAACCACTGCCGCGCGTCGCCGCGGCGCAGCCGCCGCCACCACGGCGCCGCCGCCCACGGCAGGAGCAGCGTCAGCGGCAGCCACAGCACCGGCGCGTTCTTCAGGTAGTGCCAGAACGGCCGGAGGTGGTGGTCGGGATCGGCGAAGCGCTTCGCGGTCTGCTTGACCAGGATGTCGTCGCTGTACGCGATCAGCTGCGGATCCGACGAGCCCAGCGCGTGCGCCAGCATCGGCACCAGCCATGCGCCGACGACCGCCGCCATCGCCACCGGTCCCAGCGCCCACCGCCACCAGGTCCCGTCGATGCGCGCCGCGCCGGGCAGAGCCCGCCAGCGCGCGAACGCCCACGGGATCAGCGCGAGGAGGGGCAGGAAGCCGACGCCCTTCGCGATGACGCCCAGGCCCATCGCTGCGCACCCCGACCACCACCAGGGCCAGCGCGGCCCGAGCAGCAGGTGCCGCGCCATGCCGTAGAGGCCGAACGTGGTGCACGCCACCAGCAGCATGTCGATCTGCGCGAACCGCGCCTGCCAGGCGAACTGCGTCGTCACCACCAGCGCGAGCGCGCCGGCCAGCGCCGCGCGGCGACCCCACAGGCGCGCGGCGAGATCGTGCACCAGCGCCAGGGTCGCCAGCGCCGCGGCCAGGCTGGGCAGGAGGAAGCCGACGCGCAGTCCGGTCGCCGCCTGGGCGATGGCGCTCAGCCACATGAACAACGGCGGCTTGTCGGGATACAGCTCGCCGTTGCGGTATGGGATGAGCCATTCACCGGTCGCGAGCATGTCGCGGGCGATCAGCGCGAAGCGCGGCTCGTCCGGCGCCCAGGGGTCGCGCAGGCCCAGGCCCGACGAGAACACGATCAGCGCCAGCCCGAGCAGGATCAGCCGGTCGCGCGACAGGCGCGCCCGCGTGCGCGGCGCCATGATCGCGAGCCGGTCCAGCGCACCGGTCGTGCGGCCAAGCATGCGCACGAGGTAGCGGGCGTTGCGCCCGGGGGCAACCGCGGCGACCGCGTCCGGCCGTGCGGCGGCCCTCGCTCCAGGCCCGGCGGTCGGCGGACGACCTCCGCCGAGCGCACCGGATCGGGAGATGGCCGCCTCCCCCGGCGGGCGCCGCGGCGACCGCTTCACGCCAGGGCGACGATCACCGCGTTGTAGATCGCGTGGGCGACGATCGGCGCCGTCAGCGACCCGCTGCGGCGATGCGCGATCGCGCAGGCGAGGCCGAGGACGAAGACCGCCGGCGCCCCGATCGGCGGATGCACCAGCGCGAACAGCAGGGCATTTGCCAGCACCGCCGTCGTCGGCCGCATCATCCGCATCAGCCCGGTGAGCAGCAGGCCACGGAAGATCGTCTCCTCGCACACCGGCGCGGCGATGACCAGCAGGCCGATGATCCAGGGATCGTCGATGCCCAGCCCGACGCTCGCGGTCGCCTCGGCGACGTCGGCGAGCGCCGGCACGGCCGCGACCAGCGCCAGCCACGCCTGCGCCACCGCCGCCGCGGCGGCTCCGCAACCGATCCCGAGCGCGAAGCCGGTCCACCGCGACGGCGCCCCCGCCGCGCGGCGCAGCCCGATGGCGCGCAGCAGGTCGGGCACGCCGGCGTGGCGCAGCGCCAGCAGCACGACCACCGACACGCCCACGCCGGCGCAGGCGTAGCCGATGGCCACCGCCGGCGCCGGCGCGACGCCGCCCAGGGTCATGGCCATGACCAGCAGGCTCTGGACGACGAAGAAGGCGAGCACGGCGATCACGCCGTCGGCGACGTCGATGCGGGGCGGAGGCGCGTCCACCGGGTCGAGCAGGTAGGGCAGGCGGTCGCGCAGCTTCTGCCACAGCGCCAGCGCGAGCAGGCTGGTCAACGCGACCTGCGTCAGGCGCACCGCGACGCCGCCGGCGTAGATCGCGTTCGCGTGCATCATCGCCAGCAGCATGAACAGGTAGACCGAGGTCGGCGCGACCCGGCGCTTGGGGTTGGGATCCATCGGATCGCAGGCCAGCGCGCCGATGCCGACGGCGATCGGCGCGAACAGCGCGGCGCCGACCAGCGCCAGCGCCGCGTCGGAGATCGCGCCCAGCGGCAGCGCCGGCACCAGCCAGACGAGGATCGCCAGCGCGATCCCGGCATAGCCCACGGCCACCGCCGCCCACAGCGCCGCCTTGCGCGCCAGCAGGCGTTCGAGCGGCTGCGGCGCGGCGAACAGCAGCCAGAGGCCCTGGCCCTCGACCGCCAGGCTGGCGATCGCGGTGGTCATCAGCAGGTACGCCGCGGTGGCGAACGCGAACGTCGCGGCGTGACGGAAGTCGCCGAGGATGGCGCGCGCCATGTCGCGGTTGATCACCAGCTGCAGGCCGACCATGACCAGCGGCACCATCACCGCGGCGACCAGCTGGTTGCGGTCGCGGCGCAGCAGCAGCAGGTCCTTGCCGAGGACGCCGAGCGGCGCGAAGCCGCCGCCGCGCACGCCGCGCGCTCCCGCGTAGGGATTGGCGTGGCTGACGAAGCCCCGGGCGAGCGCGCGCCCGGCGATGGCCAGGGCCACGGCGACGGCGACGGCGGCAAAGGCGATCTGCGCGCCGATCGTCGCTATCGGCGGCGGATCGACGCTCGCGAGCAGCGATGCCGGCGCGCACCACGTCCACCACGTCGGCGCGGCGCGCGCGCCGGCGATCGCCAGCGCCGAGACCTCCGGCAGGAAGGCCGTGGCGTAGATCGCCACCATGAGCAGCAGCGCCAGGACCGTGGCGAGCGCCTGCGCGTTCTTGAGCCCCGCCGCCGGCAGCGACTGGCGCAGCAGGGTCTCGACCGTCAGCCGGGCGGCCGCGATCAGCGCGATGAACGCCGCGGCCCCGGCGAGCGCCAGCATCGCCGTGCCGGCGAGGCCCGTGGCGCCGGCGGCGAGCAGGCAGACCGTCGCGAGCGGCAGGACGGTGACCCAGGCGATCGGATCGAGCATGAACCCCGCGAGGCGCGCCAGCGTCAGGGCGCGCGTCGGCAGCGGCAGCGTCGCCAGCCACAGGTCGTGCTCCTCCACCTTGCCGAGATCCTGCCGGCCGAGGCCGAGGGAGAGCGCCAGCAGCGTCGCGCCCAGCGCGGACCAGACGACCGCCATGACGGCGACGAAGTCGCCGCCGGACCCCGGCGCCGGGGGTGAGACGCCGAACGGCCGGTGCGGGACGGCGCGGAACCCGGCCACGCCGTCGCGCGCGAAGCGCGCGCGCATGGCCTCGCGCCGCGCGTCCGTGTCGTCCGCCACGTCGACGCCGAGGTGGACCCTGCGGATGGCGCGCAGCAGCGCGTCGTGGCGGGGGCTGCCGGCGAGCGCATCGCCCGGCGCGAAGCCCGCGAGCTCGTCATGGACCGTCGGCTGGACGCGGACCAGCGGATCGAGCTGCGCGACGACACGGTTCGCGAGCATCGTCCACAGCATGTACGCCTGGAATGTCGCGCCGACGGCGATCAGCACGCCGAGCACCGTCAGCACCCCGCGGCGCTTGCCCGGGGTCGGCACGCGCACCCGGTCGTCGCCGCGGGCGCGTCGCCGGCCGACGTTGACGACGATCCGGTTGCCGGTCGCGCGCAGCGTCAGCCCGATGATGCGCAGCAGCGCCGGCAGCGTGCCGATCGGCTTCACGCCGGAGCATCCGCCGACGCTGCGGCGCCGCCGGTCGCGGCGAAGAACGCGCCCTCGAGCGACCGCGCGCCGGCGCGCTCGCGCAGCTCGGCGATCGTGCCCTCGGCGGCGATGCGGCCGCGCGACATGATCGCGACGCGGTCGGACAGCCGTTCGACCTGGTCGAGCAGGTGGGTGCTGAAGAACACCGTCCGACCCCGCGCGGTGAGCTCGCGCAGCAGGTCCATCGCCTCGCGCGTCGCGTACGGATCGAGGCCATTGGTCGGCTCGTCCAGGATCAGCAGCGCCGGCTCGTGCATCAGCGCGAGCGCCAGCGCGAGCTTCTTCTTCATGCCCTTGGAGTAGTTGACGGCGAACTCGCCGAGATCGTCCGCCAGGCCGAGGCGCGCGGTCAGCGCCGTCGCCCGCGCCTCGGTGGTCGCGCGGTCGAGCCCGTGCATGCCGGCGACGAAGCGCACCAGCTCGCGCCCGGTCAGGTAGTCGTGGAAGTACGGATCGTCCGGCACGTAGCCCACGTGGCGCATGACCAGGGGGCGCCCGGCGAAGCAGTCGATGCCGGCGATGGCCGCCGACCCGGCGCTCGGCCGCAGCAGGCCCATCAGCATGCGGATCAGCGTGGTCTTGCCGGCGCCGTTCGGCCCGAGCAGGCCGAACAGCCGGCCGCGGTCCACGCGCAGGGTGACGCCGTCGACGGCGGTGAAGGCGCCGTAGCGCTTGAGCAGGCCGTCGGTGGCGATGATCGCGTCGTGGCTGGTGTCCATGCGGCGGGTCCCTGGGTGATCCGGTGCCCGCCCGTCAGCCGCCGATCGCCGCTTTCAGGAGATCCCGGTACGCCGGCGGCAGCTCGAGCCCGAGCGCCTGAGCGCGCGCGGCCTCGCTCATCTTCGCCCAGGTCTTGCGCAGGATGTCGAGCCACTTGTCGCGGCTGTACTCGGGATGGCGGGCGACGAAGGCATCGAGCTCGTGGGCGAGGAACACCAGGCAGGCGGCGTCCTCGAGCGCCTGGGCGTCGGCATCGTTCATCGGGACGTTCTTGGCGACCAGCGAGCCGACCCGTGTGGCCTCCGCCCAATCGCAGCCCGCCTCGGTCATCAGGTCGCGCGCGCGGTCGCCCTGGCGCACGTGCACCGATCGGCGCCAGCGCAGGTAGCCGGCCTTGTCCGGCGGGAACTGCGTGCGCGGCACGGTCCACCGCTCGAGGTGCTGGCAGCGCGCCGCGATCAGCAGGACCTCGGACGGCGCCTCCACCAGGCGGCGGATCCAGGCCTCGAGCCGTTCGGCGTAGACCGCCTCGGCCGGCCGACCTGCGACGTGTTCCGGGTCCTTGGCGTGGACCTGGTCGATGAGCGCGCGGGCGCGCTGGAAGGACTGGGGCATGGGCGCAGTCTCGCACGCCGATCCCCGCGTCCAGGGCGCGACCCGGTTGGCCGCTATCGCCCGCCGCTCGGCGCGGTCGAGCAGTACGGAGGGACGGTCATGGCCAAGGCGGCGGTCGATCCGGAGGAGCTGCTGGCGTTCGTCGCGGCGCTCAAGCGCTTCAACGACGCCAGCAAGACCGAGCTGGCCGCGATCAGCCGCCAGTTCCACCGCCTCGGCGAGACCTGGCGCGACGAGGAGCAGGCGCAGTTCGCCGAATCGTTCGAGCTGATGGTGCGCGTCGTCGGGCGCTTCGTCGAGCAGTCCGAGCGCCAGGTGCCGCTGCTGACGCGCAAGGCCGGCTGCATCCGGGACTACCTGAGGTCGCGATGAGCGGCGTCGATCTCGCGCGGCACGACGTCATCCGCGACTTCCGCGCGCAGCTCGCGCGGTTCCTGCACGCCGGCGCGACCGCGCTCGGCGGCGCCGGCGGCGAGCTGCATCGCGTGCGCGACTGGCTGTGGAGCGTGCAGCGGCCGTACTGGCGGAACCAGCTGCGCCATCGCCACGAGGCCTACGTCGTCGCCCGCCGCGCCTGGCTCGACGCCGAGGTCGAGGTGCGCCAGGCGGCGGGCGGTCGCGGGGCGCGGCGGCAGGACGCGACCGAGGAGCGTTTCGCCATGGAGCGCGCCCGGCGCGCGCGCGACCAGGCCGAGGAGCGCGTGGCGACGGTGCGCGCGTGGCTGGCGCGGCTCGAGCGCGACGGCGCGCCGCTGGCGCACGCCTGCCAGGGCCACGACCTGGCGTTGGCGCGCGCCGGCGCGCAGGCCCTCGCCCAGCTCGAACGGCTCGCCGCGCACGTCGACGCCTACCTGGCGCTGCCGGCCAGCGCCGCCGACGTCGCGCGCGCCGCGCCCGGCGACGATCCGGACGACGCGCCCGTCGACGGTCGCGGAGGCCCCGCATGCGCTTCGTGAGCGGCGGCGACGGCGCGCTCGACCAGGCGCTGCGCGATCTCCTCGCGGAGTGGGCCGACTGCGAGGCCGCGTGGCGCGACGACGCGCGCCGCGATTTCGCCGAGCGCCACCTCGATGGCATCGTCGACCGCGCGCGCGAGGCGGTCGTCGCGATCAAACGACTCGACGCCCTGCTGCGCGAAGGGATCCAGCGATGCAGCTGATCGATGCCGTCGTGAGCGCGACCAGCGCCTGCCCCGCCGCCGAAACCGATCCCGCCGATCCCGGGCTGGCCCGGCTCGTCGCGCGGTTCGACGCCGACCTCGCGCGGGTGCGCGCGCCGGCCGCGTCGCGTGCCGACGGCGAGCGCGCCTGGCGCGCGCTGCGCCAGGCGATCGCCGCCGAGGGCGAACGTGCCCTGGCCGCGCTCGCCGCCGAGGTCGAGCCCGAGGCGCCCGCGCCCGCCGACGATCCCGCCCGTGAGCGCGATCGCTGGATCCAGCGCATCGCCGCGGCCGCGGGGCGCATGCGCGCCGCCTTGCGCGACGCGTGCAGCCGGCGCCTCGCCGAGTGCGAACGCGTGGCGAACGCGCAGCAGGAGCAGGCCACCCGGACCAGCCTCAGCCCACGCGCGCTGGCGCGACGGCGCGAGGTCGCGGGCGACCTGGCCGACCTCGCCGCGCTGACCGCGCAGCGGGAGCGCGAGCTCGACGGCTGCGCCGGCGCCGCGCATGTCGCCCGCGCCGAGGTCGACGCTCGCCCGTCGGCGGCGGTGGTCGTCGATCCGGACGGCGAGCGCGTCCGGCTGCGCGCCGATCTGGATGCCGCCCGGCGGCGCTGCGACGAGCTGCGCGCGGGCGCGGCGTTCTCGGCGTGCCGGCCGCGCGGCATCCTCGTCAACCACCTGATCACCGCCGCTCCGCACGCCGTGGCCCTGGCGGCGGTGCCGTGGGCCGAGCCGCTGATCGTCGCCATCCCGTGGATCGCGCTGTCGGCCGTGGCGACCCAGGCGCTGATGCTGGTCGTCACGCGCGCCGCGCGCCGGCAGGTGGCGGCGCAGGTCGCGCGCCAGCGAGCGGCGCTCGCGGCGATCGCCGATCGCCTCGCCGGCGCGCGCCGCGCCGCGCAACGCACGCTCGACCTGGGCGGGGCCGTCGGTCGCGGCATCGAACGGCTGGTCGATGCCCAGGCCCGCCACGCGGCCGCGACCGCGGCGCTGCAGTCCGGGCTGACGAGCGCGCTCGCGGCCCTGCGCCAGCGCGAGGCGCGGCTGATCGCCCGGGCCGGCACGCGCGGCGCTGGCGACGCGGCCGCGCGGCGGATAGGCGACGCCAGCGCGCGACGGCGGCGGGCGGCGCTGCGCACGGCGCGGCTCGAGCAGGCGCGCGCGGCGCTCGATGCGCGCCTGGCGCGCTGCGATCGCGACTGGGAGGAGCTCGCCGCCCGCTGCGATCAGCGCCGGGGCGAGGCCATCGCCGAGGCCTGCGCCGCGGCCGCGCGCGCCGTGCGCGAACGCGACCAGCGTCACCCGCCGTGGTCGGCGCCGGCATGGCAGGCGTGGTCTCCGCCGGCGGATGTCGCGGGCGACCTGCCGCTCGGCCGCATGCGGCTGGCGCTCGACGACGCCGCGACTCTCGAGCTGCCGGTGTCGCTCGTCCTCCCCGACCAGGCCGCGCTGCTCGTGCGCACCGGCGCCGACGGCCGCGAGGCGGCGCTGGGCCTGGTCAACCAGGTGGCGCTGCGCGCGCTGGCGGCGTCGGCGCCGGGACGGCTGCGCGTGACGCTGATCGATCCGGTCGGCCTGGGCGGCTCGTTCCCCGCGCTGGTCGGGCTCGCCGACCACGACGACGGCCGCGTCGGCGGCCGCGTGCTGACCGATCCGGCGGCCATCGAGCAGGGCCTCGCCGACCTCGCCGCGCACCTCGAGCTGGTCATCCAGAAGCACCTGCGCGACCGCTACGCGACGCTGCACGACTACAACCGCGAGGCGGGCGAGCTGCGCGAAGCGGTACGGCTGGTCGTGGTCGGCGACTTCCCGCACGGCTTCAGCGATCGGGCGGTCGAGCGCCTGGCGTCGATCGCGCGCAGCGGTGCGCGTTGCGGCGTCCACGTGCTGGTCGTCCACGACGCACGCCGCGCGTCACCGGCCGGCTTCGACCCGGCGTGGTTCCGCCGCGCGGGCCTGGTGCTCGACGAGCGCGATGGTCGCTTCGCCGTCGCGGTCGGCGGCGATCGCGAGTGGCTGATCGATCCGGAGCCGCCGCCCGATGCGGCGGTCGCCGCGCGGCTGATCGCCGCGATCGGCGCCGCGGCGCAGGGCGCGCGCCGGGTCGAGGTCGCGTTCGCGCTGGTGGCGCCGCCCGCCTCGGCGGTGTGGTCGCTGTCGTCGGCGACGCACCTGCGCATCCCGATCGGCCGCGGCGGCCCGGACCGGGTCCAGCACCTCGAGCTCGGCCGCGGCACGGCGCAGCACGCGCTGATCGGCGGCCGCACGGGCTCGGGCAAGTCGACGCTGTTCCACGTCCTCGCGACCAGCGCCGCGCTGTGGTACGCGCCGCGTGAGCTCGAGCTCTACCTGATCGACTTCAAGAAGGGGGTCGAGTTCGCGATCTTCGCGCGCACGCGCCTGCCCCACGCGCGGGTCGTCGCCATCGAGAGCGACCGCGAGTTCGGGCTGAGCGTGCTGCGCCACCTCGATCGCGAGCTGGTGCGACGCGGCGAGCTCTTCCGCGCCGCCGGCGCGCAGAACCTCGCCGCGCACCGCGCCGCCGGCGGCGAGCACCTGCCGCGCGTGCTGCTGCTGATCGACGAGTTCCAGGAGTTCTTCACCGACGACGACGCCGTGGCGCGCGACGCGGCGCTGCTGCTCGACCGCTTCGTGCGCCAGGGCCGCGCCTTCGGGCTGCACGTCGTGCTCGGCTCGCAGACCCTCGGCGGCGCGTACGCGTTGGCGCGCAGCAGCCTCGGCCAGATGGGCGTGCGCATCGCCCTGCCGTCGAACGAGGCCGACGCGCATCTGCTGCTGCACGAGGAGAACAACGCGGGGCGCCTGCTCTCGCGGCCGGGCGAGGCGATCTACAACGACCGCTCCGGGCTCGCCGAGGGCAACAGCCCGTTCCAGGTGTGCTGGCTGGCCGAGCAGGAGGAGGAGCGTTGCCTGACGGCCGCCGCGCAGCGCGCGGAGGCCGAGGGCTGGCGTCCATCGTGTCCCGCGGTGGTCTTCGCCGGCGACGCGCCGGCCCGGTTCGCCGACGAACCGATGCTCGGCGAGCTCATGGCGCGTCCACGCGTGGCCGCCGACGCCCAGCTGCGCGCCTGCCTCGGCGCCTCGAACGCGCTGTTCGCGGTCGCCGAGGTCGTCTTCCCCGCAGCCGCCGGCGGCAACCTGCTGATCGTCGGCCAGGACCGCGCCGCCGCGGCGACGACCTGCGCCGCGATCGCCATCGGCCTGGCCGCGCGGCACGCGCCTGGCGACGTGCGGCTGATCGCGCTCGACGGCGAGGATCGCGCCGGGCCGTTCGCCGAGCTGCACCAGCGTCTCGCGGCGCTGCCGCACGCGCCGACGCGCCACGATGCGCGCGATGTCGATGCCGTCGTCGCCGGGCTCGCCGACGAGCTGGACGGGCGGCGCGCCGATCCGTCGGCATTCGCGCCGGTGGTGCTGACGGTGTTCGCGCTGCAGCGGCTGCGCGCCCTGCAGGGGGGCGACGAGCTGGCGTTCGGCGGCGACGAGGCGGGCACCGCGCAGCGCTTCGCCCGCCTGCTCGCCGAGGGTCCCGAGCTCGGCATCCACGTGGTCGCGTGGTGCGATTCGCTGACCTCGCTGCAGCGCGTCCTCGGCCGGCGCGCGCTGCGCGACTTCGACGCGCGCGTCGCCTTCCAGATGAGCGCCGCCGATTCGGCCGAGCTCATCGACGACGACGCCGCCAGCCGGCTCGGTCTGCACGCGGCGCTGCTCGCGGTCGCCAGCGTCGGCCGGCGCGACAAGTTCCGGCCGTTCGCCGCGCCGGACGACGGATGGCTGGCGCGGTTCGCGGAAGCGATCGGCTAGAGGTCGGCGATCACGTCGTCGACCGCGCGCTCGAGCACCGCGGCGCACGCGTCGTACGCGGCGCGGTCGCCGCCGTAGGGATCGGGGACGCCGCCGGCATCGGCGTTGACCAGGCGCAGACGCGATGGATCCACGCCGGACGCGGTCAGGGCGGTGAGGTGGCCGCGGCCGAGGCACCAGATCCGGTCGACGCCGTCGAGCTCGATCGCGTCGATCGGCTGGCTGCGATGCGCCTCGAGGGCGATCCCGCGCTCGGCCATCGCGGCGACGGCGTGCGCGCTCGCCGCGTCGCCGGAAGCGGCGTACAGCCCGGCGCTCTCGACCGAGACGCCGGTGATGCCGCGCGCCGCGAGCGCGTGGCGCGTCAAGGCCGCCAGCATCGGGCTGCGGCAGGTGTTGCCCGAGCAGACGAACAGGAGGCGCACGCGCGCGGCGTCGACGATGCGCCCGGTGCCGACCGTGCCGGCGTGCTCGATGGTCAGGCGCGCCCCGTCGATCCGCACCACGGTCTCGATCGCCCTGCCGGTCGCCGTGGCGCCGACGATCGGCAGATCCGGAGGCGCGCTCAGCGCCAGGCTCAGCCACGGACCGTCGGCGGGGCTCCACGCGTCGTGGCGCGCCAGCGCGCCGTCGGCGAAGCGCAGGGCGACCGGTCCGGGCATCAGGCGCGCGATGAGCAGCTCCGCGCGCAGGCCGTGAGGCGGCAGGAAATCGCGCAGCGTCGCGGGCGATCCGGCGGTGACCGCGAGCCGCGCGGGATCGGCGCCCGGCAGGCCGAGCAGCCGCGCGCGCTCGGCGGGGCGCGCCAGCGCGATCCAGCCGAGTGGCGCCGCGGTGGCGAGCACCTCGCCGGCGCGCAGCCGGGCGGCGAGATCGGCGGCGGCATGCGCGGCGTCCATACCGTCAGCGCGCCTTGCGCGCCTCGCGCCGCCTGCCGATGTCGCGGCGGCAGTGCTTGCCGTCGAAGGCGATCGCGTCGCAGGCGGCGTAGGCGGTGGCGCGCGCCGCGTCGAGGTCGTCGCCGAGCGCGCACACCGACAGCACGCGGCCGCCCGCGGTGACCAGCTGCCCGCCGCGATCGCGCGTGCCGGCGTGGAAGACCTGGGCGTCCTTCACGGCGTCGAGTCCGGCGATCGGCACGTCGACCGGATATTTCTCCGGGTAGCCCCGGCTCGTCAGGTTGACGCACACCGCGGTGCGCGGATCCCAGTCGAGGTCGACCTTGTCCAGCGTGCCGTCGAGGCAGGCCTCGAGCACGCCGGGCAGGTCCGAGCGCAGGCGCAGCATCAGCGTCTGGCACTCCGGATCGCCGAAGCGCACGTTGTACTCGAGCACCTTCGGCCCGGAGTCGGTGAGCATGATGCCGAGGAACAGCACGCCGACGTACGGCCGGCCCTCGTGCACCAGGCCGCTCATGGTCGAGACCAGGATGCGGCGGACGAGCTCGTCCTCGTCGCGCGGCGAGACCAGCCCCGGAGCGGGCGAGAACGCGCCCATGCCGCCGGTCATCGGGCCCTCGTCGCCGTCGTTGACCTGCTTGTGGTCCTGGACGTAGTCGAGCAGCACGGCGTTGCGGCCGTCGCACAGGGCGAAGACGCTGATCTCCTCGCCCTTCAGGACCTCCTCGATCACGACCTGCCTGCCGGCCTCCTTGCCGAACTCGTGCTTCTCCATGATCCGGGTGACGGCGGCCTTGGCCTCGGCGGCGGTCTTGGCCACGGTCACGCCCTTGCCCGCCGCCAGCCCGTCGCACTTCACGACCAGCGGACCATCGGCCTCGTCGATGTAGGCGTGGGCGTCGGCGGCGCGCGAGAACAGGCGGAACTGCGCGGTCGGGATGTTGTGCCGGCGCAGGAACTCCTTCATCGCCACCTTCGAGCCCTCGAGCGTCGCGGCGGCCTTCGACGGGCCCCAGCAGCGCAGCCCCTTCTGGGCGAAGGCGTCGACGATGCCCAGCACGAGGGGGATCTCGGGGCCGACCACCGTCAGATCGATCTTCTGCTCGCCGGCGAACTTCACGAGGCCGGCGATGTCCTCGACCTTGAGGGGGACGTTGGTGGCGAAGGTCGCCGTGCCGGGGTTCCCCGGCGCGACGAAGACCTTTTCGACCCGCGGGCTGTCGGCCAGCTTCCAGGCCAGGGCGTGTTCGCGCCCACCGCCGCCAACGACCAGGACCTTCATGCGACCGCCTTCCGAAGCGAAGGGGGGCAGCCTAGGTACGGGTCGGGTCCTGCCAACCCGCGGCGCCACCGGGCTTGCGGCGATGATGACTACCCTTGTTTAGCACGAGCTAGCTGTTATCCATTCCCGCGGCGAAACGCGGAAAACGCAGCGCCAACGCATTAGCACGTGCCAAGTATCACCCCATGTCCGGCGCCCCGCGCCGGCTCCGATGCCGATGCCGCCGCGAGCGCCGCTCCCACCGAGCGCCCGGCGGGCACGGCGGGAGCCGGCGGGGTAGGCTTGCCGACGGGAGGTCCGGATGCGCAGGCGGCACGGCGATCTCCAGGCCCGCCGGGTGGCGGCATGAACGGCGAGCACATCGTCGTCGATCTCGCCGGCGTGCCCGGAACCACCGAGCGGCGCGCGGGCGAGGCCGGCGATCGCGCCGCGGCCGTCGGCCGTCATCCGATCACCGACCGCCGTCACCGCCGTCAGGCGACGCCGCCGCGCTCGTGGTGGCGGGCATTCGTCGCGCTGGTCGCGGCGACGTTCCTGATCTGCGTCGCCGCCCAGGAGCCGAGCGTGCCAGCCGTTCCCCGACGCGTGGTGTTCATCGGCGACTCGATCACCGACGGCAACACCTACCCGC
The DNA here is from genome assembly GCA_035627695.1 of Planctomycetota bacterium. GTDB lineage: Bacteria > Planctomycetota > UBA11346 > UBA11346 > UBA11346 > DASPLE01. The sequence goes on from DASPLE010000086.1 coordinate 18,707, forward strand.
AGCTGGTGCGCCAGGCGCTGAGCGGCGCCGGTCGCGGCCGGATGCTCGCGATCAACGCCGGCATCGGCGGCGACACCGCCGCCGGCATGGCCAAGCGCATCGCGCGCGACGTGCTGCCGCGCCGGCCCGACCTGGCGACGCTGTCGGTCGGCGTCAACGATACGCTCCGGCAGGTGGAGCAGGCGGACTACGAACGCGACGTCATCGCGATCTGCGACCAGCTCGCGGCGGCGCAGGTCGGCGTCCTGCTGCTCACCACGTGCCTGCTCGACGGTCCGAACGAGCCGGCGAACGTGCGCCTGCGCGCCTACAACGCGTTCCTGCGCGCGCTCGCCGCGCAGCGCGGCCTGCTGCTCGCCGATGTCGAGGCGCAGTACGCCGCGGCGCGCGAACGCGGCGAGATCGTGCTCGAGACCGACCACGTCCATCCCGACTGGAACGGCCACCGGCTGTACGCGCGCGCCGTGCTCGACGCGCTCGGCCACGGCGATGTCGCGGTGCCGGCCGAGCTCATCGAGACGCCGCTGCCGGGGATCCTGCCGGCATGGCGCATCGCCGCGTTCGCCTCGGGCGCGCCGGCGCTCGATCCGGCGGCCGTCGCCGCCGATGCCGCGTCCTGGACCGAGGTGCGCCTGCCGATCACGACCGCGCATCCGACCTGGTGGCTCGATCACGAGCGCCAGCGCGGCTTCGCCGTCGCGCTCGATCGCCTGGTCGGTCCCGGGGCGAGCTGGCGGTCGTTCGCCGTGCTCGACGCCGCCGCCGAACGCGCGGCGATGATCAACCTCGGCGGCGGGGTGACCGGGGTGTGGCTCGACGGCGAGCGCATCTTCGCGGGCGGCGAGTGGACCGGGTGGCATCCCGGCAACCACCGCATCTCCGTCGTCCTGAGCCCCGGCCGCCACGAGCTGGCGGTCGAATCGGGCGCCGACTTCTTCCTCAGCATCACCGACGACGACTCCTGGTAGTCGGCCGCCACCTCCGCAGCGAGCCATCATGCCCACCGCATCCGCGTCCCGCACCGTCGCCTTCGCCGGCGTCGACGTCGAGATCCTCGAACGCGACGGACGCTTCCTCGGTCTCGGCCGCATCGCCATCGGCGGCGTCGCCGTGCGTTCCGGGCGCCTGCCGCTGACCGTGCGCTCGCAGAGCTTCCGCGGGCTCGAGATCAGCGCGCTGCGCGTCGAGGGTGTCGAGCAGTCGGGCGCCGGCGTCACCATCCGCCTGGCCTGCGACTTCGCGCCGATGGACGTGAAGATCCTGCGCGACCACAGCTTCGACCCGATCCACGACGTCGCCGACTGGGACGCCGACAACGTCGTCGTCGGCGCGAAGCTCGATCTGGTCCTGGCGCCGGCCAGCGAGCAGCTCGGGCCGTGGCGCTTCGCCGGCTTCTCCTACCAGTGGCGCTACCAGGGCGCGGTGCCGCTGTTCCACCTGCTCGAGCTCGCGAGCTGGGAGCTGGACGGCGACATCGTCGGCGCGTCGGTCATCTCGCAGTCGTCGTGCTCGCGCCCGACCGCGACCTTCGCCCCCGACACCGCGTGGACCACCGAGGGCGTGATCCACTGGGACGACGAGGCGGCCAAGGCCAACCCGGTGATGACCCACAACCTGCCGCGCTGGGCGTCGCACCAGGCGTTCGACTTCCAGTACAAGGGCGCGCGCACGCTGATCGGCGACTACGCGCGCGTCGATCTGATCCGCACGATCCTGATGCGCGAGCCCGGCAAGGCCGAGCTCAAGACCATCGACAAGCACATCTTCGACCAGGCGACCAGCTACGAGACGTCGCCCAAGCGCATCCTGCTCAACGGCGACGCCAAGACGGCGACCGACCAGCGCAACTGCTGGACCTGGTGGTTCGACCATTCGGCGGACCGCGCGCGCGGCGAGTTCGGTCTCGAGGAGGAGCCGCTGCTGCCGCGGCTGTACTGGAACTACTGGCGCGACTTCACCATCGACACCTACTACCGCGACCTGATCCCGGCGGCGCACGCCTGCGGCTTCCGCGGCCTGTTCATCGACCAGGTCAACAAGTCGGCGCAGACGGAAGGGTCGCCGCACAAGGACTTCCACTGGAACATGTGCACGGCGCACGAATACGAGCCGTCGCCGGCGCTCGGCGGACCCGCGGCGCTCAAGCGCCTCTACGAGGACTGCAAGGCGAAGAACATCCGCGCCTACTCCTGGACCAACAACGACCAGGGCCTGTCGAGCCCGATCAACAAGGAGGAGCGCGATCCGCGCGGCTGGTTCGTGCACATGGAGGACACGCGCACCAAGTACGGCGGCGCGTACACCAACATCTTCAGCATCCTCGACTTCAAGAACCCGGACGCGCGTGCGTACTGGGTGGACTCGCTGAAGAAGATCAAGGCGGAGACCGGCTTCGACGCGTGGCTGTTCGACAGCTTCTACAATCTCGGCTTCATGCCGGTCAGCTTCAACCGCGGCGCGCCGTCGACGCAATGGCGCGAGCTGCTGGGCGCGTTCAAGGACCTGCAGGACGCCGGCATCAACTTCATGATCGAGTCCTTCGGCCCGTTCGGCCAGCCGCAGCACGGCTGCCCGACCGACTACGCCAAGCGCGAGAACCATTTCGCCTGCTACAAGGTCTGCGGCGGCTTCGGCTACACCACGGTGCCGACCGGCGGCGAGATCGTGCGCACCGAGCCCGACGTCGCCGTCGTCTTCCGCTGGATGGCGCACATGGCGACGCCCGGCTTCAACCTGTGGCAGGACGGCGTGCGCATCGACCGGCAGTGGACGGCGGCGCTCAAGCAGACGCTCGACCTCTACTACGACAACCGCGAGTCGATGGTCCGCCGCTTCCTGCAGGAGGACGATCGGGCCGTGCTGTGGCACGACCGCGCCGGCACGCGCGCCACGCTGTGGAACTTCGTCGCCCGCGACGTCGAGCTGCCGGGCGCGGTGCGCGACCTGACCAGCGGCGAGGCGTTGGGCGTGGCCAGGCGCTACCGCCTGGAAGCGAACCATGTCTACGTCATCGAGGCCGAGGAGCTGCCGACCGCGGTGCGCGAGGCGGCGGCGGCCAGCGCGCGATGAACGCTCCCGCGCACATCCCGCCCGCCCAGGACGCGGCCGCGGCGGTGACCCCGGCGCTGCGCTTCGTGCAGGAGCCGGTCCACCCGAACGACGAGGGCAACATCCTCCTGCTGCTGCGCGAACAGGGCTTCGCCAATCTCCAGAACGTCTTCGAGCCCGACAGCGTCGATGCGTACCGGGCGCAGCTCGAGGCGGCGATCAGGCCGAAGGACGCCTGGTACTGCCCGTTCGTGCTGCCCGACGACTCGCCGCTGGCGATCGAGCCGTCGCGCGCGCCGCGCCTGCGCCAGCTGCTGCGCCGCGTCTTCAGCCCGATCACGCCCGGCGCCAACGTCGCGCTCTATCATCCCGCCTGGCTGGTCCGTCCGCACGATCCCGATCCCGCGATCGTCCACGATTGGCACAAGGACGGCGACCACCTGGTGCTCGCGTGCCGCGACGGGCACTACGACTACCCGCCGAACATCACCGCGGTCATGTACTTCACCGACATGACGCCGGCGCACGGGCCGACCTACGTCATCCCACGCTCGCACCGCGATCCCAGGCTCTCGCCCTACGCGGGCACCCCGGAGCAGCCGTTCCTGCCCCGCAAGGGCGACGTCATGCTGTGGGACCAGCGCACCTGGCATCGCGGCTCGGCGCGCACCATTCCCGGGATGCGCATCGCGGCGATCTTCCTGTTCCATCCGCTGCCGATCGCCAACGACAGCGTGCCGACCATGACGCCGGCGCAGCGGCGGGCCTTGGCCGAGGCGACCGATCCGATCGATCAGCTCATGTACGGCGGCCTGTGGGGCACGCAGCGCGCCTGACGTCGTCCCAGCGAACTCCGTTCCGAGGTACCCGCATGCGCCTGACCGCGACCATCCTGCTCATCGCCGCCGCCGGTGGCGCGCACGCGCTCGAGCTGCGCCTGCCGCTGGGCCGGGACTGCTACCAGACCGACGAGGAGATCCCGCTGACGCTGGTGCGCGGCGCGGATGCCGCGCCCGCGGGCGCGCTGTCGCTGGAGCTCGCCGGCGACGATGGCTCGTCGCTGTCCTTCCGCTTCGACCTGCCGGCGCTGGCGGCGGGCGCCCGCGCGGTCGAGCACCTCGCGCTCGACGGCCGCCTGCTGCGTCCCGGCGCCTACCGCGTCGCCGCGCGCGCCGACGGCGCCGCCGCCGAGACCGCGATCACCGTGCACGCGCACCTGCGGCGCAGCGACTTCGCGCTGATCAACTGGGGACGCGCGACCGGTCAGGCGCAGCTGGTCGAGGGCGAGGACTCGCTCGGCTTCAACCTGTGGTTCGGCCACTACGGCAGGGACGACCAGGCGAACTTCCTGCGCGCCGGCATGGACTACATGACCAACTGCGCGATGAGCGGCGGCCACCAGATGGACCTGCGCAGCGAATGCGACTGGTCGGATCCGTACGTCACCCGGGGCGGCACCGTGCGCGCGGTGCAGGCGGCGCTGAAGGATCGCCGACGGCCGAACGTGCCCGGCGTGCACTTCTACGACGAGCCCGGCCTGACCTGGATGAAGGATCCCGCGACCGGGCAGGTCACCCCGCACGCCATCCCCTGGCAGAAGCGCAGCTACGAGGCCGCCTTCGGCGAGGCGCCGATCCGCTACGATCAGGTCGATCCCGCCAACCCCGAGCACGTGCGTCGCTGGAAGCACTGGGCGACGTGGAAGCTCGGCTTCATGGACGCGGCGTGGAGGGAGGCGCAGTTCGGCGTCTCGCACGTCGATCCCTCGCTGATCAGCGTCACCCAGAGCCAGTACGGGTTCTCGGCGTTCACCGACGGCTACTACTTCAACGTCGCGCGCTCGCTGCCGGTCACCAGCGGCCACGGCGGCTACGACGACTGGGGTCCGTGGTGCTTCAACCCGTCCTTCACCCTCGAGATGGCGCGCGCGCGCGACCTCGGGAAGCCGTGCTGGTACCTGCCGACGTGGTACGGCAACACGCCGTGGGAGCGCTACCGCGCCGAGCAGTACCTGTCCTTCCAGACCAATCTCCAGGGCATGATGTGCCCGCCCGACATCGATCCGTTCGACCCCGCGTCGAAGCCGGGCGCCGAGGGCGTGGTCGAGACCAACCAGCTGATGGCGCGGCTCGGGCCGGTCTTCGCCACCATGCCGCCGACGCGCACGCCGGTGACCATCCTCTACTCGCTGTCGCACCTGCTGCACGCGCAGGCGCGCGACCGCTCGATCATCTACGCCCACGCCGAACGCCACGGCGCGGCGCTGCCGTTCGCCTACCTCGCCGGCAAGCTGCTGCACCACCAGTGCCAGGTCGTCGTCGACGAGGACATCGTCGACGGCACGCTCGCCGCGCACCACCGCGCGATCATCCTCGTGGCGGTCGATCACCTCGATCCGGCGGTGGTCAACGGGCTGGAAGCGTTCATCGCCGCCGGCGGCGTGGTGATCCTCGATGGCGACAGCGACGTGGCCATCGCCGGCGCGGTCAAGATCGCCGCCAACGGCGACTTCCCCGACGCGGCGACGATCGCCGAGCTCGAGAAGGCCGGCGACAACAAGGGCGCCGGCGCCCTGCGCCTGATGACGCATTGGCTGGCCGGCGCGAAGCGCCTCGCCGACGACATCGCCCCGGTGCTCGCCAAGGCGGGCATCGAGCCGGTGTTCGCCTGCGACAACCCCGGCATCGCCGCATCGCGCCAGGCGCAGGGCGACGTGGAGTACCTGTTCGCCGTCAACGCCAGCCACGATGCCGCGAACGGCGATCCGCGCGCCCTCGCGCCGGCGCGGGCGGCGATCGCCCTGGCGGACGACGGGCGGCCGATCTACGACGCCGTGCGCGGCGGCATCGCCGTCGAAGCGGCGACGGGCGCCGCGATGACCGTCTCGTTCGGCGCCGGGCAGATGCGCGTCTTCGCGCGGACGGCCCGGCCCATCGGCGGGGTGCGCGTGCACCAGGCGGCGATCGCCCGCGACTACACCACCGACCAGCCGCTGCGGCTCGATCTCGCCGCGACCGTGGTCGACGCCGGGGGCGACGTGCTCTCCGGATCGATCCCGCTGCGCCTGCGCATCTCGGACGCCAACGGCAACCTGCGCTTCGACGGCTTCCGCGCGACGCGCCTGGGGACGTGCGCGTTCAGCATGCCGCTCGCGGCCAACGACCCGCCCGGCGCGTGGACGATCGAGGTCGGCGAGCTGCTGGCGCGCACCGGCGCGAGCAAGGCCGTGACGCTGGCGCAGCCGACGACCTGCGCGCACGCCGCCGGCCGGCGCACGCGCGCGGTCGCCTTCGGCCTCGACCGCGAGCACGCCTTCCGCTTCGCGCGTCTGCACCGCGCGGCGACCATCGTCCACGGTGGCGAGGCCTGGGAGAAGGCCGCCGCCGAGCGCCTCGCCGCCATCCTCAAGCCGTGGGACCTCGCCGCGACCGTCGTCGCCGCCGATGCGGTCGCGCTGCGCACGCCGACCGCGGAGGAGGCGCCGACCTGGATCAACGGCCACGGCCTGCACGCCGGCTTCGACCTGCCGGGCCACGCGATCCTGATCGGCACGCCGCAGTCGAACGCCGTGATCGGTCATCTCGCCAAGGCCGACGTGCTGCCGTATCCGCCCGATGCCGGGACCATGCCGGGTCCGGGTCGCGGCTACCTGTCGTGGCAGCGCGACATCATCGGCCACGGACGCGAGTCGCTGACGCTGATCGGCTACGACGCGGCGGGCATCGGCGAAGCGGTCGGCTCGCTGGCCGACGCCGTCGCGGGCATGGAGCCGCTGACGCGTTGGGAATCGCCGGTGGCATCGACGATCACGACGGCGACCGCCAAGGCGATGGCTGCGCCGCTCGTCGCCTGGCAGGTCGCGCTGGCGGACCGCGCCATCGGCGCCGCCGCCGACGGCACCGTCCTGACGCTGCGCCTGGCCGACGGATCGATCGGCGCGGTCGACGCCGCCGGCGCGGCGGCGAAGGCCGGCGCCGCGCCGGAAGCCATCGCCGACCACGCCCTGCCGGCGGCGCTGGCCGGCGCCATCCCGAAGGATCGCATCGCCAAGCGCGTCGCGATCGCCGGGACGCGCACCGCGGTCGGCTGCTGGGGCGGCACGCTGCTGATCTACGACGGCGCGACGCTGACCCAGCGCACCCAGCTCGACCAGGACGTGTGCGCGCTGGCGTGGCTCGGCGACACGCTCGTCGCCGCGCTCGCCGACGGCCGCGTGCAGGGACTGACCGTGCCGCGTTGACGCTTCCCCGGCATTCGCCTCCGACCTCGTCGCCCCCGACCCAGCCACGCTGAGAGGTTCCCATGACCACCGCCATAGCGCCGGCGCTCGATGCCGCGCAGATCCAGCACTTCATCGAGCACGGCTGGCTGCTCGCCTCCGATCTCATCCCGCGCGAGGTCGCGCTCGCGGCGGATGCGCATACCTGGACGCTGTTGGGCTTCGACCCCGCCGACCCTGCGACCTGGGTCGAGCCGCAGGTGAAGGAGTACATGCCGCTCAGCGACGCGTACGCCGCCTGCTACACCACGCCGCTGCTCGCCGCGGCGGCGCAGCTGCTGCCCGATCCGCTGGCCTGCCCGCTGGCGCGCGCGCCGGACTACGCCTTCGTCATCCGCATCCTGCCCGAGCCGGGACCGTGGCGCAGCGGGCACAACCTGCACATCGACAGCACCGGCGCGTACAGCACGGCCTACATGCAGGCATGGCGGCTGTCGGCGATGGTCTACCTGCACGATGTCGCGCCGCAGGCGGGCCGCACGGTGGTGTGGGACGCGTCGCATACGCGGATCATGGCGCACGTGCGCAGCGATCCGACGCGGCACAAATGGCTGAAGGAGGTCGATCTCTCACGGCTGGATCTCGGAGAGCCCTTGGAAGTCGCCGGCAAGGCCGGCGACGTGCTGTTCTTCGATCCGCTGCTCGCCCACGCCAAGCCGATGAACGTCGGCGGCCGTCCCCGCTTCGCGATGAACATCAAATGGCCGGGATGAACGCACCCGGCGTCGTGCCCGCGGTCCACGATGAGACCGAGCACCAGGAGCTGCTGCACGCCGGCATCGATCCGTCGCGGCCGCTGTCCATCCACATACCGAGCGCGCTCGCGGCGCTCGGCTACTACGTCTGGGTGCGCGTGCCCGACGCGGCGCTCGCCGGGTACGCCGATGCGCGCGTGACCATCGATGTCGGCGGCCTGACGCCGAAGCGCCTGGTGCTGGCGCGCGGCGACGGCGTCGTCGGCCCCGCGCGCCACGCCTCGCGCATCGCCGGCACGACCTGGATCGCGCTGTGCCGCGCGTTCGTCGCGCGCGGCGACGGCACGCTGCATATCGACGGCCTGCCCGCCGGCGCGCCGCGGGTCGATCTGCTGCTCTGCACCTGGCCGCGCTTCGTCCTGGCGGGGCTCGCCGACGACCTCATCGGCTGCGGCGCGGATCCGCGCTGGGCCGCGAGCGGCGTGCCGCTGGGCGGCATCGGCGCCGGCCGGGTCGAGATCTGCCGCGACGGACGGTTCCGGACCTTCAGCGGCAACGACAACCAGGACATGCCGAGCGAGGATCCCGACGGCATCGCCGGGGCCTTCATCGCGCTCGGCGTCGATGGCGACGAGCGCCTGCTGGCGACGCGGCCGATGGCGGGCGTGGAGCCGTGCAGCGTCCTCGACCACGAATTCGCGTTCCCGCAGGCGCGCCTGAGCGCTCCGGGCATCGCGCGCGATGTCGACTGCGAGGCGCTCTTCTCCGGACCGGTGGTGCCGCACGACCTCGCGCGCTCGGCGCTGCCGGGCTTCGTCGTGCGCATCACCGTCGCCAACCGCCGCGCCGTGGCGCTGCGCGCGCGCGTGCGTATCGCCTGGCCGAACCTGGTCGGCGAGGGCGGCGGCATCGGTGCCGCGGAGAGCCGGATCGGCTACGGCGACGGCTTCTATCGCCACTGCGACGCGCCGGCGGCGCATACCGCGGCGGTGGATGCGCGCGCCGGCTTCACCGGCATCCGCTACGGCAACGCGCCGAATCCGCGCTGCCCGGGCGCCGACGGCGAGCATTGGCTGCTGGCGCGCGGCGCGGGCGAGCGCGGCGAGGATCCGCGCTTCGGCTGGATCGCGCGAACGATCGACCTCGCGCCGGGGGAAGCGCGCAGCATCGATGTGGTGATCGCCTGGGCGGTGCCACGCCAGATCGATCTCATGGGCGTCGATCGCGGTCGCGCCTGGCAGACGGAGGGAGGCGACATCGCGACGCGGCTGTGCGCCGGCTTCGACGCGCTCATTACCGACGCAGGAGCGCTGCCGCGCCTGCTGCGCGCCGGAACGCTGCCGCGCTGGATGAGCGACCGCCTGGCCAACTGCTGCTACCCGCTGGTCAGCAACAGCGTGCTCTTCCGCGACGGCCGCTTCAGCATCAACGAAGGACCGACCGAGATGGGCGCGTGCTTCGGCACGCTCGACCAGCGCCTGGGCGCGCATCCGGCGACGCACCTGCTGTTCCCCGAGCTCGAGCGTCGCGAGCTCGAGCAGTTCGCCCGCGCGCAGGCGCCGAACGGCGGCGTGAACCACGATCTCGGCAGCGGCCACCTCGAACGCGAGCCGGGCGACTGCCCGTGGCCGGACCTGACCTGCGATTTCGTCCTGCAGCTGGCGCGTCATGCCTGGCTGGCGGGCGATGACGGCTTCGCCGCGCGCATGTGGCCGCGCGCGCGCCGGGCGCTGATCCGGCATGGCGAATGGGCCGACGCCGGCGGCGGCGTCGCCCAGGTCGGCGATGGGCTGGGCACCAGCTACGACGGCTACCACTACCACGGCACCACCGGCTACGTCGGCACGCTGTGGCTGGCGGCGCTGGCGGTGGCGCGGCGTTGGGCGCTGCGCGTCGGCGACACCGAACTGCCGCCGCGCATCGACGCGTGGCGGGTGGCGGCGCTGGCCCGCCTCGACGCCGACCTGTGGAACGGGAGCTTCTACCGCTGCTACGCGGCGCGCGACGGGCGCCGCAACGACCGCCACCACGCCGGCACGCTCGCCGGCCAGCACTTCGCGCGGCTGCTCGCCGGCGTCGACGTGCTGCCCGACGATCGCCTCGCTGGCGAGATCGAGGCGTTGATCGCGCTCAACCTCGACCCGCGTCACGGCGCGCCGCCCGACGAGGTCGGCACCGACGGCAGCACCACCGACTACGGCTGGCTGCCCTACGTCGAGGCGTTCGGGCTGACCGCCGCCATCGGCTGCGGCGACGCGCGGGCGCTGGCGGCGTGGGAACGCGTGGTGCGCGTCATGGAGCGCGACGGCGCCGGCACCGGCGACACGCGCCTCATGTACCGGCCGCACGATGGATCGCCCTCGTGGGGCGCGTGCTACATGACCGCGCCGGCGAGCTGGCTGGTGTACGAGGCGCTCACCGGCTTCGCCTGCGAGCCCGGCGAGGGCGCGCTGCGCTTCGCGCCGCTGCACGACGGCGTATGGCCGCTGGTGCATCCGCGCTTCTGGGCGCTCGGCGAACGCCGCGGCGACGCCTTCACGCTGCGCATCGAGCGCACCTTCGGCGCGCCGGTCACGCTGCGCGCGATCGCCGGCCGCTCCATCGCGGCGCAGGAGCTGCGCCCCGGCACGACCGTCACCTGGCGTGGCGCATGACGCGTTCAGCCGCCGTAGGTCAGCGGGCAGATCGCCGGATCCGCGTAGTCGGGCAGGCCGTCGGCGCCGCGGCGGCACAGGCGGTCGTTGTGATGCCAGGCCCAGGTCGTCGCGTCGCGCCGATGCAGGCGGAAGCGGTTGTCGCCGTCCTGCAGGTGCACCGCCAGCGCGCGGCGCGGGGCGGTGCCGAGGTTCGGCCCGCTGCCGTGGATCAGCCGGCAGTCGTGGAAGCTGACCTGGCCCTTGGCGAGGATCGCCGGCACCTTGCGCAGCTCGGCGCCGCCGCTGGCGATCAGGCGCTCGGCGGCGTCGAGGTCCTGCCCATCGAAGGCGTTGGTCAGCGCCGGGCTCTGCTCGCCCCAGCGGTGGCTGCCGTCGATGAAGCGCATCGCGCCCATCGCCTCGTCGACGTCGTGGAACGGGATCCACGCGGTCAGCATGCGCTCGGAGGTGCAGGTCTGCCAGTAGCCGCGGTCGGTGTGCCAGCCGACGTTGGCCCGTCCGCGATTCCGGCCGTCGTCGACCGGCTTCTGCAGGAGCTGGTCGTGCCACAGGCGGATGGCTCCGGCGCCGATCAGCCGCGCGGCGATCGCGCTGATCGCCGGCGCCATCGCCAGCGCGGCCAGGGCGCGCATCTCGAGCGTCGTGTAGTCGCTCTTGCGCAGCACGTCGCCGTTTTCCGGACGCCAGTTCCATTCCGGCGGGAAGTACTGCGCGGGCGCGCGATCGCGCTCGCCGGCGTAGTAGCGCTGCTGGTCGCGCGCGGCGGCGTCGATCAGCGCGCGGTCGAGGATCCGCGGCGAGATCCACCAGCCGTGCTCGCGGAAGAAGGCGATGTCGTCGGGGCTGGGCAGGACATCCACAGGCAAGGAGACGGTCATGATCGGTGAGCATGCGTCGGCCACGGCGTCCTCGCGTTTCCATTCGCATCCCGCGGTGTGTCCATCCGTGCGCGTGCATCGCCCGGCGGTGGTCCTCGCCGGCTTCCACGCCGAGGTCCCGGATCCGGAGGTGCCCGAGCTGGCGCACCTCGGCGAGCAGTGGCTGCCGGCCGCGCACGCCATCGCCGAGCACGCGCACCCGGTGTGGGAGCTGTACCTGCAGCTCGATGGCGACTCGCACTGGTGGGCGGGCGATTCGCCGCGCGCGCGCCACGTGCAGCCGGGCGAGCTCTTCGCCGCGCCGCCCGGGATCCGCCACGGCATGATCCCGCACGCCAAGGGCCGCTCGGCGCGCAACCACTACGCCTTCGCCGCCATCGACCTGCGCGCGGTGTTCGCGCGCCATCCCGACCTGGCGGAGAGCTGGTCGCCCGCTGCCAGCGTCCACGCCCCCGGCGATGGCGCGCTGACCGCGGCCTTCCGCCAGCTGGTGCACGAGTCCTGGCTGCGCCGGCGCCACCGCGCGGCGGCGCTGCGCGTGCTGGTCGACCACCTGGTGATCGCCGCGACGCGGGTCATCGGCCGCGACCACGGCGAGACCACCGCGTGCGTCCATCCCGCCGTCGACGAGGCGCGCCGGCTGATCGACGCGCGCCCGGGCGAGCGCTGGACGCTGCGCGCGCTGGGCGACGCGGTCGGGATGTCGCCGCACCATCTCGCGCGCCGCTTCGCCGCGATCGTCGGCGAGGCGCCGCACCGCTACCTGCTGCGCGCGCGCATCGACCGGGCCAAGGAGCTGCTGCGCGACAGCGACCTGCCGATCACCGACCTCGCGCTCGATCTCGGCTTCGCCACCAGCCAGCACTTCGCCCGGGTGTTCCGCGTGTCCTGCGGCATGTCCGCCACCGCCTGGCGGCGCGGCGGCGACGCGGCGCGCAGCCAGATCGCCGCGCTCGGGATCAGTGCCGACGGCGGCGGCGCACGCGCTTGAAGCGGTTGGACTTGCTCGACGCCGCGGCGCCGCCGGCGGCGGGAGCGTCCTTCTCGTCGACGGCGTCCTCGTCGGACAGGGTATCGTCGTCGTCCGCCGGCTGATCGACGGTGATCTCGCCGCCGCGGGCCAGCGTCTCCAGCGCCTGGACGACCGCGTCGCCGTCGGCGAAGCGGTCGACCGGCGAGCGCGCGAGCAGGTGGCCGAGCAGGACACGCTGCCCGGGCTCGAGATGGTCGGGCAGCTCGACGGTCTCGGTCGCCGCCTTGACGATGGTGTCGATCACCGTCGTGCCGACGAACGGCGGCCGTCCGGTCAGCGCGAAGTACAGGCAGGCGCCCAGGCTGTAGGCGTCGCAGGCGGCGGTGACGCGCTTGGGGTCGCGGCTCTGCTCCGGCGCCGAGTACTCGGGCGTGCCGACCAGGGACAGGACGCTGCGACCGGACGAGCCGACGCCTTCGAGCTTGTCGTGGACCAGCCCGAGATCGGCGAGCTTCGCCAGGCCGTTGTCGGCGACGAGGATGTTGTCGGGCTTGACGTCGCGATGGACCAGGCCGGCGCGGTGGGCGTGCGCCAGGGCCTTGGCCACCTGGTAGATCAGGTGCAGCGCCGCCGACGCGCCGAGCGGCCCGCGTTCGGTCACCAGCTTGGCCAGCGTGCGGCCCGGGACGTACTCCATCGAGTAGCAGTAGAGCCCGCGCGCCGCGTCGACGTGCGCGTCGTGCACCAGGACCAGGTGGGGATGGTTGAAGCGGCCGGCGTTCTGCGCCTCGCGCACGAACTGGTCGATCTGCGGCTGGCTGCGCAGGCGCGACGGATGCAGCACCTTGAGCGCGACCTGGCGGCCGAGCGACAGCTGCTTGGCGAGATAGACGGTGCCCATCCCGCCCTTGCCGATGACGCGCTGGATGGCGTAGCCGAACAGCTCCGTCCCAGGCGCGAGGGCATCCCCAGTCATGGGAGGGTCATACGCCGCATGCCGCGGGCTGTCCATGACACCGGTGGGCGATGGCGCTGGGGAGGTGTGCATAGGCTGGCACGTGCGAACGCGCCGGATCGGCGATGGTTCGCTCCCGGGCGCGCGCTTCGCGGCCGGTGCCTCAGACAGCCGTACGGAGCTCCTGCCGATGCCAGGCGTTGGCATCGCCGGTCGGCCCATCAGCATGCCGCGCCGGAGACCCGCATGGTCGATCCCGCCTGGTTGAGACTGCGCGCGGTGGCCTGCGCGGCGGCGGATGCCGGCGGGCGCGCGGCGCTCGCCCGTTTCCACGCTCGCGAACGCCTCGCCGTCGAGTCCAAGTCGGACGAGAGCCCGGTGACCATCGCCGACCGCGAGGCCGAGGCCGCGTGCCAGGCGACGATCATGGCGGCCTATCCGGAGGACGCCTGGCTGGGCGAGGAGACCGGCGGGCGCGGCGAGACCGGCGCCGTCGGCACGCGCCGCTGGATCGTCGATCCGATCGACGGCACGCGCAACTTCGTGCGCGGCGTGCCGCTGTGGGCGACGCTGGTCGCGTGCGAGGAGGTCGGCGCGGCCGGCACGCGCGTGGTCGCATCCGCGGTCGCGATCCCCGCCCTGGGCGAGCTCTACGACGCGGTGCTCGGCGGCGGCGCGCGGCTGAACGGCGCGGCGATCCGCGTCTCGGCGGTCCCGACGCTCGCCGGCGCGCTGTGGTGCTTCGAGGCGCGGCACTTCTGGCGCAAGGCCGGGCTCGACGCGCTCTTCGATCACCTCGGCGACCACACCCAGCTGCAACGCGGCCTCGCCGACGCCTACGGCCACATGCTGGTCGCCAGCGGCCGCGCCGAGATCGTCGTCGAGCCGGCGCTGGCGGTGTGGGACGTCGCGGCGACCAGCCTGGTGGTGACCGAGGCCGGCGGGCGCTTCAGCGATCTCGACGGATCGCCCAGCATCCGTTCCAACAACGCCGTGGTCTCCAACGGGCGCGTCCACGATGAAACGCTTGCGCTGATCGCGCGCTTGCGGCGTCCGTCGCGCTGAGCGCGGCTCACTCACCGCGGCTGCGGTGGTCCTCGTCGTCGCCGGTGCCCGCGGCGCGCGCCGTATCCAGCCGCATGCGCGCGTGCCTCCTCGTACTCCTGGCGTGCGCCGCGGTCGCGGTCGAACCAGCGTGGTCGCAGGCGCAGCGCGAATCCATCGCCCGTGACGCGGCCGCCGCGGTCCAGGTGGACGGCGCCTGGCACGTCCGCACCGCCCACTACCGGGTCCGCGTCGACGCCGGGGCGCTCCTCGCGGCCGAGGTCGCGGCCTACTGCGAGCTCGCGCGCGCGGCGGTGCTCGCCGAGCTGGAGATCACCGGGCTGCGCGAAAGCGAGCCGTGCGCGGTCGTGGTCTACGCGAGCCGCGCCCGCTACCGGGCGGCCTTCTCCGGCGCGAATTCGCGCGGCCGCTTCGACTGGAACTACGCCTCCGCCGATGCGGCGCCGACCTACCTGGTCGCGACGTACCAGGCCGACGCGGCGCGCGGCCTGTCCGGGATCGTGCCGATCCTGACCCACGAGCTCAGCCACCAGGTGCTGCAGGCGGCGGCCGGCCGACGCCACATCCCGTGGCTGGTCCAGGAGGGCGTCGCCACCTACTTCCAGACCTGGAACGTCTTCCGCGACCCGGCGTGGAACCGCGCGCATCGCCGCAACGAGTTCCAGCGCGAGCTGTGCCGCGCCTGCGCCGACGACGCGCTGCCGACCTTGCCGGCGCTGGCGCAGCTCGAGGTCTGGGACGCGGACCACTTCGGCCCGATCACCCATACCCGCTACGGCTGCGCCGAGAGCCTGCTCGGCCACCTGCTGGCCGATCCCTCGCGCCGGCCGTTCGCCCGGCGCCTGCTGCGCGCGGCGCTCGACGGCGAGGACGTCGCGACGCTGCTGGCCAGCGACGCCGGCCGCCGGGTGGAAGCCGAATGGCGCGCCACGGTGATCGACCAGGCGCGCCTCGTCGCCACCGGCGTCTCCGCGAGCACCGCGTCGCGCTGACGACCGCGTATCGGCCGCGCACGCCGGGCGGGTGCGTCGCGACCGCTGGGGCCCACACTGCCGCGCGTGACGGACGCGGCCCACGAGATCGACGCGCTGATCGCGCTCCTGCCGCGCGTCACCACCGTGGCGCGGCTGTGGGCCGCTCCGCGTCTCGACGGCGCGCGCCGGCGGCTCGCGCAGGGGCAGGCGGTCGACCGCACCATCGTCGAATGCCGGGCGAAGCTCGAGGCGGCGGCGGTCGAGGTCGAACGGCGTGGCGCCCTGCCCCTGACCATCGCCTATCCCGATCTGCCGGTGGCGAGCGCGCGCGACCAGATCCTGGCGACGGTCGCGCGCTCGCCGGCGTTCGTCCTGACCGGCGAGACCGGCTCGGGCAAGACCACGCAGCTGCCGAAGATGCTGCTCGAGGCCGGCTGCGGCCGGCGCGGCATGGTCGCGGTCACCCAGCCGCGCCGCGTCGCCGCGTACGCGATCGCCGAACGCCTGCGCGACGAGTGCAAGGCGCCGGAATCGGTGATCAGCCACAGCGTGCGCTTCGACGACCGCGCCGGCGCCGACACGGTCATCCGCGTGGTCACCGACGGCCTGCTGCTGGCCGAGGCCTCGCACGACGCGGACCTCGCGCGCTACGACGCCATCATCGTCGACGAGGCGCACGAGCGTTCGCTCAACATCGACCTGCTGCTCGCGCTGCTGAAGCGACTGCGCCTGCGCCGACCCGATCTGATCGTCGCGGTGTCGTCGGCGTCGATCGAGGCCGAGCGCTTCGCCGCGTACCTGGGTACGGACGGCGCGCCGGCGCCGATCGTCGCCGTCGGCGGACGCACCTTCCCGGTCGAGGTGCGCTGGCGCGAACCCGGCGACGACGACGTCGGCTACCTCTCGGCGACGGTCGCCGCGGTGCGCGAGATCCACGACGCGCGCCAGGAGGGGGACGTGCTGGTCTTCCTGCCGACCGAACGCGACATCCTCGACGCCGCGCGCCGGCTGCACGATCTGCCGGCGGCGACCGTGCTGCCGCTGTTCAGCCGCCTGACGCCCAAGGAGCAGAAGCGCGTCTTCGAGCCGGCGCGCGGCCGCAAGGTTGTGCTCGCCACGAACGTCGCCGAGACCTCGCTGACCATCCCCGGCATCGTCTACGTGGTCGACGCCGGGCTGGCGCGCATCAAGCGCTGGAACGCCGCGTCGCGCACCGAACGCCTGCCGGTCGAGGCGGTGGCGCAGGCGTCGTGCGTGCAGCGCGCCGGCCGCGCCGGGCGCGTGCGTCCGGGCATCTGCATCCGCCTGTACAGCGAGGACGACTTCGCCAAGCGCGCGCCGTACACCGATCCCGAAATCCTGCGCGCCAACCTCGCCGGCGTGGTCGTGCAGTGCCTGTCGCTCGATCTCGGCGACGCCGAGGCGCTGCCGTGGTTGGATCAGCCGACGCCGCAGGCATGGCGCCTGGCGCGCGGCCTGCTCGAGGAGCTGGGCGCGATCGTCGAGGACGAGAAAGGCCTGCGCCTGACGGCGATGGGCCGCGAGCTCGCCAGCCTGCCGACCGATCCGACCGTGGCGCGCATGCTGGTGGCGGGCGTCGTCGAAGGCGTCGCGCACGAGGCGTGCACGATCGCCGCCTTCCTGTCGGTGCAGGATCCGCGCGTGCGTCCGCTCGGCCAGGAGTCGAAGGCCGACAGCGCGCACCGCCGCTTCGCGCACGAGTCGGGCGATCTCGCGACCATCCTCACCCTCTGGGACGCGTGGAACGAGGCGGCGTCGTGGGGAGCCAAGGCGCGGCTGTGCGAGTCGGCATACCTCGGCCTGCGGCGCATGCGCGAGTGGTCGGACGTGCGCCACCAGCTGTGGCGCTCGCTGCGCGAGGTGCGCAAGGGCGGTAAGCTGCCGGTGCATGGTTTCGCGGCCGGCGAATGGCCGGTCGAGCGCGTCCATCGCGCCGTGCTCGCCGGACGCCTGGGCAACGTGCTGCTCTACGACAAGACCGAGAAGGTCTACCGTGCCGGCGGTGATCGGAAGCTGGTGGTGCATCCGGGCAGCGCGCTGCGCTCGGGAAAACAGGACGACGGCAAGAAATCCCCGCCACCGCCGCCGTGGCTGGTCGCCTGCGAGATCGTCGAGACCAGCCGGCTGTTCGCGCGGCTGTGCGCGCCGATCGATCCGGAGTGGGTGGTGTCGCTGGTCGGCGACCGCGCGAAGGTCAGCCACCGCGACGCGCAGTGGCACGCGCGGCGTCGGCAGGTGGTGTGCACCGAGACCATCTCCTGGCGCGGCCTGCCCGTGCGCGACGGACGGCTGGTGCCGTACGAGCGCGTCGACGCGCGCGCCGCGACGCTGGTGTTCATCGACCAGGCGCTGGTCGGCGACGGCGGCGACGTGCTCGAGCGCGACTTCCCGCTGATCGCCGCCAACCGCGCGCTGGTGCGCCAGGCGCGCGGCCTGCGCGACCGCCTGCGCGATCCGGACCTGTGGATCGACGATCCGGCGCTGGCGTCGTTCTATCGCGAGCGCCTCGGCGTCGGCGTCGAGCTGCAGCCGGGCTTCCAGCCGGTGGCGTCGTCCGACGCGCTCGGCCGCTGGCTGAAGCAGCACGGGCCCGACCGCCTGCGCCTGACGCTGGCCGACCTGGTCGACCCCGAGGTGCTGGCGCGCGCCGAACGCGACTTCCCCGAGGCCGCGCGCTTCGGCGGCGTCGAGATGCCGATCCGCTACCGCTTCGCCCCCGGCGACGCCGACGACGGCGCGACGCTGGTGGTCGGCGAGGAGCGCATGGACGTGCTCGAGCCCGAGCGCCTCGACTGGCTGGTGCCCGGCTTCCTGCCCGAGGCGGTCGAGCACCTGCTGCGCGCGCTGCCCAAGGAGGCGCGCAAGCGCCTGCACCCGATCGCCGAATCGGCGCAGCGCCTGGCGGTGGCGGTCCGCCAGCACGCCGGCCGACTGGATCTGGCGCAGGCGCTGGCGACCGAGGTGCGCGCCGAGCTCGCCGGCGCGGCGGCGCCGACCGTCGCGGCGATCCCCGAGCACCTGCGCCTGCGCATCGAGGTGCGCTCGCGCGAAGGGAAGGTCATCCACGCCGGCCGCGACCGCGCCTTCGTCCTCGGCCAGATGGGCGCCGAGGACCGCCTGGCTGGCCTGCGCGCGCTGCACGCGACCGAGCCGGCGCGCGGATGGCCCGAGATCCAGGGCGCGCTGCCGCGTCCGCTCGGCGACGAGCGCGGCCCGTGGCTGGCGCTCGGTCGCTGCCGCGACGTCGGCGGCCAGCTCGCCGCGCACGCCACGGTCTATCCCGGCGCCGAGAGCGCGGCCGCGTGGCACGACGACGGCATCGACGCGCTGCTCGAGGCGTCGCTGGCGCAGGAGCTGGAGGCGTTCGCGACCGCCCCGGCGTCGCCGTCGAGCGCGGCGATCATCGAGCGCGGCCTCAACGCGCGTCTCGGCGCGCTGCGCCGCGCCTGCGCGGTCGGCACGCTTGCGTTCGTGCAGCGCGGTCCGATGGCCGACGCCGACGCCTTCGCGGCGTTGCGTACGCGCGCGCTCGCCGCCTTGGGCAAGCCCGCGGACCTCGACGCCTGGCTGGCGCGCGTCGCCGAACGCGCCGACAAGCTGCGCGCCAAGCTCAAGCAGGGGACGCGCTCGCTCGGCGCGGCGGCGACGCTGCGTTCGGTCGGGCAGTCGCTCGAGCGCCTGCTCACCGGCTGGCCGGGCCGGCTCGCCTGGCCTGGCGCGCGCCGGCTCGATGCGTGGCTGGACTCGCTGCTGCGCCGGGTCGACGGCGCGGCGTCGGGCGACGCGGCGCGGATGAACGCGCGCTGCGACGAGCTGGTCGACGAGTGGGAGCACGCCCTGCCCGGCGACGCCACGCGCTGGGCGGCGCCGCTCGGGCTGGCCAAGCGCCTGCGCGAGCTCGCCGTGGATCTCGAGGACGCCACCGCCGCGATCGCCACGCCCGGCGCGACCAGCGGCTCGGCCTTCGCCGTGCAGCGCCTGCGCACCGGCGTCGCCGAGGTCGCCAAGCGCCTGGCCAGCGAACGCTCGGCGGTGCTCGCGGCGCGCGACCGCCTGATGCGCGCGCGCGAGACCGTGGGGCGCATCGCCGAGGCGGGCCTGCGCGACCGCCTCGCGCGCCAGCTCGACGAACGGCTGAAGCTGTTCCCCGAGCTCGGCTGGGGCGTCGATCTCGCCGCCCAGCGGCGGGCGGCGATCGCCCTGGCGGAACGCAGCGAAGCGGCGGCGGGCGCGATCGCGCGCTGAGCGTGACGCCGCTAGCGCAGCGCCTCGCGCGCGACCTCCACCCAGCCGCCTTCATCGCCGTCGGTCGACCACAACGCGAGCGCGTCGACGCGTAGCGGCGGGAGGGGGACCGCCGACAGCTCGGCATCGAGCGCGCGGCGCGCGTCGTCGTCGAGCGCGCCGTAGAACAGGCTGAGGTGCGGCAGGAAGTCGCCGACGTCGCGCGCGAACGCCGTCGCCGCCGCCCGTCGCGCCGCGGCCAGCGCCGGATCGGGTCGGACGAGCGCGTACAGGCACTGATGGCGCGTGGCGCCATGGCCGATCGCCAGCGGGGAGAGGCGCAGCGCCGGCGTTGCCGCGGCGAGGACGCGCAGACGCGCGCGCGCGACATCCGCCTCGCCGACGATGCCGCCGACGAGCGTCAGGTGCGGCGGGAACGGCGGCCCGGCGAAGCGCCGCGCCAGCTCCGCGATCAGGCCGCTCCACGGCGCCGGATCGTCAGGCACGAGCCACAACGAGAGCCGCGCTGCGGTCATGGGCTCAGCGATCGGTCGTCGCCCCGAGCCGCTCGTCGAGGAAGCGGTCGATGGCCTTCTTGACGTCGTCGTTGGCGAGCAGCCACGCGCCGTGCGGTTCGCCTTCGACCAGCACCAGGCGCGACGGCACCCCGGCGCCCCGCAGGCCGGCGTGCAGCACGCGGCTCTGCCAGGTCGGGACGAAGCCGTCGCGCGTGCCGTGCAGCAGCAGGAAGGGCGCATCGCCGGCGCTGGCGTGCGTCGTGGGACTGGCGAGCGCGGCGAGCTCGGGCTTCTCGGCGGGATCGCCGCCGAGCAGCATGCGCACCGCGAGGCGCATCCGCCAGTCGCCGCTGCCGTCGAGCTCGCACAGGCCGGCCAGATCGGTGGCGGGGAAGCAGGCGACGACGAAGGACACCGCGTCGGAGACCGTCGCATCGCCGCCGGCGTCGAGCTCCGGGACGTCGGCGCTGGTGCCGAGCAGCGCGGCGAGGTGCCCGCCCGCGGACACGCCGAACGAGCCGATGCGGTCGCCATCGATGCCGAGCCGTCCGGCGTTGGCGCGCAGGAAGCGCACCGCCGCCTTGCAGTCCTCGATCTGCGCCGGGAACGTCGCCTGGTCCGCGAGGCGGTAATCGATCGAGGCGATGACCACCCCGCGCCTGGCGATCGGCGCGATCGGGCAGGTCTCGCGCCCGCCGCGCAGCCAGCCGCCGCCGAAGATCCACACGATCACCGGCAGCGGTCCGCTGACGCCTTCGGGCCGGTAGAGGTCGAGCCTGAGGTCACGATCGCCGACGCGGTGGTAGACGATGTCGCGCTCGATCGCGACGCCGTCGGGCTGCGCCACCGAGCGCGGCGGCGGCGAGCCGCAGCCGAGGACCAGGATCGAGGCGGTCAGCAGGACGACCAGGCGCATGCGAGAGCATCGCCGCGGCGGCCGCGGGCGGTACCGGTCTCTGCCGCAGGCTGCTCAGGCGGCATGTTGAAGACGGTGGACCGGTCGACTGCCGGCAGCCGGCAATCGCGAGAATGTGGGGACGCCCACGGGGCAGGAGATCGCCATGGCTCGTTCCGGTCTGTCACGCGGCGAACGCGTCCGCTATGCGGTGGTCGGTCTCGGCCACATCGACCAGGTCGCGGTGCTGCCGGCGTTCCGGCACGCGCGCGAGAACAGCGAGCTGGTCGCGCTGGTCTCCGACGACCAGGAGAAGCTGGAGAAGCTGGGCGAGCAGTACGACGTCGCCCAGTGCGTCGCCTACGACCAGTACGAGCACCTGCTCGCCAGCGGCGATATCGACGCGGTCTACATCGGCCTGCCCAACCACCTGCACCGCTACGCCACCGAGACCGCGGCGCGCCACGGCGTGCACGTGCTGTGCGAGAAGCCCATCGCGGCGTCCAGCGAGGACGCGCGCGCGATGATCGCGACCTGCGAGGAGCACGGCGTGCGCCTGATGGTCGCCTATCGCCTGCACTTCGAGGCCGCGAACCTCGAGGCGGTGCGCCTCGCCACGAGCCGGATCGGCGATCCGCGCCTGTTCACCTCGACCTTCGGCTTCACCCTGCAGGACCGCGACAACATCCGCGGCCGCGCCGAATCGGGCGGCGGCGCGCTGCTCGACATCGGCGTGTACTGCATCAACGCCGCGCGCTACCTGTTCCGCGACGAGCCGATCGAGGCGTTCGCCGTCCAGGCGCGCTCGGGGCTGCACGTCGTCCATGACGACGTCGACGAGACGGTGGCGGCGACGCTGCGCTTCCCGGGCGACCGCCTCGCGCAGTTCACGATCAGCTTCGCCGTGGCGCCGGTCGCGAGCTACACGCTGGTCGGCACGAGCGGCACGGTGCGACTCGACCCGGCGTACGAGTACGCCGAGCCGATCGAACTCACGGCGGTGATCGACGACCGTGAGACCGCGCGGACGTATCCCAAGCGCGATCAGTTCGCGCCGGAGCTGGTCCACTTCTCGACGTGCGTGATCGAAGGCCGCGACCCCGGACCATCCGGTCGCGAGGGGCTCGCGGATGTCATCGTCGTCGAAGCGTTGAAGCGCTCGATCGCCGAGGGCCGGCCGGTCGCGGTGCGGGTGGACGGCGCCGGCGAGCGTCCGACGCCCGCGCAAGCCATGTCCAAGCCGCCGGTGCGCGAGCCGGAGCCGGTGAACAGCGAGAGTCCGAGCGGTTGACGGCTGCTCGCGTCGACGCGAAGCGATGGCGTCAGGGTGCGGCCGCTGGCGTGCGCGCCGGCCATCGGTCGCCATACGCGGCGATGAAGCGCGCGAAGAAGGCGCGCGTCGCCGGCGACACGCCATCCAGGTAGTCCGGCTCCAGGCACCACGGCTGCTCGGAGAACCAGTCGCTGGTCGGCATCGATGTCGGCGTGTAGGTGAGCATCAGCGAACGGCGCGGGCGGTGGGCGTGGTAGCGCCCGCGATGCAGGCCCATCGGATCGAAGAACGCTGCATCGCCGGGCTGGAGCGCCAGGCGGCGGGCGCTGGCGAGCGGCTCGGTCGCGTGGGCGAAGGCGTCGGCGCGGCGCACGCGCAGCTCCTCGGCGCTGTCCCAGCGCGATTGGCTGCCGGGGACGTACTCGAGGTCGTCGTTGGCCACCAGCGCGATCTGGATCTGCACGCCGCCGGCCGCGCGCGCGCGCTGGCTCAGGATGTGCGCGCGTTCGACCTCGGCATCGGGCATGCCGAACTGGCAGTCGCGGTGCCACGTGCCCTCGGTGGTCCGCGCGGTCGGATTGAAGAACAGCGACGTGCAGCGGAACAGCGGCTCCTCGCGCCAGACGGCGCGCAGGACGTGCAGCACGCCCTCGTCGGCGCACGCCTCGAGCAGCTCGACCAGCCCGGTGCGGTCTCCGCGGTGGTAGTCCGGGTGGGTGAGGTGGCGCATCGCGTTGGCCGTGCCGGGATCGGCGCCGGGCTGTCCGGTCTGCGGATCGCGTTCGAGCCAGCGGGCGCGGACCGCCTCGCAGACATCGCGCAGGCGCGCGACGCGCTCCGGGGCGAAGACCGCCGGCAGCACCAGGCAGCC
>DASPLE010000087.1:0-23284 GCA_035627695.1 Planctomycetota bacterium
GCGGCGGCGCGATCATCAACGTCGGCAGCGTGCTGTCCGACCGCGCGATCCCGCTGCAGGGCGCGTACACCGCGAGCAAGCACGCGGTCAAGGGCTTCACCGATTCGCTGCGCATGGAGCTCGAGGAGGCGGGCGCGCCGATCTCGGTGACCCTCGTCAAGCCCGCGGCGATCAACACGCCGTACACCAAGCACGCGCGCAGCTACCTGCCGACGCACCCGAGGAATCCCGCGCCGCTCTACGATCCGCAGGTCGTGGCGAAGGCGATCCTGCGCTGCGCCGTGGCGCCGCGGCGCGACGTCTACGTGGGCGGCTTCGGCAGGATGTACGCGCTGATGGAGATGTTCATGCCGCGCGCGACCGATCGCTACATGGAGAAGACCATGTTCGCGAAGCAGCAGGGCGATGCGCCGAACGAGGCGACCGACCATCTCGAGGCACCGACCACGGCCGAAGGCGAGGAACGCGGCGACCACGCAGGCATGGTGCTCAAGCACAGCGCCTACACCGCCGCCGCGCTGCACCCGGTGGCCGCCCTCGCCATGGGCGTCGGCGTCGTCGGGATCATCGCCAGCGTGATGTGCGGACGGCGCGCCCCCGCTCCGGAGCAGCGTCGCCGCGCGCCGTCGACTTGGACCGCGATCGAGGACCAGGAGCACGCCAACGCCGGCGTCAGCCCGGAGGCGCGCGATCTCGAGGCCAGCGCGCGCGCGGACCGCCTCGGGATCAACGCCGAGGTCGAGACGTCGCCGTACGAATACGTGCCCTGACCGTGCCCGCATCGGCCGGCCGGAAGCCCGGCGGGTGAGATGCCGGTCGCGGCAGCGGCCGGGGCGAAGACATCCGGCAGCCTCTGGCATCGGCGCGGCCGATCGCCAACGTCGTGCCGTCCATGATCGACTGGCTGCGCCTCATCCGTGCCTCGGGATTATGTACGATCCTGTCGAACCTCGCCGTCTCGGCGGTGGTCGCGGTCTACGCGCGCGGCGGTCTCGATCCCAACTGGCTCGGCAAACGCCTGCTGCAGGGCAGCGGCATGCGCGTCGGCTGGGTGCTGCTGGCCAGCTTCCTGCTCTATGCGAGCGGCATGCTGTGGAACGACCTCGCCGACATCGAGCGCGATCGCACCCTGCATCCGCGCCGGCCGTTGCCGTCCGGCCGGGTCAGCTACGTCACCGCCTACGTCGCCGGCATCGTCATGGCGGTCGCCGCGCTGCTCGTCGCGTCGCAGCTCGAGCACGGCTTCCACGTCGCCGGCGTCGTCCTCAGCCTGGCGCTGCTCTACAACTTCGTGACCAAGCACGTCCCGTGGCTGGGCAGCCTGAACATGGCGCTGGTGCGTTTCTCGCACGCCTTGTTCGCGCTGCTTCTGCTGGGCAGCGATCACCTCGAGATGGCCGTGCTCGGCATCATGGACGCGTTCGGCGCCCCGGTCGTGCTGCCGGGCGCGCAGATCGCGCTGACCTACCCGCTGCTGCTCGGCGGCTACGTCTTCGGCCTGACCCTGATCTCGGAGCTCGAGAGCCGACGCGGCACCCGCCTCGAGCTGCTGTTCGGCGGCGCGTGCATGGCCGCCGTCATCGGCATCGCCGCGGTGATGCTGGTCACCGCGCACTGGATCGCCGACTTCCAGCAGCGCGGCCAGCACGTGCGCATGGTCGCGTCGCTGTTCCTCGGCCTGGGCATCCTCGGCCTGCTGCTGTGGCGCGTCGGCACCCGCTGGTGGGCGGCCGTGCGCCTCGGCCGCAAGACGCTCATCGGCCCGATCATCCCCGCGGCCCTGGGCGGCATGATCCTCTTCGACGCGCTGATCGCGACGTCGTTCCATCCGCTCGGCGGGCTGCTGATCCTGATGCTCTACCCGGTGTTCCGGCTGACCGGGAAGATGATCCGGATGGACTGACGCGATCGTGCGCTCGCGCGCTTCGAGCTTCGGGCTTCGGGGCTTCGGGCTTCGGGCTTCGGGCTTCGGGCTTCGGGCTTCGGGCTTCGAGCTTCGAGCTTCGCGCCTCGAGCTCCGCGCCTACGGCAGCGTTTCGACGCTCTTCCCGAGCACCTGCGCCAGCGCGGTGACCAGCGCGGCGAGCGTGCTCGGCGCGTCGCGGCCGCTCGAGCAGGCGAGCTTGATGTACTGGCTGCGCATGATGCCCGGATACGCGCTGTCGAGGTGGACCCAGCCGCCGCCGACCCAGGCGCTGTTCCAGGCGTGGCCGACCCAGCCGCCGAAATCGGCGGCGTAGACCAGGCCGACCTCGGTGCGCGCCGGGATGCCGGCGATGCGCAGGGTGGCGCACAGCAGGTTGGCGTGCTCGGAGCAGTCGCCGCGCTGGTCGCGGAACGCCTCGAGCGCCGACGCGTCGCCCTTGCCGAGATCCTTGTGGCGGATGTGGCCGCGCACGGCGAGGCGCAGCTGCTCGGCGATCCCCGCCTCGTCGGCCGCGCCGCCGGCCTTGGCCTTGGCGACCGTATCCATCACCCACGCGCGCAGCGCCGCGTCGTCGAGCTCGAGCTGGGGCTCGGCCTGGAGCAGGTCGGCGACGTCCTCGGGCTCCTCGACCCGCGCGCCCGCCGCCACGACCAGCAGCTCGCCATCGCGGCGCTGGAACGGATCGGCCGGCAGCGCGTCGAGCGCCGTCGCCGGCAGGCGGTAGCGGTTCTCCGCTCGCGGCACCGGCGCCGGGCCTTCGGCGGCGACCAGGCCCGACGACGCGAGCTCCGCCGGCTTGAGCACGACCGGGCCGTCGCTGGGCAGGAACTCGATGGCGAAGAAGCCGAGGTTCAGCGACATCGATACCAGCTCGCCCTGGGCATCGATCACCACCTTCATCGGGATCGGCATGACGTCGGCGACCACCTCGAAGACGCGTCCGGCGTCGGATGGTCCCTTGTAGGTCGCGGTCGAGGTGACGACGACGATCGAGCCGCTGATCAGCTGCGGCGCCGCGGAGACGATCTTCTGACCGACGGCCAGCTCGCCACCGGCCATCAGCTCCTGGCTGGCCTTCTGCCCGAGCAGCTTCGCGCCCGGCGGGATGACCGCGCGCTGCGCATCCGCGCGTCCCAGGCGATGCACGGTCGCGACGACGGCGTCGCCCTCGATCGTGCCGAGCGCGGTGGTGCGCTGGCCGTTCTCCTCCTGGTCGAAGCTGAACTCGGTGATCACGCCCGCCGCGTCCTCGATGAACTCCATGCCCTGGCGCATCTCGATGGCGATCGACTGCGCGCCGAGCTTGCGCTGGATGACCAGGACCATGTCGTCGCGCGTGCGGCGCGTGCCGTCCTCGCGGCGCATGACCACCGCGTGCATGGTCGCGGCGGGCTGGCCGTTGAGGTTGCCGACGTACCAGCGGTCGACCTCGAGGGTCTCGGCCGCGGCGGCAGCGTCCGCCTCGGCGACGGTCTCAGCGCACCAGGTCGCGGCCGGCGCGCCGAGCAGGAGGAGGAACGCGATCGTGGCCGTGGGGATGATGCGGCGCATAGGTGCCGGTCATCGTGGCCAGGTGCAGCGGTTTTCCCAGGCTGGATCCTGCCCCGCCGCGATGCGATCCATCGCCTCGTTCGCCAGCAGGTCGACGCGCTCGTTGCCGAGGTCGCCCGAATGCCCCTTCACCCACTGCCAGCGCACGCGGTGCAGCGCGAGCAGGCGGTCGAGCTCCTGGAGCAGGTCGACGTTGGCGAGCGGCCCGTCCTTGCGGCGCCAGCCGCGCGCCTTCCAGCCGGGGATCCACTCGCTGGCGCTCTTGATCAGGTACTGGCTGTCGGAGTGGATCAGCACGTCGTGGCCGGGCTTGCGCAGCGACTTCAGCGCCTCGACCGCGGCGCCGATCTCCATGCGGTTGTTGGTGGTCTCGGCCTCGCCGCCGCAGCGTTCGAGCGCCTTGCCGTCCTCGGGGTTGTAGATGACGAACGCCCAGCCGCCGGGACCCGGATTGCCGCGGCAGCCGCCGTCGGTGTAGGCGATCAGCGAGCTCATCCGACGTCCTTCGCCGGGATCGCCTCGTCGCCGGCCATGTCGTCGCGGTAGCGCGCGCGGAACGCGTCGGCGAAGGCGGCGAACGCGCCGGCGAGGATCGCCGCGCGCATGCGCCGCATCAGGCGGTTGTAGTAGGCGAGGTTGTGCAGCGACAGCAGCGTGCCGCCCAGCACCTCGCCCGACTTGAGCAGGTGGTTGAGGTAGCCGCGCGAATGGCGCGACGCGTCGCTCGGCGTGTCGGCGTCGATCGGCGCGCGGTCGAGCGCGTGGTCGACGCGCTTCAGCCGCAGCGGGCCGTCGTCGTGGTAGGCCATGCCGTGGCGGCCCATGCGCGTCGGCAGCACGCAGTCGAACTGGTCGACGCCGCGCGCCACCGCCTCGACCAGGTCGAGCGGCGTGCCGACGCCCATCAGGTAGCGCGGCCGATCGGTCGGCAGCAGGGGGACGGTCTCGTCGAGCACGCGGTTGCGCTCGGCCGCGGCCTCGCCGACCGCGAGGCCGCCGATCGCGTAGCCCGGCAGGTCGTGGGCGAGCGCGTCGCGCGCCGACGCCGCGCGCAGGTCGGCGAAGGTGCCGCCCTGGACGATGCCGTAGAGCGCCTGCGTCGCGGCGCCGCCCGGCGTCCCGTCGTCGGCGCGCCACGCCTGGACGCAGCGCGCCAGCCAGTCGGCGGTGCGGCGGTTGCAGCGCTGCGCGACGTCGTGCGTGCTGCCCGCCGGCGGGAACTCGTCGAACGCCATGATGATGTCGGCGCCGAGCAGGCGCTGCACGCGCACGCTCGATTCGGGCGTCATCTCGAGCTTGGTGCCGTCGAGATGGCTGCGGAAGACCACGCCGTGGTCGCTGATCACCCGGTTCGCGGCCAGGCTGAAGACCTGGTAGCCGCCCGAGTCGGTCAGCATCGGCCCATTCCAGCCGGCGAACGCGTGCAGCCCGCCGAGGCGGTGCACGGTCTCGGCGCCCGGCCGCAACGCGAGGTGGTAGGTGTTCCCCAGCATCACGCCCTGGCCGAGGCGCTCGGCCTGCTCGGCGGTGACGCCCTTGAGCCCGCCGAGCGTCGCCACCGCCATGAAGCACGGCGTCTCGACCGCGCCGTGCGGCGTGCGCAGGACGCCGGCGCGCGAGCGACCGTCGGTCGCCTTCAATTCGTACGTGACCGCGGGCATGGGCGGCACGATAGGGGATCGGTCGCGCTCGCCAGGGGCGCGGGATCCCTGCTTCAGGAGGCGCTCACCACGACTTCAGCTCGGCGCCCGGATAGAAGAACGCGAGGATCTCCTTGTACGTCCGCCCGGCCTCGTCCATGGCCCACGCGCTGATCTGGCTCATGCCGACGCCGTGGCCGTAGCCGGTGCAGGTGATCTCGTAGTTCTTGCTGCGGTCCTTACTGCTGTCGACGCGCTTCGGGCTGACGTCGCTCCACAGCGTCGAGCGGATCTCGCGCGGGCCGATGATCATGCGGAAGGTGTGCGCCGGCACCTCGTGCTGGTCGTTCTTGGTGTCGTGGACGATCAGGGTCTGGACGCGGTTGGAGGCCGGATCGCGCTGGCCGACGCGCACGTTCATCACCGTCGAGACCATGCGCGTCGCGCTGCGCGCGAGCAGCCAGGCGTTGAGGCGGTCCTTGATCTCGCGCGGGGTCAAGGTCGCGGTGGTGCGCCAGTGGCTCGACATCTTGCCGAGCGCCTCGGCGCCGCGCTGGCACCACGGATCGTGCTGCGCCGGCATCACCGCCGACAGGCGCGCGCCGTGCAGGCCGGTGGCGCCCGGCAGGACGTTGTCGATAGACTCGGTCCAGCCGCCGGACGAGGCGTGGAACAGCGGCGCGAACGGCTGGCCGTCGACGGCGAGGATGACGCCGGCGGTGCCGACGACCGCGCGCTCGACCAGGTCGTTGCCGTACTGGTGGCCCTGGTACTCCTGGAAGTCGACGGTGTCGTTGAGGTCGTATTCCGCCTGGCCGCGCACCCGCAGGCGCGTGGCGTAGGCGTAGCTGCGGCTGGCGATCGCCTGCGCCTTCAGCGCCTCGAGCGGCCAGCTCGAGCCCATCTCGACCGCCACCACGCCTTCGAGGTAGGCCTCGAGCGGCAGGGCGTTGATCGCGACCAGCTCCTTCGCGCTCTTGAAGCGGATGTCGAGCGAGCCGCGGTAGCGCCGGTCGCCGAGCATGAACACCGGACGGCGGTCCTTGGCCTCGAAGGTCGTGGGATTGGCGCGCGCCGGGTCCTGGGCCTCGGGCTCGTCGTCGCGCGGCTCGAGCGAGGTCTCGCGCGGCTGGATGCGCAGGTGCGACACCAGCCAGCGCTCCTCGTCGCGCGACGGGCTCGAGATCATGATGCCGTCGGCGTCGGGGTGGAAGACGATCTGCTCGCCGACGTCGACGCTGAAGGAGTGCTCGGGATTGTCGGGTTCTGCCGGCGAGATCAGCAGCGCCGGGCAGAGCACGTCGACGATCAGCTTGTCGTGCGCGGGACCGGGCTGCCCGGTCGCGCCGCGGTTGAGCAGCAGGACGCGGATGCCCGGATCGGTGCCGGTGCCGGGCGCCGGCATGAGGCCCTGCGCCTGCTGCTCGTGCATCAGGCCGAGGCCGAGGCTGCCGGCGAACCAGGCGACCAGCGCGACGAGCAGCACGCCTCGGAGGGCAGCGATCGTCGCTGAGCTGGACATGCGCGGAGGATACCTTGGCCGGCTGGCGATCGCCAGGGGCGCGGCCGTGCCGCGCGCGCGTCGCGCGTCGCTCGGGGATTCCGCCGACGCGTGGACGGCTACGGTGCCGCGGTGCGCCTGACCTTCCTCGGCACCTCGGCGGGAACACCGACGCTGACGCGCAACGTCACCGCCCAGGCGCTGCGTTTCGACGACGGCCGGCTGTGGCTGCTCGACTGCGGCGAGGGCACCCAGCAGCAGGCGATGCGCGCCGGGCTCAGGCTGGCGCGGCTCGAGCGCATCCTGGTGACGCATCTGCACGGCGACCACTCCTACGGTCTGCCCGGCATGCTGGCCTGCGCCGCGATCCACGGCCGGACCGAGCCGATCGAGCTGGTCGGGCCGCCCGGCCTGGCGCGGCTGATCGCGACCATCCTCGAGCTGACCTCGGCCAACCTGCCGTTCGCGGTGCCGGTGCGCGAGGTCGAGCGGCCGGGCGAGCTCCTGACGCACGCCGGCTGGTCGGTGTCGGCGTGGCCGCTGTCGCACCGCGTCGCCTGCTTCGGCTACGTCCTGCGCGAAGACCCGCGTCCGGGGCGGCTGCATCCCGAACGCGCGGCGGCGTTCGGCCTGGCGCCCGGCCCGGCCTACCAGCGCCTGCAGCGCGGCGAGTCGGTGACCGCGCCGGACGGCCGCGCGGTCCTGGCCGCCGAGGTCTGCGATCCGCCCCGACCGGGCCGGACCATCGCGCTGCTCGGCGACACCAGCGATCCCTCGGCGCTGATCGCGCAGGCGCAGGGCTGCGACCTGATCGTCCACGAGGCGACCTACGACGCGAGCCGTCCGGACAAGGCTTTGACCTGGGGCCACGCGACCAGCGCGATGGCCGGACGGGCGGCGCGCGCCTGCCAGGCCCGGACCCTGATCCTGACCCATTTCAGCAGCCGCTACGAATCCGACAGCAGCCGCGTCGACGTTCCGTCGATCGCCGACCTGGTGCGCGAGGCGGCGGCGGAATGCCCGGGCACGCAGGTGCTCGCGGCGCACGACCTGTGGAGCTTCGACCTGCCCGTCCACTGACGCGCGCCGTCCGTTGCCGCGCGTCCGGCGCGCGGACGCTGCGTCGCGATGCCCGAGCTGCCCGAGGTCGAGACCGTGCGCAGGGGCCTGGCGGAGGTGCTCGGCGGCGACGCCGTGATCGCGCGGATGGAGCTGCGTCGCCGCGATCTGCGCGCGGCGATCCCGCGGACGCTGCCGGCGCGGCTCGCGGGTCAGCGCGTCCTCGCCGTCCGCCGCCGCGCCAAGTACCTGATCATCGACACGCCCGGCGTGTCGCTGCTGTCGCACCTCGGCATGACCGGCACGTGGCGCGTCGCGCCGATCGGCGACGAGCGCGACCATGACCATTGCTACCTGCATCTGGCGGATGGCCGACGCCTGGCGTTCCGCGATCCGCGCCGCTTCGGCCTGCTCGACCTGATCGAGCCGGGCGGCGACGCGCGCCACCCGCGGCTGCGCGGGCTCGGCCCCGAGCCGCTCGACGCGCGGGCGTTCAGCGCCGACTACCTCGCGGCGCTCTGCGCCGGCCGGAAGGTCGCCATCAAGCCGCTGATCATGGATCAGCGCGTGGTGGTCGGCGTCGGCAACATCTACGCCGCCGAGGCGTTGTTCCGCGCCGGCATCCGCCCGACGAAGCCCGCACGCCGCGTCCGGCGCGAGGCGCTCGGCGCGCTGGTCGAGTCGATCCGCTCGGTGCTGGACGCGGCGATCGCCGCCGGCGGCTCGACGATCAGCGACTACCGCCAGGCGGGCGGCGAGGGCGGCTGGTTCCAGCACGACTTCCAAGTCTACGACCGCGCCGGGCTCGCGTGCCGGCGCTGCGCCGCGCCGCTGGTCGGCAAGGTCCTGGGCGGGCGCAGCACGGTGTGGTGCCGCGCCTGCCAACGCTGACCCAGGCCTCGCGCTCCAGCCGCATGCCAAGCCTCGCCGCTGCCGGCGGGTCTCATCTGCACCGGCGATCGGCCTGTCCGGACGATCTAAGGTCGTTCAGAAACACAGCATAAAATTGATATGACAACTCGTGATGATATGACAAAGAAAGTTATCGAAACCGCCGCCGCCACGACAGGATGAACCACCGTGTCCGCCACCGATTTCCGCCCCAAGCACCGCGACATCTTCTTCCGGCTGCGCGACGAGATCGCCGCCGGCAGGTACCGCGGCGAACGCCGGCTGCCGACCGAGGCCGAGCTCGTGGCGCGCTTCGGCGTGTCGCGGCCGACGGTCGGCCGCGCGCTGCGCGAACTGCAGATCGAGGGGCTGATCGAACGGCGCCGCGGCGCCGGCACCTTCCTCAAGGAGGCGCGCGCGCAGGGCGGCGGGTTCTTCGGGCTGATCATCCCCGACCTCGGCCACACCGAGATCTTCGAGCCGATGTGCGCAGCGATGGCGCACGGCGCCCAGAGCTCCGGCCACACGCTGCTGTGGGGCGCGACCTCGCGCGAGGGGGCCGACGCCGAGCGCTGGTGCGGCGAGCTGATCGCGCGCGGCGTGCACGGCGTGTTCTTCGCGCCGCGCGAGCTCGAGGGCGACCACCAGCGGCTCAACCGCGCGGTGGCGCATCGCCTGCGCGATGCCGGCGTCGCGGTGGTGCTGCTCGACCGCGACCTCGCCCCGTTCCCGGCGCGCAGCGATTTCGACCTGGTCGGCATCGACAACGTCCGCGCGGGGTGGGAGGCGGCGCGCCACCTCGTCGACCAGGGCGCGCGGCGCGTGCGCTTCGTCGCGCGGCCGTTCTCGGCGGCGACCGTCGACGCGCGCATCGCCGGCTGCCGCGAGGCGCTGGTCGCGCGCGACCGCGACATCTCCGGCCTGGTCCAGCTCGGCGATCCCAAGGACCCGGCGTTCGTGCGCGCGGTCGCCACCGGCGCCGGCGCGGCCGACGGCATCGTCTGCGCGAACGACCTGACCGCGGCCGAGATGATCCGCGGCCTGACCGCGGCCGGCCTGCGCGTGCCGCGCGACGTGCGCGTGGTCGGCTTCGACGACGTGCGCTACGCCACGCTGCTGACCCCGACCCTGACCACCATGCACCAGCCGGTCGCCGAGCTGGGCGCCATCGCGCTGCGCGCCATGCGCGAGCGCGTCGCCGAGCCGACGGCGCCCGCGCGCGAGATCCGCCTGAGCGCGCCGCTGGTGGTGCGCGAATCCTGCGGCGCCGCGCCGCCCCCGGGCAAACCACGAGGATGACCATGCGCCGCGCCTTCACGCTGTTCGAGATCGCGATCTCGCTCGCGATCCTCGCCCTGACGGCCGCGGCTGCCCTCGGGGTGTTCCCCGCCGGCCTGAAGGCGCAGCAGACCGCGCGCCTGCGCGTGCTGGCGGCGATGAAGGCGTGCGAGATGGCCGAATCGTTCGCCAACACCCACAACACCAATCCGGCGATCGACGCCGAGGCCTTCGCGCCGTGGGACGTGCCGTCCAGCCGCTGCTCGATGGCGCCGGACATCGAGCAGCGCCTCGCCAGCCACCGCTTCGGCATCATGCCGCTGCCGCTGGCCATCGCCCGGCGCCTCGACGCCGACGGCGACGAGATCGCGCGCGTCCTCGACGATGGCGCCCTGCTGTACTACGCGCAGCCCATGGCGACCAGCAACCTCGAGGAGGAGAACCTCGAGGCACTGCCCGCGGCCGAGGCGCAGAAGCTGGTGTTCGCCGTGGTCGGCCACGCGCAGGCCAACGCGCTCGGCATCTTCCCGTGGAAGTCGTGGCCGTACCACGCGCCCTACCCCTCGCCGCCGATGCACGGGCTGCTGCGCGACACCTTCGCCACCACGGCGACCACGACGTTCGATCTCGACGGCGGCGCCAACGCGTGCTGGGAGGAGTACTCCGACCCGCACATCCCCGAGCTGTTCGCCGCCTACCGCGCGTACGCCTTCGCCACGCCGCCCGACGCGGCGGGCGCCGAGCGCTGGCTGCAGGCGGCGCTGTGGTACTGCGAGCGCATGGGCCTGCCACGCGCGTTCTACGAGCCGGCGGCCCCGTACGCGACGCTCGACGGCTTCACGACGTTCGCCGTCGAGCCGGCGAAGCAGGTGCAGGCGATGCGCTTCCTCGCCCACGCCGCCATCGCCATGACCCGGTGGAAGACCCTCGCCGAGCTCGGCGGCCAGCCATCGAGCGGCGGCTACGCCGTGCCGCCCGGCATGTTCAGCGTCGCCCCGTCGCCGACGCTGACGCTGTCGCACGACCGCATCGGCTACTACCACGCGAGCTGCCTCGCGCTGGCGATGCGCTTCGCCGCCAGCTTCCCCTACGACTGGGGCGCGCCGCGGCCGCTGCAGCGCGCGACGATGATGGACTACCCGCTGATCGAGTGGGACATGTTCGCGCCGCCCTTGACGGGATCGCTGTTCGACGCCGGCGGCGCGAGCGTGGCCGCGGCGCAGTGGCGCCCGATCCCGGCGCAGCCGATCGCCAACATCGGCCGCGCGGCGTCGTTCCCCGACCACCCGATCGCCGGCATCTGGGGCGATCCGGCGCGCTTCACGCTGACCGCGTCCTTCGCGCCGGCCGAACGCTGCCGGCAACTGGTGTTCTGGTCCGCCGACTGGCAGTCGTACGAAGACGCCGAGACCGCGCCGAGCGCGCCGCTGGACGCGAGCCGCTACCCGATCGCTGCGCCCGCCGAGTGGCTCGATTTCCGCGCGCGCATGTACGAGGTCGAGTTCCGCGACGAGCAGCTCTATTCGTTCCGCAACCCCGAGAAGACCATGGCGTTCAAGGCCGATGTCGCCGGCCTGCCCACCGGCGCGCCGGTCGAGCACCTGATGCTGCTCAACAAGTGGTGGGACGTGCCGCAGCCCGACCAGGGCTGGGAGGACGCCGCCGAGGGCCAGGCGCGGCGCAGCACCTTCATCGGCCGCTTCGGCGCCGACCGCAACTTCAACAAGCGCCTCGACCGCGGGCCGGTGCCGGCGTCGGCGCGGATGCGCGCAACGTCGGTCGCGCGCTTCACCATCTACGACCCGCGCCTGCCGCTGGTCCTGCATTGAGGGCGACCGCGATGCGCCAGCGCGCCTTCACCCTGGTCGAGCTGATGATCAGCGTCGCGCTCGGCGTGGCGGTGGTCGGCGTCGCCTTCGCCGGAGTACGCGTCGCCTCCGCCAGCGTCGCCGCGTCGTCGCGCATCGAGATCGAGAACGCGATCATGCGCGAGGGCTGCCTGCGCGCCTTCGAGCGCGTCGATTTCTGGACCGACTGCGACGTGCCCGGGTCGTACGAGCCGCTGCGCGCGATCGTCGCCGGTCGCGGCCTGGCGTTCGCGCCGATGTCGCTGGCGTTCCCCGGCGCCGCGGGCGCGGGCGAGGCCGCGCGCGGCTGGGACGGCGACGAGGCGGCGTGGGCGCCGCACGATCCGCGCGCCTGGATGCGCGGCAGCATGATCGAGCGGCCCCAGTCCCAGGACGTCGACCTGCGCTTCGGCCGCTACGGCCTGTTCAGCAACCTCGACGCGGCGCCGGTCGCGCCGCCGGTCGGCGGCGTCGACTACGGCGCCGTGCAGGTCGAGCGCACCTGGCACGCCAACCAGCTGCGCGGCCTGATCGGCGCGATCGGCTGGTACGGCTTCATCGAATACCTGCCGGCCAACGCGATCTACACGTGGTACGAGACGCCGTCGGCGCGGACGACGGCCGGCGGCATCCCGTTCGACCTGGTGCGCGAGTCCGGCGCCGACGGGGTGTTCTGCTTCGAGAACGCCAACCAGGGCTCGCGCGGCCGCTACCGCATGTCGCACCGCCACCAGTTCGCGATGCCGGCACCGTTGGCGGGCGGCGACTACGCGCGCGACCACTACCGCTGGTTCAGCGCCAGCTTCGGCGGCGACGCCGCGACCATGCGCGCGTTCGACGGCGCGGCGACCGCGCGCGTGCCGCTGCTGCCGCTGGCGCCCGCGCACTGGCCGTCGGCGCGGGTGTCGGTGACGCGCTACGTCATGAACGCGCGCGCGACGGCGCTGTGCCGCGTGCGCTGGACCAGCCCGCTCACCGGCCACGTGGCGGAGGCGTCGTTCTCCGCGTGGGGCACCTCGCTGCGCGGCGCGCGCCAGCAGCGCCGCCACCCGGACCAGGGCGGCGGCTGGATCGAGTGGCACAACGACGGCCGGACGAATCCCCGCGACCTGGATGCCCCATGAACACGTTCCGCAGGCGCGGCTCGATCCTGATCGTCGTCGTCGGCATGTCCGCGATCGTCGCCAGCCTCGGCCTCGCCTTCCTGGCGCGGTCGCGCGCCAGCGCCGACGAGACCGCGCTGGTCGTGCGCGAGGCCCAGGCGCGGATCGTGCTGATCGCGGCGTGCTCGTACGTCCAGGAGGCGTCGCGCATCGGCTGGGACGACGGCGCCGCGCACCGCGAGACCTTCGGCTGGATCGACGTGCGCGACGGCGCGGCCGGTCCGAAGTTCGACGAGGGCCCCGACGACGATGCGCGTTTCCCGATCGGCTCGTCGGCGCGCTTCCCGCTCGACGTCATGCGCCGGCCGCCGTTCGCCCTGGCGGCGACGGCGGTCTACAACCCGATGCGGCAGGACCCGGCGGCCGCCGGCTACGCCATGCCGTACCTGCGCCATCCCGATCCGCAGCCCGCCGTCGCCAACGGTTGGCCCGGCGTGGTGGGCCCAGGCGCATGGAACGACTACCGCGACGGCGATCGGCGGCCGCGGGCCGAAGCGACCGGGCTCGCGTGGTTCCGCCTCCACCGCCACAGCGCGGCGCGCTTCGTCGTCACCTGCGGGGCGGGCGCGAGCGCCGGCTGGCGCGATTGGGCCGAGGTCTCGGCGGCGGGCGCGGAAGCCGAGTTCGGCGGCGACGCCGCGGCCTTCGCCGAGCTCGTCGCCCACGAGGCGCGCGCCTGGTACCTGATCGAGTGGAGCGCCGCGGTCCTCGCCCCCGAGTACCAGAACCAGCTCGACAGCTACCAGCGCGAGATCGCGCCGCATCCGTGGACCGAGCGCGACGGCTACATGCAGTGGCCGCTGAACGCGACGCATTGCCGGCAGCGCGCGGCCCCCGGACGCGTGTCCGCCACCGCGATCCGTTCGCAGATGCATGCACGCAACTGCGGCGGCACCATCCGCTGGGTCCAACGGCTGCGCGAGGCGCCCGAGCGCTGGTGAGCGACACGCCGGCACGTGCGGTGCGAGCGTGACGGTCGCTGCGCTCGCGCCGCGCGCGCCGCGGCCTGGCGTGGGCGTTAGTCGATTGCCAGCACTCTGGATATGAATGGAGGCGGCCGATCACACGCCGGCGCGGGCGCCCGGCGTTGTCGCCGCTGGCCCGGCACCGCCACGGACCTACCGTCGTGCTCCCATGCCCATCCATCTGGAATGCCTGCGCGGCGCGCAGCCGGGACGTCGCCTCGCGATCCGCGCGGACAAGCCGCTGACCATCCGCACGCAGAAGTCGGACGAGGACGCCGGCGAGATCCAGATCGAGCTGCGCGGCGGCCTGTGCGTGCTCGCCAACCGCTCGCGCATGCTGTGCACCGTCAACGGCAAGGAGCGCACCGAGGCGGTGCTGGCGGCCGGCGACGAGGTGGTGATCGGCAAGCAGGTCTTCCGCCTGGTGGTCGACGACGACGACGCCGAGAGCACCCAGCAGCTCGATGCGATGGTCGCCGCGGTCGCCGCCAGCGACCGGCAGTTCTGCTCGGTCTGCGACGCGCTGTTCGACGCCGAGGACGCGCGCCGCGGCTGGACCGACGGCGCCCGCCGCATCTGCCGCACCTGCATGAGCAAGGGCGTCGGCCCCGAGCACCTGCCCCGTCCGGCCGCGTCCCCGTCGGCGGAGGAGCCCGCGGTGCTCGGCAGCGCGGTGTCGCCGCTGGCGGCCAACCTCGAGGATCAGCTGCACGTCGAGGAGCCGGTGACCGGACCCGTGGCCAGCGCATCCACGACCACCGCGCACCCGCTGGCGTCGGCCGATGAGTCGACGACCGAAGCCGGGCGACGCTCGTCGCGCCGCATCAGCGCCTCGCGCCTCGCCCAGGTCGAGCCGGCGCCGGTCGAGCGCGGCGGCCTGTTCAAGCGCGTCGGCGCCGTGTTCGGCGGCGGTCGCGAGGAGCGCAAGCGCATGGAGCAGCTCGAGGCCGAGCGCGACGAGCTGCTGCGCGACGCCGGCCGCGCCTCGCTGAAGGGCAACGGCGGCTACGGGCTGTCCGACGCCGCGATGGCCGTGCTCATGCAGGGCGCGGCGCTGAGCGTGCGGCGCAGCGACCTCGCCCAGGGCGAGCTCGAACGCTGGCGATCGCTCGCCGCCCGGCTCGACCTGATCGACGCCGAGATCGCGGCGCTGCGCAAGCGGCTGAAGCTCGGGCTCGATCCGGCGCAGGCGCGCAAGGGCACGCTGCCGCCGCTGCGCACCGACCAGCGCGCGCACGAGGAGCGGACCTTCCAGGTGCTCGACGATCTCGGCACCGAGGATCTCGACGAGGTCGAGGACATGGTCGAGGCGGCATCGGACGCGCCGCCGCCGCTGACGCCCAAGCCGGCGCCGCAGCAGGCCGCGCAGCGCCCGCCCGCCACGCGCCCGGTGACCCCGCCGCAGGCCGCGCCGCGACCGGCGTCCGCGCCCCACCGCGACAGCGCCGCCGCGAAGGCGCCGACCGCCGGCCACCCGCGGACGCCGCCCGCGCCGGCCAAGGCGTCGCCGCCCGCCGCCAAGTCCGCGCAGCGCGCCCGCCATGGCGGCGACGGCGCGAAATCGGGTGAGGGCGGTCGCCGTAAGCTCCCGCGCCGTCGGCACTGAGAACCGGCAATGGCTCGTCGTGACGCGTCGCCCGTCGACGCGCCGGCGTCCTCGCGTCCCCCACGTCACGCGCGGTGCGCGGCCTGCGCGCCGCCGTCGGCTAGCAGGCACCTGCGCAAGCCCTTGCCAAAGAAGGCTGGAGTGTTGGGGCCCTCAACTACAGTCGGCGTGTAATGCCCCGTGACATCCGGGGTTAGTTGAAGGTATCCTGTCTTTGCCCCTGAACCTCAGGGCCGAAAGGATCGAGATCCATGCCAGCTGAGAGCCCGACGCCGCCACCGAAGCCGCGCAACCTGTTCGTCATCATGATGGCGATCTTCGGCGTCCTGATCCTCAGCATCCTCATGGTGCAGAAGATGTCGCACCCGCCGCAGGGCTGGGGCTGGATGCTCGAGCAGATCGACAAGGGCAAGGTCGCGAAGATCAAGCGCGGGCCGGAAGCGGCCGAGGTCACCCTCAACAAGGAGGGTGGCGGCGTCACCTACCGGATCGACTATCCGAACGGTCGCCTGCTCGAGCCCGACGTGCTGGCGCTGAACCAGCGCGTCGACGACCACAACGCGCGCGTGAAGCGCGCCACCGCCGAGGCCACCGGTCCGGTGAGCCCGGAGATCGAGGTCGTCGGCTCGCCGGCGCCCGGCTTCATCAGCAGCCTGCTGCCGCAGATCGTGGTCTTCGCGATCATCCTCGCCGCGCTCTACTTCTTCATCTTCCGGCGCATGAGCCAGGGCGGCGGCGTGCTGTCGTTCGGCAAGAGCCGCGCGGTGCTCGTCACCAAGGGCAAGACCTCGAAGAGCTTCAAGGACGTCGCCGGCATCGACGAGGCCAAGGAGGAGGTCGAGGAGCTGGTCGCGTTCCTGCGCAACCCCAAGAAGTTCCAGAAGCTCGGCGGCCGCATCCCCAAGGGCGTGATGCTGGTCGGCCCTCCGGGCACCGGCAAGACGCTGCTCGCCAAGGCGATCGCCGGCGAGGCCGACGTGCCGTTCTACTCGATCTCGGGCTCGGACTTCGTCGAGATGTTCGTCGGCGTGGGCGCCTCGCGCGTGCGCGACCTGTTCAACCAGGCGAAGGAGAATTCGCCGTGCATCATCTTCATCGATGAGATCGACGCCGTCGGCCGCCGTCGCGGCAGCGGCATGTCCTCGGGCGGGCACGACGAGCGCGAGCAGACGCTCAACGCCATCCTGGTCGAGATGGATGGGTTCACCTCGCACGACAAGGTGATCGTCATCGCCGCGACCAACCGCGTCGACGTGCTCGATCCGGCGCTGCTGCGCCCGGGCCGCTTCGACCGCCACATCTACGTCGACCTGCCGGACATCGCCGGGCGCGAGCAGATCCTCGGCGTGCACGTGCAGAAGATCAAAATCGACCCGACGGTCGACCTGTCGATCATCGCCCGCGGCACGCCCGGCTTCAGCGGCGCCGACCTCGAGAGCCTGATCAACGAGGCGGCGCTCAACGCGGCGCGCAGCGAGCAGGAGATGGTCATCGCCAAGGACCTCGAGTACGCGCGCGATCGCGTCGCCTTCGGGCGCGAGAAGAAGGCCGGTTCGCGGGCGATGCCCGAGAACGAGCGCCTGGTCACCGCGTACCACGAGGCCGGCCACACTATCCTGCAGGTGCTGGTCGATGAATCCGACGATCTGCACAAGGTGACGATCATCCCGCGCGGCCGCGCGCTCGGCGCGACCATGCACCTGCCCAACCAGGACCGGCATACCCACGCCAAGCGCAAGATCCTGTCGGACATCTGCATCCTCTTCGGCGGGCGCATCGCCGAGGAGACCTTCTGCGGCGACGTCACCACCGGCGCCTCGAACGACATCCAGCGCGCGACGTCGCTCGCGCGCGGCATGGTCTACGAGTGGGGCATGTCCGACAAGATGGGTCCGCTCAAGTACACCGAAGAGCACGACGGGATGATGGGGACCGAGTCGGTGGTCACGGCGAGCACGCAGACGCGGCGCGAGCTGGACGAGGAGGTCCGCGCGATCATCGACGCGCAGTACGCGCGCGCGCGCGACATCATCCTGACCAACCGCGACAAGGTCGAGCGCGTCGCCAAGGCGCTGCTCGAGCACGAGACGCTCGATGCCCAGCAGGTCCACCTGCTGCTGGACGGTGGCGAGCTGCCGCCGCGCCGGCCGACGGTGACGATCCTCAAGCAGCCCGATGCCAAGTCGAAGCCCGACAAGGGCGAGCCCGAAGCTGGCCTCGGCGGGCAGCTGAAGCCGCAGCTGGCCTGAGCGGCTGACGCCGCTGGCGACGATGCGACCCAGGGCGACGCCCTGGGTCGCGTCATGTCCGGAGGTCACGGTCCGTCGTCTGCGCTCGAAGCGCGAAGCGCGAAGCTCGAAGCGCGAAGCTCGAAGCGCGAAGCTCGGAGCGCGAAGCGCGAAGCCCGAAGCCCGAACAGCTCCGCGCAATCGTTTGCAGATAGGCGCCTGCCGCCACGCTGCGCGCCATGATCCGCAAAGCCTTCGTCATGGCCGTCGATCCCGCCAAGCACGACGAGTACGAGCGCCGGCACAACCCGGTATGGCCCGAGATGCTCGCGACCCTGCGCGCGCACGGCGTCAGCAACTACTCCATCTTCCTGCACCGCGCGACCAGCCAGCTCTTCGCCTATGCGGAGATCGCGAGCGAGGAGCGTTGGCGCGCGATCGCCGCCACCGACGTCTGCCGGCGCTGGTGGCAGCACATGAAGGACGTGATGCCGGCGAAT
Source organism: Planctomycetota bacterium (assembly GCA_035627695.1). Classification (GTDB taxonomy): domain Bacteria; phylum Planctomycetota; class UBA11346; order UBA11346; family UBA11346; genus DASPLE01. The sequence goes on from DASPLE010000087.1 coordinate 18,157, forward strand.
GCCGATGGCTCGCCGGTGTCCGTCGACCTGCGCGAGGTGTTCCACCTGGCGTGAGCGCCTGCCTGGGACGCCGCGCCTCGCGGCGTCTCAGCCCGCGGCCTTCTCCGCCGCGAGCTTCTTGAGCCCGGCGAGATCGCGTTTGCCCGTGCCGAGCTTGGGGATCGCCTCGACGCGCATGAAGTCCTTGGGCTTCGGCCGCCACAGCGGCGGATGCGCGTCGAGCGCGCGCAGCACGGCCTCGACCTCGATCGCCGTGGTGTGCAGCACGATCAGGCGCTCGCCGCGCGCCGGGTCGGGCACGGCGGCGACGGCGATCTCGCCCGCCTCGCCGACCGCGCTCTGCAGCGCCGCCTCGACGTTGTCGAGCGGCACCATCTCGCCACCGATCTTGGCGAAGCGCGCCTGGCGGCCGGTGATCGAGACGAAGCCGTCGGCGTCGACCTTGCCGATGTCGCCGGTGTTGTAGCCACCGTGCACGAACGCCTTCTGCGTCAGGTCGTCGCGGCCGAGGTAGCCCTTCATGCGCGACGGGCTGCGCACGACCAGCAGGCCCTCGGCGCCGACCGGCAGGATCGCATGCGTCTCCGGGTCGATGGTCAGGACCTGCATGCCCGGCAGGGGGCGGCCGATGGTGCCCTCGCGCGCGCGCACCTCGACCACGCCGTCGCGCTTCACCTCGGGCAGGTTGATGCCCACGACGGGCGCGAGCTCGGTGCAGCCGTAGCCCTCGAGGAGGTCGGCGCCGAAGCGCTCCTTGAAGGACTGCTTGAGCTCGAGCGGGCAGCGTTCGGCGCCGGCGACGGCGAAGCGCAGGGTCGTGAGCTGCTCCGGCTGGATGCGGCGCAGGTACGAGCGCGCGAACGTCGGCGTCGCGAGCATGAACGTCGCGCCGCTGGCCTGCGCGAGGTCGCCCAGCGCCTTGGCGTCGGTGGGGTCGGGTTGCCCGGCGACGCGCAGGCCGAGCGCCATGCCGAGCCAGAAGCCGGGGATGAGGCCGAACGAATGGAACAGCGGCAGCGGCGAGAGGATCACGTCGCGGCCGGCGTGCAGGTCGAGCGCGAACGCGACCGCGTCGCAGTTCGCCAGCACCTGGCGGTGGGTCAGCTCGACGCCCTTGGGATCGCCGGTCGACCCCGAGCTGAAGATGATGATCGCCGTGTCGTCGGGCCGCGAGCGGTCGGCGAGGCGCGCCGGCGTGAGGAACGTCTTCGCCGCCGCCAGCATCAGGCGCGGCTTGCCCAGGCGCGGCAGCAGGTCCTCGAGGTCGAGCACGCGTCCGGGCAGCTGCGGATCGCCGATGCGTTTGCGGTACGCCTTGGCGCTGATGACGGTCTTCACGCCGGCCAGCTCGAGCATGCGCGTGAGCTGCGCGGGACCCGCGGTGTGGTTGATGTTGACCGCGGTGCGGCCGGCGATCGCCAACGCGAGGTTGGCGATCGCGCCGCCGCGTCCGGGCGGCAGCAGCACGCCGACGCGGCGTTCGTCGTCGGCGAGGTCGAGCTGCGACGGCAGCGAGCGCGCGAGCGACGCGAGCTGCAGGTAGGTGAGCGTGCCGCCGGCGTCCTGGACCGCGATCAGCGTCGGGTGGCGGCGCGCGCGGCGCAGGAACGACGCGCCGAGCGTGCGGCGGTCGCGCTCGGCGCGTTCGTTGGCTTCCTCGAAGCTGAGCTGCATCACGCGGTCCCTGATCTCGGCGGCGGAGGCGGACGACGGCAGCGGCGATCCGATGCGCAAGGTGACGCCGCGCAAGGGTCGTGGCCAGCGACGGTCGACGGCGCGGCTGGTCGCCGTGCGCCAGAGGCCCGCGAGATGCGCCGGGACGATCGGCACGCCGGCGCGGCTGGCGATGCGTTCGACGCCCCCGCGGAACGCATCGGTCTGTCCGCCGCGCGTCAACTTGCCTTCCGGGAAGATCACCACCGCCTCGCCCGCCGTGGCGGCGGCGGTGGCGGCATCGATCGAGGCGATGAGCGCGCGGCGCGCGTCCTCCGCCGCGACCGGGATCACGCCCGCGGCGCGCATGAAGGCGCCGACGATCGGCATGTCGACGTAGCGCCGGTAGACCAGGAAGCGCCCGCGCCGCGGCAGGCACGTCGCCAGGATCGCGCCGTCGGCGTAGCTCAGGTGGTTGCAGGCGATGACGCAGCCGCCCTCGGCCGGGACGTGCTCGCCGCCGACCAGGCGCACGCGGTACGCGAGGCGCAGCGCGGTGGCGACGACCCAGGCGATCGCGTGGCTGCGGTAGTGCACCAGGAAGCCCGCGGCCGCCGCGACGACGATGCCGCCGAGCACGACCAGGACGTGCGCGGCCTCGAGCCTCAGCGGCTGGGTCAGCACGTAGCACAGCACCATCGCCCCGATCATGCCCAGCGACGCGAGCACGCCCGAGGCCGCCATCACCTGGTTGCGCGCCTTGGGATCCGCGCGTTCCTGCAGCAGGACCACCAGCGGCACCTCCCACAGGCCGCAGCAGATGCCGGCGCCGAACAGCGGCAGGCCGAAGCCCAGCGCCTCCCACGTCCACCAGGCGCCCGCCGCCGGCGCGGCATCGGCGCGCGCGGCCTCGATGCCGGCCCACACCAGGAACAACCCCGCCACCAGCGCGCCGAGCGCCGGCAGGCCGGCTGGGAAGGCGCGCACCATCAGCCGCGGCGCCAGCAGCGCGCCGATGACGATGCCGAACGCGAGCATCAGGTTCAGCACCGCCGTGCCGGCCTGGCCGAGGTGGTAGCCGTGCTCGGCCGCGGCGATGATCATCAGCTGCGCCGCCGAGCCGAGGCTCCAGAAGCCGGCGACGCTGATCGCGGGCATGATCAGCCCCGTGCCGCGGAACAGCGCGCGCAGCTGTCCGACGTAGTCGAACGGCTTGAGCGGCGCGTGCGGGTCCTGCGCCGGCAGGGCCGGGATGCGCCAGGCGCCGACGATGCCGACCGCGCACAGGGTCAGCGACAGCGCCGCGACCGCGCCGGCCGGACCGAGCGCGGCGAAGGGCGTCGCGTCGATCGCCTTCGGATCCGCGACGAACGCCAGGCCTGTGCCGGCGAGGATCGCGAGCACGGTCGCCGCCTGCAGGTGCGCGTTCGCCTTCGGCAGCCGCCCGCCGTCGACGAGCTCGGGCACCACCGCCAGCTTGGTGGGCGCGAAGAACGACGCCTGCACGGCCAGCAGCATCAGCGCGCCCATCAGCATCCACACCTCGCCGTGGAACAGCCCGACCGCGCCGAGGATGCACAAGGGCACCTCGCAGATCCGCACGGCGCGGATCAGCAGGTGCTTCGGCGTGCGGTCGCCGAGCGATCCCGCGAGCGGCGCCAGCAGCACGAACGGGACGATGAACGCCAGCCCGGCGATGATCACCCACAGCAGGCCGGTGGCCTTGGCCTCGGCCGGATCGAGGAACCGTCTGCCGGCCTCGGCGACCAGCGCGACCTCGACGATCTGCCGGAACAGGTTGTCGTTCGCCGCGCCGGTGGCGCAGCCCGTGAGGAAGCCGAGGAAGCCGCGGCGGCGAGGAGGCTGAGGGACGGGGTCCATGATATTAGATAACGTATGTTAACTTATTGCGCCAGCACGAAGATGGACTGCGGCACGTTGACTGCACCGCGGGCCTGGGGAACGTCGCCAACTGGCAGCGGGAGAAGCGGTTGAACATCGGGGGCGCAGCATTGCAGGTCGCCGAGCGGGAACACGCGGTGGTCCTGACCGTGACCGGCGAGGCCGGCCTCACCGGCCTGTGGAAGAGCCTCGAACCCTACATCGAGGCCGGCAAGAAGGCGTTCGTCATCGACCTCGGCCAGATGCGCTACCTCAATTCGACCTCGATCGCCGCGATCCTGACCGCGCGCAACCGCGCCGCCGCGCACGGCTGCCGGCTGGTGGTGGCGAATCTCACCGACGGCATCCGCTCGGTGTTCCGCATCCTCAAGCTCGAGCGCCTGTTCGACCTCGAGCTGGGCCTCGACGCCGCGGTGCAGGCGCTGCGCTAGCAACCGGTTGCGCCCGCCGGCGTGGGCCCGGCCGACGCCTGGCATGGTCGTTGCGTTGCAGGCCTCGTACGAGGTCCGCCATGCATCGTCTCCCGACCGCCGTCCTGCTGCTCGCGTGCGCCGCCTGCGCCCATGGCGCCAGCCTGTGGCAGGCCGAGAGCCTGGCCGACGGGACGCTGTACTCGGACCAGGTCGCGCGCCGCGCTGGCGACCTGATCACCATCCTGGTCAAGGAGACCACGGCGGTCTCGGAGAACCAGAAGACCGAGACCACGCGCGAGAACGAGCTCGAAGCCGCGGTGACCATGCTGCCGCAGAACACCGCCCTGCCCGCGGTCGTGGGCCAGACCTCGGTCGGCAGGCTGCCGGCGGTGGCGATGAACAGCTCGAAGGAGTTCGAGGGCGAAGGCAAGTACGAGGCCGACAGCGAGGTCCGCGCCACCGTCACCGGCCGCGTCGTCGACGTGCTCGACAACGGCAACCTGCTCGTCGAGGGCCGCCGCCAGGTGAAGGTCAACCTCGACACCAAGACCATCATCATCACCGGCATCGTCCGCACCGCCGACATCCGTTCGGACAACACCGTCTGGTCGGAGAAGCTCCACGACTTCCAGCTCGCCATCGAGGGCGACGGTCCGCTGACGCGGGCGCAGCAGGAAGGCTGGCTGGGCCGCATCATCGACGTCGTCTGGCCGTTCTGAAGGAATCCGCGATGCGCACCCTCACGCTGCTCGTGGCCTGCCTGCTCGCCTCGGCCTCCGCGGCCGAGCCGGTCGAGACGGTGGAAGCCGCCGATGCGCTCGACCCCGCGGCCATCGAGCTCGACGCCGGCGTGCGCCTCAAGGATCTCTGCGACATCTACGGCGTGCGCGACAACCAGCTGCACGGCGTCGGCATCGTCGTCGGCCTCAGCGGCACCGGCGACAAGAGCCGCGCCTCGGTGCGCATGCTGCGCCAGATGCTGGCGACCAAGCACCTGAGCTTCAGCGAGGCCGACCTCGCCTCGAAGAACGTCGCGCTGGTCGCGGTCACCGCGGACCTGCCGGCGTTCGCGCGCAACGGCAGCCGCCTCTTCACCCAGGCCTCGTGCATCGGCGACGCCTCGACGCTGCGCGGCGGCGTGCTGCTGCAGACGCCGCTGG
>DASPLE010000088.1:0-9742 GCA_035627695.1 Planctomycetota bacterium
GTGCCGTTGATGGCGATGAAGTCGCCCTCGCGCAAGGTGCGGCCATTGCAGGTGAGGGTGCCCGCGGCGTAGTCGATGGCGATCTCGCCGGCGCCGGCGACGCAGACCTTGCCCATCTGCCGCGCGACCAGCGCGGCGTGCGACGAGACGCCGCCGCGCGAGGTCAGGATGCCCTCGGAGGCGATCATGCCCTTGAGGTCCTCGGGGCTGGTCTCGATGCGGCAGAGCACGGCCTTCTGGCCGCTGGCCGCGATCTGCTCGGCCTTCGCCGCGGTGAACGCGACGATGCCGGACGCCGCGCCCGGACCGGCGGGCAGGCCGATGGTCAGGTAGCTGTCCTTCTCGGCGGCCTTCTCGTCGGTCGAGTCGAAGATCGGCGCGAGCAGCTGGTCGAGCGCCTGCGGATCGCCCGACTTCACCGCGTGCTCGGGCGTCATCAGCTTCTCGCGCACCATGTCGTGCGCGATCTTGACGTAGGCCTGCGCGGTGCGCTTGCCGTGGCGCGTCTGCAGCATGTACAGCGTCTGCTCTTCGATCGTGAACTCGAAGTCCTGGACGTCGCCGAATTCCTTCTCGAGCTTCGCGCGGACCTTGAGCAGCTGCTTGTAGATGTCGCCGAAGATCGCGTCCTTGGCCATGTCCTGGATCTTGAGCGGCGTGCGCACGCCGGCGACGACGTCCTCGCCCTGCGCGTTGGCGAGGTACTCGCCGTAGAACTCGTTGGCGCCGTTGGCCGGGTTGCGGGTGAACGCGACGCCGGTGCCCGAGGTGTCGCCCATGTTGCCGAAGACCATCGCCTGGACGTTGACCGCGGTGCCCCACTCGTGCGGGATGCGGTACTTGTCGCGGTAGATCACCGCGCGGTCGTTCATCCACGAGCCGAACACGGCGCCGACGGCGCCGCGCAGCTGGTCGTACGGATCGTTGGGGAACGCCTTGCCGGTGCGCTCCTTGATCAGCGCGCGGAAGCGCTTGATGACTTCCTTGAGGTTGTCCTCGCTGAGGTCGGTGTCCTCGTGGACGCCCGCCTCCTCCTTCACCGCGTCGAGCACCTCGTCGAACGGCTCGTGCTCGTTCTCGTGGCGCTTCTGCACGCCCATCACGACGTCGCCGTACATCTGCACGAAGCGGCGGTAGCTGTCGTAGGCGAAGCGTCCGTTCTTGGTCTTGGCCTTGAGGCCCTCGACGGTCTCGTCGTTGAGGCCGAGGTTGAGGATGGTGTCCATCATGCCCGGCATCGAGTCGCGCGCGCCCGAGCGCACCGACACCAGCAGGGGGTTCCTGCGATCGCCGAAGCCCTTGCCCTGCGCCTTCTCGAGCTTGCGGATCGCGTCGACGGCGTCCTTCTCGAACAGGCCCTTCGGGTAGGTGCGCTTGTTGGCGTAGTAGTAGGTGCACACCTCGGTGGTGATCGTGAAGCCCGGAGGGACGTTGAAGCCGCGCCGCGCCATCTCGCCGAGGTTCGCGCCCTTGCCGCCGAGCAGCGCCTTCATGCTCGCGTCGCCGTCGGACTTGCCGCCGCCGAAGTGGTAGATGTATCGCGCGTTCTTGGTCGACTTCGCGGGCTTCGCCGTGGCCATGCTCATGGTCCTTCGATCGGTGTTCGTGTGAGGGTCGGCACGATAGGAGGCTGGTCCTGCCGGTCCACCGCCAAGCCAGGGCACTGTCCGCCGAGGCGGCGCGGAAAACCGCGCTTTTCAGCGCGAATCGCCCAGGCGCGCCGCGGCCCACGCCAGCGCCTGGTCGCGATCGCGCAGCCGTCCCGCGAGTTCCTCGTCCTCGACGGCGCGCAGCATGCGCCCCAGCGCCGGCCCGCGGGGGACGCCGAGCCCGATCAGATCCGCCGCGCGCACGCGGCCGGTCCAGTCGCGGCGCGCGCGGGGGTCGGCGGACCAGCGTTCGAGCGCGCCGATCAGCGCATCGCCCGCGCCGAGCGCGCGTTGGAAGCGTGCGACCGACGGCGTCGGGGCGCGTTGCAGGAGCCGCCAGCGCGCCACCTCGTCGAGCGCCAGCAGCGCCGCGCCGTCGCGGCCCGGCCCCAGCAGCCAGCGCACGCCGTCGACCAGCGCGCTGGGCAGCGGCAGCGCCTCCAGCCACGCCAGCGCCTCGGCCGGCGCCACGGCGGCGAGCCAGATCGCCGCGCGCACCTCGTCGGCATCGTCGTCGGCGAGCGCGTCGAGCCTCGTCGCGGTCGTGTCGATGCCGTCCGCGTCGAGGCCGCCGAGCGGCGGCGAGAACTCGCCCATGCGTCCGCTGGCGACGACCAGGCGCAGCCAGTCGCCGCGCCGCGCGCCGGCGAGACCCTTGAACCACTCCTGGACGATGCGTTCGCCGCTCAGCCCGGTCAGCGGCGTGGCGCGGATCGCGTCCCAGGTCGCCGGCTCGATGGCCAATCCGAGCTGGGCGGCGAAGCGCAGCGCGCGCAGCACGCGCAGCCGATCCTCGCGCAGCCGCGCGGCGGCATCGCCGACCGCCCGCAGCCGGCGCTCGGCGAGATCGGCCAGCCCGTCGACGTGGTCGACGACCTGGCCGGCGAGCGGATCGAAGAGCAGCGCGTTGATCGTGAAGTCGCGGCGCTCGACGTCGTCGGCGGCCGTGCCGTAGCTCACGGACGTCGGCCGGCGGCCATCGACGTACGCGCCGTCATGGCGGAAGGTCGCGACCTCGATGTTCGCTCCCGACGGCATCACCACGACGACCACGCCGAAGGCGCGGCCGACGGCGATGGTGCGGGCGAAGCAGCGCTCGACCTGCTCGGGATGCGCCGCGGTCGCGACGTCCGCGTCCTTCACCGCGCGCCCGAGCAGCAGGTCGCGGACGCAGCCGCCGACCAGGTACGATTCGTGGCCGGCATCGCGCAGCGCGCGCACGACCGCCACGCCGTCGTCCCACGGCGGGCCGCTCGGGCAGGCGAGGGGGCGCGTCTGCATCGCGCGGCGCGCGGCTCAGGTCGGCAGCGAGATCGGCATGATCAGGTAGGTCACGCCGGGTTCGCGCATGATCAGGCCCTTGCTCATCTCGATGTCGATCTTCGCGCTCTTGTAGGCCTTGAGCACCTCGCCCAGGTACTGGGCGTTGATGCCGAGCTTGGTCGCGCCGCCGGCGTACTGGCACGGCACCGGGATGCGCGCGCTGCCGTTGGTGTAGTTGAGGTTCGAGAACACCGCCTGACCGGAATTCAGGGTCAGGACGATGCCGCGGCTGGTGTTCGAGGTCATCAGCGCCGTGCGCCTGACCGCGGACGCCAGCTCCGCGGCATCGAAGGCGACGCTCGCCGTCGCCTTGGCGGGCAGGGCGTTGCGGTAGGGGGGGAAGTTGCCCTCGACCAGCCGGCTGGTGAGCTCGACCTGCAGTCCGCCGCCCTGGCCGACGACGATGCGCAGGAAGATCAGCTTGCCGGCGAAGGCGATCTGCACGGCGTCGGGCTTGGTCGCCAGCAGGATCCGATGCAGGTGGTTGATGGTCGCCGCCGGGACGATCGCCTGCACGGTGTCGCCGGAGAACGCCGCATCGCGTTCGACCGCCTCGCACAGCACCTTGCCGTCGGTCGCGGCGAGCACGAGCTCGCCGTTGCCGATCGCGAGGAAGAGACCGGAGAGCACCGCGCTCGTGCGGTCCTTGTCGACCGCGAAGATCGTCTGGCGGATCATCTCCTCGAGCCGGACCGCCGGCACGGTCACCACGCTGGCATCGGTCGGGAAGAAGCTCACGGCGGGGAAGGCCTCGCCGATCACCGCCGGTATCTGGTAGTCGCCGTCGGCGAGCTGGATCTGCACCTGGCTCTGCTCGGCCGAGCGCGCGAGCTCCATGGCGACGGTGCCGGAACGCGACTCCTTGAGGATGCCGGAGAGCTGACGCGCCGGGACCACGGCCTGACCGGGACGATCGACCTCGACCCGGCCGATGATCGCGCGCAGCCCGACCTGGAGATCGGTGGCGATGACCTCGAGCCGCCCATCGCGGGCCTCGAGTTGCAGGTTGATCAGGATCGGCTTGGCGCTGTTCGATGGCACGACAGCATCCGCGGCTTGGATCGCTGCGAGCAAGTCGTCGCGCTGGCATCGCAGTTTGAGAGCCGTCTCTGATTCCATATCATCACCCTCGCCTTCAAGACGTCGAAAGCCGCGAAAAACAGCTAAGTCCGGAACTGGCGAAGGCGTTATCACTTTCTAAAGCGCCGTCGTCAAGACGCCGGAGCCGTCGATCCGCGAGGGTTTTCGACAGCGCCGCGCGCGCACCGGGCGTCGGCTGTCGGACGGCGTCGAAAACTCGACGGTTCCACCCACGGGACGACGCCCGCCTGTCGGCCTCGACGGCGACGTAACTCCCTTCAGCGTGCGCGACGCCCGAGGGCGAGCGGGACGCTCCGCCGTGGCCCGCATGCGCCGGCGCCGCACCATGGCGGCATGCGTGCTCCCGCATCCGCGTTCGCCGCTCTCGTGCTTGCCGCCCTGGTGCTCGCCGGCTGCGGGCAGGCGCTCTCGGCGGTGCTCGCGCCGCAGAGCGTGGCGGCGGGCGCCGCGGCCAGCGCGGTCGAGGGGCTGTCCTCGAGCATCAACGCCGCGACCGCGCGCGAGGTCTCCGGCGGAGGCCAGACCGTCTCCGACATCGACCGCATCCTGGCCGACGTGCCCGAAGGATCGGAGCAGCACAACGACCTCACCAGCCTGCGCAGCCGCATCGCCGAGAGCGGCGCCATCGTCCGTCCACGCGGACCGTCGCAGCAGTTCATCAGCGATCCGAAGCGCGGCCACGAACACGATCGCCGCATCGCCGAAGCGCCGCCGACCACCGCGCAGCAGCTCCCCGGCGGCGGCCGCCTCGATGCCTTCGGCGGCAACGGCGCCAAGGGCCACCGCCTGATCCTCGACCCGCCGCGCGCGACCGGTGTCGACGTCGCCGAACAACGCGACCAGCCCAAGCCGTTCCACGCCGCGCGCTCCAGCGATCTGGATCAGTGGGAGCCGCGTTTCTACGGCACGACCATGCCGCGCGGCGCGCTGGCGACCGGCACGCGACTCGAATAGCGCTGCGGAGGGGCCGCGGCCCCGGCTTCAGGCCTCGATCTCGTCCACCGCCGCGACCACCTCGAGCAGGTTGCGCTGCACGGCCTCGAGCTCGTCGTTCGACATCTGCGGATCGCGCACGCGGTGGACGACGCCCTGCGCGCGATCCTCGACCACGATCCAGGAACGCTCGCCGGCGTGCGCGCTCTCGACGAAGCGCAGTTTCTTCGCGCGCATCAGGAACAGCACGACGATGTAGCAGAAGCACTGCTTCGGCCGCTCCTTCGCGTCCTTCAGGCTGGCGAAGATCCGTTGCAGGGCCTCGATGTCGATCGCCCGCCGCTGCTCCTCGCCGGCGATCGGCGCCTTCTGTCGCCACCACGACAGGAACTGCTGGTGATCCTGCGTCGCCCACGCCTCGGCCGACCAGTCGCGGCGGACGAAGGCGCCAGCGTCGTAGACCAGGCTGGCGAAGAACGGCGCGCCAGGCGGGATCGGGCTGCCGGTGCCGGCGCAGACCAGCTTGGGATTCTCGACCTTGCCTTCCCAGTCCATGATCGACGCACCATAGCTGTCGGCGGCGTGGCGCAAACCATCGGGACCTCATCGCCTCAGGTAGGCTGGCGGTAGAAACTGCTATGGGCGGGCTGCGAGCGGGCGCGGGCGTGGTGTACACTGCGACAGCGCCAGGCTTGGCGCACGTCGACCTCTAGAGGCCACCCCACCCCAGCCACCCACGGAGGTGCCATGAGCGACCCGAAAGCCGTTCCCGCTCGGCTGCGCGCCTGGGTCGCCGAGGTCCGCGCGCTGGTCCGTCCGGCCGCGGTGCACTGGTGCGACGGCTCGCAGGCCGAGGCCGACGAGCTCTGCCGGCGCCTGGTGGCGAATGGCACCTTCGCGCCGCTCGCCAGGCGCCCGGGCTCTTTCCTGGCGCGGTCGCATCCCGGCGACGTGGCGCGCGTCGAGGACCGCACGTTCATCTGCTCGGACAGCCGCGACGACGCCGGGCCGACCAACAACTGGCGCGACCCGGCCGAGATGAAGCGCCAGCTCGCCGAGCTCTCGGCCGGCTGCATGGCGGGGCGCACGATGTACGTGATCCCGTACCGCATGGGTCCGATCGGTTCGCCGTACGGCCGCGACGCGGTCCAGATCACCGACTCGCCCTACGTCGTCGTCAGCATGCGCACCATGACGCGCATCGGCGACGCGGTCCTCGCTCGGATGGGCGACGACTTCGTCCCGTGCCTCCATTCGGTCGGCGCGCCGCTCGCGCCGGGCCAGGCCGACGTGCCCTGGCCGTGCAACACCGAGCAGCGCTTCATCGCCCACTTCCCCGACGAGCCGTCGATCTGGAGCTACGGCTCGGGCTACGGCGGCAACGCGCTGCTGGGCAAGAAGTGCCTCGCGCTGCGCATCGCCTCGGCGATGGCGCGGCGCGACACCGCCGGCGACACGCGCGGCGGCTGGCTGGCCGAGCACATGCTGGTGCTCGGCCTGACGCCGCCGGGCGGCGCGACGGTCTACGTCGCCGCGGCCTTCCCCAGCGCGTGCGGCAAGACCAACCTGGCGATGCTGGAGCCGGCGCTGCCGGGCTGGACGGTGCGCTGCGTCGGCGACGACATCGCTTGGCTGCACGTCGCCGCCGACGGCAGCCTGCGTGCGATCAATCCCGAGGCGGGATTCTTCGGCGTCGCGCCCGGCACCTCGTGGGCATCGAACCCGCACGCGATGGAGACCATCGCCCGGGACACCATCTTCACCAACGTCGCCGCGACCACCGATGGCGATGTGTGGTGGGAGGGCATGGGCAGCGACCCGCCCGCGGGACTGATCGACTGGACCGGACGCGCGTGGTCGCCGGCGGCCGGCAAGCCGGCCGCGCACCCGAACGCGCGCTACACCGTCGGCGCCGCGCAGTGCCCGATCATCGATCCGCGCTGGGAGGATCCGGAGGGCGTGCCGATCTCGGCCATCCTGTTCGGCGGCCGCCGCGCGCGGGTCATGCCGCTGGTGGTCGAGGCGAACTCGTGGGAGCACGGCGTGTTCCTCGGCTCGACCATCGCGTCGGAGACCACCGCCGCGGCGCAGGGCGCCACCGGCCGCCTGCGCCGCGACCCGTTCGCCATGCTGCCGTTCTGCGGCTACCACATGGCCGACCACTTCGCGCAGTGGCTCGAGATCGGCCGACGGCTCGATCCGGCGAAGCGGCCGCGGATGTACGCGGTCAACTGGTTCCGCAAGGGCGCCGACGGCACGTTCCTGTGGCCGGGCTTCGGCGACAACGTGCGCGTGCTCAAGTGGATCTGCGACCGCCTCGCCGGCCGCGACGGCGCGCGCACCACGGCGATCGGCATCGAGCCGAGGCCGGAAGCGCTCGACCTGTCGGGCATGACGCTGCCGCCGCACCGCATCGAGGACCTGCTCGCCGTGGACGTCCCCGGCTGGCGCACGGAGGCCGAGCACATCGCCGAGGACTACCGCGATCTCGGCCGCGTGCCGGCGGCGCTGTGGCGCGAGCGCGACGCGCTGGCCGAACGCCTCGGCGTGATCAGCGCGCACGGCGGGCGCTGAGACGCCGCCCGCGCTGGCGACCCCGATCATCATGCGCGTCGCGGTCCTCATCCTGCTGATCGCGTCGCTGGCCCGCGCCGAGGACGAGCGCGTCGCGGTCGTGGCCAAGAACGACGTCGAGGTCGCGCTCATCGCCGACGGCGACGACCGCGCCCGCGCCGTGGTGCGCAACCGCAACCGTCACGCCGTGGCGGTGTCGTTCACGATCTCGGCATCGGTGTCCGGCGACGACGGCGAGACCTTCTCGGCGGTGCTGCCGCCGCTCGCCGAGATCGGACGCGAGGACGGCTTCCCCTTCGCCGGCAGCCCGGTGCTCGCCGGGATCCGTATCGGCGCGGTCGAGAAGCAGCGCCTCGAGGACGTCCCGGGCATGGTCGCGGGCGAGGCGCAGGACCTCGACGGCGTGCACGCGCGGATGTGGACGCATCCGTCGGCGCCGGGCTGGGCGTTCCTGAGCTTGCGCAACGACAACGTCGGGCGCGTCGACGTCAGCTACGCCTGGTACCTCGACGATCCGCCGCGCATCGAGCGGCAGCCGATCCCCGGCGAGGCCTGGGCGGGCCGGCACGGCGAGATCGCGTGGCGCATGCGGCCGCCCGAGGACGGCGTCGAACCGCCGAACCGCGCGTTCGACCTCAAGGCGGTCATCGGCGGACGCTGAGGCGTCCGGCGGCGCATCGCCGCCGGGACCCCCGCTGTCCTGGACCGCTCCGGACCGGGGTCGTCGCCGGGCGCTCGGCGTGGCTGCGGTTGTGGCCGACGCGGCCGAGGTGAAGCTTCCGCGATGGTCATCCGCGGACTCGTCCTGCCTCTCGCCACCTACCGCAGCCGCCGCGCGAAGGCGGCGCGCCTCCTCGCCAAGGCCTTCGGCCGCCCGGTGCCGCTGCTGCTGATCGGCAACGACGAGGGCCGGCTGCGGCGCGACCGCCAGGATCCGTGGTTCGACTACTATTCCGGCTGCCTCGAGCCGGATGCGGCGCTGATCGTCGATCCGACGCGCGATCCGCGCGACACGCTGTTCCTCGATCCCGGCGATCCCAAGCGCGTGATCTGGGACGGACCGCGACTGGGGCCCGGCGCCCAGGCGAAGCGCGCGCACGGCGTGCAGGCCGTGGCCTCGGCGCACGATCTCGAGGCGCGGGTGCTGGCGGCGGCGAAGCGCGCGAAGCACCGCATCGCGATGTGCACGCGCGAGCGCGAGCCCGGCGCCCAGGCCGAGGCGTTCGCGCGCTGGAAGAAGAAGCTGCGCGGCATCGAGGTGCTGAACGCCGAGCCGCACCTGGTCCACCAGCGCATGTACAAGGACGCCGACGAGGTCGCGCTGCACCGCCAGGCGATCGAGATCACGCGCAAGGGCCTCGCCGCGACGCTGCCGCGCATCCCCAAGCTCGCGAACGAGGCCGAGGTCGCGTCCGAGCTGACCATGCACTACCGCAAGCACGCGTACGGCCCGCTCGCCTTCCCGCCGATCGTCGGCAGCGCGGTCGACGGCGCGACCCTGCATTACCCGCACAACGACCAGCCGCTGGTGAAGGGCGCGCCGCTGCTGATCGACTCGGGCGCCACCGCCGGCGGCTACTGCGCCGACGTCACGCGCACCGTGCCGCAGCATGGCCGCTTCGACGACAAGCGCTTCCGCGAGGTCTACGAGCTGGTCCTGCGCTGCAACGCGCTCGGGCGCGAGCACTGCCGACCCGGCATCACGCGCGAGGAGCTCAACGAGATCGCGTGGAAGCCGATCATCGACGCGGGCTTCATCCGCCACCACGGCCTGAGCCACCACATCGGCCTCGACGTGCACGACCCGGCCGACTACACGATCGCCTTCAAGCCGGGCATGATCATCTCGAACGAGCCCGGCGTGTACCTGCCCGACGAGGGCTTCGGCATCCGCATCGAGGACGACCTGCTGGTCACCGCCGACGGCTGCGAGGAGCTGACGCGCGCGATCCCCAAGGACGTGAAGGGTCTCGAAGCCGCGATGCGCGGTTGACGCGATCGGAACGTCCGGTCTGGCGGCTCGTCGCCTTCCTCGACGTGCCTATGCGCACGGCGATGCCGCGGTTGCGGCCAGCCCCGGCCTCGAGCGGGGCCCACGGCGGTCGGGGTCGGCCTCGAGCCGGTGGGGCCAGGGTGACCGGGCGAGGCATCCGGGGTGGCGG
>DASPLE010000089.1:0-16266 GCA_035627695.1 Planctomycetota bacterium
TCCTGGGGCGGCGCCTTCCGCTGGGAGGCCAACGTCGTCGACATCGTCGAGCGCGACGGCCGCTGCGCCGGCGTGCGCCTCGCCTCGGGCGAGACGATCGCGGCGCCGCTGGTGCTGATCGCGCCAGGGCACAGCGCCCGCGACCTGATCGTCACCCTCGCCAAGCGCGGAGTCGCGCATCGCGCCAAGGGCTTCCAGCTCGGCTGCCGCGTCGAGCACGACCAGGGCGTCGTCGACCTCGGCCAGTACGGCTGCCGTCCGCCGAAGCACCTGCTCGGCGCCGCCGAGTACAACCTGGTCAGCCGTCCGCCGCCCAGCCGCGGCGCGGAGAGCGTGACCACGTTCTGCATGTGCCCGGGCGGCGAGATCATCGCCGCGACCTCCGACGTCGGCCAGCTCTCGACCAACGGCATGAGCCGCTACGCGCGCGCCTCGGCGTTCGCCAACGCGGGACTGATCGTCAACCAGGAGATCGATCGCAACGCCTCGGGCATGGCCGGCTTCGACCTCATCGAGCGCCTCGAGCGCGCGGCGTACGAAGCCGGCGGCAGCGACTACACCTGCCCGGCGCAGACCGCGACGGCGTTCGTGCGCGGCGAGGACGGCGCGAAGGTGACGACGTCGAGCTACCGCCTGGGCGTGCGCCCGGCTCGCATCGACCGCATCCTGCCCGAGCCGACGGTGCGCGCGATCCGCGAGGCGCTGGTCTACTTCGAGCGCGTCATCCCCGGCTTCCTCACCCACGGCCGCGTCGTCGGCGTCGAGACCCGCGTCTCCAGCCCGGTGCGCTTCGAGCGCGATCCGGCGACGCTGGCGAGCTCGCTGGCGCAGCTCTACCTGGCGGGCGAAGGCGCGGGCTACGCCGGCGGCATCGTCTCGGCGGGACTCGACGGGCTGCGCCTGGCCGAGACCATCCTCACCGGCGTGCCGGCGATGCGCGAACGCTGAGCTAGTCCCCGGTGGCGGACTTCTCGCCGACTCCCGCAGCCCAGCGGATGCCGCCCAGGACGTGCGCGCGGAAATCGGGCTCGGCGTACGACTCGTCGGTGTGGCCTCCCGCCGTGTACCAGGCGCGGCCGCCGTCGTACTCGTGGTACCAGCACGCGGGATGGTACGCGCCGTTGGTCCCGCCCTGGTAGGTGCTCTCGTCGAGCGTCAGCAGCACGGTCACGCGATCGTCGAGGTTCTTGAAGTTGTACCACTCGTCGTGGCGCTTCCACGTCTCGCCCAGGTGCGCGGTCGACGGATGCGTGCGGTCGACGACCGTGAGCACGGCGTCCTGGTTGTGCGGATGGCCGTTGAACTGGCCGCCGACCAGCGCCGCGTACCACGGCCACTCGTACTCGGTGTCGGTCGCCGAGTGGATGCCGACGAAGCCGTTGCCGGCGCGGATGAAGGCCTCGAAGGCGCGCTGCTGCGTCTCATCGAGCACATCGCCGGTGGTGCAGAGGAAGACCACGACGCGATGGCGCGCCAGCGCGTCGGCGGTGAACAGCGCGGCATCCTCGCTGGCCGTGACCGCGAACCCGTGCTGCCCGCCGAGCTCGGCGAGCATGCGCTGGCCGCTGGCGATCGAGCCGTGGCGGAAGCCGGCGGTCCTGGAGAAGGCCAGGACCGAGAACGCCGGCTCGGCGGCGGGCAGGGCCAGGACGACGAGCAGCAGCGGGAGACAGGCGATGCGCATGCGGTTCATACCAGCCCACGCTCGCAGCCGTTGAACGCCGCGCCATGCTCGCGTCCGTGGCACTGGCTGCATTCCTCATCGCCGCGTGCGTCGCCGCCGAACCGTCGGCGGAACCGGCGGCGGATCCGATCGCCGCGCCGACCACGGTGCCCGGGCGCTTCGGCGAGGCGTGGTCCTGCGCGGCCGACGCGCCGGCGCTGGCCGTCGCCCACGAGACCGCGCTCGAACCGGCCCTGCTGACGCTCGAGGCGTGGATCCGCGTCGACGCTCTGCCGGACGACGCGGCGGTCCGCGCGCTCGTCGGCAAGAACGGCGACGCGAGCACGCCGGGCCACTACGGCCTGTACCTGTCGGGCGACAAGCTCGGCGCCGCGATCGACGGCGAGGGCGCTGGCGCCGCGACCTTGGCGTTCAGCACCGATCGCCTGGTGCGCGCGGGCCAGTGGCACCACGCGGCGATGACCTGGGACGGCCGCGTTCTGAAGGTCTATCTCGACGGCGCGCCGGCGGCCGCGGTGGTCATCGACCGCTCGCGCTCGCGCGGCGATGGCGCGCTGGCCATCGGCTCGGGCGTCGCCGCCATCGTCGACGAGGTCGTGCTGTGGGATCGGGCCCTGCCGCGCGCCGAGGTCGCCGCGCACGCCGCCGGCGAGCGCGCGCACGCCGCCGACCCGGGCCTGGTGCGGCGCTGGACCGGCGATCCGCAGTGACCCGCCATCAGCGCCGCGGCGGCGCGACCGGACGCGTGCCAGCCATGCGCCAGCACATCCACGCGCCGGCGACGATCGATCCCCAGCCCAACGCGAAGGCGATCAGGCGGATCAGCGCGGCGAACGTCCCCTCCGAGCCGAGCATGCCGATGCTCTCCATCAGGTACGTCCAGTCGTGCTCGGCGTCGCCGCCGCCGATGTTCACCAGCGGCAACGCGCGCGACGAGGCGTCCGCGCAGTACGCGGCGACGCCGTAGAGGTTGTCCGCCAGCCACACGCCGCAGACCGCCGATCCGAAGTAGTCCTCCTGGCGGACGAACAGCGCGCCGGCGATCAGCGGCGCGGCGCACTGCGCGATCGTCCCGCCGGCGACCGTGAACCATTCGCCCAGCGGCCGGAACAGCACGTGGCCACCCTCGTGGATGCCGAGATTGATCGAGCCGAAGAGGCTCCAGTACTGGTCGTCGACCAGGTGGTTGCCGGCGACCCACGCCAGCCAGGCCAGGAACAGCAGCCGCAGCGGCCAATGCCTGCCCGCGCACCAGGTCTCGACGACCACGATCGAGCTGGAGAAGGCGGCGCGCACGCGGTCCATGATCCAGCTTACGTCGCCCGCGTGACGCCGGCGCGATGATTCTGGCGCGCTTCCCGTCGCCACGGCGCGCCGCGGGGGATTGTCGTCCGGTCACGGCGGACCACGATCGCGCGCCGGAGAATCGGCATGGTCCTGCGCGTCGGCGTGATCGGTCTGGGCATGGGCATCTCGCACATCCAGGGCTACAAGAAGCACGCGGGAGCGGCGGTCGTCGCCGTCGCCGATCTCGATCAGGGCCGGCGCGACCGGGCGCAGAAGGAATACGGCGTCACGACGACGTATGCCGACGCGCTGGAGATGCTCGCGCGCGAGCGCCTCGACGTGGTGTCGATCGCGACGCCCAACGCGCTGCACGAACCGCTGACGCTCGCCGCGTTCACGCACGGTTGCCACGTGCTGTGCGAGAAGCCGATGGCGATGGATGTGCGCCAGGGCGCGCGCATGGTCGCCGCGGCGAAGAAGGCGCGCCGGCGCCTGATGATCAACTTCTCGTTCCGCTTCCGGCCGCAGTCGTTCGCGCTCAAGCGCATCGTCGACGACGGCCGACTCGGCCACGTCTACAGCGCGCGCACCTGCTGGCTGCGGCGCAGCGGCATGCCCGGGTTCGGCGGCTGGTTCGGCCAGAAGAAGCTGGCGGGCGGCGGGCCGCTGATCGACCTGGGCGTGCACCGCATCGATCTCGCCCTGTGGCTGATGGGCCATCCGAAGCCGACCTGGGTGATGGGCGGGACCAGCGACGCGATCGCCGCGCCGAAGGCCAAGCGCGAGAAGAAGGCCTTCGACGTCGAGAACCACGCGACTGGCCTCGTCCGCTTCGCCGATGGCGCGACGCTGTCGGTCGAGGCGTCGTGGGCCTGCCACCGCAGCGAGCCGGAGTTCATGGAGACGCACCTGTACGGCGACAAGGCCGGGCTGGTGCAGAGGAACGTCGGCGGCGGCTACGATTTCACCGCCCACCTCTTCGAGACGCGCGGCGACGACCACTTCGACATCCAGCTGAAGGAGCCGCTGCCGCCGACGCCGACGGCGCAGGAGCACCTGATCCAATCGATCATCGACGGCACGCCGCACCTCGCGACCGGCGAGGAGGCGCTCGATGTGCAGAAGATCCTCGACGCGCTCTACCGCAGCGCGGCGACCGGCAAGCCGGTGAAGGTGGGCTGAGGGCGCGACGCGCGAAGCTCGAAGCTCGAAGCTCGAAGCGCGAAGCTCCGAGCCACGTTCACCGCCAGCGCGTCAGCGATAGATCGGGAACCGCTCGCACAGCGCCCGCGCCTGGGCCTTCGCCTTGCCGATCGCCTCAGCGTCGCCGCGCTGGCGCAGCGCGCGGTCGATCAGCGTCGCGATCTCGATCGCCTCGGCGACGCCGAAGCCGCGGCTGCACACCGCCGGCGTGCCGATGCGGATGCCGCTGCCGAGCTGGGCGGGCTGGGTGTCGAACGGGATGAGGTTCTTGTTCACCGTGATGCCGACGTCGTGCAGCAGGTCCTCGGCCTGCTTGCCGTTGACGCCCTGGCTCATCACGTCGAGCGAGAACAGGTGGTTGTCGGTGCCGTTCGAGACCACGCGCCAGCCGAAGCCGGTCAACGCATCGGCCATCGCGCGCGCGCTGTCCTTGACCCGCTTCATGTACTCGGCGAATTCGGGGCGCAGCGCCTCGCCGAAGGCGACGGCCTTGGCGGCGATGACGTGCATCAGCGGTCCGCCCTGGATGCCGGGGAAGACCCGGCTGTTGAGCTTCTTGGCGTGCTCCGGCGAGCGCGCGAAGACCATGCCGCCGCGAGGGCCGCGCAGGGTCTTGTGCGTGGTCGTCGACACGAAGTCGGCGTGGCCGAACGGCGTCGGATGCAGGCCGGTGGCGACCAGTCCGGCTATGTGCGCCATGTCGACGAACAGGATCGCGTCGACGGCCTTGGCGATCGCGGCGAAGCGCGCGAAGTCGAGGGTGCGCGAGTAGTTCGACGCGCCGGCGATGATCATCTTGGGCCTGAACTCGGCGGCGATGCGCGCGACCTCGTCGTAGTCGATGACCTGCGCCTCGCGCGTCACGCCGTACGAGCCGATGGTGTAGTCGAGGCCCGAGAAGTTGAGCTTGTGGCCGTGGGTGAGATGACCGCCGTGGTCGAGGCTCATGCCCAGGACCTTGTCGCCCTTGGTCAGCCCGGCGGCCATGTAGACCGCCATGTTCGCCTGCGAGCCGGAATGCGGCTGGACGTTCACGGCGTAGTCGGTCTTGAACAGCTGGCGCGCGCGCGCGATCGCCAGCTCCTCGGCCTTGTCGACCTCGGCGCAGCCGCCGTAGTAGCGTTTGCCGGGATAGCCTTCCGCGTACTTGTTGGTCAGGACCGAGCCCTGGGCCTCGAGCACGGCGGTCGAGACGATGTTCTCCGACGCGATCAGCTCGATGGTGTGCTGCTGGCGGTCGAACTCTGACTGGACGATCCGCGCGAGCTCGGGATCGCTCTGGGCGAGCGTCTTCGGGGCGGTGTGGCGGTAGGACGGCTGGCTGGACATGCGGGCTCCGGGCTGGGGCTGGGGCTGGGGCTAGACTCGCGTTTTCGGGAGAAGACGTCGATCGCGCAATGGAGGGGGCGGGGGACGAAGTCCCGGCCGAACCGTCAATGAACCTTGGTTCAGGCGAGGCCGGGCCGCGGCGCCAGTCGCTCCAGCCGCGGGCGAGTGTCGATCCGACCCGGACGACTCAAGCGGAACGTGGACTTATCCGGCTCAGGCTGCGATGGCATTCGCCAGCGCCGGGATGACACTCCGGCCGAGGCCACGCATGCGTCCCATCGCCATCCTGTCCGCTCTCATCGCCACCCTGCTCGGCGCCGGCTGCGGCGGCGACCGCTGCGAGACGTACTCGAGCGAGGTCCCGATCTACGTGAACGACTGCCCGAGCTTCACCTACCTGAAGGAAGGCGTCGACGAGCCGACCCTGCTCGCCGACGAGAAGCGCATGCGTTCGCTCGACGGCGTCGCCAACGTCCGCACCACGCTCGACGGCGGCGTCGCGACCCTGGTCGTGACCGTGCACCGCGGCGATGACATCGCGGCGCGCGAGGAGCTGATCGGCCTGGGCTACCACCGCCGCTGGTGATGCGCATGGCGACGACCGCTGACGGCGGTATCGCCGTGCCATGCGCATCGCCGTCATCGCCGCCTGCCTCGCCGCCTGCTGCGCCGGCATCGCCCTCGCCGGCTGCGGCCGCGATCGGCGCGCGGACGACCTGGCCGAGGTCGCGCTCGATCTGATACCCGCCGAACGCGGCCTGATCGCCGAGCACGACGCGGCGCCGTTCTACCGCATCGACGCGACCATCGATCCGACCACCGCGACCGTGCGCGGCTCGTTGCGCACGACCGTGACCAACACGGCGCGCGAGCCGTGGCCGCGGCTGTGGTTCCGCCTCCAGCCGAACGCGCCGCAGTATCTCGCCGGCGCGATGACCGTCACGAAGGTCCGCGCCGGCGGTCGCGCCGCGGCGAGCGAGCTGCGCCAGGACGCGACGACCCTCGCCATCGACCTCGCGCGGCCGCTGCCGCCCGGCGAGCGCGTCGACGTGGCGATGGATTTCATCTCCGCCGTCCCCGCCGTCGAGAACGGCTTCGGCATCCTCCGCTCCGGGCCTGGCTGGATGAACCTCTACGGCTGGCACCCGACGCTCGCGCCGTGCGACGACGGCGAATGGATCCTGCACGACATCGCGCCGCTGGCCGAGCCGACCAATACCGCGGTCGCGAACTACCTGGTCGAGGTCACGGCGCCGGCGGGCTGGATCGTGGTCGCCACCGGCTCCGGACCGGTGCCGCCGCTGACGCCGATCCGCGGCGCGATGACCTGGCGGTACCGCGCCGCGCTCGCGCGCAACTTCGTCGTCGTCGCGGCGACCGGACTCGAGAGCCACGAACGTCAGGTCGGCGCGACGCTCGTCACCTCCTACGCGCCGCGCGCGCATGCCGCCGGCGCGCGGCTCGCGCTGGACGCGGCGGCGGAATCGCTCGCCCTGTTCGCGGGCCGGCTCGGCCCGTATCCGTACACCGAGCTCGACGTGGTCCACGCCGAGCTGGGCGACGAGGCCGGCGGCATGGAATCGACCGGACTGGTGACGATCGCGAGCGCGATGTACGCGCGGCCGGGCGCGCTCGAGACGCTGGCCAAGGCGGTGGGCGGCGGCGCGCATCTCGACGAACTCGACCTGGTGGTGGCGCACGAGGTCGCCCACCAGTGGTTCTACGGCCTGGTCGGCAGCGACTCGAACGCGGCGCCGTGGCTGGACGAGAGCCTGGCGAGCTGGGCCGGCGTCTGGTTCGTGCAGAGCGCGCGCGACGCGAAGGCCGGCGCCGAAGCGCGGTCGATGCAGGGCGTGCTGCCCTACCGCATGGCGCGCATGGCGGTCGGCGACCAGCCGCTGCACCAGCACGTCGCCGAGCTCGACGAGATCGAGCTCGGCGGTTTCGTCTACGGCAAGGGCACGCTGCTGTACGAACGCCTGCGCGGCGATCTCGGCGACGAGCGCTTCTTCGCCTTCCTCGCCGACTACGTGCGCCGCCATCGTTTCGCACGCGCCGATCTCGCCGGCTGGCGCCGCTGCCTGGCGGCGGTCGCCGGCGAGGAGTACGCCGATGGGATCATCGCCCGGTGGATCCGGCCGGCGGATTGAAGCCGCTGGACGCCCATGCCGGCGCCTCCAGGCTGACCGCCCTTCACGCGCTAGGAGCTCGAGCATGAACGCGACCGCAGACGCCGGTGTCATCGGCATGGCCGTGATGGGCCGCAACCTCGCCAAGAACATCGAGAGCCGCGGCAACACGGTCGCGATCTACAACCGCACCTGGGCGGTGACCGAGGAGGTCATGACCTGGGAGCACGGCAGGAACGCGCGCTTCGTGCCCTGCAAGGAGCTCAAGGACTTCGTCGCCGCGATCAAACGCCCGCGCCGGATCATCATCATGGTCCAGGCCGGCAAGGGCACCGACGCCGTGATCGAGCAGGTCGCGCCGCTGCTCGAGCAGGGCGACATCCTGGTCGACGGCGGCAACGCCCACTGGGCCGACACCGACCGCCGCAACGCCTTCGCCGCCGGCAAGAACTTCCACTTCATCGGCATGGGCGTCTCGGGTGGCGAGGAGGGCGCGCGCATCGGCCCGTCGATCATGCCGGGCGGCGACAAGGGCGCGGTCGACAAGCTGATGCCGATCCTCAGGCAGATCGCCGCCAAGGAGGGCCCGAAGAAGGACGAGCCCTGCGTCACCTGGTGCGGCGTCGGCTCGGCCGGGCACTTCGTCAAGATGGTGCACAACGGCATCGAGTACGGCGACATGCAGATGATCGCCGAGGTCTACGACCTCATGCACCGCGGCCTCGGCCTCGGCCACGCCGACTGCGCCAAGACCTTCCGCGAGTGGAACACGGGCGAGCTCGGCAGCTTCCTGATCGAGCTGACCGGCAAGCTCGCCGACAAGGCCGACCCGCAGAAGCCCGGCGCGTTCCTGCTCGACGCGATCCGCGATTCCGCCGGCCAGAAGGGCACCGGCAAGTGGACGACCATGGCCGCGCTCGAAGCCGGCGTCGCCATCCCGACGATCACCGCCGCGGTCGACGCGCGCATCGTCTCCTCGGTCAAGGACGAGCGCGTCAAAGCGGAGGGCGTGCTCAAGCTGCCGCGCGCCAAGGTCGCCGGCATCGCGGTGGGCGATCTCGCCGCCGCGCTGTACGGCGCGAAGATCAGCGCCTACGCGCAGGGCATGACCATGATCAAGGTCTGCGCCGCGGCGCGGAACTACCAGACCGACATCGGCTCGATCCCGGCGATCTGGCGCGGCGGCTGCATCATCCGCGCGGTGTTCCTCGACCGCATCACCAGCGCGTTCCGGAAGCAGCCGGACCTCGCCAGCCTGCTGATCGCCGACGAGTTCCGCGCCGACGTCAGCCGCACGGTGCCAGCGCTGCGCAAGGTCGTCGGCGCCGCGATCGCCGCCGGCATCCCGGTCCCGGCGCTGTCCGCGTCGCTGGCCTACATCGAGAGCTACGCCACCGGCCGCCTGCCCGCGTACGTCATCCAGGCGCAGCGCGACGCGTTCGGCAGCCATACGTACGAGCGGCTGGAGAAGCCGGGAACGTTCATCCACACGGAGTGGCTGGCGTAGGCTCGCAGCTCGCAGCTCGCAGCTCGCAGCTCGCAGCTCGCAGCTCGCAGCTCGCGGGACGTTACGCCATCAGCGCGACCTCGGCCTGCAGGCGATCGAGGTTCTCCTCGTTCGCCGGCACGACGAACCCGCGGACGGCGTCGCACTGCTCGGCCGAGGTGAAGGCCTGGCGGAAGACCACGCGGGTGCCGCCGGCCTCGTCGCTGAACGAGGCGACGATGCGGAAGCGGTGCATCGAGGCGAGATGGTCGAGGACCACGCGCTCGTCCGGCTCGAGCTCGACGAAGACGCTCTCGTTGGGGAACTCGCGGCCGTCCGGGCCGCGCATGACGTAGCGCCACGCGCCGCCGGGGCGCGGCTCGAAGACGCTGAAGCGGTTGGTGAAGCCCCTCGGACCCCACCAGCGGGCGAGGCGCTCGGCCTCGATCCAGGCGCGGTAGACCAGCGTGCGCGGCGCGGCGATGACGCGCGTCGCGACGACCTCGCGTCTCGCGAGGTCGCCTTCGCCGGCACCCGCCTGCGCCGCGACATGCGCGCCCAGACGCGCCAGCGACTGGCGCCAGCCCTCGGTCATGCCGCCGACGTCGGGTTCGCCCGCGCCATCCACCAGCGCGACGGTCGTCACCACGTGGACGCTCGTCGACTCGCCCGCGGCGGTCAAGGTCACCTCGTTGCGCACGTCGACCGGACGACCGCGCTCGTCGAGCGTCCGGCACGTGAACACCAGCCATTCCGGCGCGCGCACCTCGCGCACCACACCCGGCAGCGGATGGACGCCCCCCTCCGGGTCGCGCATGTCGATGTGCAGCGCGCCGCCAGGGCGCGCGTCGAACTCGCAGCGCGGGCTGGTGAAGCCGTCCGGACCCCACCAGGCGGCGAGGTGCGTCGGGTCCGTCCACGCGCGGAACACCAGGTCGCGCGGCGCGGCGAAGGTGCGCATCAGGCGCAGCACCGGCCCGGCCTTGGCCGACGCCGAGCCCGGGGTCGCACCGAGGTGCGACCCCAGCCGCGCCAGACACTCCTCGCCGCCCTGCAGGGCGCCGTAGCGCTCGACGACCGCGGCACGGGCCTGCGCCGTCGGGAAGGTCATGCGCAGGACGACCTCGGTCTGTCCCCCGACCTCGGTGAACGTCGCGGTGACCTGGAATTCGGCCGGCGCGTCGCTCGCGCCGCCGCCGTGGTCGTAGGCGAGCAGCGCCGGCGCGACGACCTCGCGATAGCGGATCCAGTTCGGGTAGTCGGTCCCGTCGGGGCCGTGCATCGTGTAGAGCCACATCCCGCCCGGCCGCACGTCCATCGCCGTGGTCGTGGTGGTGAAGCCCTGCGGTCCCCACCAGCGCCCGATGTGCTCGCGATCGGTCCACGCGGCGAACACCAGCGCGCGCGGCGCGGCGAAGCGCCGGGTGACGACGATCTCGCGATCGCCGGGAACGGGTTCAGCTTTCACGGGGCGGCTCCTTCTTCTGCAGGTCGTCGAGGCAGGAGGCCAGGCGGTCGAAACGCTCGTTCCACAGCCGCTCGAACCCCGCGACCCAATCGTGGATCGGCCGCAGCCGGATCGCGTTCAGGCTGTAGAGCCGCTGCTGACCGTCGCCGCGCACCGTCACCAGATCCACCGCGCGCAGCACGCCGAGATGCTTCGACACCTGCGGCTGCGGGATGCGCAGCCGACGGACGATGTCGTTGACGGGGCGCTCGCCGTCCGCCAGCAGGCCGAGGATGCGGCGACGCCGCGGCTCGGCGACGGCGCTGAAGACATCGGCGGTGGTCGCCAGGCGGGGCATGCGTCATCGTATATTCCTGTTTCGGAATATATCAAGATCGGGCTTCGGGCTTCGAGCCTCGAACCGATCACTCCTTCGTGCGATCCCGCGCCGCCGTGCGACGCCATTCGCCGGGTGTGACGCCGCGATGCGCGCGGAACACCCGTCCGAACACGGTCGGATCGGGATACCCGACCATCGCGCCGACGCTGGCCACCGGCAGCTCGGGCCGCACCAGCAGCTCCTCGGCGAGGAGAAGCCGCTCATCGCGCAGCCAGCGCCCCGGCGACGCGCCGCGCACCTGCTGATAGACGGCGCAGAAGCGCGAGCGGCTGTAGCCCGCGGCGGCGGCGAAGTCGTCGACGTCGAAGTCGGTGCCGAGCTGACCGCGCGCCAGCGCTTCCGCGCGCGCGATGCGCGCCGCCGGCGCGGTGGCCGGCACCATGCCCTCGCTGCGCCACGCGTGCGCGACCCAGTTGAGCAGCAGTCCGCTGAGGCGATGCGCCGCCTGGACCTGCGCCAGCGGTCCGCCGCCCTGCCAGGTGCGGACGACGTCGATGACCCCGGCGCGCAGCAGCGGCTGCACCGCCTTCGGCGCCAGCACCGCCAGTTCGATGCCGAACACCGTCATCGCGTCGGCCTGCATGAATGCCGCGCGCTCGCCGAGATGATCGCGGTAGCCGCCGCTGTCGGGGTGCTGCGCGCGCTTCGCGTCGTACATCAGGTCGAAGTGCAGCCAGACCGGCCTGTTGCCGGTCGCCGAACCGATATCGGCCAGCACGCCCGGCTGGATGAGGTAGCTCGAGCCCGATGGGACGCGCACGTCGACGCCGGCGACGCGCAGGCGCTCCTCGCCTTCGAGCGACGTGACCAGCAGCCAATGCGTCAGGCGGCGCTGCGGCATCGACCACGGATGCTGCCGCGGACGGTCGTCGCCGCAGTGGATGTAGGGGCAGTAGGGACCGTCGGCAGCACGCATCAGGAGGATCGGCACGGGAGGAATGTGTGCTTCCCGCGTCACTGGAGGCTACCTCGCCGTTTCCCAGGACGAAAGATCGATTCGACGGATCTTTCGCCGACTGATGACGCGCTCCCGGCGTGGATGATCGGGCATCCCCTGGAGCCCCGCATGGCTGGTTGGACATCGCCCCTGAATCTGCTGCGCGAAGAACTGACGCAGCGTCGCGACGAAGGCGTCGCGATCCCCGATACCCTGCTGCAGCGCATCGCCGAGCTGCATGCGGAGAACGACGCGTGGAACTACGCGGCGATCGATCCGCTCTACGATCAGCTGATGGCGCTGCCGGAGGACGCGGCGCTCGCCGCGCGCGAGCCCAACGACCTCGCGGCGATCCGCGCGCTACGCCCCGATGGCCCGCGCGTCCTGGCGTGGTCGCCGAAACCCGAGGAGCTGATCGACCGCCTGCACGGCGCTTGGACCGGACGCTGCACCGGCTGCGCGCTCGGCAAGCCGGTCGAGGGCATGGGCATGCGCCGGCGGCACGACGAGCTCGTCGGACGGAAGGAGATCAAGAAGTACCTGCAGAACCGCGGCGACTGGCCGCTGAAGGATTACTTCTCGACCCGTGACGCCGGCGACGGCCTGCGGGTCGGATGCGAAGCGTCGACGCGCGAGAAGGTGGCGTACATGGAGCCCGACGACGACATCCACTACAGCCTGGTCGGGCTCGGCGTGCTCGAGGAGAACGGCCCCGGCTTCACCTGGAACGACATCGGCCGCTTCTGGCTCAACCACATCCCGATCACGGCCATCTGCACCGCCGAGACCCAGGCGGTGACCAACCTCCAGAACCGCAGCTGCCGGGGCCATGACGGCTCGGCGACGCCGGCGTTCACCCGCCGCTTCCGCAACCCGTATCGCGAGTGGATCGGCGCGCAGATCCGCGCCGACGGCTGGGCCTTCGCCTGCGCCGGCAAGCCCGAGCTCGCCGCGGAGTTCGCCTGGCGCGACGCGCACTGGACGCACGAGCGCAACGGCATCTACGGCGAGATGCTGTTCGCCGCCATCCAGGCCGCGGCGTTCGTCGAGCACGATCCGCGCCGCCTGGTCGAGATCGGCCTCTCCGAGATCCCGCGCGACTGCCGGCTCGCCGTCCTGATCCGCGACGTGCTGCGCTGGGTCGACGAATGCCGCGACTGGGAATCGTGCATGGCGCGGGTCGAGGAGGCGTGCGGCACGATGAGCGCCGTGCACACCAACAACAACGCGGCGATCTGCGTGCTGGCGCTGTTCTACGGCCGGATGGACACCCTCGAGACCCAGGCGATCAGCGTGATGTGCGGGCTCGATACCGACTGCAACGGCGCCACGGTCGGCTCGATCGTCGGCGCGGCGGCGGGGCGCAAGGCCTTCCGCCGCGAGCTGGCGGCGCCGCTCAACGACCTGGTCAAGCCGAACATGGTCGGCTTCGCCGAGGTCAGCATGCGCGCGCTGGCGGAACGCACGGCGGCGGTGTGGGCGAAGACCGATGCGTACTGGAACGAGCGCCATCCCCCGGCGAAGGCGGCGGCGGCGCGCTGATCCGGCGGGCGGGCTGAAGCGAAGCGCGACGCCCGATTGAGCGCGGCGGTGGTGGACCTACCGTCCGCGCCCATGAGCCAGCAGCCCACCGATCCGCAGGACCAGTACCGCGCGCCGCGCGCGGCGAAGGCGGCGAAGCTCAAGGCGGCCGGCATCGACCCCTTCGGCGGCACCTTCGCCACGACGCACTCGATCGCCCAGGCGCGGGCGCTGGCTCCAGCCGTTTCGGCCGACGCGGCGACCCAGCCGCGCGGACCGACCGTGGTCGTGGCCGGGCGCATCGGCAACCTGCGCGGCGCCGGCAAGCTGGTGTTCGCGAGCCTCTTCGACCGCAGCCGCGCCGACCTGTGGCTGGCGCAGCGCGCGGCGGGCGAGCCGGAGATCGAAGGCGCCAACGCCGTCAAGGCGCGCGGCATCCAGCTGCTCATGGAGCCGCGCGCGATGGGCGAGGCGCAGTGGCTGGTGGTCCAGGCGCTCGACCTCGCCGACTGGATCGGCGTCGAGGGCGCGGTCGGACGCAGCCGCACCGGCGAGATCACGGTGTTCGTCGAGAAGATCACCGTGCTCGGCAAGGCCATGCTGCCGCCGCCGCACCAGGCCGGCGCCAGCGACGGGCTGCTCGCGCCCGAGACCCGCGCGCGCCAGCGCTACCTCGACCTGATGATGTCCGACCAGTCGCTGGCGACGTTCACCACGCGCAGCCGACTGGTGTCGGGCGTGCGGCGCTTCTTCCTCGACCGCGGCTTCTTCGAGGTCGAGACGCCGATGATGCAGCCGATCGCCGGCGGCGCGAACGCGCGTCCGTTCGTCACCCACCACAACGCGCTCGACATCGACCTCTACCTGCGCATCGCGCCGGAGCTCTACCTCAAGCGCCTGCTGGTCGGCGGCATGGAGCGGGTCTTCGAGATCAACCGCAACTTCCGGAACGAGGGCATCTCGCTGCGCCACAATCCCGAGTTCACCATGATCGAGTGGTACCAGGCCTACGCCGACCACCGCCAGATGATGGACCTGAGCGAGGAGCTGCTGCGCGCGCTGGCCGACGACGTGCTCGGCACGCGTCAGCTGCGCTTCGGCGAGTGGCACATCGACCTCGACAAGCCGTTCCGCCGGATCTCGTACCACCAGGCGTTCAAGGACCTCGGCGGACTCGACTACGCCGACAACGTCCGCGTCGCCGACAAGGCGCGCGAGCTCGGCATCTCGTTCGACGCGCATCCGACCTACGAGCGCCTGGCCAACGCGGTGTGGGAGGCGGTCGTCGAGCCGCACCTGGTGCAGCCGACGTTCATCACCGACCAGCCGACCTGGCTGACGCCGCTGTGCCGCACCCACGCCGACGACCCGGCCAAGACCCTGCGCTTCGAACTCTTCATGGCGCGCATGGAGCTGGGCAACGCCTACACCGAGCTCAACGATCCCGACATCCAGCGCCAACGCTTCCGCGAGCAGATCGCCGAGGCCGACAGCGCCAAGGACGCCGAGGTCGCGCAGGTGATGGACGACGACTACTGCACCGCGCTCGACCACGGCCTGCCGTCGTGCGGCGGCCAGGGCATCGGCATCGATCGGCTGATCATGCTCTTCACCGGATCGACCAGCATCCGCGACGTGATCCTGTTCCCGACGATGCGGCCCGCGGGGCGCTGAGGGCGCTCGGCGCCCGAAGCGCGAAGCTCGAAGCCGGCGCGTCTACCCGGCCGCGGCCGTGTCGAGGGCGGCGTTCACCGCGTCGATCAGGGCGTGCGCGGTGAACGGCTTGGCCAGCAGCCGTGCTTCTCCGGCCTCGGGCCGCACGTCGGCGTAGCCGGACATGAACAGGACGCGCAGGTCGGGCGTCAGCACGCGCAGGCGCTCCGCCAGTTCGCGTCCACCGGTCTGCGGCATGACCAGGTCGGTGACCAGCAGGTCGACGTGCGTGCGCTGCAGCTGCGCGACCGCCTCGCTGGGGCGCGCCGCGCTCAGCACCTTGAAGCCGTTGTCCTCGAGGATCTCGCGCAGCAGCTCGCGCACGTGCTCCTCGTCCTCGACCACGAGCACGGTCGCGCCGGCGTGGCCGCTCTCGCGCAGGCGCGTGCCGTCGGGCGGCGTGCGCACGCGCGCCGGCGCCGCGGCGATCGCGGGCAGGCAGATGGTGAAGGTCGTGCCGACGCCCGGCGCGCTGTCGACGGCGACATGGCCGCCGCTCTGCTGGACGATGCCGTAGACCGTGGACAGGCCGAGCCCGGTGCCCGCCGCCTTGGTGGTGAAGAACGGCTCGAAGATGTGCAGCCGCGTGGCCTCATCCATGCCGACGCCGGTATCGCTGACCTGCAGCGCGACGTGGCGGCCGGACGGCGGCGCCTTCGGGTCGCGGCCGTCGCTGACGACCATGCGCGTCGCCAGCGTCAGGCGTCCGCCGTGCGCCATCGCGTCGCGCGCGTTGACCACCAGGTTCAGCACCACCTGCTCGATGTGCGACGGGTCGGAGATCACCTTCGGCAGGTCCCGGCCGAGCTCGATGACGAACTCGATGTCCTCGCCGATCAGCGACCGCAGCATGGTCGCCATGTCGCCGACCACCTCGTTGAGGTCGAGGTCGCGCGCGGCGAACGGCTGCCGGCGGCTGAAGGCCAGGAGCTGGCGCGTCAGGCGCGCGGCGCGCCCGGCGGTCTCGCTGATCAGGTCGGCGTCGCGGCGCACCGGCGTGCCCTCGGCGCTGCGGTTGGCGATCAGCTCGGCGCGACCGCTGATGACCATCAGCAGATTGTTGAAGTCGTGCGCCACGCCGCCCGCGAGCTTGCCGATCGCCTCCATCTTCTGCGCCTGGAGGAGCTGGC
>DASPLE010000090.1:0-3250 GCA_035627695.1 Planctomycetota bacterium
CTCGAGGCGGGCGAGGGGATCGACCGCAGCCTGCGCGCGATCACGCACAAGGCGATGGCGGTCCGCCGCGAGGACCGCTACGCGAGCGTCGCCGCGCTGGCCAAGGACATCCGCGACCACCTCGCCGGCCTCGCCGTCAGCGCGCATCGCGAGAGCACGCGCGAATGGGCGCTGCGCCTCTACCGCCGGCACCGCCGTCCGGTGCTCGCGGCGGCCGCGGTCGCGGTGGTGGCGCTCGCCGGCATCGCCGCGTGGTGGGCGAACGGCGAGATCAGGCTGGCGGCGGCGATCGCCAACCACCGGGCCATGGCCGCCGGGCACGCGACGCGCGACGACATCGCATCGCTCGAGCAGGCGCGCCACCGCCTCGGCCTGCTGCTCGAGCTCGCTCCCGGCGACAAGGCGGCGGCTGCCGCGCAGGACGAGATCGATCGGCGGCTGGCGGCCGCGCGCGACATCCAGCAGGTCGCGGCCATGCGCGCCCAACGGCGCCGCGACGCGCTCGCGCTGCTCGACGCCGCGGCGCCGCGGATGACCTCCGAGGACGTCGCGGAGCTCGATGCGGCGTCGAAGCGCGTGCTCCAGGCGATCGGCCTGATCCAGGACGACGCCGACGCGGCGGAGCTGCACGCGCGCTGCGACGCGGCCTACCAGGCGCTGGTCACGCGCCGCGTGCAGATCGAGGAGCGCGCGCGCATCGCCCGCGAGAGCGCGGCCGAGCTCGAGGCCGCGCGCCGCCAGCGCGCCGAGGCCGATGCGCGGCTCGCCGCGCTGGACGACGACCTCGCCGCCGGCGACCTCGTCCGCGCCGCGACGCGTCTCGCCGAGGCGCGGACGATCGACGAGCGCCATCCGCGCCTGGTCGAGTGCGAGCGCCGCATCGCCGACGCCGAGGCCGAGCGCCTGCGCATCGACGCGGCGGCGCACGCCGCGCGCCGCAAGCGCGACTGCCTGGCGCGCCTCGACGAGGCGCGCGTCGCGCTGGCCGAGGCCGAGCGCCTGGGACGCGTGCGCGAAGCCGCCGCCCGCCGCGTCGCCGCGCTGACCGTGCGCCTGCTGCAGCACGGCGAGGTCGCCGTGCGCGCCGAGCTGGCCGAGGCGGAGAGCGCGCGCGACGACGCCGCGCGGGCCCGCGAGCAGGCGTTGGGACGCGGCTACGATCTGCTGCACGACGCCGAACGCGCCATGCCCGGCCAGCGCGAGGTCTGCTCGACGCTGGCCGCGTTCTTCCTCGCCCGCGCCGACGAGGCGGACGCGCTCGGCGACAGCGCGACGGCCGCATCCCAGCTCGCGCAGGCCAGGGCGTGGGCGACGACCGCGGGCGACGGCAGCTTCAGCCTGGACGCGACGGTCGCGGTCCCCGCCGGCGCGCCGGCGGTGACGCTGGCGCGCATCACCACCTCGTCCGAGCGCATCGACATCGCCGGCGCCGACGGCCTGCGGCTCGGCCCGGGCGCGCAGGCCACGGTCGCCAAGGGCCGCTGGCTGGTCCGATCCGATGCCGGCGCGATCGCCGCCGTGCGGCTCGAGCGTGGCCGCACGGCGGCGATCGCGCTGACTCCGCCGGCGGCGCTGCCCGAGGGGACGGTGTGGGTGCCTGCCGGTCGGGTCTGGGACGAGCACGGCCGGCTCGCGGTCGATGCGGACGGCGACGAGATCGTCGTCGCGGCGTTCGCGGTGATGATCCACGAGGTCACCTGCGGGCAGTACCTCGAGTTCCTGAACGATCGCGCGACCATGGCCGCCTACGAGAAGGCGTACCAGGGCGGCGTGCTGCGCCTGTGCCCGCGCTCCGGATTGCGCGATGAATCCCTGTGGCGCAAGAATGGCGCGCCGGGTTCGTCGGCGGGACAGTTCCTCCTCGCGACCAACGAGCGCGACTCCAAGCCGATCGATCCGCTCCTGCCGGTGTCCGGCGTGAGCTGCGAGGACGCGCTCGCCTTCGCCGCGTGGCGCGCCGCGCGCGACGGCATCGCCTGGCGGCTGCCGACGCGGCTCGAATGGCAGCTCGCCGCGCAGGGCGGCGACGGCCGCGCCTACCCGTGGGGGGATCGCGCCGACTTGACGCGCTGCTACTCGCTCGTGGTGGGCGGCGGCGAGGCCTCGCCGCAGCGGCTGGATGCCATCGCCAGGGCCGCCGGAGGTTTCCCGGCCGACCGCTCGGTGCAGGGCGCGTTCGACTTCGCCGGCTCGCTCAGCGAATTCGTCATCGACGACGAGAGCGATCCGCGCTGGGCGTCGCTCATGGGCGGCAACTTCAAGACCCGCGATCCCGACCGCTTCGCGACCTGGAGCCGGCGCTGGGTCGATCCGCGGCACGCGGATCTGGCGCATGGCTTCCGCCTGGTGGCGCGGGTCGAGTAGGACGCCGGGCAGCCTGCGGCGGCCGCCCCCGCCACGATGAGCGCGGGCGTGACGGAAATCGCCACGACGGTTTCTCCCGAGCGGTCGCCTTCCAACGGGGGGAAACCACCATGCGCGCATCCGCCCTGATCGTGTCGTCGCTGTGCTGGCTTCGTGCCATCGCCGCCGATCCGTCGCCCGCGGTGGTCTGCGACGTGCGCGTGATCTCGCCCCACGTCGCCGACGTGTCGTCGCTGGCGGCGTGGCGCGCGTCGACGATCACGCCGGAGATGAGCCCGCAGCAGCAGGCCGAGGCGGTCTTCGCCACGGTCGTCGGCTTCGTCCATCACGAGTGGTACGTGCGCGAATGGCTCGGCGG
This sequence comes from Planctomycetota bacterium, assembly GCA_035627695.1. Lineage (GTDB taxonomy): Bacteria > Planctomycetota > UBA11346 > UBA11346 > UBA11346 > DASPLE01. The sequence goes on from DASPLE010000090.1 coordinate 2,723, forward strand.
GCCCGAGGCGTGCGTGCACGACCCGATCAAGACCTTCAACGTCTACGGCTACGGGCATTGCTGCTGCACCGCGGCGCATGTCGCCGCGCTGGCCAGGTCGCTCGGCATGCCGGCGCGCGGCTGCAGCACGCCCGGGCATACGCTGGCGGAGGTCTCGTACGACGGCGCATGGCACATGCTCGATCCGGCGTTCATCGACTACTTCCCGCGCGCCGACGGCGTCATCGCCAGCGTCGACGAGCTGACCGCGGGCATCTCCGCCTGGCTGGCCGGGCATCCGGAGATGGCCGACCCCGAGGCCCAGCGGCGGTTCATGCGCGGCGGCGGCTGGCGATCCGGGCCCGCGATCCTGACCCATGGGCGCTTCCTCGACGACAACGGCTGGCTGCCCGAACGCGGCCACGGCTGGTACTCGATGCTGCGCCAGTTCGGCGATCCGGCGCAGGTCCGGGTCTACGAGAACGGCACGACCGTCGGCTACCGCGTCGACAACCGCCTGCGGCATGGCGAGCGGCTGATCCTGCCGTG
>DASPLE010000091.1:0-39409 GCA_035627695.1 Planctomycetota bacterium
CGCGCCCAGCCGCACGACCTCGGCGCGGCGGCTCACCGGGTCGAACGCGAGGACCGCGTTCCCGTACGAGCCCGGCCGCCGCAGCTCGTCGTACCACTGGTCCCACAGCAGCACGCGGCCGCTGCGCGCGTGCCACGCGCCTCGGTTGCCCGCCCCCATCGGACGGTGATGGCCGGCGGGCGCCCCGCTCCAGTCGGGCTGCACCCGCACCCACGCGTTGGCGGGCAGCGTCGCCGGATCGACGGGAGGCGCGCCAGGAGCGTTCGCCGCGTCCGCTGCGAACGTCGCGACCGGCGGCGCGGCCGCGGGGACCCGCGTCATGCGCGGGACCAGCGTCAACGCGAGGATCATCGCCGCGGCGAGCGTGATCGCCGCGCGTCCGGCGGACCAACCGGCGGAGAGCGTGGCGGGCAGCGTCGGCGCCGACGGCTGCCGCAGCAGGGCCAGCCAGCGCGCCTGCAGGCCCGTCGGCGGCGCGAGCAGCGGCAGCGCCACGGCGATCTCGGCGCGCCCGAGCCGCGCGCGCAACCGCTCCAGGGCGCGGTGCACGCGGACGCGCGCATTGCCCGGGCTGATGCCGAGGGCCTGGGCGACGGCGGCGTGGTCGAGGCCGCCGTACACGTGCAGGAGGAGCGCTTCGCGCTGCGGGCCCGGCAGCGCCTCGACGACCTCGCGAAGACCGGCCTCGTCCGTCATCTCCGCCGGCGCGGCGGCGCGATCGTCGGGCATCTGCCGCTCGCGTCGCCGGCGGCGGCGCAGTCCGCGCAGGAGCAGCAGCGCCGCCGTCACCGCGAGCCGCTTGAGCCAGGCCACCGCCGCGGCCTCGGCGTCGTCCGCGCGCGGGCGGAAGCGGCGCGCGCCGTCGCGCAGGCGGAGGAACGCCTCCTGGCAGGCGTCGGCGGCGAGGTGCTCGTCGCGCGTCACGGCGTAGGCCGCTCGGTACATCATCGATCCGTGGCGCTCGACCAGGGTGCGCCAGGCGTCCTCGTCGCGACGCTGGCCGAGACGGAGCAGGGCGGCCACCGTCGACTGCTGCGCGTCGTCCATCCGCGCAGGATCTCCCGTCGGCGCGGCGGGCATCCTGCAACCGGCGTCGGCTGCGCCGGCGTGTGGTCCGCGACCAGCGTCAGCGTCGCCGACCCTGCTGCGCGCGATCAGCTCTCGGCTGCGTCGTGCTCGACCACGGCGGCGTGGAGCGCGATGCCGAAGGCGCGAGCCGATGCCTGATCCACCGCGGCGCCGCGCGCGAGCGCGTACGGGATCTCGATCGTCGTCGCCAGGCGCACCGCGGGCTGCTCGGAGGACCACTGGATCAGGCTGCGCCCCGCGCCGTAGTTCGCGGCGACGTTCCAGCCGACGCCGTAGGGGATGTCGTCGACCGGAGCGTAGGGCAGCGGCGAGCGGTTCGCGCGCGCCAGCGTGGCGGCGAAGGCGCGCTGATCGCGCCAGCGCCGCTCGTCGCCGAGACCGACCTGGTAGATCGCCTCGTTGCCGGGACCGCTGATCCAGGGGCAGTGCAGGTCGATCACCGCCAGGGCCGGCGACGATCGGACGATCTCCTTCAGCGCGGCGCACTCGGGGTAGAGCGGCCGGTCTCCGGCGTAGTCGCGGGCGTGGTCGTGGGGGCGACGGTTCTTGCCCTGATCGCCCGCCTCGACGCCATCGAGGTCGACGAACGGCACGGCGAGGATCTCGAGCCCGGGCGGCGCGTCCGCGGCGAGCGCCGCGGCGACGAAGCCCTCGACGACGTAGCCGGCCATCATCTCGCACGCGTGGTGGCGCGCCGTGACGAGCGCCTGGCGGCGGACCGGTCCCGCGGCCGCGACGCGCGCCAGCGGCACGTCGCGCCCCGCGCGCGTGCGGCAGAGCGTCTCGACCGCGAGGCGCTGACGCTGCGGCGCGTCGGCGACCGCGGCGCGCCAGTCGCGCAGCCCGTAGGGCATGCCCATGCTCAGCTGCGCCTCGGCCGCGCCGGCGGGGATGTCGACGGCGAAGCCGTCGCCGAGCACGCAGCCACGACCCAGCCACGACCACGTGCGCCCGCCGTCGAGGCTCAGCGCCGGGCCGTGCGCGGCGATCGCGTCGGCCTGCGCCAGGCGCACGCGCACCCGCCGTCCGGCGGCGCCGCGCAGGCGCACGCACCAGTAGAACCACGAGCCGTCGGTGTCGCGATGATCCGGCCGGATGACGAGGTCATCGCCGTCATCGCCGACGGCGATCAGCCCGTTGCCGCCGGGGAAGGCGGTGTCGGCCTCGATCGCGCGCATCGCCAGCGGCTCGGGCATGGCCCGATGTTATTGCTTATAGAGCAATAGCAACCCGAGCCCGATCATGCCATCCCGGAGCCTGCCCGGAGGTCGCGGCGTCCGGCTGGATCACGGTGGGCGCCGCCGGGTCGACCGGGATCGGTGCGCTCCGGTCTCGCCGTCGGCCGCGCGGCGCCATTCGCGGGGCGAGACCCCGAGCACCGCGCGGAACTGGCGGTTGAACGCGCTCGCCGAGCCGAAGCCGGCGTCGAGCGCCGCGTCGAGCACCGAGCAGGAGGAGCGCAGGAGCGCGTCGGCCGCCGTGCTGACGCGGAAGCGCAGCAGGTACTGCTTGGGCGACTGCGCGAAGGCGAGGGCGAACACGCGGTGGAAGCTGGGCACGCTCAGCCCGCACAGCCGGGCGAGGCGCGGCACCGTCACCGCCTCGCGGTGGTGGGCGGCGATGTAACCGAGCGCCGGCGCGACGCGGGCGGCGGCCGCGCGCCGGCGCCCGCCGTCCGAGCCGTCGCGGCCGGGCAGGCGGTGCAGGCGCGCCATGATCGCCTGGGTCAGGCCGATCGCCGCGAAGCGCGCGCCGCGCGCCGCGCCCGTGAGCTCCTCCAGCGCCTCGCGGATGAGCGCGCAGGTGACGGCGTGGCGGCGCGGATCGAGCACGTTGACGAACCCGCTGCCGCACAGGTCCGAGGGATCGAGCAGCGCGCGCTCGGCCGCGCTGTGCGTGCGCAGGCGTTGGGGATCGACCAGGGCGAACAGCCAACGGCTGGTCGTGCCGCGCGCGCTCTGGGCGAGGTGCGGCTCGCGGTCGTTGATGACCGTCGCGCAGCCGGCGTGGAACGGCATGACCTTGTCGCCGACGACGAAGACGCCGTGGCCTTCGAGGCAGTAGCCGAGCTCGAGGACGTTGTGGACGTGCAGGCGCGCGATCGGCTGGTCGACCTGCTCGTGGGCGAAGGCGATGAACGGGAAGTCGTCGGGCAGCGCGAAGGCGTGGCTGCCGACGGCGTAGCGGCGTCGTGAGATATTCCGCATGGTTCCTGCGATATTGTGGCGAGAACACCGCGTATCGCATCGCAAAATCGCGCCTGGGAGCCACCGATGCCGACGCCCGCCGACCATGCCCCCGCGCCGTCCTCGGCGTTCGACGCCCGCGGGCGGGATGCGCTCGAGCCGCCCGACGTGGCGCTGTTCCGCGACAACGGCCTGCTCGTCCTGCGCGGCGTGCTCGCCCCCGCCGAGCTGGCGGCGCTGCGCGACGAGACCGGCCGACTGGTCGAGCGCGCGGCGGCGTCGCGCATCGAGGACGGCGACCACCGCTACCAGCGGCTCGCCGAGGGCGCGGATCCGGTCCCGTGCCGCATCGAATACGTCGTCGACAAGTCGACGGCCTGCCTGGCCCTGCTCTCCCATCCGACGCTGCTGCGCGCCGTCGAGGCGATCCAGGGGACCGACTTCATCCCCACCTGGGACGCGATGGTCTTCAAGCAGCGGGGCGGGGGGCCCGTCGTCGGCTGGCACCGCGATATCGCCGGCTACGCGCACGTCTCCGGCGCGCCGCAGGTGTTCAACGTCGACATCTACCTGGACGACGCCGGTCTCGACACCTGCGTCTGGGGCATCCCCGGGACCAACCGCTGGAGCGCCGAGCGCGCGCGCGCCGAATCTGACCGCCGGAACGCACTCGGATTCCCGACCGAGGGCGCCGTGCCGCTGCCGATGCGCGCCGGCGACGTGCTCATCCACGACGTCGATGTGCTGCACGGGTCGCCCGCGTCGCGCTCAGCGCTGCGCCGCGTGGTGTACTACGAATACCGGCCGGCGTGGTGCGAGCGCGAGTACGGACCGCACCGCAGCGATTACGTCCCGCTCAAGCAGCGCGTCCTGCTCGCCAGCCAGCGCGCGCGCGAGCGGATGCCCTACGCGCGCGGCGAGCGGCCGTACCGCTACGCGGCGGCTTCTCTGATCGGCGAAGAGCCATTGTTGACATCGTACCGCATCCCTCACGACGACCACTGGCGGCACGCGCCCGGCTGAACCGCCCCGTCGATCCGGCCGGCTCGCGCCGGCGGCCCTCTCCGCGCCACGATCCCCCGGCGGATCGGCGACCAAGAGGCTCGTCCGGTCAGGACTTCTCAGCGGCGACGCGGGGATACTCTCCCGGCGATGTTCTCGGTGCTGCACATCGACGACAATACCGCCGAGAGCGACCTCCTGGCCCTGGCGGCCGCCGAGGCGTCGCTGCCCATCGCCATCGGTTCCGCCCCCATCGCGCGCGAGGCGTACACGCGCCTGACGCTCTCCAGCGCCGAGCGCTGGCCGCATCTCGTCCTGCTGGATCTGAACATGCCGCGGCTCGACGGCCGCGGTTTCCTGTCGCTCAGGCGCGCCGACCGGCGCCTGGCCCGCCTGCCGGTGTTCGTCTACACCTCGTCCACCCGCGAAGCCGACGTCAGCGACTGCTTCGACCTCGGCGCCGATGGCTACCTCGTGAAGCCACCCGACTGGGATTCCATCGTCGTGGTGCTCGAGGACGTCGCGAGATTCCTCGCGACCGGCGCCCCGGTCGGCGCGCCGCTCGACGCGACCGACGCGCCTGCTCCCTCGTTCGTCGAGCGGCAGGCCCAGGCCTGGGATAGTTGGGTACGCGCGCGCAGCGCGATGGACGAGTCGTGGCGGCGCATCGCGCGCTCGCTCGACGCGCTGTCGCAATCAGGGTCGCTGGCGTGCGAGAACGACGCGGCCCGCCGGGGGAACGCCGGGTCGTGACCCGTCCGCGGTGAGCGCACCGGCTACGCCGGTGCGCGATGGCGAGGTCCGGGATGCGTGAGGTCGGAGACGCGGATCCGCTTCGGCATCGCGCGGTACGGCGACCGGCATCACCCGCTTCAGCGCGCCGCCTCGATCCGCGCGGCGCCGGCCTGCGCCGGCTGGTAGCTGGCGCGCAGGTGCGTGACGTGCAGCGCCTGGCGCAGCGCGTCGGCGGTCGGGGCCGCGCCCTTCGCCGTGAACGCGACCCGGCGCGGCTCGCCCGGCATGACCGTGAAGCTGTTGTCGACGAACTCGCCGGCGATGCCCTCGGGCTCGAGGGTCACGAAGAACGCCGGCTTGCGCGCGGTGACGGTCGCCGTCAGCGCTCCGCCGACCGCGTCGATGCGCACCGACACCTCGGGCTCGGCGAAGTCGTAGCGCTTGTGCTCGGTGAAGAGGTGCTCGTTGCGGTGCTCGACGCGGTCGGCGCCGAGGGTGCCCGCGAGCGTCATCCACAGGAAGCGGCTCTCGCGCCGCGCGCCCGCCAGCCGTTCGACCGGGTAGGCGGCGAGCTGGACCGAGCGGCCCGCCGGGACGCGCGCCGGCAGCTCGATGAGCTCGACCTGCGCGCCGTCGAGGTCGGCGACCACCGCGCGCACCGTCGCCTCGAGCGCGTGCGCCGAGTCGTTGACCGCCCAGATCTCGACCACGCCCTCGCGGGTCTGGAAGGCGGTGACGATCGCCGGCTGGTAGAAGCGGCGCGCGTGGTGGTGCAGCTGCTTCCAGCGGCCGCCGAACTCCAGGCTCGACCACGACGCGACCGGCCAGTTGTCGTTGAGCTGCCAGTACAGCGTGCCCATGCAGATCGGCATGTGGTGGCGCCAGTACTCGACGCCGGTCTTGATGATCAGCGCCTGCTGCAGCTGCGACAGCCACAGCGTGTTGCGGAAGCCGTCGGGCATGCGGAAGTTGCGCCCGAACATGTCGTTGATCTTGCCGTTGCCGCCCGAGTTCTTCTGGTGCAGCTCCATGACCGGCGCGGTGATGTTGCGCTGGTCGGGTGGGCAGAAGGTCGACGCGACCTCGAACGAGGGGAACGACTGGTAGCCGAACTCGGAGCAGAAGCGCGGACGCACGCTGAAGTACGCGTCCATGCTCTTGCCGCCGTGCCAGACGTCCCAGTAGTGCATGTCGCCCTTGCTGTCGTCGTGCCACGCGTCGGAGAAGTCGCCCGGGCCCGAGCACGGCGACGACGGCCAGAACACGCGCGTCGGATCGGCCTCGGCGACGGCGGCGCCCAGCGTGTCGTTGAGCTTCGACCAGTTGAGCAGGTAGCGGTCGCGGTTGGCCTTCGACTCCGGGTACCAGTTGAGCGCGCCGACGCACTCGTTGTCGCCGCACCACAGCGCGATCGACGCGTGGTCGCGCAGCCGCTTGGCCTGGTGCAGGACCTCCTCGCGGACGTTCGCCAGGAACGCCGGGTCGGCGGGGTAGAGCGCGCACGCGAACATCATGTCGTGCCAGAGCAGCAGGCCCTTCTCGTCGCACAGCTCGTAGAACGCGTCGGTCTCGAAGCGCCCGCCGCCCCACACGCGCAGCATGTTCATGTTGGCGGCGACCGCCGAATCGAGCAGGTCGGCGATGCGCTCGCGGGTCTCGCGCGACGGCATGGCGTCGGCCGGGATCCAGTTGGCGCCCTTGCAGAAGATGTCGCGCCCGTTGACGCGGAAGGTCATCGACACGCCGCGCTCGTCCGCCTCGTTGATCAGCTCGATGCGCCGGAAGCCGATGCGCTTGGTCGCGACGCGATCGGCGACGCGCACCGTCAGGGACGACAGCGGCTGGGCGCCGTGCCCCGCCGGCCACCACAGGCGCGGTTCGCCCACCGGCAGCTCGACGGTCAGCGTGTTGGCGCCGGCGCGCAGCTCGGCGCTGCGTTCGACGCGCTTCCCATCCAGCTCGACGAGCAGCGGGACGGCGCCGCCGGCGCGCGCCTGCACCTCGACGCGCACCACCAGCGTGCAGGAGGCGCCGTCCCAGCGCTGCTCGGTGGTGACGTAGTCGAGCCGCGCGCGGTCGACGAACTCGATGGCGATGCCGCCGTAGATGCCGGCGACCATCAGGCAGATGCCCCAGTCCCAGCCGGCGTGGCAGGCGGTCTTGCGCAGCAGGTTCAGGTGCGGCAGCTGGTTGTTGCTGCCGCCGCTCCACGGGATCGGGTAGGGGAGCCGGGCGCCGCGCGCCGCGGCCTCCTTGGCGGCGGAGCGCAGGCGGATGGCGATGCGGTTCTCGCCGGCGACGAGCAGCGGCTTCACGTCCCAGCGCCAGCGGCGGTGCTGGTTGTCGGCGCTGCCGACCGCGTGTCCGTTGACGGTGATGTCGGCGAGGGTGTCCACCTCGTCGGCGGTCAGCCAGGCCTCGGGCGACGCGAGCTGCGCCGCGTCGACGGTGAAGCGGCGCTCGATCAGCCAATCGACCTCGCGCACCCACTGCACCTCGAGCTCGTTGCGGCCCCAGTAGGGGTCGGCGATGCGCTTGGCGTCGATCAGCGCGCCGTAGATGTCGCCCGGGATGCGCATCGGCACGGCGGCGTCGGCGGCGTCCGCCTGGCTCAGGGTCCAGGCGCCGGCGAGGGAGAGATCAGTCATGCGGCGCTCCGGAGGGGAGCGGCACCGTACCGGCGCCTGCGGCGACGTCTTGCAATCCATTGACCGCGGCTTGTACGGATTTGATATGAGCGCATGCGCGTCATCCCGGCTTCCGAGGTCTTCGCGCGGCCGGATTCGCCCTACGGCATGCACGAGATGGGCAGCGACGGCGACTGGCGCTACGCCGAGCACGGCCACGACGGCTTCGGCGAGGTGCTGTACGTGCTCGCCGGGGCGATCGACAACCACGTCAACGGCGGCGTGCGCCGGCTGCGCTCAGGGGAGCTGACCGTCATCCGCCAGGGCGATCGCCACGCGCTGCGCGGCAGCGGCTTCCGCTTCTGCAACGTCAACGTCCCGGCGGCGACCTGGCGCGCGCTCGGCGGCTACCTCGGCGCGCCGACGATGCAGCGGCTCCTGAAGCCGGCCGATCCGCCGGTGCGCGCCGTGCCCGAAGGCGAGCGTCCGGCGTTCGAGCAGCGCCTCGGCGCGCTGTTTGCCGCGCAGGACTCGCCGCAGGCCGACGCGCTGCTGCGGCGGTTCCTGGTCGACGCGGTGGTCGGGCTGATCGCGGGCCCGTCGACGTCGGCGCGGGCGGCGGTACCGCCCGCGGATGGTCCGGCGTGGCTGGTCGATCTGCTCGCCGAGGTCGACGATCGACGGCTGGCGACGATGGGCGCGGCGACGCTCGCCCGGCTCGCCGGCAAATCGCACGAGCACCTCGCGCGCACCTTCCGCGCGCACGTCGGCGACACGCCGACCCGCTGGCTGCACCGCCTGCGCCTCGAGCGCGCCGCGCTGCGGCTCAGCCACACCAACCACGCGATCGTCGACATCGCGCTGGCCCTCGGCTTCGCGAACCTCGGCTACTTCTATCGGCTCTTCAAGCGGCGCTTCGGGATGCCGCCGCACGCCTACCGCCGCCTGCACGCGCCGGCGGCGCTGCGCGCCTGAAGCGTCGCTGGCGACGGCGGCCGGGCGACCTGGAGCCGCGACGGCCGCGCTCCGCGCCGAGCCCGGCCGCCTGCTCGGTCATCGACGCCCGTTCGCGGCGATGCCGGCCGGGGCGACGGCGCGGCGCGCGGTGCACATCATGACCACCGCCGGGGCGTCGCCGCCGGCCTGCAGCGGCACGCGGAAGATGCTCTCGTCCGGGTTACGCACGGTCCCCCAGGCGCTGTAGAAGCAGCGCTCGTACGCGCCGTCGCGGACGATGTCGATCCCGGTGAGCAGGCCGTACCGCTCGTAGTCCAGGCTCGATTCCCAGGCGAAGTCGTGCGCGGAATAGTCGGGCGTCCAGGCGATGCCGTCGCCCGAGGTCGCGTGCCACATGCCCGCGGCGGTGAAGTATCTCGTCGGCAGGGCCGCCCGCTCGGCGTCGGTGTCGTTCTTGAACCAGAGGTGCCACGTGCCGGTCGCCGCGTCGCGTAGGACGCACGGCTGCTCGCCGCCGACGATCGCGCCGCCGTCGACGTCGCCACGACGCAGGCTGGGGAGCGGGTTCGCCTGCGGGAAGGACCACGTCAGGCCGCCGTCATCCGAGATCGCGCGCGAGATGCCCCACGCGACCGGAACCCGGCCGGTCGGCGAGCCCGGTGTCGGCACGTGTTCGCCATAGCTCGAGCAGTACAGGACCAGGCGCCGTCCATCCGCGACGACGTCGGGATCGGCGAGCCCGCCGTCCCCGATGGCGGGCGAGGTCGGAGCGAACATCGGCGCGCTCGCCGCGAGGACCAGGCCGGCCTCGCCGCCGATGCCCGGCGCGCGGACGAAGGTGCGCCCGTCGGCGGACCAGGCGAGGCCGATGGCGTAATACGGGTACGTCGTGTCGAGGACCGGCCGACCGCGCAGCGCGTCGCGTCGCGTATTCCCGCCGGCGTAGAAGAGGAGCCATCGCCGTGCCGCGGGGGCGGCGGGATCAGGGTTGCGGATGACGCAGGGCGTCTCCACGTGGGTGTGATCCCACGCGGCCGGATCCGTCGGCGGAGCCAGCGCGGGCGCGTCCTGGCGCGTCCAGGTGACGCCGTCGTCGCTTTCCGCCGTGAAGATCCGGACATCCATCTTCCGCGTCGTGCGGTCCTCGACGCCGCTGGAGAACCACACGCGCCAACGCCCGGTGTCCGGATCGCGCAGCGCCGTCGGATCCGCGGCGCTCCAGGTGATGGTCGAGTCGCTGCGCATCGCTCCGAAGTGCGGATTCGCGGCGTCGCGGTGCCAGGCGCCATCGAATGGCGGGTCATCGCGGCCGCCCCCGCTGCCACCACCACCACCACCACCACCACCACCACCACCGCCGCCGCCACAGCCGACGACGGCGAGCACGGCAACGAGGACAGGAAGAGCGGCGAGCTCGCGGCGGATCGACATCGGGCCTCCGGTCGCTGGTGGGCGATATCCGCCAGCAGCCAGCATCCTACCGACATGCGGCGCGCGGTTACGGGCCGGTGAGGCCACGATCACGCGCGCGTCGCGTCGCGTCGCGTCCACGCCGCAGGCTCCGCCGCGATCGCCGGGGCCGGTGCCCGTGCGTGCTAGTAGTCGCTCGGCGGCTCGACGATCCGCTGGATCCAGCGGATCGTGCCGAGGAAGTTGCGCGCGTGCGGCTGGCTCTGGTGGCCGTCGGGATACCGCTCGTGCACCGGGTTGAACGGCCGCCACTGGTAGTGGTCCGGCGACTGCTCGTTGTCGATGCACTGATAGGTCGCGCCGCCGACCGCCGGGCTCCATTCGATCGCATACCATAGGCGCGCCTCGTTCGCCGCCGCGTCCGCGAACACGCGTGGATCCCCGCCGAACGCCTGCGTCGCGCCCGGCATGACGCCGGACAGCTCCGCCGCCTCGGCTTCGGCGTAGTCCTTCCAGCCGAGCGTGGCGCCGGCGCCGCAGGTCAGCAGGAACCGCGCCGGCCCGGTACGCTTGACGCGGAACCAGGACATGCCGGTCGAGGTCGTGGTCGGGCGCGGGTCGCCGTGCAGGTAGTCGCGTCGGGTCGCGCCGCCGACGCCGTCGTCGAAACGCGTCGCGTCGATCGCCGCCGGCCAGCCGTTGTCGACCGCCGGCTGGGGATCGGGCGCGGTCAGGTACGGCAGCATCGCGGCGACGCCGCCATCGGTGCGGATCGGGTTGAGGGCGGCGGCGAGGCTGGTCGCGTAGCGCGTGCGCTGCCAGACGTGCATCGGGAAGCGCGCGACGGTGCCCACCGGGAAGCGCGGGCTGGGATAGGTCGTCGGGTCGCGCGCGGTGCGCTCGGCGGCGTCGTACGCCATCGCCTTCGGGCCCATGAAGCCGTCGCGCACGTCGATCCAGCCGTAGCCCTCGGCGTGGTCGGTCGCCGTGCCCAGCCCGAGCCGCCCGGCCTCGAGCACGTAGTCGCAGGCCGCGACCAGCATGATCCGCGCCTGCGCGTCGCGCACCACCAGCGCGCTCTCCTCGACGTCCGAGCGCATGCGCACGAGGAAGGCGATCGCCAGCGTCGCGAGCAGCGCGTTCATGCCGGCGACGACGATCAGCACCGAGCCGCCGCGGCCGGTCATGGCGCGTCCAGCGTCGGCTGCCCCGGCCGCGCCCAGCCGCCGGTGGGCGTCGGCGAGCGCTGCTGCCGCGCGCCGCGCAGCGAGGTCGCCACCAGGGTGAAGCTGAGCTCTGATCTGGCGCCCGTGACCGGGCTGATCCAGCGGATCTTGTTCAGCGCGGTGAAGCGGCAGTTGTTGAGGTAGCGCATGGTCGCGCGCGACACGGCGGGCCACGACGCCGGGCGGAGGGGCACGACCGCGATCGCCATCTGCGCCTTGGCGAGCAGGTCGGGGATGCCGCCCGTCTGCCATGACGCCGCCACGCGGTCGGTGGCCCACGAGCGGCCGTGCGCGGCGACCAGCGTCTGCAGCGTCCACGGCGTCGTATCCGCCGCGGGCGTCGCCGACGCCGGGATGACCGGGAACGTCGAGTCGCGGACGAGGCGGTAGATGCCGCGCGGCCAGGCCGTATCGCCGTCGTCGTTCGCGAAGCGCCACTGCACGCCGCCGCCGCTGCCCGACGGCAGGCACCATTCGTGGGCCAGGCCCTGGTCGGTGTCGTCCGCGGCGAGCGGATCGCCCGGACCGCTGCCATACGCGTTGTCCGCGCCCGGAGCGCCGTGGACGCCGTAGATGGTGTTGGCGGGCATGTACTCGGTGACGCCGTAGTAGCCGAGCGCGTTCTTCAGCGCGGTGAGCTGGTTCGCCGCCCAGGTGTGCGGGGTGCGCACCTGGCCGTAGCCCGCGTAGGCCGGCGTGGCCGCGCCGAGGCCGTCGACGAAGGTCCGCGCCAGCGTGGGCTCCTCCTTCACGTGCGCGAAGATCTCGTGGTGGCCGAAGCGGTGCTGCGTCCTGGTCGCGTGCTCGACGAGGTTGCCATGGAACCACGTGCGCGCGTCGCTGGCCGGCCACTGGTACTCCGGATCCCAGCCGCGCTCGTCCTCGGCGCCGGGGGTTCCCGAGCGCGGCATCACCGTCGCATCGAACGGCGTGAACGGCAATCCGCGCCGCCGCGCCGCGTCGTACCCGCGCAGCCGCTGGCGCGTCGCGTCGAACGGATCGTCGTAGTCGCGCCAGAAGTCGGCCTCGTCCACCGCCATGAAGTAGCCGGCGCGGATCAGGCCGTTCTCGACCGCGTTGCGGTTGGCCGCGGTGACGCTCTGCGCGGCGAGCCGCACCCCGGCGACCGCGGTGAGGACCACGGTCATGCTCAGGGCCACCGCCAGCAGCGCCTCGATCAGGGTGAAGCCGCGCCGGATCATCGCAGCGCCGCCGGCACGCGCAGGTCGTAGAAGTTGAAGCGCGCCACCGGCATCGCGCGCACGCGCGTCGAGCGCGGCAGCGAGCCGCGGTCGAGCCGGCGGTTCATGTTGCGATCGGCGCCGTACAGCCCCGAGAACACCGCCCGCGCGTCGGCGGCCTGGCCTTCCTGGTCGCCGCGCGGGTTGCTGCCGAGCGTCGTGGGTCCGCCGCTCAGGCCGAGGATCCTCGTCGAGACGTCGCTGCCGGTCGGGTTGGCGACGGGGTCGGACAGGTCCTGCTTGAACAGCATGACCTTCTCGGGGTTGCGGTACGAGTACTGCTGCCAGTCGAAGAACGGCGGGCTGGTCAGCAGCGCGGTGAACGACGCGTTCAGGCGCGGCGCGCCGCGCGGATAGCGGCAGGCATCCACCGGCGCGCTGGGCGCCGTCTCGACGTCCTCGTACGCCATCCAGTCGACCGCCCAGAACACCAGCTGCCGGCAGCGCTCGCTCGGCTCGAAGGCGTTGGTCAGGGTGAAGTGCGCCTCGTCGCCCCAGAACGACGGCAGCGACGACCGGCCCCATTCCCAGGCGGGATCGTCGCTGGGGATGGGCAGGTTGCTGAACTGGAACGAGCGGCCGATGTTCTCGATCGGCCGCGCCGGCACCGGCCGCCACTGCGCCGCGGAGACGCTGGTCTTCCAGATCGTGCCGCGCAGCGGGTCCGAGAACATGTCCCACTCGATCAGCGGGTGGTCCATCATGATCGCGCGCTCGAGTGGACGCGGCACCGCCCAGTCGTAGGGATGGCTCGCTGCGAAGAGCATCGCCAGGTTCTTGGCGCTGTCGTGCAGGGCGACGATCCGGTCGTGGGTCGCGGTGTACGGCGCGGGCGTGGTTCCGTCCTCGATGAGATCGATCGGCGGGATCGCCAGGCCGGCGCTGAGCGTCGCGTGGTCGACGTAGGTGGTCAGGCAGGTGGTCGCGTGCGCGAGGAAGCGCAGCGCCTGGACCTGCTTCCACCGCATGTCGGGCGGCGTCGCCGCCGGATCGAAGTCGGTGATCGGCGTCGCCTGGTCGTAGAACGCCGGCGTCAGGCCCTTGCGCGCGCAGTACCACAACGCCGCCTGGCAGTAGCGGATCGCGCTGTCGCGCGTCCCGGCGACCTGGTGGTGGCGGTAGCCGTATTCCGCGCCGTCGCTGCGCCTGCACCAGAACACCGGGCGCATGTCGGCGTCGAAGCTGTCCTCGAAGAGGATGCCGCGCTTCCCGCCGACGGTCTCGATCGCGCCGAGCGGCTCGGAGAAGCCGGGCTCGCGGCCGTGCGTTCCGTGCGCCGGCGGCGAGGGGAACGGCGCGTAGTACGGCCACGCCTTCCACGGGAAGATCGCGATCGCGTTGGACTGCGCGTGGCCGACCACGGTGAACACCAGGCGTTGCGCCTCGTTCGGCGGCGCGGTCGGCAGCCCGCTTTCCATGAATCCGGTCGTCGCCAGCGGCTGCGAGTAGTAGAGGCGGCCGCCCTCGCCCAGGACGCGCGCGATCTCGTCGCCCTCGCTGTCGATCCGCCGCGCGATGTCGAGCGGCACCGGCATGATGCCGAAGCGGAACGACGACAGCCGGCGCTCGAGGTCGAACGCCATGTTGCCGCGGCCGGTGGACACGTCCCACGGATTGGGCGCCTCGCTCTCCAGGGACGGGTTCGCGGTCGGGAAGGTGTTGTAGGCGTCGACCATCTCCAGCGCCTTCGCGCTGGCGTAGACGCGGTAGCGCGCCATCTGCTGGGTCTTGAGCCCGGTCGGGAAGAGCAGCAGCACCGAGGTCACGCCCATCGCCACCAGGGCGAGCGAGATCGCGACCTCGAAGAGCGTGAATGCGCGGCTCATGGCCCGCCCGCGACGCGCGCGTGCGACAGGCGCTGCGCCGGCACCAGCGCGCGCGTCCCGCCGGGCGGGATCCATTCCAGCGCGATCTGGCAGTGCGCGAGGTGCTGGCAGTACTCGAGGACCAGCGCGTGCGCGCCCGCCGCCAGCCTCAGCGTCGCGCTCGCCGTCCTCGGCTTGTGGATCGTCCAGTCGTCGATCGCCAGGCGCCCGTCGATCCACAGGCGCGCGCCGTCGTCGCCGGTGACCAGGAAGCGGTAGTCGCCGGCGACGGGCGCATCCACCAGGCCGGACCAGCGCGCCGAGAAGACGCCCTGCGCCGCCGGATCGGTGATCGGCGTGTCGCTCGGACCCGGTGCCGGCCGCCAGCGGAAGGCGACCTGCGGATCGATGCGCGACAGGCGCAGGCGCGCGAAGTCGGCGCCATCGAAGTACTGCGCGAGCAGCCCCGGCGTCGCCGCGGCCGAGCGCGCGGTGGCGGCCTCGGACGCGGCGAGCGCGGGCGCCGGCTCGATGGTCAGCCGTCCGCGGGGTGGCAGGCCGGCCTTGGACAGGTTCGGGTCCGGTAGCGGAGCGAGCTCGAGCGCGCGCGTCGCTTCGCCCGGGCCGAGCTCGATCGCCGAGTCGCCGCGGCGCACGCGCACGCGGCCGTGCGCGACGGCGACGACGCTCAGGTCGGCGCGATGCTCGACGGTGAACGACGTGCCGACGACCGTGGCCTCGAGCATCGGGGTGACGACGCGCAGCGGCGCATCGGCGCGCTGCGGCATGGCCTCGATCGCGATGCGTCCCGAGGTCAGGCGGACGACGCGCTGCTCGGGCTCGAAGGTGAATTCGGCATCGCCGGCCGGCGAGATCGCGCTGCCATCGGGCAGGATGGTCGCGGGCGCCGCCGCCGTCACCGCGCTCGTCGCGCGTGGACCATCCGCTCGCGCCCGCGCCACCACGACCAGCGCCACCAGCACCGAGGCGGCGACGGCGGCGACTGCCCAGCCGCGCAACGGCGCCGGCCGGTAGGCGCGGCGCCGCGCGCGCGTGCGCGCGCTGGTGCGGGTCGGCGGCGCGACGGCCGCCAGGCGCGGCTGCGAATCGCGGCGCAGGCGCGCGAGCGCCTGATCGCCGGCGGAGCCGACGTCGGCGCCGAAGCCGGTGGCGAGCAGCCCATCGACCAGGCCGAGCAGGCCGCGCAGGCGCGGATCGTCCGGCAGCGGGGGTGGCAGCTCGCCGCTCATCGCTCGTCCAGGCGCAGGCGTTTGCCGATGCACGCGGCGAGCGCCTCGCGCCCGCGCTGCAGCCGTTTGAGCACGGCGACCAGGCTGGTGCCGAGATGCTCGGCTATCGCCGCCGTGGGCACGCCGTTGTAGTAGTGCATGCGGCACGTCGCCTGCAGCGGCGCCGAGAGCTCGTCGAAGCAGGCGCGCAGCGCGCCGAGGCGCTCCGCCCAATCGGGGTTCTCGGCGTGGCGATCCAGGCGCGCGAACGCCGCGTCCAGCGTCGCCACCGCCTCCGGTTCCATCGCGGTCGTGCGTTCGCGCCGGCGCAGGTGGTCGAAGGCGATGTTGCGTGCGATGGTGCGCAGCCAGGCGGCGAACGACTCGCGCCGCTCCAGCCGCGCCAGATGTCGGTAGCCCTGGACGAAGGCCTCCTGGCACACGTCGTCGGCCAGCGCGCGGTCGCCCACGAGGCCGTAGACGTAGACCGCGAGCATCGCCTCGTGCTCGCGCACCAGGATCTCATAGACGTCGATGTCATCCATGGGCATGGGCAAGACAGGGGTGGGACGCGATTATGACATGCTGCCCGGACCCGTCCGGGTGTCGTGTCCCAAGCGATGGCGGACGCGGCCGTCCTGGCGCCGAATCGTTGTCCGGATGGCGTGCGCGCGCGCGTCTGTCGGGGCTCGCCGGACCGCCTCCCGGCATCGACCGGTCCAGGTGCGCCGAGCACGGCGACGAGGCGCAGCGAGCCCTCCACCCCACGGCGTCCGGTGGTCCCGATGTGGCGCCGGCGTGGATCCTGTGCTCAGGCATGCCGAACATCCGCTCGACGATGCAAGACCGTGACGGCGGGCGCGCGCTGCGCGGCGAACCCCGCCACGCGCCCATCGTTCGCCCCCGCCCGAGGTCGCATGTCCGTCCTGCGCGTCGTCGCCGCCCTGCTCGCTCTCACGGTGTCGGCGTCGGCGGGCGAGGTGCGCGAGGTCGTGGTCGAGCCGCAACCGATCGACGACCTCTTCGCCAATCCCGGCATGGGCTGGCAGACGTTCCACTGCTTCGCCGACCGCGATGCCGCGCTCGACGGGCTGCCGAGCGGCAACGCCTACGTGCGCATCTACTGGCACGAGCTCGAGGACGACGCCGGCGAGTTCACCTTCGCGGTGCTCGACGATCACCTGGCGCGGGCGCGCAAGGCCGGGCAGCGCCTGATGCTGCGCGTGATGTGCGCGTCGACCGACGACCGCCCGCTCTCGGTGCCCGCCTACCTCAGGACCGACGGCTGCGCCGGTCACGAGTACCGCTTCGGGAAGTCCGCGCAGATCTCCTGGATGCCGAGCTTCGACGACCCGGCGGTGCGCAAGGCGCACGAGCGCCTGGTGCTCGAGCTCGGCCGGTGTTACGCCGCGCATCCCGACCTCGAGGCGGTCGACATCGGCTCGCTCGGACTGTGGGGCGAGTGGCACATGGCCGGCACCGATGCGCCGATGCCGTCCCTCGCGGCCAAGCTCTGGGTCGTCGACCTGTGGCGGCGGGCGTTCCCCGACACGCCCATGATGATGCTGATCAACGACACCGACGCGCTGCGCCACGCGGCGGCGCGCGGGTGCGGCTGGCGCGGCGATTCGCTCGGCGACTACGGCCACGGCGGCTGGAACCACATGGCGTGGTACCCGAAGCAGCTCGCCGACGCGGGCGCGCAGGAGGCGTGGCGCGTCGCTCCGGTCGCCTTCGAGTCGTCGAACGACATGCGCACCTGGGTCCGCGAGGGCTGGGACATCGGCGCCGCGCTCGAGTACGCGCTCGCGCACCACGCCAGCTACATCAACAACAAGTCGGCGCCGCTGCCGGCGGGGGCGCGGCCGCTGGTCGAGGCCGCGCTGCGGCGTCTCGGCTACCGCCTGGTGCTCAAGCGCGCGCGCTACCGTCCCGCGGTCGGCGCTGGCGCCGGCCTGACCGTGAAGATGGACTGGGAGAACATCGGCGTCGCGCCGCCGTACGTCGGCCACCGCCTGGCGCTGCGTCTCGATCCGCCCGCTGGCGGCAAGCCGCTGGTCACGGTCGCGAAGGACGGCATCCGCGGCTGGATGCCCGGCGAGAAGTCGCTGCGCGCGTCCTTCGGGCTTCCCAAGGACCTGCCGGCGGGCCGCTACGCGCTCAAGCTCGGCATCGTCGATCCGGCGACCGGCGTGCCCGGCGTGCGGCTGGCGATCGCCGGGCGCGACGACGAAGGCTGGTACCCGCTCGGCGACATCGTCGCGAAGTGAGCGGGCGCGTCGTCGACGCGCCGTCCTCGTGCATTCGGTGGCGACCGTCGCGACCGCGCATCGCCGCTCAGCGCTCACGCCAGGCGTCCATGGCGGACGGGAGGCGCCAGCGGATGATGGCGCACGCCGACGATGCGCACCACCGCCACCACCGACGCGCGCGATCGCGGCATGTCGCCGTGGCACGTCGTCGTGGCGGTGTCGCTCGCCCTGCTGGTCTACGCGGCCACCTACACGTGGTGGCGGCGGTCGCACGCCGTGGATGGCAGCCATCTGACGCTCGACGACCACGACGCGGTCGACGTCTGGCTGCACCGGGCATACCAGCCGGCGCTGGCCCTCGATGAGGCGCTCACCGGGATGCGCGTCCTCTGGCTCAGCGGACTGTCGCCGCCGCCATCCCGGCCGACCTTCGATGCGCATGGGCGGGGACCCTGACGGCAGGCGCCGTATCCAGTCGACCCGCTCCGTCTTGCATGGCGGAGGTGGATCGCGACGCTCGTCGCCGCATGCCGCGTCGGCTCCGTATCGCTGTCCGTCGGACGTTGAGCGCGCTGGGCGTGCTGCTGGTGCTGACCAACGCGTTCGGCCTGCATGTGCATGCGGACGATGCGACGCATCACGACCACGGCCACGACGCCCATGCGCACCACCATGGCGACCAGCATCACCACCATGGCGATGACCGGCCGTCCGAACCCGCCGCCGACCTGGCGGACGACGACCTCGACGGCGATGCCGCGGCGGACGACAGCCACGAGTTCGAGGCGCACAGCCATGGCTCCAGCGACATCGCCGCCCTGCGCGGGACGCTGCCGTCGCTCGTGACGATGGTCCTCGCGTGCGGCATCCTGCCGCCACCGGCGCAGGACCTCCCCGACGACGCGCCACGCGACGTCGAGATCCCGCCCGTCTAGCGCGTCTCGGACACGTGAGCCACCGCTGCGCCGGCGTCCGCCGTCGCGCGATCACCCCCGAGGTTCCCCATGCGACGTGCCCAGCGTCCGCTGGGAGCGATCATCGTCTCGGTGTCCCTGCTGGCCTGCGGCCATGCGGCGGACCCGTCGGCCGAGCGATCCGTTCCCGCGGCCTCCTCCGAACTCGCGGCGCTCATCGCCGCCGCCGCGCGCCTGGACGGCGCCGTGGTCGCGGCCGATGCGGCGCGCGACGCCGCCGAGACGGTCGATCGCGCCGGCGGTCGCTGGGACGACCCGCGCCTCGCGCTCGAGGGCGGCGTCCGGACCGATCGTGGCGACGACGCCTGGCTGGGACGCGTCGATCTGACCCAGCGCCTGCCGATCGCCGGCGAGTTCGGCGCGCGGCGCCACGCCGCCCGCAGCCGCGTCGCGCGCGCGGATGCCGACGCCGCGGCGGCGCGGGCGCGGGTCGCCGCCGAGGTCGCGCGCCTGGCGACGCGCTGGTCCGCGGCCACGGCCCGGCGGGAGGCGGCGCGCTCGACGCTCGCCGCGGCCGAGGACGCCGCGGCCGCCGTCAGCGCGCGCCTCGCGGCCGGACAGGCCGGCGATGCCGATGAGCTCGCCGCGCGCATCGCCGCGGAGGAGGCCGCCGAGGACGCGCGGCGCGCCGAACAGGCGATCGAGGCGGCGCGCGCGCGGCTGATCCGGCGCTGCGGCCTCGACGAGCAGCAGGCGCCGCGCGCGCCGCTGGCCATCGCGCTGCCGCCGCTCGACCGCCTCGCGGTCGCGGCGGCCGTCGAACGCCATCCCGCGCTGCGCGCCGCCGCGGCCGAGCTCGCCGTCGCGCAGGCCGACGCCGGCGCCGCGCAGGCGGGGCGCTGGCAGGACGTGCGCGCCGGCGCCTTCGCCGAGCGCGACGACGACGAGACCATGCTCGGGCTGACCGTGGAGGTGCCGTTGCCGGTCTGGAACCGCAACGTCGCCGTCATCGCCGGCGCCCAGGCGGATGCGCGAGGCGCGCGCGCGCGGCACGAGAGCCTGCGACGCGCGCTCGCCGCCGAGGCCGAGGCCGCGTGGTTCGCGTGGGACGCCGCGCGCCAGCGCGCGACGCATCACGCCGAACGCCTGCTGCCCGCGGCGCGCGAGGGCATGCGCCTCGCGCTCGCCGCCTACGGCGCCGGCGCCGCGCCGCTGGCAGCGGTGCTCGACGCCCGCCGCACGCTCGCCCGCCTGGTCGCCGGACTCGTCGACGCCACCGAGGCGCGCGACCTTGCGCTCATCGACCTGCACGCCGCCACCGGCGGTGGAGAGGCCCTGCCATGACCTCGAGCCGCCTCATCCCCATCATCGTGATCCTGACCGCCGTCATCGGCTGCGGAGAGAAGGCTCATGAGCATGCGCCGGCGAAGGCCGCGGGCGCCGAGCCGGCGCCGGTGACCAACCGCATCCCGATCCCGGCATCGGTGCGCGCCAACCTCGGCATCACCTTCGCGACCGTCGAGACCCGCGAGGTGCGCACGACGCGGCGCTATCCCGGTCGGTTCGAGCCCGACGCCGACGCGCGCCGCGAGTACCGCGCGCCGGTCGCCGGCATCGTCGAGCCGCTGGTCACGCCGTACCAGGCGGTCGCCGCCGGCGCGCCGGTCGCGCGCATCAGCGGGCGCGGCTGGGCCGAGCTGCAGCGCGAATGGGCGGAGAGCCGCGTCGTGGGGTCGGATCCGGCGGATGCCGTGGCGCAGGCGCGCGCCACGCGGCGCACGCTGATCACCGCGCAGGTCGCCGCGGCCGCCGGGATCGCGGTCGACGATGCCCGGCTCGAGGCGCTGGCCGACGCGCCGGCGCTGACCGTCTATGCGCGCGCCGCGGGGATCATCGAACCGGCGATCGCCGTGTCCGGCTCGGCCGTGGACGCCGGCGCGCCGCTCGCGGCGACGCTGGATCCCACGCGCGTGCGCCTGCGCGCGAGCGTCCCCCAGGGCGATCTGGCGACGCTGCGCGACACGCTGCCGGCGCGGATCATCCCGACGACCGCCGCGTGGCGCGACGCCGTGCCGGCGCGCCTCGCATTCGCGCTCGAGGCGGATCCGACCCTGCGCACGCACGATCTGATCGCGTGGCCGAAGCCCGCCGACGGCGCGGCGCTGCCGGCGTGGGCCCGTCCGGGCGTGACGGCGCAGCTCGAGGTGCTGCTCGCGGGCGGCTCGCCGGAGCTGGCGATCCCGCTCGCGGCGACGATCCGCGATGGCCTGGAGACCATCCTCTTCCGCCGCGATCCCGCCGATCCCGACCAGGTCATCCGCCTGAGCGGTGATCTCGGCGCGAACGACGGCGAGTGGGTCGAGGTGCTCAGCGGCGTCGCCAAGGGCGACCAGGTCGTCGTCGGCGGCATCTACCAGCTCAAGCTCAGCGGCGCCGGCAAGGCCGAGCTCGGCGGGCACTTCCACGCCGACGGCACCTTCCACGCCGAGGACGACGGCGGCGGAGGCCACTGATGCTGCGCCATCTCATCGCCTGGAGCCTCGCCAACGCCCGCACCGTGCTGGTGCTGGCGGGCGTCCTGCTCGCCGCGTCCGGCTGGCTGCTCGCGCGGCTGCCGGTCGACGTGTTCCCCGAGCTCAACGCCCCGACCGCGGTGGTGCTGACCGAGGCTCCGGGGCTGGGCGCCGACGCCGTCGAGACCCAGGTGACCGTGCCGCTCGAGGGCGCGATCGCGGGCGTCCCCGGACTGCGCCGCGTGCGCTCGTCGAGCGCGCTCGGCCTGTCGATCGTCTGGGCGGAGTTCGACTGGGGCGAGGACGTGCACCGCGCCCGCCAGGCGGTGGGCGAGCGCGTCGCCGCCGCGCGCGAGCTGCTGCCCGAGGACGCCCACGCCGAGCTGGCGCCGATCAGCAGCCTGACCGGCGAGATCATGCTGATGTCGCTGTCCTCGCCGGACGGCATGGCCGACCCGCTGACGCTGCGCGGCTTCGCCGAGTACGAGCTGCGCAACCACCTGCTCGGCATCCCCGGCGTCAGCCAGGTGATCGCGATCGGCGGCGAGCTGCCCGAGTACCAGGTCCACTGCCGCTCGGCGGCGCTCATCGGGCACCAGCTGACCATCGAGGACGTGATGCGCGCCGCGGCCGAGGCCGACGCCACCGCCGGGGCGGGCTACCTCGCCGACGTCGAGGGCCGCGAGGTGGCGGTCGCGAGCCGCGCGCAGGTGCGCTCGGCATCGGACATCGCCGCCACCGTGGTCGCGTGGAAGGAGGGCGTGCCGGTGACGATCGGCGCGCTGGCCGAGGTCGGCCTCGGTCCGGCCCCGGCGCGCGGCACGGCGTCGTTCAACGGGCATCGCGCGGTGGTGCTGTCGCTGACCAAGGCGCCCGGGGTGAACACGCTCGACCTGACCCGGCGCATCGACGTGTCGCTCGACGGATTCGGCCTGCCCCCGGGCGTGCACCTCGATCGCCACGCCTTCCGTCAGGCCGATTTCATCGGCCGCTCGGTCGACAACCTGATCCACGTCCTGCGCGACGCGGCGATCATCGTCGCGATCATCCTCGTGCTGTTCCTGCTCAACGTGCGCACGACCGTGATCACGCTGGTCGCGCTGCCGTTGTCGCTCGCGGTGGCGGTGCTCGCCTTCTGGTGGAGCGGGATGACCCTGAACGTGATGACGCTCGGCGGGCTCGCCGTCGCCATCGGCGGGCTGGTCGACGATGCGATCATCGACGTCGAGAACGTGCATCGGCGGCTGCGCGAGCGCCCCGACGAGGACGGGCGCGCGGTGGTGCTCGCCGCGAGCAACGAGATCAGGCCGTCGATGGTCATCGCGACGCTGATCATCGTCCTGGTGTTCGCGCCGCTGCTCGCCCTCGCCGGACTCGAAGGCCGCTTCTTCCGGCCGCTCGGCATCGCCTTCATCGTCGCGACGGTCGCGTCGCTGGTCGTCGCGCTGACGGTGACGCCGGCGCTGTGCTGGCTGCTGCTGGGACGCGTGCGCGCGGCCGCCTCGGCGGTCGCGCACCGCGAGGGCCCGCTGGTGCGCTGGCTGCACCGCGGCTACGCCCCGCTGCTGGCATGGGCGGTGCGGCGACGCGCGGTCGTCCTGCTCGGCGCCGTCGCGCTGACCGCGCTGAGCATGCTGGTCGCCGCGACCTTCGGCACGTCGTTCCTGCCGGCGTTCCGCGAGGGCACCTTCACGGTGTTCCTCATGGCGCCGCCCGGCACGTCGCTGCGCGAGAGCGATCGCGTCGCGCAGGCGATCGAGCGCGGCCTGCTCGAGGTCGCGGGGGTCACCGCGGTGACGCGCCGCACCGGCCGCGCCGAGCGCGACGAGCACGCCGAGCCGGTGTGGAACGCCGAGCTCGACATCTCGCTCGCGGCCGACGCCGACCCCGAGACGGTGCGCGCCGGGCTGGACGCGCAGGTGCGCGCGATCCCGGGCATGGTGACGATGGTCGGCCAGCCGATCGAGCACCGCCTGTCCCACATCCTGTCCGGCACGCCCGCGGCGATCGCGATCAACGTGTTCGGCCCGGACCTCGATGGCCTGCGCGCGACGGCGAAGGCCGTCGAGGAGGCGCTGCGCGCGATCCCCGGCACCCGCGATATCGCCGCGAACCGCGAGATCCTGATCACCAGCATGCCGATCGAGTTCCGCCACGGCGACCTCGGGCGCGCCGGCCTGACCCCGGCGTCGGCGGCGCGCCAGGTGCGCGCGGCGCTCAGCGGTGAGCACGTCGCGACGATCAACGACGGCATCCGCCGCTTCGCGCTGGCGGTGCGGCTCCATCCCGACGACCGCGCGCGCGCGGCGGACGTCGGCGAGCTGCTGCTGCGCGGGCAGGGCGGCGCGCTCGTACGCCTGCGCGAGGTGGCCCGCATCGGCGAGGACCTCGCGCCGTACCTCATCGCCCATGAACAGGGGCGGCGAAAGGCCGTGATCTCCTGCAACGTCGACGTCGGCGAGAACCTCGGTCATCTGGTGGCCAAGGTGCAGGCGGTCGTCGATCGGATCGTCGCGCGCGCGGGGCAGACCGTCCATTACGGCGGCCAGTTCGAGGCGCAGCAGGAGGCCAGCAGGACGCTCCTGTGGGCGGGCCTCGCCGTCCTCGCCGCGGTGTGGCTGCTCCTCGCCGGCGCGACGGGGTCGATGTGGGCGTCGGGTCTGGTCCTGCTCAACCTGCCGCTGGCGCTGATCGGCGGGATCGCGGCGGTGTTCATCGCCGAATCGGCCAACCCGTTCGCGAACGCGGCGGCCCTCATCGGCATCGGCGGCCGCTACGTCGCGCCGGTGCTGTCGATCGCCAGCCTGGTCGGCTTCATCACCCTGTTCGGCATCGCGGTGCGCAACGGCATCCTGCTGGTGAACCAGTTCGAGGCGCATCTCGCCGCAGGCATGCCGCTCGAGCAGGCGGTGACCGCGGGCGCGCGCGACCGGCTGATCGCCATCCTGATGACCGCGCTGACCGCGGCGCTCGGCCTGCTGCCCTTGGCGCTCGCGGCGGGGCGACCGGGCAGCGAGATCCTCGCGCCGCTCGCGGTCGTCGTGCTCGGCGGGCTAGTCAGCTCGACCGTGCTCAACCTCGTCGTGGTCCCGGTCGGTTACCTGGCGCTCGCGCGCGTCCTCCGGCGGCCTCGTTGATCCACGCGCGCCGCCGGCGTGGTCCCGGCGGCGCTCCACCACCCTCGACCACGGAGAGCCCCATGATCCGCATCTTCCCCCGCATCCTCGCCGTCCTCGCCTGCGCCGGCGCGCCGTGCATCGCCGAGGAAGGCCACAGCCACGGCGACGAGGTCGCCCTCGGCACCGCGACGATGGGCGAGTGGCAGGTCACCGCCAACCGCATCGGCGAGTGGAAGGCCGGTACCGACGGCGCCGCGACCGTGGACCTCGTCCCGGCGAAGCCCGCGGCGAAGGCCGTGCGTGTCTGGATCGGCACGGAGGACGCGGCCGGCTCGGTGAAGGCCAAGGGCGAGGCCGAGACCGCGCATCCGGGCGGCTGGCATTGCCACGTCGCCGTGCCGAACCCGATCCCCGAGGGCGCGGCGTTCTGGGTGGCGATCGAGGACGACGCCGGCGGGCGGCACAAGGCGTCGTTCCCGCTCGAGCCCGAAGCGACGAAGTAGCCGCGCGCGGAGTGGCCTCGCCGACGGGCTGCGGATGCGATGGCACCCGGAGCTCGTCGCATCTGTCAGCGCTCGACGTCGGTGAGCGCCCGCAGTTCGTCGTCGCTCAGCGCGCGGTCGAACAGCGCGACGCGGTGGAGCACGCCGAGCCATCCGCGCGTCGATCGGCCATGGTCGCCCGCCACGGCGAGCCGCGACCCGGCGGACCATGCCGCCAGCGCACCCGGCAGGCGCTGGGAGTCCGCCGCCGGCGACAGGCGTCGGCTCGCCGGGCCCGTGGGCTCGTCGACGCGGCGCGTGGCGACCGTGCGACCGTCGACGACCAGCCGGCAGGCGCCGTCGGCGGCGCGCACCGCCGCGATCACCAGCCGTCGCGCAGGCAGCGCGTGCGCGGCGGCGGTGGCGATGGAGGGGCGGTCGTCGCTGGTGGCGTCGGTGCGCAGGCGCAGGTCGAAGACGCCGCGGTCGCCGAGGAACAGGCCCTGGCCGAGGCTGAAGCAGTGCGTCGCGTCGGCGGTCGGCGGGCCGAGGCAGACGATACGTTTCGGGTAGGAGTCGGCCGGGTCGTCGGCGTTGTCGGCGACCGTCGTGACGTCGGCGACGACGGTCAAGGCGTCGCTGCGCGCGCACGCCGCGACGAGCGTCGGCGCCGGACCGGGCGTGGCGAGGAGCGTCGAGCGGTCCAGACGCAGGCCACCGCCGGGCAGCCAGGTCGCCGCCGCGGGGTCGCTGAGCGCGAGGTCGAGGCGCAGCCCGCGCCCGCCGCGGTCGTGGGCGATCGCGCCGCCGCCGTCGGCGAAGTCGTACCAGGCCAGCGCCTCGCCGCGCAGGCGCTCGAGCGCGGCAGCCTCGCCGATGGTCGCGGTCCCGCCGGCGCCGACGTCGGCGGCGCGGCCGCTGGCGGCGTCGACCAGGCGGACCACGCCTTCCTCGACGGCGAGCGCCGTCGTCATGCCGACGGAGATGCGGAAGCGCGTGCCGAGGACGACCGCCTCGCCGTGCGGTGTCGCGATGCGCAGGTCGGCGCCCGGCGGGCGCCGCGGCACGTCGGCGATGACGGCGCCCTCCTCGAGGCGCAGCGCGATCGACGCGGACGACGTCGTCACCACGGCGCGCGCCGCCGCGAGCGTCAGCCGGGTGCCGTCGTCGTGACGCAGCACCAGCCGGCCGGCGCCGCAGGCGATCGTGGCGCCGTCGACGATGCGCGCGCCTATCGCGGCCGGAGCGGCGTCGACGAGCGCGTCCGCGGAGGCGTCGGCGATGGCGAATCCGGCGGGCGCGCCGCGGGCGTGCCACCACGCGACCGTCGCGACGACCAGCAGCGCGGCGGCGAGCGCGGCGACGCGTCGCGCGATGACGCCGCGGCGCGGCGGCAGGCGGCGGCGCACACCGCGGAGGAAGCGCGGGGCATCGGCCTCGGCGTCGATCCGCGCCGCGACGACGGCGGAGAACGATGCGGCGGGAGCGGCCGCGGCGGCGTAGCGCAGCAGCCGGTCGACGGCGCGGTCGCCGGCAAGCGCGTCGGCGATCGCGCCGTCCCCGGCCGCGTCGTGCTCCAGCGCGCGGCGCTCGTCGTCGGTCGCGTCGCCGGCGTCGACCGCCGCCTTCAGGCGCAGCGCGCGCTCGATCCGGGGATCGTCGCTCACGCCGCGGCTCCGCGCTCGAGGCAGGTGCGCAGCCACCGTCGCGCCCGCAGCAGCAGCATCGCCATCGCGCCGGCCGTCCGGCCGCGCGCATCGGCGAGCTCGCCCAGCGCGAGCCCGCGGAAGTAGTGCGCGCGGACGAGCTCGCCGGCTCCGTCGGGCAGGCGCTCGATGCACGCGCGCAGCCGCGCCAGCGCGTCGGGATCCGCCTCCTCGTCGTCGTCGGGCCGACGCTCATCAGCCTCGTCGAGCAACCGGTGCAGCCGGTCCTCGGCGATCGGCTGCGCCGCCGCCTTGCGCCGGTGGTTGCGCAGCACGTTGAGCGCGATGCCGCGCAGCCACGGGTAGAACGGACACGTCGGATCGAAGACGTCCAGCCGCCCGTAGGCGATGACGAAGGCGTCCTGCGCCAGGTCGTCGACCGCCGCGGCATCCGCGACGCGCACCGCCAGCCACGCGCGCAACCGGCCCTGGTGGCGGCGGACCAGCTCGTCGAACGCCGGACGGTCGCCCGCGCGGGCGCGGCGGGTCCAGGCGCATTCGTCGTCGGAGGGGATGTCGTCCATGCCGCGGAGCATGGTGATACCCCGGAGCGCGCCCCGGCGCGAGCCGCGATCCGCAGGCGACGCGGCGACCGGGCTCATCCCGACGAGGCGGGCACCGCCGTGATCTCGATGAAGCACAGCTTCGCTCCGGCGCCGAGGTTCGCGTCCGGCCGGATGGCGAGCCGGCCATCGGTCACCGTGATCACCACCACGTGCTCGTCGAGCCGGTCGATGCCATCGGGATCCGCGATCCGCACCGACTCGGCGAAGACGTGGTTGGTCTGGTCGGCGTAACGCGCGTCGCCCAGGGCGAGGCGGACCTCGTAGCTGCCGTTGGGCAGCGCGATCTCCCAGCGGCGCGGCGCGACCTTCTGCAGGTGGATGAACGTATCCCATTCCTGCGCGACGCCCGCCACGCCGCGATCGCGCGCGTCGGCGGAGACGTCCTGATCCCAGCCGTACGCCAGCCCGACGCCGCGCGCCGCGAACACCGCGCCGCCATCGACGACGAATCCGGACGGAGCCGGCGCCGCCGCGGGCTGGAAGTTCACGCGGATCGTGGTGTCGGCCACGCGCGCGATGTCGATCCAGCCGATCTTCGCGCCCGCGCCGGCGTTGGCGTCGGGCCGGATCGTCAGCCGGCCGTCGGCGACGCGGACGCGGGTGCGGTGCTCGTCGAGGCGGTCGATGCCGTCGGCGTCGACCAGGCGCAGGTCCTCCACGAACACCGTGTTGGTCTGGTCCGCGTAGCGCGCGTCGCCCATGCCGATGCGGACGTCGTAGGTGCCGTCCGGCAGCGCGACCTCCCACGTGCGCGGCGCGAACTTCTGCATGTGGTTGAAGGTGTCGGTGCGCTGCTCGGTGCCGGCGACATCGCGGTCGCGGGTGTCGAGGACCGCGCCGCCCAGCCAGCCGTAGGCGAGGCCGCCGGTACGCGCGGCGTACGCCTCGCCGGTGTCGGGCAGGTAGCCGGGATGGACGGCGGCGCCGGCGGGCAGGAAGTCGATGCGGATGGCCCCGTCCTCCGGCGGCTGCGGCGGCTGCTGGACGGCGTGGAGGCGCACGACGCTGCCGCCGAAGCCGGTCAGCGTCACGCCCACGGTGGTGGCGTGCGCAGGCACGACGAACGAGAGCGTGCGCCCGGCGCCCTGGGCGATCGGCGGCGCGCTGTCGTTGATCACGTCGACCGACCACTGGAGGTCGTCGCCGCTGCCGACCAGATCGACCCGCCGACCCGCGATCAGCGCGGCCCCATAGGCCGGCGCATCGATGCGCGCCGAGCGCAGCGGCGCGGTCGGCATATGCATCATCAGCGCGTTGAGCTCGGCGCGCATCGCCGCCGCGTCGGGCACGTACGCGTAGGCGCGGCGGCGATCGGGCGCGGGGCGCCAGTGGAACACGAACGCCGACGCGTCGAACACGATGTCGCCGAACGGCGAGACGTCGAAGCGCGGGCGCGCCGCCGGCCGCGAGCCGAAGAGCAGGCGCAGCTGGTCCCACGACGGCCGGTCGCGCGCGACGCCGCCGAAGTAGTTCTCGTAGCAGATCCGCACCGGATGGTCCGCGGGCGCCTGGAGGTAGCAGGAGCCGACCTGGATCCGCGCGCCGCTGCCGCCGGCCTCGATCATCGGCACGTCGGCGGGGAACTTGGCATGCTCGTTGCGCGCGGCGCGCTGGTCCTGCTGGTAGTTGAAGCCCGGGTTGCCCGACGGGAGCGTGCCGCTCCCGTTGCCGCCCCAGGCGTAGAACTTGACCTTCTGCCGCACCAGCTCGACGCCGTTCAGCGGGCTGATCGCGTCCGCCGGGGAGTCGAGCAGATCGCTGATGTTGGTCGCGGGTCCGACGACGACGAGCGTGACGCTGCGGTCGGGCTGCGCCGCCAGCACGCGCCGGTACAGGTCGACCGCCAGCGGCGCCGTCGCCTTGGTCAGATCGTGGGCGAAGGTGCGGACGATCTCCTCCATGAAGCGGTCCGACGAATACGGATCGCGCAGCGCGCGCCCGATCGGGATGCCGGGCCGGCCGTACCAGGTGTTGAGCGCGTCCGAGCACGGCACCGCGTTGGCGTGGCCGTCGCTGAGCCCCATGGCGAGGATCTCGATCTCGCCGAGGTCGGCGAGCGCGTGCAGCACCGCGAAGGTTCCGGCGTCGTCGACATCGCCGCCGATGTCGTGGTCGAAGATCACCCGCTCGGCGGCGGGCGCGGCGCAGGCGAGCAGGAGGAGGGCGGCGGGGAGGTACATCGCGGGTCGCATGGAGGCTCCAGGAGGGGCGGCGACGGTGCCGCCACCACCTGGTTGTCGCTGGTCGACCGGTCATCACGCGGATTCCCCGGGACGGTCGCGCCCGCCCCCGTGGGGATGCCGGAGGCCCGGCGCGCGTATCAGGGGCGAGGAGCCGACCCGATGCGCATCCCGTCGCACCCGCTGCTGGCGATCGTCGCCGCCGCCGTCCTGACCGCGCCGGCGGCCGGCGCGACCGCCAGCGACGAGCGCATCGTCGTCGACGGGCTCCTCCGCTCGTACGTGCTGCACGTGCCGGCGGGCGTTCCGCGCGGCGTGGTGATCGCCTGCCACGGCGGCGGCTCGAACGGCCGCGAGCTCTGGGACCGGCACTGGCATCGCCAGGCCGACCGCGGCGCGATCATCGCCTGCCCGACCGCGCAGGTCGGCGGCGTTGGCCTGACCAACTGGGTCGCGCTCGGCGACCGCGCCAAGGATCCCGCCATCGACGAGCTGCGCGACGAGCGCTTCCTGCTGGCGCTGCGCGCGCGCTGGCCGCGCCTGCCGGCGTACGCGTGCGGCTTCTCGTCGGGCGCGAAGATGACGCACCACCTGTACGTGCGCTGCGGCGGCTCGTTCGCGGGCTTCGCCATGGTCGGGCGCGGCATCGCCGAGGCCCAGGCGGCCGTGACCCCGGCCGTGCTGCGGCCGCTGCGGTTCACGATGGGCAGCGAGGATCCGAACCACGACGCGCCGGGCGACGGCGTCCTCGATGCCGCGGCGACGCGCGCGTGGTACGGCGCGCTGCTGCCTGGGCCGCTGCGGGCGCGGACCGTCGCCGGCGCGGTCACCTCGGCGCGCATCGTGGCATGCGCCAGCTCGCCGCCGTCGTGCTACGTGCGCATCGACGGCATGGGCCATCGCTGGCCGACGCTGCGCGACGGCGATCCGTTCGACGAGGACGCGGAGCTGATGCGCTGGTGGCGGCTGGCGGACGTCACCGCGCGATGAGCGGCCTTCGTCATCCCGGTTCGCTCCCCGGCAGCGACACCGGACGACGGACCGTCAGCGTCGGCGGCGCGCGTCAGAATCCGTCGCCATCCGCTGGTGACCCGACCCCGCGCGGTGGAGCGTCCTGCGCGTGCTCCGGCCGCTGGAACCAGCCCGGCATCTTCGGCAGCGGCAGGCCGCGCTCCAGCCGCGCGAGCTGCTCATCGGTCGGATGCGCGAAGGTGATGTCGAGATCGCGCAGCCGGACGGTCGCGTCGCTGTCGAAGCCGACGAGCAGGAAGAACTGACCGCGCGTGCCGATCGGCGAGACCACCTGCTGGACCGTGGCGCCGTCGTAGGAGTCGTGACGACGCCCTCCTCGACGGTGACTCCGAAGCGGTGCCACTCGCCGACCTCCGGCGGCGTCGCCACGGTCCTGCTGTCGTAGCCGATCCACAGGGGGTCCTCGGCGGTGATCGCCTGGTAGGCGACGTTGGCAGCACGGCCGGAGCGTCCGCCGAACCTCGCTGCAACTCCTGCGCCGGGCTCGGCCGGCGGCGCGCCGGGACGAGCCTCCCACGGGATGAGTCCGCCTACGGCCTGGTCAGCGCACGACGAAGCGCAGTTCGATCGCCTCCCCGCGTCGCGGGCCGGCGATCGGCGTCGCGCGCAGCACGTACGCCCCCGGAGCCGGCGTCCAAGCCTTGACGTCGCCGTTGGGCGTGTCGCCCATGACGCAGAACGGCGCGAAGTCCTCGCGACGGTGCTCGACCAGGATGCCGTCGCGGCTGAGGTGGAAGTCGACGGAGGTGGTCGCCGGCGATGCGTCGGCGCGGATGTTCAGCGCGCGCGTCGGCAGCGCGGCGAGGTCCATGATCGCGCCATCGCCGATCGGCCCATGAGCCGGGATCGCCGCGCGGGTCGCGGCATCGACCAGGGTGAAGCCGGAGATCGCCGGGGCGTCGGCCGCGGGCGGCGGCGGACGCGCCGGGTCGGACGCCCGGCGCACGACGGTGGCCAGGACCGGGCCGGCCTCGGCCCACTCCCCGGCGCCGACCACGGCGGAGGCGCCGCCCTTGGCCGTCAGGCGCACGCGTCCGTGGACGACGTCGAGCCGGGTGCGGTGCGCGGCGACGTCGAGCGTGAAGAGCGTACCCAGGATCTCGGCATCGCCGTGCGGCGACGCGATGCGCAGCGCCGACGCCTGCGGCGGGACGTCCATCCCGATCGCGCCGGCGTCGAGGCGGATGCGCTTCGCCACGGCGTCTCCGTCCAGCGCGAGGCGTGAGCCCGCATCGAGCGCGATGGTCGTGCCGTCGGCGTAGGCGATCGTCGCGGCGCCATCGGCGCGGATCGCCACGCCGGCGGCGATCGCGACCGGGGCGGTCGCGGCGGCATCGGCGACCACGGCCCGTCCGGCGACCAGCCACGCCACCGACGGCGGCGCGGGCGACGGCTCCCTGGCCACGATCAGCGCCACGGCGATGGTCGCCGCGACCGCCGCCAACGCCGCGGCGAGCGGGAAACGTCCAGGCCTCGCGCGCCGTCGGCGCGCCACGCGCAGGGTCGGACGCGAGGGGCGGCCGCGCTCCCGATGCGCGCCGTTCGCCGACCTCGTTCGGCCGGGGACGACGCCCGCGGCACCATCCGGACGCAACGCGACGTGCAGCGCGCGGTGTGCCTGCGCCATGCGCGCGAAGCGCAGCGCGTGCGCGCGATCGGCGCTCAGCCACGCGCTCAGCGCGGACGCCTCGCGCTGGTCGAGGTCGCCGTCGAACCAGCCCGCGATCAGCGCCTCGGTATCCATCAGCCGGCCCCCGCCAGGCGGCGTTCGATGCAGCGCAGCAACGCCGCGCGCACGCGGTGGAGGATGACGCGCACCGCGCCCGGATCGACGCCCGCGCGCGCCGCCATCTCCTGCGGCGACAGCGCCTGCTCGTAGCGAAGGCGCAGCATCTCGCGCGCGCGGCCGTCCACCTGGTCCAGGCAGGTGCGCAGCGCGCGGCTGCGGCCGTCGACCTCCGGCGCGAGCTCGACGCAGGCGTCGGCGACCGCGTCGAGAGCCTCCGGCGTCAGCACGAGGCGGTCGCGCGCGTGCCGCCGGCGCGACATCGCGACCTCGAAGCGCGCGATGCCGATCGCCCACGCGACGAACGGGCGCGTGTCGTCGTAGTCCGAGAACTTGCGCAGGATCGCCACGGCGACCTCCTGCAGCACGTCGTCGGCCTGGTGCGGGTCGGGAACGACGGCGGCGATGAACTGCGCGATCTCCGGCTGGAACCTGGTCCACAGCCGCGCGAAGCGTTCGGAGAGCTCGGTGTCCGTGGCCATGGTCCTGCCGCTGATCCTCTGCCGCTCGCGGCGCGGCGTTACAGGGTATCGCGACACGGGCGGTCGCGCCCGAACGCGTATCAGACGGTCCCGGGCGCGTCGGGCAGGCCCTGAAACGGCGCCCCATGGCCGGCAGAGAGGAGGTGCAGGAGATCCGCATGCATCCGATCCGCAGCCTCGTCGTCGCCGCGCTGGTCGTCGCCTCGGCCGCTTGGGCGGCCGCCGTCGACGGCTCGGGGGCCGTGACCATCTCCGGCGAGCTGAAGCGATGGCACGCGGTGACGCTCTCGCTCGACGGCCCGTGGGCGTCCGAGACGGGGACGCCGAACCCGTTCCTCGACCGGCGCATGGACGTGACCTTCAGCAACGGCGCTCTGAGCTACGTGGTGCCCGGGTACTTCGCGGCCGACGGCAACGCCGGCGAGACCTCGGCCACCGCCGGCACGATCTGGCGCGCGCACCTCTCGCCCGACCTCACCGGGACGTGGACCTGGCGCATCTCCTTCCGCGCGGGCATCGACGTGGCGGCGTCGGGCGGCGGAACGGCGCTGGCGCCCTACGATGGCCGCACCGGCACGTTCACGATCGCCGAGAGCGACAAGTCCGGCCGCGACTTCCGGGCGAAGGGCCGGCTGCAGTACGTCGGCGCGCGCTACCTGCGCCACAAGGGCAACGGCCAGTGGTTCGTGAAGGCCGGCGCCGATTCGCCCGAGAACATGCTCGGCTACGCCGACTTCGACGGCACCTACGACCAGGGCGGCGGCGCGCTCAAGAGCTGGAGCCCGCACGTCGGCGACTGGCGCGCCGGCGACCCGACGTGGAAGGGCGGCAAGGGCAAGGGGCTGATCGGCGCGCTCAACTACCTGGCTGGCGAGGGCTGCAACGTCTTCTCCTTCCTGACCTACAACGCCGGCGGCGACGGCAAGGACGTGTGGCCGTTCATCGGCCATGCCGATCGCCTGCGCTACGACTGCTCGAAGCTCGACCAGTGGGAGCGGGTCTTCGCCCATGCCGACCGCCTCGGCATGTACCTGCACTTCAAGACGCAGGAGACCGAGAACGACGACGGCGCGTCGGCGCTGGACGGCGGCGCGGTGGCGCGCGAGCGCAGGCTGTACTACCGCGAGCTGATCGCGCGCTTCGCGCACCACCTCGCGCTGAACTGGAACCTCGGCGAGGAGAACACCCAGACGACCGAGCAGCGCCAGGCGATGGCGCAGTATTTCCACGATAACGATCCGTACCGCCATCCGGTCGTGCTGCACACCTACCCGGGACAACAGGAGTCGGTCTACCGGCCGCTGCTCGGCGACGCGTCGAAGCTGACCGGCGCCTCGATCCAGATCGGCTGGAACACCGTGCACGGCGAGATGCTGCAGTGGATCCGCGAGTCGACGGCCGCCGGCAAGGCCTGGGTGTGCGCCAACGACGAACAGGGCGGCGCCGATGTCGGCGTTCCTCCGGACGCTTGGACGGGATCGCCCACGCAGCACGCCGTGCGCCAGGCGACGCTGTGGGGCAACCTGATGGCCGGCGGCGCCGGCATCGAGAGCTACTTCGGCTACGGCACCGGCGAGACCGACCTCACGCTGCAGGACTTCCGCTCGCGCGATCGCTGGTGGGACTACTGCCGGCACGCGCTGGCGTTCTTCGACCAGCACCTGCCCTTCGCCCAGATGTCCGGCCGCGACGATCTGGTGGGCAACGCCGCCGGCGACAACAGCCGCTACTGCTTCGCGCAGCCGGGCGAGACCTACGCCGTCTACCTGCCGAACGGCGGCAGCGCGACGCTCGATCTCAGCGGCGTCAGCGGGACGTTCGAGGTCCGCTGGTTCGATCCGCGCAACGGCGGCGCCCTGCAGACCGGCACCGTCGCATCGGTCGTCGGCGGCGGACCGGTCGCGCTCGGCTCGGGGCCGTCGAGCACCACGTGGGACTGGGCGGTGCGCGTGCGCCGCACCGGCACCGCTCCGCCGAACCAGGCGCCGACGGCGGCCGCCGGGCCCGATCAGAACCTCGCCGACGCCGATGGCGACGGGACCCAGCCGGTGACGCTCGACGGCGCGGCATCGCGTGACGTCGACGGGACGATCGTCTCGTACGTCTGGAACGCGGGCGCGACGCGGGTCGCGACCGGAGTCCGGCCGACGGCGAGCCTGCCGGTCGGAACCCATGCGCTGACGCTGGTGGTGACCGACGACCGCGGCGCGACCGCGAGCGACGTCGTCACCGTCGTCGTCCGCGCCGCCGCGAGCGGCGCCGTGGTCTACGCGCTGAACGCTGGCGGCGGCGCGTACACCGCCGCCGACGGCACGGCGTACGCCGCGGACGGCGGCGCGAGCGGCGGCGGCACCTACGCCACCGCGGCGACGATCTCCGGGACGGCCGATCAGGCGCTCTACCGCAGCGAGCGCTACGGCACGTTCTCCTACGCGATCCCGCTCGCGACCGGCGATTACGTCGTCGTCCTGCAGTTCGCCGAGATCTATTTCTCATCGCCCGGGCAGCGGGTGTTCGACGTCCGCGTCGAGGGCGCGCTCGCGCTCGACGACCTCGACCTGGTGGCGCGCGTCGGCAGGAACGCCGCCTACGACGTGCGCGTTCCGGTGCGGGTGGCCGACGGAGCCTTGAACCTCGCGTTCTCCGCGGTGGTCCAGAATCCGAAGCTCTCCGCCTTCCGCATCGAACGCGCGGCCACGCCGCCGCCGCTGACCCTGACGGCGATCGACGCGTCGCGCGACGCCGCGATCGCCGGCCTCGATCCCATGGCCGACGGCGCGGTCATCGACCTCGGCGCGGTCGGCGGCTCGATCAACCTGCGCGCCAACTGGTCGGGAGCCGCCGCCGGCAGCGTGCGCTTCGCGTGGACCGGCGCGACGCCGGGCTCGCGCGTCGAGAACGTGGCGCCGTACGCGGCGATGGGGGACGCCAACGGCGACTACGCCGGCTGGTCTCCTTCCCCGGGCGGCTACTCCATGACCGTGACGGTGTACAGCGGGGCCAACGCCAGCGGCACGGTGCTCGGGGCGCGCACGTTCGCGTTCTCGATCGCGTACGCGGCGCCGGCGACCAACGGATGAGCGCGGCGCGCTGGCGGAGCGCCGCGATGCGCGGCGCGCTGCGGACGCTCGTCCTCGGCCTGCCGCTCGCGCTCGCCGGCGTCGAACCGCGGCTGCCGTCCCACTGGGAGCGCGATGGCTGCGTCGTGATCGAGATGGAATCGCTGGGGCCGGCGCCCGGGTGGGTGCTCGAGCGCGACCTGGCCGGATTCTCCGGCGATGGCTTCTGCCGCGATGCCGGCGGCAGCGAGGTCGTCGCGCGGTTCGTCGTGCTGACTCCGGGGCGGTGGCGCATGGCGCTGCGCAACCGCCACGAGCATCCCGACGCGACGCTGGAGAACGACTGCTTCACGTCGGTCGATGGCTCGACGCCGATCAAGACGTTCTCCAGCCAGCGCGGCGCGTGGACCTGGGCTACGCGCCTGGAGGACGGCGCGGGTTTCCACGAGCCGCTCTACGACTTCGACCCGGGCGTGCACGAGCTGCGCCTGCGCGGGCGCTCCGCCGGATTCCGCATCGACCGCATCCGGTTCGTGCGCGAGGGGGCGTCCGACGCGTCCGCGCCGGAATCGCTGCTGCTGCCGACGCTGCCGGCGACGCTGGCGAGGGCCGCGGTCGACGGACGTCCCGGGCCGGTGCTGGCCGCGGCCGCGAAGCTGGCGGAGGATCCCGAGGCGGTGGCGGCGGCTGCGGCCATCGACGAGCGCATCGCGGGCATCCGTGCGACGCTCGCGACGCTGCGCGACGCGCACCCCGACGCGG
Organism: Planctomycetota bacterium; assembly: GCA_035627695.1. Taxonomy (GTDB): domain Bacteria; phylum Planctomycetota; class UBA11346; order UBA11346; family UBA11346; genus DASPLE01. The sequence goes on from DASPLE010000091.1 coordinate 36,361, forward strand.
CGGCCGATGTGCTGGCGCACCTCGCGGCGCAGTGCCGGCCTGTCGCGTTGGCGAAGGAGCTCGCCGCGCAGGCGGCCGAGTGGGCGGCGACGCCGGCCGCGCGGCGGGCGGCGAAGGCGCGCGCCGCGGTCGACGCGATCGCGCCGATCGCGCGGCGCCTCGCGGCGAACGGCGTCGACGCGCGCGTGCCGGCGACCGCCGCGGCGCACCGGCAGGACCTCACGCGCATCCTGGCGACGGCGCGTGCCATCGCCGAGGCGCTGCCCGGCAGCTCCGCCGACGTTCGGGCGCGGACGTTGTGCGCCGCGATCGGCCTGACGTTTCCCTAGGGAGAAACGGCTCGAGTGGTCGCGGCCTACTGCCGCGCGCTGCGGCGGTAGGCGAGCGGCGCGACGCCGGCATGGCGGCGGAACTGGCGCGTGAAGAACGACGGGTCGGCGTAGCCGAGGCGCTCGGCGATCGAGGCGACGGCGAGATCGGTGTCGGCGAGCAGGCGGCGCGCCTCGGCGATGCGACGGGTGATCGTGAAGGCGTGCGGCGCGGCCCCGGTGGCGCGGCGGAAGCGTCGCCGCAGCGTGCTCTCGCCGATGCCGGCGACGCGCGCCAGCGCCCGCGCGCCGGGACGTCGCGCCGGGTCGCCGAGGCGTTCCAGCACGGTCGCCAGCCACGGTTCGCGCACCGGCGCCTGGTCGCGCGCCTCCGCCAGCTCGAGGAGCATGCGTTCGAGCAGGTTGATGGCGCGCAGGCGTCCCCAGCGGTCGGCGCGGTGCATGATCGGGAACAGCTCGTCGAACGAACGCTCGAGGCGCAGCGCCGCCGGCACCGGTTGCGGCGCGCGCGGGAACAGGCCGTCGCTGAACCAGCGGTTGGCGAGGGGGCCGGCGAACGCGACGTAGCGGTGGTCCCAGGTCTTCGCGCCGGGCGCCGGACGCAGGTGGATGTGCGGCCCGGGATAGTGCGGCCAGCACCAGCGGCCGCGCAGCACCGATTCGGCCCCGTCGTAGGCCAGGGCGATGGCGCCGACGCCGAACTGCAGCGTGAGGTAGCCGAGGAAGCGCTTGCTCATGTCCGCGTCGCAGCGCGCGCTGCGCGCGCCGTGCAGGAAGACCAGGTCGCTCATCCGGTCGGAAAATACCAGGGCGCCGCGAGGAAGCCATGCAGGCGCGCGTGGAGCGGCGGCAGAATACGGTGCGCCCTGTGCTCGGGCGCCTCGCTCGACGGCCGCGTCGGCAGAGCGGAAAGTCCTAGAAATGGACATCAAAGTCCATTTCGACGGCAGCGCCGGGCTGGACAAGGTCGGCGAGGGCGGACCAAACCATGTCGATCATCAGCGACTCCATCGACCCCAGCCGACTCCGCGAGGCCGACATCGCGGCCTACCACGAGCACGGCTACGTCGTGCTGCGCGGCATGGTCGCCGCCGGCGACTGCGTGGCGCTGCGCGACGAGATCCTGGCGATCATGAGCGCGATCGGCCTGCCCGACGGGACGCCGCTGCGCCAGAGCGGCGAGTACCTCGCGGGAAGCGCGCTCGACCGCCACGTCAACGGCGAGGGCCTGCGCGAGTTGGCGGCACGCCTGGTCGGAGGCCCCTGCCGGCTGTACCTGCCGTTCACCGCGGTGAAGGCGCCGGGCGGGGGGAAGTTCTCGTTCCACCAGGACAACCAGTACACGCGGCTGGACGGCCCGGCGGTCAACCTGTGGCTCGCGCTGACGCCGATGGGCGAGGCCGAGGGCACGCTGCGCATGCTCCCCGGCTCGCATCGCCAGGGCACCCTGAAGTCGGTCGAATCGACCGACGCGGCAGGGCACCGCATGGTCGACTTCGCCGTCGAGCGCTTCCAGACCCTGGAGCTCGAGCCGGGCGACCTGGTCGCGTTCTCGCGGTTGACGGTCCACGGCTCCGGCGCCAACCGCTCGGCGTCCCCGCGCATCGGCTACGCGACGCAGTTCCACCGCGACGACGTGCGGGCCTTCTTCGATGAGCGGTGGGAGCTCCTCACCGAGCGCCCGCGTTGGCCGATGGGGCCGGTCGCACGGATCGGCGTGCCGTCGGGAAAGCAGGACGGCCACTGAGGTCCCGCCATCCTAGTGGTCGTCGATGAAGAACGCGTCGTGCCCGGCTTCGAGACACGTGCCATCGGGCATGACCAGACGGATCCAGGCGGCGGCATCCGGACCGAGCGATGGCGGCACGCTGAGCACGGCGGTGAACGCGCCCGCGTCGCCGGGTCATCGCTGCCATCGTAGGCGAGCGCCGCGCCCGACACGCCGTCCACCCACCGTGGACCCGCGACCAGCGTCCCGGTCCGGCCGTTGCCGCTGCGGTCGGCGGTGGCGAGCCCGGAAGCCTCGTCGAACCGCCAGCGTGCGATCAGCGTCGCGCTCGGCGAGATCGTGACCGCAGCGCCATTACAGACCCCTGGCCGCGCGTCCGATCGGCCCGCCGGCTCGCGTCAGCGGGGGTTCGGATGTAAGGTCGTGGCGAAGGTGGACATCAGCGGTCGTGGACGTCAGCGCTCAGCCCGGCCTCGATGACGTCATCGCGCGCGTGCGCGGCGGCGACCGCGAAGCCTATCGCCGGCTGATCGAGGCCTGCGAATCGTCCCTGCGGGTGGTCGTCGCCGCCATCGTCCCGGAGTCGCACCAGGTCGAGGACGTCGTCCAGGACGCCTTCGTCACCGCGTACACCAAGCTCGCCGACTACGAGCCCGGGACGAATCCGGTCGCGTGGCTCAAGGCGATCGCGCGCAACCTCGCCCTCAACGAGCGCCGGCGCTGGTGCCGCGAGCAGCGCCGCCTCGATCCGCATCGCGCGCGCGTCGTCGAGGCGATCACCGCCGAGGTGCTGGGGGCGAGCGACCAGGCGCCCGACGACCTGCTCATCGCCCTGCGCCGCTGCCTCGAGCGGCTCGGCGGCGCCAGCCGCGAGATCGTGCACGCGTTCTACTGGCAGGGATCGACCGCCGAGGCCATCGCCCGGGCGCACGGGCGGACCATGAACTCGGTGTGCGTGGTGCTGCATCGCGCGCGCGCCGCGCTCGCGGCG